>CAYPUA010000012.1:0-80743 GCA_964413875.1 uncultured Bdellovibrionales bacterium
AGCAACGCAGAGAAATCCTCGGGCTTCCGACAGCGCAGAGCCTCGTAGAGCACCTCATCCACGTGGGAAACGGGGATGAGCTCAAGCTCGTTGCGCACGGTAGCCGGGATCTCCTCGATGTCGTTCTCGTTCTCCTTCGGCAACATCACTCGGCGGATTCCGCCGCGGTGAGCTGCGAGGGCCTTCTCCTTGAGACCGCCGATCGGGAGCACGTTCCCGCGCAGGGTTATCTCGCCCGTCATCGCGATGTGCTTGTCGATCGGGATGCCAGTCAGGGCCGAGATCATCGATGTTGCCATCGTAATACCAGCCGACGGGCCGTCCTTCGGAATAGCGCCTTCAGGAACGTGCACGTGGATGTCTACCTTGTCGTAGAAGTAGCGCGGCAGACCGAGCATCGCAGCGCGCGAGCGCACGTAGCTCAGAGCAGCCTTGGCTGACTCCTGCATCACGTCCCCGAGCTTTCCGGTGATCTGCAGTCGGCCACGGCCGGGCAGAACCGTTGTCTCGATTACGAGCAGCTCTCCGCCCTTGTCGGTCCACGCCAATCCAGTTGCGAGGCCAACCTGGTCGAGCTCCTCTGACTTGCCGTAGCGGAACTTCGGCTGGCCGAGGAACTGCGGAAGGTTGTCGACGTTAATATCGACGAGCGTGCTCGGGCCCTTCTCTACGACCTCAATCGCGGCCTTACGGGCTAGCGTCGCGATCATCCTCTCAAGGTTACGAACACCCGCCTCTCGCGTGTGCCGATTGATAATCTCAGAGTAGACCCCGTCGCTCACCTTCACGTTCTCTGTGGAGAGGCCATTTTCCTGGAGCTGCTTGTCGAGGAGGTACTTCTTGCAGATCGCAATCTTCTCAAGCTCGGTGTAGCCAGAGAGACGGATGATCTCCATGCGGTCCATGAGCGGCTGCGGAATCGTGTGGAGCGAGTTCGCAGTCGTGATGAACATCACCTTCGACAGGTCGTAATCGCAGTCGAGGTAGTGGTCATTAAAGGAGTCATTCTGCTCTGGGTCGAGCACCTCAAGCAGTGCCGAGGACGGATCGCCGCGGAAGTCGGTCGACATCTTGTCGACTTCGTCCAGCAGGAACACTGGGTTGCTTGTTCCGGCTTTCTTTAGCGACTGGATAATCTTTCCGGGGAGCGCGCCGATGTACGTGCGGCGGTGGCCGCGAATCTCCGCTTCGTCGCGAACGCCGCCGAGCGCCACGCGCACAAACTTGCGCCCGGTAGACTTGGCGATGCTCTTGCCGAGCGAGGTCTTTCCTACGCCTGGAGGGCCAACGAGGCACAGGATCGGGCCGCGAATCTTGCCCACTAGCTTCTGCACGGCTAGGTACTCAAGGATGCGCTCCTTGACCTTCTCAAGGCCGTAGTGGTCCTCGTCGAGAACCTCGCGCGCCTTCTCCATGTCGATCTCTTCCTTGGACACCTCGTTCCACGGCAGCGCCAGCATCCAGTCGACGTAGTTGCGAACTACGGTCGCTTCAGCCGACATTGGTGACATCATCTTCAGCTTGCGAATCTCCTTCTCGGTCTTTTCGCGAGCCTCTTCAGGCATGTCTTTCGCCTTGAACTTGTCCTCAAGCTCCTGGATCTCGTTACGGAAGTCGTCCTTCTCGCCGAGCTCCTTCTGGATCGCGCGCATCTGCTCGTTGAGGTAGTACTCCTTCTGCGTCTTCTCCATCTGCTTCTTGACGCGGCTGCGGATGCGCTTTTCTACCTGGAGAATCTCAATCTCTGACTTCATGTGGCCGAGGATCTTCTCAAGCCGCTCCTGAGGATCGATCGTCTCAAGGATCTCCTGCTTGTCCTCAAGCTTAATGTTGAGCTGGACCACGATGGCGTCAGCGAGGCGCGACGGATCCTCGATCGCGTTCACCTGCATGATCATCTCGGGATTTACCTTCTTGCCGAGCTTGACGTAGTTGTCAAAGGTCGTGTTGACCGAGCGCATGAGTGCCTTGAGCTCTGTTGAGACCTCCTCTGGCGGGAGAATCTCTTCTACGTCGACGAGCATGAACTCATCCTCTCGCACGAACTTCTTGATTCGTGCGCGGACTTTTCCTTCGACGAGCACCTTGATCGGGCCGTCAGCGAGGCGGATAAGCTGCACTACCTCTCCCAGCGTGCCGATTGTGTAGATGTCTTTCGGCCCGGGATTGCTGGTGCGGGCGTCTTTCTGTGCGGCGAGGAGGATGTACTTGCCCTCGCGCTGCGACTCTTCAATCGCTTTGACGCTCTTCTCGCGGCCGACGAATAGCGGCACTACCTGTTGCGGGAATACAACAAGTTCTCTCAGTGGGAGGAGAGGAATCGGGTTGTTCGGAGCTGATTTCATGTAGTTCTCGTGGTCTAAAAAGCGCTGTTGGAACCTTCCCTTCCAGCCTCAGCAGCGAGAGTGCCTGTCGGCGCTCGGTCGCTCGAAGATTACTGGAGAGAACCGAATTAACCTGCCGCTACAACTACTACGGCAACTGCTTGGAACGGCGCAGACTCCACCGCCCATATTCGTATGATGCTAGTCGAGCCCCAGGAAAATCACAATAATGATGCTTCGAGAAAATAAGTAACTTCGGGCACTTCAGCGGGCTCACCCACACTGCGCCATGAGCTCGCTCGTAGCCTCGCGCATGGAAGAAGATTGTGTGCGAGAGCAGGAAGTTTCCGCGCTTTTCCACATGCGACGCTACACTGGGTCACGCGACCGCGCGGACCCATCGCAATCGCAGGGCGACGGTACAATCTTGGTACAAATGCAGCGAAAGCGGGCTGACGGCGGCTAGGCGGACTCAGCGTGCTGGTACACGACCAGCGGCTTCTCGCCCTTGACGACTGTGTCCTCAGACACAATCACTTCCTTGATGTCCGGGTCAGACGGGACCTCGTACATGACGTCGAGCATAATCGACTCAAGGATTGCGCGCAGGCCTCGTGCGCCAGCCTTTCGCTCGATCGCCTGCTTGGCAACAGCCATCAGCGCGCCTTCGGTGAAGCGGAGCTGGACGTTCTCCATTTCGAAAAGCTTCTTGTACTGCTTGGTGAGCGCGTTCTTCGGCTCAACCAGAATCTTGACCAGAGCGCCCTCGTCGAGGTCGTCGAGCACGGCGATCATCGGGAGGCGGCCGATAAACTCAGGGATAAGGCCAAACTTGAGGAGGTCCTCTGGCTGAACCTGGCTTAGCAGCGATCTCTTCTCTTCCTTCTTGGCTCTCTCGAAATCTTTCTTCTTGTGCGCTCCGAAACCGAGCTTCTTCTCGCCTACACGGCGACGGATGATATCTTCAAGACCTACAAATGCCCCGCCACACACGAACAGGATGCTGCTCGTGTCAACTTGCAGGAACTCCTGCTGCGGATGCTTCCGGCCACCTTTCGGAGGAACGCTCGCTACGGTGCCTTCGAGCATCTTGAGGAGCGCCTGCTGAACGCCCTCTCCCGATACGTCGCGGGTTATCGATGGGTTCTCGGCTTTGCGAGAGATCTTGTCGATCTCGTCAATGTACACGATTCCGCGCTGCGCCTTCTCAACATCGTAGTCGGCGTTCTGCAGGAGGTTGAGGATAATGTTCTCTACGTCCTCTCCGACGTAGCCAGCCTCTGTGAGAGTCGTTGCGTCCGTGATTGTGAAAGGCACCTGGAGGATTCGGGCGAGGGTCTGTGCGAGCAGGGTTTTGCCCGTTCCGGTTGGCCCGATGAGCAGAATATTCGACTTCGCAATCTCAACTTCGCCCGACTGCGCCTTAGCCTCAAGCCGCTTGTAGTGGTTATGCACCGCTACTGAAAGCGACTTCTTGGCGAAGTCCTGGCCGACCACGAACTGGTCGAGGAAGTTGCGGATGTCTTTGGGCTTAGGAAGCTTTGATTGCGTGGGGGCGGGGCTGTCTGTGTCGACCTCTTCAGCGATGATGTCGTTGCAGAGGTCGATGCACTCGTCACAGATGTACACCGAGGGTCCGGCGATGAGCTTTCGCACCTCTTCCTGCGAACGGTTGCAGAAAGAACATACTAAGGTGTGCCTGCTCTTGTCCCCGGACTTGCTCATGGCTTCTATCCCCTACTTGGACTCAATGTGACGTCGCTCGAACACATCATCAATCAAGCCGTACTCCTTCGCTTGCGCCGACGTCATAAAGAAGTCGCGGTCGGAATCCTCCGCAACCTGCTTCACCGGCTTCCCGGTGTGGTGGGCGAGCAGCTCTGTGAGCTCCTGCTTGATTCGGATCATCTCGCGCGCGTGGATCTCTACGTCAGATGCCTGTCCACTGAATCCGCCGAGCGGTTGATGAATCATGATGCGTGAGTGCGGGAGCGCTGAGCGCTTCCCTTTTGCTCCTCCGGCGAGCAGCACGGCGCCCATGCTGGCAGCCTGTCCTACGCACACCGTCGCCACATCCGGACGGATGTACTGCATGGTGTCGTAGATCGCCATGCCAGCAGTCACCACGCCACCCGGGCTGTTGATGTACAGGAAGATGTCCTTCTCTGGGTCTTCGCTCTCTAGGAAGAGCAGCTGGGCGATGATGAGGTTGGCGACGACGTCGTTTACTTCAGTGCCGAGAAATATGATGCGCTCCTTGAGGAGGCGCGAGTAGATATCGTACGAGCGCTCGCCCCTTCCGGTTTGCTCGATGACGAATGGAATGTAAGCCATTAGAATCCCCTAGTTCGTTCTTCCCACGGGCTCAGCCTCAGGCTGCGCCCGACTTTCGGTAGACCGTACCAACCCAGCGGACGAGAGGCAACCGAGGTCTTTCTCCCTTCGGCTGAGTCTGCCGCTCTGCTGTCAGAGCGGCAGGGCTCTACTTCTGCTTCTTCGCCGGCTCGTCGGTGTACTCGACCGTCGTCTTGCCCATCAGGTGGTCGAGGATCTTAGTCCTGCGCACCTCAAGGAGGAACGACATAATCCGAGACTTGTCGAGGAGGGTCTTCCTGGTTGCCTCAACCGTCGAGCCATTCTGCTCAGCTACTCGCTGAATCATCTGCTCCCGGTCAGCATCCTCAACCTTAATCTCCTCGGCTGCCCCGATTCGGTCGATGATAATCGCACAGCGGATCCTATTCAAAGCAAAATCCTCAAACTGAGCTCTGAAGGGATTTACGTCTATGGAATCAGGATTGGCGCCCTTTCCGGCAAACCCGTAACGGGCAACGATTCCGCGGATTTCATCGTCCACCATGGCAGACGGGACCTTGAAGGTGTGCTCCTTGACCAGCAGGTCGAGAAGTGCGCTTTGGGACTCAGACTTCATCTCCTCTTCCGCGTTCTGTTTTAGCTGCTCAGACACCTTTTCTTTTAGCGCCTCGACGGTCTCAACCCCGAAGCCAAGCGCCTTTACAAAGGCATCGTCGAGAACAGGCAGATTCTTGGTAAAGAGCCCGTGCAGCGTCCCGCGGTAAGTGACCTTCTTGCCGCGTAGCTCGGGGTTCTGGTGGTCCTCGCCGGCGGTGATCGTTACGTCCTTCGACTCGTTGACGTTCATGCCAACCAGCTGCTCCTCGACTTCAAGCGAGAGGCGGCCAGAGCCGAGCTCGTCAACAAACGGCTCGCCGCGGGAGAACTCGCCATCTTCAACCTGGACGGCAACAGAGAGCGCCACAACGTCTCCCTTCTGCGCCTGCTTGCGATCCTCGATCGGCTTAAGCTCTGCCTTCGACTCGCGCAACCGCTCAAGGGACTGCTCAACGTCCTTATCCGACACGACACGCTTTGCGACGCTTACCTTACGGTTGAGGTAGTTCGACACGCTCGGCTGCGGGTACAGCTCAACTTTGGCCGTAAATTCGAGCGCTTTTGCAGGCTCCATGTCCTTGAGGTCGATCTCCGGCTGGCCGACAACTTCAAGCTTGTGCTGCTCGAACGCGCCACGCAGCGCTTCGTTGATGAGACGGTTCGTGACATCGAAACGGATGCGATCGCCCATCAGCTTCTCAACCATGTGGCGCGGAACTTTCCCTTGCCGGAAGCCGTTTACCTTCGCCGAACGACCAACTTGCTGAACCGAGCTCTCGTACTCCTTCTGCACACGCTCCTTCGGAACGGTGACTGTGAGCTGCTTCGTGATCTCGTCGATATCTTGAACTGAACTTTGGAAATCCATCTTTACTCCGTGTGCACTTCTTCTGAACGGGACTGGCAGGACACAACCACTAAACCGGCTTCCTCAGAAGCAAAGCTTAGGCGATAGGAGAACGCGCAACCCCTGGACAAAACTTGAAGTTATACCTTACTGAGGCTGCACTTACGATTGCAACCGCAGGGACGATTATATATGCTCCGCGCCGGTTTATAAAGCTGACCGGATTCTCCTCCGCCGCGGGGAGCAAACGCCCGGCAATCGCTTAACCACTTGTTATAACTGGTTTTTACCCTTATGCGGGGGTGGTGGAATTGGCAGACACGCCAGACTTAGGATCTGGTGCCGCAAGGTTTGGGGGTTCAAGTCCCCCCTCCCGCAGAGCTACTTCGTCTTGAGCAACACCCGGCCATCGGTGTCGCACACGGTGCCAGGCAACAGCTCTCGCGCCACCTAGCCCTCTCCTCATCCTAATCTCTCTCCTTCTCTTGCACCTGCACTAACCTCCCCCATCATCATCCCCGCTCCTGCGCGATAACCACAGCGTGGGCGCCTCGTGCCAAAACATCTACGGTAACTTTTGCATATCGTATGCAGGACAGGCTCCGGCGCTTTCCAAATCTCTCTCTCTGCCCTCGCCGCGCTCTTTGTGAAAAAAGATCTACGAAGAAACAGCCCGCGACACGCCCCCTCAAGCCGTACTCACCTTCCGATGTTGCGCCTTAGGTACGAGCTCAAGCCCGACACGCCGATGTCGACGAAGCGGACCACTCCATCTCCATCCACGACCACGGCGTACGGTATCGTGTTGCCGTGCAACGCCAGGAACGCCTCGTCTTGCACGTCGTTGCCAGAGAAGACGTGCTGCACGGTGCGCAGGTTCTGCTCCTGGATGCGCTCCTCGAGGATGTAGAGCTCGTCATTTCGATCAATGCTGACCGCGTAGAAGGCCACATCTCTCCGGGCCTGATAGCGACGCGCTAGCTCCTCGAAGTCAGCAATCGCATCCTTGGAGTACGGGCACCACGTAGCCCAGAAGAGCATGACCTTCATCCGGCCATCGTCCGGCCGTATCGCCACATCGTCGCCACTGAGCAGCATCAAGCGCCCCGTTGGCGCCTCTTTCCCAACCATCGCCTCGGCGGCGGGAGAGACGGCTGCGCATCCCGAGGCGAGCGCGCCCACAGCCAAGATCCCAAGGCAGCAAACGAAACTCCGAATCATGTTATTCACGCGTCACCTCACTACGATCCCAGGAAGGCGCGGTACTCTTGCCGCACGTCCTCATCGCGCTCATCGTCATACATCTGCCGCAGCAGCGCGTACATCGTCGCATCATTGAAGCTGTGCAGCCTCTTGAGCGCCTCTAGCCGGACATCCTTGGACGGATGCTTGAGCAGGTCAAGATACACGTTTGCCTGCAGGCTGTTCCCGGAAGCTGTCAGAACCTCAAAAACCAAGCGCGCAGGAGCTCGCTGGAGTAAGACTGACAGCAACTCAGGCTCGGGCGAACCTTGTTGAAGGATGGCAAACCCAGAGGAGAATTCCGAGTCCGTTAAGAGGTCACTTAAACCTGCTGCGGCGAGCACTTTTGAGTATCGGTCCCGCTCCTCTGGCTTCCGCGACTTCACAAAATCAACAACTCGCTGAAGAGTTGGATCGCCTAAGGGCTTAGCGAAAAGGCCATCCATAGCCATCGCTCGAATATCCGGATCGTTCGCTAACCACAGGAGGGCAAGCAGCGCGCGTGCGGTGTACGGATTGTACGATGAGACAAGAGCCGCTGCGCCGGCTCTCGATGGCTCGCTTACGAGGCAGGCAAAGAACACGATACGGTCTCGGGTGGAGAGCGCACTCGGAGCCGCTAGAGCTTCGGCGAAAACCTTTCGAGGCCCCACGAATGTCCCGTTACGGAGCCCGAGCGCAACCACCGGCCTCACGTTGGCTTCTCCCTGCTCGCGAAGCCGCTCCAGCAACCACTGAGTATCAGCCGGGCTTAGTTCCTTCGCCTCAAGCAGTTCCGAGAGGTACAACGAACGAATTTGGGGAACAGCCGCCATGATGGCGATTGTCGACTGCTCAATCGGCTCCGGAGCTCTGCCAACCTCTTTGGCTGCGTTCGAATACAGCGGGCGGAATAGATCTACCCTCTGAAGATCCAGCCCCAGCGCCGCAGCTAGCTGTGCGGTACCCAACCTGTCGCCCTGATACCCCTGCTGCAGTAGCTCTACACGAGTGCTGTCCGAGATCGACGGATTGAGGATCTTCAGGGCAATCGGAGCATTGCCAGCCACCAGCATTGAAGGGTTTGGGCTAGCCGACCAGTCACGTACAAGGTCCGAGGAGCGAATTAACCCGAGTCGCCGAGATCTAGCAGTAACTATCTGGAGAATCTCCTTCCTCTCGCCTGCGTCTCTCGCCTCCGCGGCGAATCGCAACAACGATTCGTGAGCCATCGGATCGTCAGAAGCGGCCAACGCCTGAATCTCTCCCCGTAGAGCTACTGGTGTCGAACCTGCGCCGAAGAATCGCTGGAGACCGCCAGGCTGCAGAACACTGAGCCCCACAAGTAGGCCGATCAGCACCGCGAGAGTTACCAACACGATCGTTCCAGTTCTCCTGCCCCGAGGGGCAGACTTGAAATCGATCACCACACTCTCTGACTCGACATCTCTGGCTACAGAAGCCACTTTTTTTGGCGCACCGACCAAGACCTCAGAGCGCTCTCGGAGTATCGCCTGCATCAGCGCTGTCGCGGTCTGCGGTCGATCCTCGGCAGCGCAAGAAAGAATCGGGAGGACCGCAGGATTGAACCAACTCGGGGCTCGGTCGAGCGGAGGAAAATTCGTGTCAACACGGCGCTCCACACTACGGGCTGTTTCGACAAGTGGCTTTGCGGAGAAGAAGCGGTATGAAAGTCGCGCGAGCGCAAAGACGTCGGTGTTAAACGCGCCAGATGGCTCCTCAATTTGCTCGGGCGCGAGGTACATATGAAGCTCTTGAGCCTCCTCGAGCGGTGCTGCTGTGAAGAGCTCAGACCCGGAAGTGAGAATTCCTAGTCCGCCGAGAAAGCGAACTTCTCCGCCACTCGTGAGAAGAAATGATTCGAGGCAAACATCTCCACAGGCGACGCCGGCTTTATGCATCCGCTCAACTGCTCGGACGCAGCCAAGCCATCGGCGCTCGGCTTCCCGTCGATCGACTCGACCCTCAAGTATGTGGCGTCCTGAGAAGAGTCGGAACGAGATCCATCCATGTCGCATAGGGTCGAGCCCAAAAGCGATCACCTCTGGCTGACCCGGGACGGCACAGAGCTGATCGGCTCGGCGTAGAAACCGATCGACTGCTTCAGGCGATAGCGGCCCCCGCGAAATCCACAGAGCCACGCTGCTACGAGACGCTCGGTCGATTGCTTTGAAGGTTTGTCCGGAGAGCGAGTACGCCAACCGAGCTTCTAGGGTAAACCGCTCTTCTATCGGAACCGACAGGTCAGCGCGCCTACTCTCTGACTGCATGATGTCCACCTAGTGCGCCCCCTACTACTGCCTCGTTGAGAAAGTTTTTCCACCTAACGACGTTGCAGCCTTGAACGATGCAGTAGCCATATCTAGCGTGTTTTCGGCGCGAAAGGCGCCGAACGCGAACAACCCTAGCGCTGCCTTTAACGGAATGAAGGTGATAAGACTTTTTGACAGCATCACTACCGCGATACCAGCCCCCACAAGCCAATCTGTTCAACCCGAATTGCTGGGTCTAACTCACCGAAGGTAAGCACGAAGAGCTTCTTAGCAGCGCCACGAGTGACGGAAAGAACCTTCGCTTTAGTATCCTCTGAGCACAGGATCGCGACCGGAACAACGCCAAGTTCGAGGGTCGGCTTCAAAACCGCTTGGAGTCCGTTACAGAGGGCGTCGTAGGTTTCAGGCTCGACTGCGAGCGGTAACGACTTCCCTCCGAGCTCCGCTTCCTCAAGCACCTGTTCGACCTCGGCTGCCAGCGAAATGACGCGCAGCGATTTTGCCGGACCGATAAACCGGCGTAGCACCTGCCTTCGTCGGCCCGAGCGGATGTGATCAACGACGCTTGACGCATTTACTGTACTCTCATTATCGAGAGTGACCCCGCTTGTGGAGCAGTACGAAGCGACTCCTTCAGCCACCGCGCGGAAGTCTCGAACACTGATCCCCTGCCTGATTAATTCCTGAAGAATCTCGGCTAGCTTTGGAACAGATACGAATTCACGCCCGAAGCCCTCCCCGATCAGTCCCGGATGCCGCTTCTCTACTTGCCGCAAGAGCGAGTGGACGTCTGTCGCAGAGATGAACTCCTCTGGATGTTGGAGACAGAAGCTAGCTATCCGGAGTCCGATGTACTCGAAGAAGTCGTAGCTCTTAATCGATGCCGCATCGAGCATTTTGCGAACTTTTGGGGAGTTGCTCGTCCAGAATATCTTGTGACCGGAAACCGGATGCTCCTCAGTCAGCAAGACATTGAGGCCAAGCATTGGCGCCTGCGATGAGGAGATCTCAACGAGGAGAGCATCTGGCAACACACGACCCGAGAACATCTCTACCCCACCATGCGTAACGCGGTACGAGGACGCCGCGCCGAGTTCATCAGTGACTACCCGGACGTTCGGCATCAACAAGCCGACATCTCCAAATAGCGCTGCACGGAACTGCGTCCACCAAGCCACATATCGAGGCACCGCATTACGGTACGAACGGAAGAGCACCGCGGCGTCGAGAGACACCTCTATGCTCTCTGCGTCACTATCGAGCTCTGAGCCAGAGCCCTGAGGCTGCGGCAACCCCGTCATACGCGAGAAGTCGGTCTGCTGAAGCGCCATCCCCGCCTGACTGCGAAGCCGTCGCGTCAACACCAGCCCTGCGCCTGCCGCGACGACACCAACCGCCATGAAAGGAAGCGTGGGGATACCCGGAAGCACACCGAAGACCGCCAGGATGCCGGCAGTCACGAACAGCACTACCGGTTGGGCGAACAGCTGCGCTCTCAGGTCAGAGCTCAAACTTGAGTTCTCTGACGAAGAGACGCGAGTCACGATAATACCGGCACAGATGGATGTCAGGAGACTCGGAATCTGCGTGACGAGCCCATCACCAACCGTCAGGACCGTGTAGGTCTGGACTGCGTCGGAAACTGACTGCCCCGACGAAATGCCCATGAACATGCCACCACAGATATTGACCAGAATGATGAAGAGGCCGGCGATCGCGTCGCCCTGCACAAACTTCATTGCTCCGTCCATCGAGCCGTAGAGCTGCGACTCTCTCCGAAGCTCATCTCGCTTGCGCCGAGCCTCCTCCGCCGAAAGCAGCCCGGCTCTCACATCGTTATCAATCACGAGCTGCTTTCCGGGAAGCGCATCGAGGGCGAACCTTGCTGCCACCTCCGAAACGCGCATCGCGCCCTTCGAGATGACGATAAAGTTCACCACCGTAACGATCGAGAAGATAATAATACCGACGAGAATCTCGCCTCGGATGAGAAACGTTCCAAAGGCTTCGATGACCTGGCCTGCGTTTCCTTCGCTGAGAATCAGTCGAGACGATGCCACGTTGAGTCCGAGGCGAAAGAGCGTACTGAGAAGAAGAATAGTTGGAAACGTGTACAGGGCCGCGGAATTGGCGACGTACAGGCCAACAAGCAGCAGCAAGATGGAGAAAGAGAGGTTTACGACCAGCAGGATGTCGAGCAGCGGCGTGGGCAGAGGCACTATCAGCATAGCTGCGATGGCAACCACGAGCGCCATGAGCACAAAATCTGAGTAACGCAACCGGCCCTGCATCATGCTAAATCGGACTCCCCTTTCACCACCTGTGCCATCACTACATCACATAGACGTTACGATCTGAAGTCCGAACCCGATCAAGAGTATGGCGAGGTATCCGAAGAATACCAGCGCCACGGGAGCAGTAGCTGCTAGCTCAAGTTTTTTGATCTTCTCCTCAATGCGAGCCTCACGCTGAGACGAAACGCTGTCTGCCAAATCTTGAAGCTGCTTACTGATCTCTCCACCGTGCTTGGCGACCTGCGAGAGCGCCAGGAAGGCATGCTTAAGGTCGTTGTGCCCCTGAAGCTGCCCTACTTCGGTTAGTGCTTCTTCAAGGCTCGAACCTGACTTTATGTGGAATTGCGCATACCGAAGGAGCTCTGTAACGGGGTTATGAGTATCACGCTCGTCGGCCATCTGAACGATCCGCATGAGGCACGGTCCGATATCGAGGGAGCTGCTAACCCCGATCGATACCTGTTCGATTACGAGTGGTAAGTAGAACAAGATCTCATCTTGGCGGCGATTGATTCGGCGCTCAAGGACCTTGAAGGGAATATAGAGCCCAAGAATTAAACCTACCAATGCAAATAACAGCACCTGCTGCGTCCCCCCGAGCCCCTTGCCGAGGAGAGCTAAGACTACCACTGATATAATCGGAACCATCACCTGCAAGCGTTTGAAGTCGGACTTCTGCTTGCTGGAAAAAATGCCGGCCCGGAAGAGCTTCTCCTCTAGTGATGGCTCCCCTCCCTTTTTCTTTTCCTTGATCACTGACTTCCGAAGGCGATCTAGCTCCTCACCACTCTCGTCCTTCTGTATGCGCTGACGAAGCTCAGCCATCGACTGGCTGTACTGCTCAGCCGCCATCAGGCCCCGGTAGCTTCGCTGCGTCGCCGAGTAACGTTGGTACAGCAGGTAGCCCCCGGTAACTATCGCTACGATCGCTGCAATGACTGGAACGAGAAGCGATGAGTCCATGGTCCTATACCTTGAGCTTTGTAACCTGCCTGACCCAGAAAATGCCGAGGAGAATGGCGCACACCCCACCCTGACCAACCATGCGGCCCGTCGGATGTGTCCAAGTCAGAACAACACACTGCGGCCACGTGAAGTACATGTAGAGTTCAAGCGCAGCAAGCACCCCAAGAATGAACCAGATAGAGCCTCTCTGTTGTCCAACCGCTGCGTTCGCAGCCTGCCGAAAGTACTGACGACGCCGAACCTGTCGAGCGAGCCGATCGAGCGTGTCGGAGAGGTTTCCGCCAACCCGCTTGCTGAGGATTAGAGCCTGCACGAAAAGCTCAATCTCAGGGTGGTAGATATCTTCTCCAAAAGAGCCGATGGATCGCTCCTCCGAAACGCCCATCCGAAGACGTTCAAGCATCAGGTCAACTTCACGTTTCACGAGCGAGCCTTCCTCTAGCCCGCTTGCAGCTGCCTGAAGGGCCTGCGTCACATTGAGGCCGGTCTTTATCATTCCCACAAAGCTGAGCAGAAACTGCGGAAAGTCGCTGTCAAACCTCATAAAGCGGTTGTTGATGCGGCGGTTGAGAAGCCAGTTCAGAAGCAGCGGTCCTGTAAAGAGCGAGACGACCTGCAACATAGTATCGAAGTACAGTCGGGTAACGAGGAACGCGAGCAAACTGACTATTATTTGGGCCAGGCTGAATGCGTACGGAGGTATGTGAGATAGCTCGGCGAACTTTAACCGCTTGCGGATTGTGAGCTGCGTATCAGAGACTTTCTCGACCGCTATTTGCTCCAGGGCCGTACTCGTAATAGAGGCGGCAGCTTCTCCATTTTCTAGGCCCGCCTCCGCACGCTGGAGCTCAACTATCGAGCGCATCTGACGGCGAAGAGTCATCGGAGAGACAGCTCTGCCAGAGATCGGGAGGCGCATGATGAGCGCTGCGGCGAGCACCACCGCGATCACTCCAGCAACTATGGCGAGCACAGCCATCGGTTCCATGACGCCAGCGTTATCCTCCCTTGAGCGTTACCCCAATAATCGGCGCGAAGGTAATCTCCGGTGGTGAGTCACCGAGGAAAATTCCGTCTGCCTTTAGCTGCTCATCAAAATTGCTCGACCACGATTCAACGCGCCACAAGGGCTTCGCCCCCTGCTTTATGAGTGAGAACATCGGGCGAACCTGTATTGTGCCCTCAACGAAATGTCCTACTTCTATCACTTCGGCGATTCGAGGCCTGCCGGTACTCTTCTCGCGAATCAGCCAAACGACGCAGTCCACTGCGAGCGCTATCTGCTGCCGAATGATGTCTATGGCGACGGACTTCTGAGCTCTGCCCAGTAGGCTCTCAAGACGCACAAGCGTCTCTCGGGCGTTGCGCGCGTGGATAGTGGACATACCCACGTGGCCGGTCTGTGCGCTCT
Organism: uncultured Bdellovibrionales bacterium; assembly: GCA_964413875.1. Lineage (GTDB taxonomy): Bacteria > Bdellovibrionota_C > UBA2361 > UBA2361 > OMII01 > OMII01. Next base: position 14,271 of record CAYPUA010000012.1, read on the forward strand.
CCAGAAATGCCTCGGCCGCGAACGGGGTTCGCATCTCTCCAAGGATAACTCGTGTTGGAGTCATTCGGAGTGTTGTCTTGATATGCTCCTGGAGCGTTACCTCGCCAGCTCCCTCGGAATTTGCGGGGCGTGACACGAGCGAGCGAAAGTAAGGGTGTTGGAAATTGAGCTCTGGGGTGTCCTCAACCGCAACGATCGACTCACTAGAGCCAAACTGCGTGGCGAGACACTTTATCAGGGTTGTCTTTCCTGTTCCGGTCTCCCCGGCCACCATCATCGTAGCGAGTCCGCAGCGCACCAGAGAGGCTAGGTAGTTCACGATCAGGGGCGGTGCAACCTGGTAGGCGATAATGTTCTCAAGGCTTGCCTCGCTGATGCGTGGAATTCGGATACACAGTAGTGGCCCACGCTGGCCACACACACTCTCATGCACCGCGCAGAGGCGCACACCGTTCGGAAACGACGCATCGACCGTGTGCTGCTGTGTCGTGAGTGACTTGCCAAGCCGCAACAGGAGCCGATCAATGAAGGTTACGTACGCTTGCTGATTCGGCCAACTGAGGCCGGTAGTCTCACTGATCTTACCGCGCTGCAGCACGACCGTCTTGTAGTCGTAGACATGGATGTCAGTTACATCCCGGTTGTCCATAAGGGGCTGCAGAACACCCCACCCCACCAGGTCTTTCTGGAGGTGAATGATGATATTCACGCGCTCGATATCGTCGAGCGCTTCGCCACGCTTGCGGATGACTCGGTCAACTGCCTGAGCGATAACCTGCTCGGTCGCAGCAACAGTCGTCATCTGCTGCTGGAGAGTAAGGTCACTTCCGAGCTCGCGGCGGGCCTCGCGCATGACTGTCGATGCTGCTGCAGACATCTCCTGGGTTTTCGTCGCAGCAGGTTTAGCTGGCTGTTGAGCGGGCTGTGGCGCTGCGCTTTCTGCTGGGGCGGTGGCCTTGGCTTGGTCGGTTGCGGGCTTATCTGAAGGACTGCTGCCGCGTGCTGGACCCGAGCCCTCCGAACCTGAGCTGCGCCCGTGCGATGCTCGGGTCGAGAAGAGCCCAAGCAGGTCGTCTTTGGTATCTTTTTTTGAGCCTGACATAACCTTGCTCTCCAGTGCCTGCCTCGTTGCAAGAAGCAGCGCACGCAATCCCTTCAGAAAAACCTAGCGGGCACCTAGTTTCGGCCCCCGAGTGCATCGGTCCCCTAATGGTATGTTCGGCTGTCGATAAAGTTTTGCTTAGGCATTGTGTCGTAATTCCAGGTACTAACGACGTCTCTAGTGATGGGTCTGTTGAGCTATCGAGCCAGCAGGGTTAACGCCGATAGCTATAGCTGTTGTAATTACAGGTGCTTAGTGGTCCTAATGAGCGGGCGTCTGCTACAAATGGCTGTCCCACCGAAAAGCGACGGGGAGCGCCTCAGTTCACTAATACCGTTCTAGTGGTCCCTCACTGCGGCTTACCGTTGAGAGCCGCCACCTCTTCGGGAGACAGAAGCTTTCCGGCCACGATGAAGTAGTCTCGACCTCCAACCGTTACCTTCCCCTCAGTCTGTACCTGCTGCGTCGGTTGCTTTGTGCCGACTCCGAGAATCGTCTCTATTCCGATGGTGGTGTTCTGGGGCGACTCCACGGTGTCTTCGTCTCCGCGCAAGGCGAGGCTCAGCGTCCCCGCTTTAGCGGCGAGCTGAATCTTAGCGGCATCGTCTCCGGTAACCATCAGGGTGACTGTTGTCTGCGCTTTCGGATCTGAGGGAGAGGCACCTGGCTCTCCTGAGGTACTACGAGAAGCCGATAGAACCTTCGCATTCTGGACAATGACTGTAAGCGTTGGCTTCTGAACTCGAGTTGGAGAGAGCATCACGTCTACTTTTGCGCCAGCTCGCGCCCATCCCTCCACGCTGGTGGTGGAATCAACAGACATAGTCACTGCGCGAAATCCATCTGGGATTTTCGCCTGAATCTGGTTGAGCGGCGGGTTGGAGGTAATGTAATCGAGCATCACAGGCTCTCCCGCGGCGATAAAAGAAGCTGCGTACGCTGAGCGGAGCTGGTCAAAGCTTGTCACGATATTTGCGCTTCCTCCTACTATCGCTCGGGTCTCTTTCCGAAACATGCTCGGATCAAGCTGCATACCGGTATCGATTTTCTGGATCGGAACAAGCACGTCGAGCGTCTCTGTGACAGGCTGCGGGATGGACTGGGCTGTTTGCTGTGGTCCGGAGCTCGATGTTTTGCCGATGACGTAGAAGACCACGATGCCGAGGCACAAGAAGAGCAGGGCCAACAACACGAGGGTTGTGACGGGGGAATTGCCTTTCTGACTTTTTAGCGGACGAGAATTGCTAGTGGGCATGGCCCTCAGAGGTGTTCTGTTTTCAAAATTTATGAACTCGCGGGGTGTTGTCATAACCTACGACGCAGAAAGGGGGCCTTCGCAACGCGAAAGCCCCCTCCTGGTTCAGCAGCGCAGCACAAGGCTTGAATGGCGAGCAACTGCCACCAACCGGAGCTTGCGCGGGCAAGTAACAGATTACTAGTTAGCACCCGTAATGGCGCTGGAAGCCGAGCTGAACTTTCCGGTGATTGAAGTCCCCAGCGTGGTAACTGCCGCGATGGCAACAACCGCGATCAGCGAAACGAGTAGCGCGTACTCCACCATCGATGCTCCACGCTCAGAGCGTGCGTCATTCTTAACCATCTCATCCTTTTTCATAACAACCCTATCGTTCTAAGTTACCCGTTAGCTGCCCGAAGGCAATCCTAAGAGAGCTGGTTGGAACACATTGGGGCTTTCCAACACTCCTGCCGTAGGAACCGGCAGGACCCGCGAGCCACCCCAGCGTAATCGCGCCAGGTGCAACCTCACAAGAGCCTTTTTATTCTACCATCCGACCCTACGGGCTTCGAAGCCGATTTTTTCGCATCTCGCCAGAATAACAGACACAAACCGAGTCCGAGGGGTGAAAAACCATTTAGCGCAGACACTTGCGCTCGACCACGGCATCATTTGACGGAGCTCTAACTGCGGTCGCTACCGCTCTCATACTCAGCGGGTCGAGGCCTCGCCCTTCCTCCCGAACATGCGAGAGAGCCAGCTTGATGTGGTGTTGGCGCGGGGTCGCAGGGGGCGCCCCGATCCATCAGGAGCGCCTGGCAGCAGAGCGGTGGTATCCTCGACCCCTATCAATCCTAGTTCTCGGGCGACCTTGTCGAGCGTTTGGCGCATGGACTTGCTACCCATGCTGTACAGCGTTTGACTACTACCTGCCCAAAGGGCTGCCTTCGTCTCAAACGGGAGGGCGGGCAACCTCCAGGGCGCTGCCCCGAGCCGATGAGCGGGCTCCAGCTCAGCCGCAATCTGCTGCACCGTCATCAGTGCGTTCGAGCAAGGGTTTACGAGGAAGCAGAGTCGGTCGGGGCTACCCACCAGATTCTTGATAAAGTTGAGATAAAGATCGACGGCCGTTAGACCTAAAATCGTGTCGTCGATTACCACAAGCACTACATCCGCGCTTCGGATGAGTGCACCGGTAGCTGGCCCCAGCCTGCCGCAGGTATCGATCAAGATGACATCGAAGAGCACTCGAGAGAGTTCGAGGATGCGTTGCGCAATCCCGATACCATCGGCGTGACATACGAGGTCAATTGACTCCGCGAATTTATCCGGAGCCATCAACACAGAAACCTCACTCGAGATCGGAACGAGCGCATCTCGCATCGACTCGCGATCTATTTCTCTGCTGCCGTTCACCCAAGCGCTGATTACCTTCGCCTCAGCTCCGGTTACCGTCAGGGAACGACTTAGGTCATGCGTCTCGACGTCAAGGTCCCACAGCATAGTGCGGCGGTTGTAGACACTGCAAACCTCCGCAAGAGCAGCCGTAGCAGACGTGGCTCCCACTCCGCCTTTCGCCTGCACTACCGCCACGACTCGTCCCTCGTGAGTCCGCCCTTCCTTTCGGAAGTCTGAGTGGATTGCAACGAGCTCCTGTAAGAAGTCGAGTGGGCTGGCACTATCCGGAAATACTTTTCGAACACCAACCGAATGGGCAGACCGAAACGCCCCACCTCCGTAGGAGCTATCGCTCACAAACATGACGATCTGGATCCAGGGTGCAAGAACCTGTGCCTGGCGTGCGATGGCGATCGCTCGCTCGCCCACACCGGATCCAATGACAAGAACATCGGCCTCAACGACGCGCTCAGAGAACTCCTGCTCGTTAACAAGCTTAACCTTGAGATCGAGCATCTCCATGTCACTGCGACTGAACGACTCTACTCGTCTAGCGCAGAAGGCCTGAGATTCGTTTGAGCTATCAACAATGAGAAGTTTCATGACGGGTTGCTAAAAAAGCTTCTCCAAAAGCCCCGGAGCGAAAAGCTTCAGGAACACAAAACCAAAACCTATCCCCACAAGCGCGGCACCACCCATGGCAATCGCATCACCGACCATCGTGCGCTTTGACACCTCTGGCTCGGCGTACTTTTTAGACAGAGCTGCGAACTGGCCGGGGGCCGGCCCTTTGCGTTGCCCCGCTCTCGGCGTGCTCCCCCAATCGTCAGACACAACATCTGGGGCTGGCTCTACTCGCGCTCCACCCGGCTTCGTCGAACCAGTTGATCGATTCTGAGACTCAAGTGCTTGGCCGACGTACGACGCGTCAAGAACTTGGGTGTTTGCCTTCTCAATCACCTGGTCTCCGTCCGTGCCACTCCGCACCCGCGTGCCGCCGCCGCGACCGAGCATGGCCCCTGACGTGACTTGCGTATCACCGATAGGTCCCGCCGACACCGCGATATTCGTCTGTCGCCCCCCTGTCGGCGGAGCTGCATCAGCAGGAGCGTCCGAAGGCCCATCGCTGAGAGAAGGGCCAACGTACGGGGTCCCTTGCCCAGCTCCCTGGTTCGGCAAAAACAAGCCGCCAGTGATTGCAGAGCGCAGTCCTAAGTCCGACGCTAGCTTCTGCAGATCAAAAAACATGTCCATTCCTGCTTGGTAGCGACTTTCGGGCTCCCGCTGCATCGCTTTGAGGATGATTGTATCCAGGCCCGCTGGACACTCTGGCCGCAGCTTGCTGGGGGACTCTGGATCGGTCTTCAGACGCTTGGTCATCGTCGCGTAAACGCTATCGCCGCGGAACGGGGACTCACCCGTCACCATCTCGTACGCAAGGATCCCAATCGCATAGATGTCTGATCTCCAATCGACTTGCGAGCGCAGCATGTACTCAGGCGCCACGTAGTCGATCGTTCCGACAACTCCTCCATGCTCAGTGAGCTTCGGGCCGTGGCGATTTCTTGCGATTCCGAAGTCCGCAATCTTTACATTCCCCTCGTTGGTCAAGAGAATGTTCTCTGGCTTAAGGTCTCGGTGCACGATACCGGCATCGTGAATAGCTTGCACACCTGCCGCCATCTGACTCAAGACGCGGATAATTTCAGCGATTGGCATCCGCTCTGGGTGACCGAGTCGTTCCGCGAGGTCGCCTCCTCCAACGAACTCCATCGTGTATGCGACGAGATCCCCGTCGCGGAGATACTCGTACGCTCGCACCACGTTCGGATGGGAAACACCGTAAGAGGCAAGGATCTCATTGCGGAATCGAGCTGAAGCGACCCGATCCTGTGCGACCTCAGGGAAGAGCACTTTCGCCGCTACCATCTGCCCCTGCAGCTCCCGATGCCGGCAGGCGTACACCAACCCCATGCTACCGGAGCCGAGGCACTTGACGACCTCGTACTTACCCCCAATCACGGTACCCGGCTGGAGGCTAATGATATGCTCGTCGGTCATGGTCACTTAGCAGACGCTCCTCTCGCTACCCTTGTGAGGAATTACCCATCACGAGACAGACATGAAAATTACGATCCCCGAAGCTTACGATATCGCCATGGCTCAACACCGCTTTCTCGCCAGACAGTAGAATCTCCTCTCCTGTGTCGAACTTGCGTATACGGGTGCCACTCTCTGAGAGCTGGTCGAGCACCTGAATCGAACCGCCAGCGGCAACGCGCATGACCGCATGCGAAGGCGAAACACTTTCGTGATTCAAAACGAGACAATTGCTTGCCGGATCTGGCTGGGCTGAAACAATGAGTCGCCCAGTTCTCAGCTCCAGGTACGACCCTGCTGGCTCATAGTCGAACGAAACGAGGAATCCCACCAGCTGTGTGCAGGACTTCCAGTATACCTCTTCGGCTCCAACTGCAGCTTCTGTCAGCATATGTTCCTCTGGGACATGAACAAACTCCGGTGCCGGGTCGGGGGTAAACGGTGCTGGTTCTGGGATCGCACGGTGTTCGGTCACAATGTCTCCTGAGCTGGCGAAGAGCCCAAGCGGATCCCACATTGGAGGCTTTCCCCCGCCTTCTATCACGTCAGTATCGTGCGGCACCGACTCAATTGCTTCGGCTTCTGACACTTCAGAAAGTTCTCCGTCCGCATACACGGATTGACCAGTGGCAACCTCTTCATCTCCCGGCTCAACTACCTCTGCCACCGGAGCAACTGGGGCTTTTCTCACTCCCATATCGCTACTAACTCGCGGGGTCTCCCAGTGAGCTTCATCAGCCTGAACAGGGGCCTCCAAGCCGCCAATCCGGCTACCCTGAGATTCTCCGCCCAAACGAGCACGCATACCTCCGGTGAGGTTTGAATCGAGAATGACCGTATGGTTCTTAGCCCGGTTTGCGCTCCCCTCGCGAACGCGCGGGGTAGAACCACGAGGCAATTTGCTACTACTGTCTTCCATCGTCCTCTCTCATCGCAAAAATTGAAAAGCCAACGCACCAGCGATCGTTGCTCCCGCCGCAAGGACCGTCATGATTGCCAGAAACACGAAATGCTTAAAAACGCCCGTTCCGGTTGGAGATCCCACACGCTGTTCGCTAACTACCGTGACCTTAGAATCCTCAGACGGCTGAGAGGTACGGAGCACTCCGGGCATCCTAATGACCGCGACAGAGATGTTGTCGAATCCACCCCGCTCGCGGGCAAGCTCAATGAGCTTTGCTCCCGCATCTTGAGGCGAAAGGCCTGACGCGATGCTTCCAATCTCTATGTCCGGAACTAAACTGTAGAGCCCGTCAGAGCACAGAACGACCACATCGCCCTCTCCATCAGCATCAGCTGGCCAGAGCCAGAGCCGCTGCGAGTGCACGTTTGGGCTTGGCTCAGAACCGAGACAACGAGTGAGCACATGCGCTTCGGGATGGCTCAGTGCTTCTTCAGCCCGCAGCTTCCCATCGTCAACGAGTGTCTGGACAAACGTGTCATCGACCGTTAGCTGCTGAACGGCTCCATCTCGCACCAGGTAGGCGCGCGAATCTCCGATGCTAGAGATGACTGCTTCCCTGCCATCAAAGCGCATCGCCACAGCGGTTGTACCCATCCCCTGGAACTCCGGATTTTTGCGCCGCAGAAGTATGATTCGATTTGCTTCCCGAAATGCCGCGCCAAGCACATCGATGTTAGGGGCACTCTCAGATGATTGCTGAATGGAGCGTGATACCGCGTCTACTGCGAGCTGAGCTGCAAACTCTCCACCCGCTGCCCCGCCCATCCCGTCGCACAAGAGCCAAGTTATGGCGCTCCCATCGCGGATGGTCTCGACGCGATCCTCGTTCAGCGTTCTTTCGCAGCCGCAGTCGGTGAAGCAAGAAGCTTCTAGAGAGCTCTTCGGTGATCGGAAAGACCGCCGGGACTCTCCCTGCATTTGACCTCGTAGCATACGCAATGCTTCCCTCCCGTTGAGGTCCACTCGCCGGCGCAACGCCGAGCGCACCTCCGAGGACACCAGACGACCAGCCAACCAGTCCCCTGAAGCCTCGATCTAACCACTCGGCAGAAGCCTGGCGTTACTCAACACTTCCCCTCTCTTTTTGATGCCCCAGCACCTCTGCGCTCGGCCCAGAGGTGGAATAAAAGTTGATCTCCGGGGGGTTTTTGAGGTTCTTATGTTACCTATTGATCTTTATGAGATAATTAAAGAGGGGCGTCTCACATTGAGCCCTGTTTCTTACTGTGCGGGCCGTGTCGAAAAGGCTACGATGAACGGGTTTAGGAAACGGTCGCGGCCTCCTTTAAGGTTGGAGTTTTTTTGAGCTCTCGTTCTATCCCACCGATCTCTTGGCTGGTTTTGACCGCTCTTGCCGTGGTGCTGCTGTCCCCCTACGCAGGCTGCCACATCCTAACCTCCGCTCCGAGCGATCCAGCTACAGATCAGGAAGCTCTAGATCGCGGCGCGGGGGCGGCGGAAGAAGCTCCCCAGGGTCGCCGGCTGAACGATCTCGACGCCCTTCTGGGCCAGAAGTGACGAACAGGTAACGTGTCTGCGTATCGAGTATAGACGTATGGTAACTCTCAACCGAATTTACACACGCACTGGCGACGATGGCTCGACGGGTCTGGTAGGTGGAGCTCGCACGCGTAAAAACTCCCCGAGAGTAGAGGCCTACGGCGATATCGATGAGCTCAATTGCCTCATAGGTATTTGCGTGACTCTTGCCACAGGGGAACCTGAGGCCGGCATTCGAGACAAACTCACTCTCATACAAAACGAGCTCTTCGACCTCGGTTCCGAGCTTGCCACGCCTCACGGAAGTAGCTGGCAAGGAATGCTTAAGACGGAGGTCACTCACGTTGAACGGCTGGAGCGCTGGATAGACGAACTCAACGAGTCGTTGCCTGATCTCAAATCGTTCGTCCTCCCGGGTGGCACACCACTGAATGCGCATCTGCATCTGGCGCGTGCTGTGTGTAGACGTGCCGAAAGGGCTATCGTGTCGCTCAACGACGTAGAGCCATTATCGGAACCACTCATTCACTACGTGAATCGTCTCAGCGACCTACTCTTTGTAATGAGCCGTGCAGCAGCACAGATCGCTGGCGCATCTGAATTTCTCTGGATTCCGGGTGCCTCCAGACCCAAGTAAGGCTCTCCGTCGACGAGCTTCAGCTGCCCCGGACGCCAATTCGGTGAGAGAAGACGAGTTCCCCTCCAAGGGTTCCTACCCAAACGACGAGAGCAAGCTGCAGGATGAGCACGAGCAGGTACAGTGCCCTGAAGAGTGGCTGGTGCCGGCGTGCGACAGACGCTATCCACGCAAAGGCGCCGAGGAGTACGGCGTTTATGAGCACGAAGCGGCCAACCGCATGGTGCACACCCAGGGCAGATTCAGCCAACTCAGACACTTCACCCATCGAACTACTCGCTTGGTATCCTGAAAGGAATGCCGCAATACTGCTGACGACAACCGCTGGAACCAGAAGAAGCCGAGCGACTGAGCCGCACCGGGCAACGGCGGGAGCCCAGCAAAGGCCCTCTACGCAGCACAACAGCAGGGTGAACGCTAACGGCATACCGCTCAAGGGGGGATGAAGCTCTGGCATGCTACTGACGATAGCCGGGAAAATTGCGAGAGGAAAGGCAGATGAGGGGTGGTTTTTGCCGTCTGAAGCATCACCCCCGACTCGGTCGCGACTCTGCGGATAGCTCCTCACAAGCTACCAGCATGAAGCCGGAGTGCTATCGCAGCCGTTTTACGATGAGAAGGGTAACATCGTCACGCAGAAGTCGGTCCTGACGAAACGAGTTAAAATCATCGAGAATTGCGCCAAGCATCTGTGAGGCGGTGCTCTCTGGCGTGGTGCGACTCAGGGCCGCAGCTAATCTCTCAAATCCGTACGGTGACATTGCACGATTCTGAGCCTCACTGATGCCATCCGTAAAGAGCAGCAGTGCGTCTCCGGGTGCTAGGCTGTCCTCTTCGAGAGTGAAGCGCCCTGATTCATCGAAACCGATCGGAAAGCCCTGGCCTTTGAGCTGCCGGACGGCCCCCTGCTGTCGGGACAACACTAGTGCTGGCGGGTGCCCTGCCCTGGACCATTGCACCTTACCGCTCGATGGATGGTAGAGGCAGCCGCCCAACGTTACGAATCTACCCGAGGGGATCTGTGGTCCAAGGAACCGATTCATCTGCTTGAGTAGCTCATCGGGCCGCATTTTATCTGCTGCCGTCATCGCCAACTTCGTCATACTCGCGATGAAAGCCGCCGACAAACCGTGACCAGAGACGTCCGCGACCTGGAGTGACAGCTTTCCGTCCGAATCAACGCTGGCGAAGTACCAATCTCCACCAACCTCTTCAAGCGGCTGATACGAAACTGCCAGCTGGTAGCGCTCGTCGGATGGCAATGCGCGTGGCAAGAGGCTCTGTTGAATCGCTCGAGCTTCTTCAAGCTCTTTCCGGAAACGCTCGTTGTGATCCCGGAGAGCAGCATTGATCTCGGCAAGCGTTCCCTGCAGCTCGTCTCCTCCGGCCTGCTTGCGCATCCTGAGCTGGGTTGCGATGCGACCGGCGAGAGTTCCAACCGAGAACGGCGCCTGAACGATCTCCACTTTATCGATTATATCCGGCTCGTACAGCTCAGAGCTATTCTCCGGAGAGATACACACAATTGGTATCCCCCTCGTGTTCTCCTGGGACCTGAAAAATGCGCACATGTCGGGCACATCGCCGAGCACTCGGCCATCGATCAGTATTAAATCGACGTTGGTACGGGAAATTAAATCGGGCAGCGCAACGTTGTTGGTTGCACCGAGCACGGCATACCCCAAGCGCTCCAGAAATCGCGGCAATTTCTGATCGTTGTTACCGAGGTAAAATATGAGGTCCATGTAAGCGATGCCGAGAGGCAAGAACGCACCTCTCTCTCCCCCTAACTGCCTGTAGTATCGGACAGAGTGAACATCTTCCTGAGGAAATCCGGCGCCTTTGCGGCCTATGGCTGCCGCTGGCTACGTCGATACTGGCTAACCCCCTCTTTTCTCGTGCTGTTATGCCTACCCACCATGCGGGGTGCGGCTGCTGCTAACGAGCTACGGCGCCACTGTCAGAGGAGTCGGCGAGACTTCTACAGCTAAGGTGCCAGTCGCCGCCGATGGCCCAGCATCGCCCAGGCGAGTCATCGGCGTGCCTTTGTACCAAAGCCAGAGGTCGGCCTGAGTCTTAAGAGTCTCGGCGCTGCGGTTGGTGACGAACTCCAGATTGAGAGAGAGTTCTGTTGTTGGGCCTACGACATGTTGAGCACGCCCCTCTGGCTGAGCTTCTTCTTTGATGATCGGTGGCTGCCGCGAAAACTGAGTCCCGTCTCGCGTAGCTACCGAGAACATCACAGGGAGGAATCCACGTAATGCGTAGTGAGGGTCGGAGACTTGGACGGAGACCACTATGGTATTGTCGCCATACTCTACTCGCTGTACCGAAACAGTAGCCGCGGGTGGTTCGTTAAAATCGCGAAGAGAGTTGCTGATAAAGAGTAGCAAAGCCAGGACAATCGCCTGGATTCCTGTTCGAGCCGTAAACAGATCAGCGAGCTTTCCGCGGCCTTGGACTTTCAGCGTCTCCAGTCGCTCCGTGCGGTAAGGATCGAGGCCCGCCGCACGCCAATCTGCGTCGTCCAGCATCGTCAATGAAAAGGCGAGCGCGGAATAGGTGCTGAGCAACCAGAAGGTTGATTGGCAGAAGGCGCTCAGCGACGACCAAAGTACCGATCTTCCATCTGGGTACGGCACTGAGCACAGGTTGATGAGTAGCAGTGTAACGCCAAGGGGCGCCAGAGCCGACCGTAGAGCAGCCCGAGGAGTTGCTTTTGTTAACTCTAAAGACTTACTTACCGAGTCTCGCAAGTCGAGTCCGAGTAGTGCGGTCGGCACAAAGTAAAAGTAGTGTCGAAGGCTCCATACGAGTCCGAAAACAAAAAGAAAAGCCGCAAGCAGGATGAGAGATGACTGCGGTTGAAGGGTTGAAGCAATAAGCGGTGCCACGCACAACAACCAAAGCACGGTTCCAAAAACGAGGGTCCTCAGGAACGCCCTAGCTGCTTTTCCACCTCGGTTCCCAGGCTGTCCAAGTCGGTGCCTCCAGCGTCGCGTTACCGTGAAGAGCACCGCTAGCTGCAAGAGGCGTTCTAAGACTACTGCTGAGACAAAAAACCATTCTGGCAGATCGAACACAAACACCTGCGCTGCACTGGGTAGCCCAAGAGCAAGCAGGACCCACGGCAAAAGAAACCGATCGCCACGGAGCAAGGCGGCGGCAATCGCGAAGGCATCGTCACTAGGCTGCTTGGCAACTCTCTCATGTGCTGCATCGCTTGTCATAACGGGAGATAAAACCCCTGCCGCCCCCGGAAAGCAAGTGGTCTTGCTTTAAAGGCGCTTTGGGGAGAAACACAAGAGCTCTCTAGAGCGGCTCTACTGAGCGGATTACGTCTAGTTGGGGACGGGTAAGCGCCACGCCGCCGGTCGCTCCACCCCGACTTCAACAAAGAGCGTATCTACCGGCCCCCCTATTGTGCCCGGGGCGAGCACAAGCTTGTAGAATGGCAACGGGTACTGAGTTGGACCGTGTGCAACGCTTCCATCCGGGTTGTATTCACTTTCCGAGTATTGAGATCTCCACAGGAGCTTCCCGTCTTTCTCCGAAAATATGAGCGGCGACAGGTCGTACGTACACATCGTGCTCATGGCATATAAACCGCCGACGTCACGTCGCAAAAGGACCTTGAGATCTGAGAAAAAGGTTTCGTCCCGTTGCGCAAGTTGAGCAACCGGTCCCAGATTTAGAAACCCGGCTGGGCGCTTCTTCGGTCCCCAAAAACAGGAGCATAGGCCGAGCCCGAATAGAAGCATGAACACACTGGCGAGACGAAAGACCCTTCGCCGGGTGCCTGTTGCTACTACTGGAGCCAAGGTAGCTCGCTCTCAAGGTTCTTGAGCACGTCTCGAAGACCGAGACCCTCAGGGGCTATCACAATGCCACCGTCCGCCTGTCGAGCTATCTTTCCGAACAGACGCTCCTGCTCCTGCTCAGAGTGCTTCGTCTTGAATCTCTTTACCGAGTCTGCCCCGATAAGCTCAAGGTCTTCCTCAAGCATGTCTTTCTCCTGGGCCAGGATGACGAGCCTATGGCCGTTAATGCACACAGACGCTGGTTTTTTGCCGCTGTAGGGGACGAAGAAGTTATCCATATCTTCCCTTTCAACCTAACCACCAGCCTCCGGAATTTCAACTGCTTCCGCGCCGCTACCAGTTGACCGCGTGATCTTTTCTGCATGGGGCAGAGTGACCCGCGGCTTTTATGCAACTTGAGCGTGCAAACAGGCTCTACTTGGACCTGTATACACGACCGGGAAGCGGGGTGCCAATAATGATTTCTGCAAGCTTCGCCGCCTCACAGATGAGACGCAGATCGACGTTGGTTTGAATTCCCATCTGCTCACAGAGGTACACAACATCTTCTGTCGCCACATTTCCAGCGGCACCCGGTGTGAAGGGGCACCCTCCCAAGCCACCGACCGAGGTCTCAAAGATAGAAACTCCTTCAAGAAGCCCTGCGTAGACGTTCGCCAGCCCTAACCCAACTGTATCGTGTAGGTGAAGCGACACCGTGAAACCAAGCGGCCGGAGAGCTACAAGACGCTCCCTAACGGTCTTTGGGGTGGCCATTCCCACCGTATCAGCGAGACACACCTCGACGAGGCGCTCTCCGGCGGCCTCACAAGCAGCCGCGAATCGCTCGACCAAGCTAACCACAGCCGAAGACGACACCGACCCTTCGTACGAGCAGCCAAATGCATTAGAAAGCATTAACCCATGCAGGCGCTTGCCGTGGCGCCGAAACAGACCGCACCACTCTGCAACACTCGCTACACTCTCGTCGATCGACACATTGTTGTTTGCTTTGAGGAAGGTGGCGCTCGGCGAGCTGTACAGCCACCCTTTGTTCGATAGCTTGCCGGTCTTTTCGGCGCGCTCAAAGCCGAGCGGATTCAGGTACAACGCAGAGTAATCTGTGCCCTTGTGTGCAGGTAATTGCGCAACGAGAGCCTCAGCGTCCGCCATCTGGGGCACACGGTCCGGCCTGACAAATGAGGTAACCTCGATCTCAGTTAGCGAGGCCTTGCACAGAGCATCGATCAGGCGAAGCTTCTGTTCGACAGGGTACACAGTTGGGAGGATCTGAAAACCCTCGCGAGGACCTACCTCACGGATGAGCACTTGTTTCGGGAGCGATTCACTTTGCATGCCTGAGGAGGTCAATAGATACCAGGCTTCAGTCTACCGCACCCCAGCAGCCGGCGTCACACGAAAAAATATGCCGAGAGCCTACTCAGAAACGTAGTCCCGGATGAAGCTTCGACACGCGAACCCGCCGACGTCCTTCTGGCATTCTCTCTTCTGCTCAAAGCAGTAGCGCTCCTCACCCTCTTCCGCCATGCCCAACCCTCGCGGGTTTCTGCGTGACGCAGCTCGAGTGCTATCGGCGGAGCTAAGGCATCGCATGACTGCCTTCTGGATCTGTTTCTGTGTTGGGGGCTCCGGCACTGGGGTTGGCGTGTCAAGAAAAGAGGGGGCGGGTTCATCTTCAGCGACTGACTCAACAACTCCGTTACCACCCAAGACCATCAGCGCAAAAAACGAGGAGAGGAATACTAGCTTGGTGAGGGCGCGACGTACTATCTGGCACGGCGCTGAGACTACTACACTCCGGTATTGGGTCATGGGACACCGTTAAGAGATTTGAATACCTTGGCTTCGAGCGCGTAACAAAAAACCTCCTCTGCCGCTGCCAGCTCGTCCGGCGGCGTCTTCGGCCCAAAATGTGCTCAACGTGCCACAGTGGTCAAGTCTCTGCGCCTTTTGTGCCAGCATCGCGCCCCGTGACTTTTAGCTTGGTCTCGCGGCGAGGATATGTCGGATACGCACTCTTAGTATCTCACGGCTTCGGGCTCTAGTCACACTCACCTTCTGGGGGTGTCTTGCAAGTCGCGACCCACCAGAGCAATCCCGATAGAATCATGGCAATTGTGGTGACCTGTAGTGCCAGGGCGAGGGCTGCCGCCTCTGAGGCAACAGACGGCAACGCTAAAAGCCGGTCGGTGGCCCAACCAACGACGTACATGCCGGCGGCTGCTCCGAAGAGGTTTATGAGGAAAATAGAAACGCCCTGGGTCAGGGTCTCTAGACCCCGCGGGGAGCGCTGCACGAGAACTGAGTTGAGCGGCGCCACCCCTGCAAAGAGCGCTATCTCGGCGACAAAGCACGCCGCAAAAAACCATTCGGGCGACTTGGCCAAAAAAGCGACTGCAAGGCACGGCGCGCCGAGCAGCGTCGTGATGCTGATGAAAGCCAGCATCGCTTTGATGCGGTTCGGCTTCGCCGCAGAAAGCTTGGAAGCCAGAAATCCCCCTCCGAGCGTCCCGAGGAATCCGGTCACGACGAGGATCCCCCCAAACGTAGCTGCGACATCATCAGCTTCCATTCCGAGCCCCTCGCCATGTCGCACGACGAACATCGCTATGCCGTTGAGCGCGAAGGTGTTGAACACGTAGCCCGCTATGGTGAAGCTCAAGTCCGAGCGAGCGAAGATCTGCTTAACCCCCTGATAAAATCCGTTGAGCCCACTGCCGAGCTGCGTTGCCAATCCACTACTAGTAACTGCGCCGGCACTTTTCTTGACGCCGGCCTCCGGCCTAATGCTTACGAAGCACAGCGAGAGCAGGATGCCAGGAACTGCCGCCGCAAAGAACACGCTGCGCCATCCCCATACCTCCGCCAAGTTGCCTCCTACAACGTAGCCAAGCGCGGACCCGACTGGTATCGCCACGTAAAAGATCGAGAGCGCGTTGTTGAGCTGGATCGGATTTGAGATGCGCCCTTTGAGGTAGCCTGGAACGATCGACCCGAAGCTTGCTTCCCCTACCCCCACCATAATTCTTGCCAGAACGAAGACCAGAAAGGTGGGCGCGAGGCCAGTCAGTGCTGTGCAGACGCTCCAGACAAAGAGGCCGATTCCCATCAGCCAACGCCGATCGCGCGAGGCCCCTAGGTAGCCAAAGATCGGAGAGAAGATGAAGTAGCCGAGGACGAAGGCTGCACCCAACGTTCCCGATTCCTCGTTGGTAAGCGCGAACTCTTGCTTGAGCAGCGGCTCGACCGACTGGACGATGTAGCGATCAAAGAAGTTGAGCGTGTTGACGATGGCCAGAAATATGAGGACGCCCCACGGCATGGCGGAACTACGAGAGCCGCTCGGAGGCGCCAAGGAGCAGCTTCTGCTGCGCGGGCATTCGGGTCTGGAGCAAGCCGATAAGGGCCTTCGCCTGTGCCTTCTCTTCTGGGGTCGTTGCCAACGCCGCGTACGCATCAGCCGCACGAGCAGCCGCGAAGTCCCCACGCTCCGCCAAGCCCTTGAGCGCTTGCTTCGCTGCCTCGAGGTGCTGGTCGGAATCCGAGAGCGCTTTCGCGAGACCCAGCACAGCTAACTCCGCGGCGGCGCGCTCGGGCGAGCCCTGCTTTCCAACTGTCTCCCAGCCTTGCGCAGCAAGCGCCGACTGCACAGCTCCGAAGTCTGAGCGGCTCGCTGCCACAAGCCCACGGTAGAGAGCCGAGAAGGGCGTGAAAGAGGTGCCAGTCTCAAGCTCAGTCGCCTTCGCCAGCAGCCGGTCTTCTTTCAGCTTGAGCGTTTCTGTTGCCTTCTTGATCCGCTCTGAAGCCTCGGCACGCGCCTTGTCGTCCTTCGCCGCGCGCTCGTCAGCCTGGGCGGTCACGAGCACATCACGCTCTTCTGCTATCTCTTGGTAAGCCTGCTGTATCTCGCGCAGGGCTCGTGTGGCATCAGCTTGCTTCTGCAGCGTTGTCGCCGTCACCTGGCTGTAGCCAACGATCCCGAGCCCAACGGCGATAAGCACAGCGAACAGGAGCCGCCAGTTGGC
Organism: uncultured Bdellovibrionales bacterium; assembly: GCA_964413875.1. Taxonomy (GTDB): domain Bacteria; phylum Bdellovibrionota_C; class UBA2361; order UBA2361; family OMII01; genus OMII01. The sequence continues at coordinate 31,055 of CAYPUA010000012.1, forward strand.
CGAAATGAACCGAATGAACGGGTCGTTCTTGCCAGCCTCAACAATAGCTGGGTCCTCGAAGATGTTACGGCGCGACCGGCTTGAGAGATCGCTCGCTTCCTGGTTGCGGTTCGGAAGGGTTGGTTTCGGTGCGGAGGACACAGGCAACTCGCTAAAAAAGAGACGTAGCAGCCCGTTTCGTAGCAGAGCGCGGGGGGCTTGTACAGGGAAGACCGGTGTAGGGGCGCCTACATCTTGTACTTAAAGTCATCGGGGTCGAGCTGGCTCAGAATCTCGGTCCATTTATCCTTGTCGATCGCCCTAAAATCCTTCGAGGAATCGTCCTGCTGCTCCTCCGGCTGCTCTTCTTCAGCTTGCCCCTCTTGGGGCTGCTGCTGCCCGCCTTGCTGCTGGCTTCCCTGCTTGGCGAAGGCTTGCCGGGCCTGGTCGAGAACGGACTGAGCCACAAAGATCGGGGCGGTCGCACGGAGCGCCATAGCGATGGCGTCGCTCGGGCGAGCGTCTAGCACGAACACCCTGTCTCCCTGGCCAAGAACAAGCTCCGCGAAGTAGGTTGAATCTTTCAGCTCAGTGATCACGATACGCTGAACTGTGATGCCGAGCTCGAGCAACAGCTCGTAGAACAGATCGTGCGTGAGCGGCCTTGCCATTGCCACTTGCTTGATGGCACTTGCAATCGAGGTGGCCTCAGCAATCCCAATCCAGATCGGGAGAGTCACCTCGCCAGTCTCATCCTTGAGCACCACAATCGGAGCCTGGGTGGCCGGGTCGAGCACGAGCCCACCGACAAACATCTCAACCGCAGCTTCATTTCCCATCGTGCAAACGCCCCAAGAACCGCGGCACAGCAGCGCAGCGATTCTGAAAGAACAGCCATTAGGGGGAGTTACTAAGCAAACCCCTGACCCCTATGGTACCACGCGCGATCTTGGGGCGTCTACGCAAAGAAACGGCGGCAGCACGCATCCATAAGCTGGGCCGTAGAGCCTGCTTCATGCTGATTGGACAAGGATATTTTCTGAGTGAAGCAGCCTGCTGGTTCTCTGCTAGGCAGGCTCAGCAACCAGCCAAACTCGCCCGCGCCCGCTGATGCGCGCCTTGACGATTGAGCCGATTGCCACGCCCTCGTGCGGCTGAACGAAGTTCGCGACGAAGTTCTGGGAGATGCGGCCCTGAAAGCATCCTTCAGCAACACGGTTGTGGTTGTCGACCAGCACCTCTGCTTCACGCCCGACCCATGAGGCGAGCTTGGCGTCCATGAGCCGATCCTGGAGCGCCTGCAGCTCCTGAAGGCGCGCAATTTTCTCCTCCTGTGTGAGCGACTCCTCCATTGCGGCAGCCGGAGTGCCTGGTCTCGGAGAGAAGGCGAACGAGTAGCTGTTATCAAACTGAACCAGCTCCATCACCTCAAGCGTCTGCTTAAAGTCTTCCTCGGTCTCGCCAGGAAAGCCGACGATGAGGTCTGTTGTTATCGCCATGTCCGGCACTCGGCTCTTCAGGGCCTCTATGATTGCGAGGTACTTCGCACGCCGGTAATTGCGGTTCATGAGCCGCAAGATTCGGTCACTGCCTGACTGGAGCGGCATGTGGATGTGGCGGCACACCTTCGGGTTAGAGACCACGAAATCAATGAAGTCCTGGCGAATCTCCTGGGGGTGTGGCGAGGTAAAGCGGATTCGCTCGACACCCGGGATGGCGGCCACTCTGTCGAGGAGCTTCACGAAGCTCATGCGCGGCGAGAGGTCGAGCCCGTAGGAGTTGACTGTCTGGCCGAGGAGCACGATTTCTTTGCTGCCGCGATGCACCGCGATCCTTGCTTCGCGCTCGATCTCATCGGGGGCGCGACTCACTTCCGGGCCACGAGTTGTCGGAACGATACAGTACGTGCAGGCTTTGTTGCACCCGCGGCTAATCGAGATGAACGCAGTCACGTGGCCGGCCTGTCCGTGACGGGTTGGATCGTTCTCAGCGAATCCAAGCGGAAGCTCCTCCCACTCTTCGCGGTAATCGACCGCTGCCTGTGGAGGGGCGCCCTTCTTTCGAAGCTGAATGAGAGATGGCACGAGCGAGAGGTTGTGTGTACCGAAGACGAAGTCGACACCACGCCCCTTCTTGAGGATCTTCTCCCCTTCCTGTTGGGCGACGCAGCCACACACGCCGATCATCATGCCAGGACGCTCCGCTCGAATCGCCTTTAGCTCGCCAAGCATGCTGTAGAGCTTCTGTTCAGGCTTCTCGCGCACGCTGCACGTGTTGACGAGCACGAGGTCCGCTTTCTCGGGCGCATCGACCGGCTGGTAATCTTTCTCGAGGATCTTGTAGAGCTTCTGCGAGTCGTACTCGTTCATTTGGCAGCCGAACGTGCGGATGTACACGCCCTGCTTCTGGGGCTTCTCCTGCTCGCTCTCTGTCTTGTCTGAATGCATGGCAACTCGTTGAACAGCAGGGGGGTCGAGAAGCCTGGGCGCTGTGGCTAGAAGTCCGAATCCACCGACACGATACGCACTACCGGTTGCGGCGCCGTTTGGTCGGATGATGAGACGTGCTTCTCAAGAGAGAGCCGGAACGGCTTGCTTGCTCCTGGCTTCAGCCCAAGGTTTCTGACCTCGACTTTGCGCTCATTCTCAAGAATTTGATCCTTCAAAGCAAGCTGATCGGGGGTCGTGAAACCCGCGACAATCACCACATTTCGGACAGTTGCCCCGCCAGAGTTGAATAATTCGCCAGTTATCGTGAATTTAAGCTCGCACTCGTTCGGGTTGGCGCACGACTCTCCTGGAACTCGGTGCACTTCCAGCTTGCGCAGGGCTAGGTACTGAGTGGGAGCCTCTTTCCCTGCTTCTGGCTCTTCCTTCGTTGGCTCCTCTTTGAGGAAGGGGCCTGCATCACGCCCCCAGAGCACTTCGAGCTGGTAGTTGGTGAGGCCTGCGGATGGAATAGTCAGCGAGAAGTTTTCTGGCTTGCCCGCGGCCATCATGCCAGCTTGCGGCGCGAGGTCGCTCATCCGGTGAAAAGAGATACGCTGCTGCCCGCTCTCGTCGAGAGCTGCAAGCCGCACGACTACCTCATTGCTTGGCCACTCGTCTTTCGGGGTCAGTCGGCCCTTGATGACGATGTCTGCGCCATCGTGAAGCTCTTCGAGCACCTCAAGCTTAAACGGCGTCGCTGACGGGTCGATTCCAGACGCAGAGTCAATCGGTCGGCGCTTCGACGAGTTCGAGTTGAAGCAGCCGGCAGCGCTCACCAGAAGGAGGGCGCTCACCGCAAAGAAGATCGTCGCGCGTCGCACTTCAGCCAACATCGCTCCCTTCCTCTTCGTCCAGCTCAGCCATGTCTCGCAGCTTCCAGCCGTCCGACATGGTGAACTCCCAGTGCTGCTCCTCGATGCGCATTTTGACTACGTAGAACGGCACCTTGTAGTAGCGCACTTTCAAAGTCACGGTCGCCTTGCGTGCAGCCTCGGAGTACTGCACATCGTCGAGCTTCGACTCTACGACACGCTCCTCTTCATTTCTGTCGCGAATCAGCTTGCTGATGCTAGAACGGCTCTCCGGCATCACCACAGTCATTGCAAGCTTCTTGTTTCCGAGCACCATCGCATCGGCAAACTTTCTCGCTTCGGGCTCCAGCAGCGCCATACGATCACCCTCAGTGGCGCCGGTCTCTTTAAAGGCCTGCACAAAAGGGATGATGAAACAGCCAGACAGAAGCGCCGTTACGGCTAGGCTGAAAATGAAACGGGAGAACTTCATGCTTCGCATACTTTACTCGATAGGCTCGTGCTCAGCCACTTCCGAGGGAACGTGAGACTCCTCGTCCGGCAGCTGCCCGGCGGGCTGATCCTCTGGCCGCTGCTGCTGGCCAGACGGTGCGGGCTGCTCCGGCTCGCTGCCGACCAGGCCCCCGAGGAACTTCTTAATTTTACTCTTGTCATGCTCCGAGAGAGAGCTGCCCACTTTACGGGGCGGAATGCTCTGGGCCGGCACGACGCCCTCAGCATGAGGGGCCAGGTTTTCTCCCCGTAGCTGATCTATGAGCCTCTTTGCCGCCTCACTCTCCTCAGATGTGTGCTTCACCAGCCTACGCTGCAGATCAACACCTGCGACGAAGACGCTCGCACTGCCGAAGAAACACACCAATGCGAGGAAGCCGACTTTTTGCAAGCCATTCATGGCGGAAAGGTTACCCCGGAACCTGGTTGCGGGGTACCCTTTTTTCGACAGCTGGGGATGAAATTGAGGCGTGTCCGCCGAGGAACGAGGGGGTGTTGCTTACCCGAGCTTCGGGCGTCGGGAGTAGCACCTGGATTCACTCGACGGGCTCTGACAACCGGCCGGAGCGGGCGTTTAATCAGCTTTTCTAGCACCCTCCACAACGTCCCCTTCTACTGCTCCTGTGCTTGGGGAGCTTTCGGCTCGGCTGCTCTCAACGACCTGAGAATTCGGTACGCAGCAGCAGCCGTAATCCCCGAGAAGAGAATTGCGAAGGGCAGGCTGCCCCACGGAGTTTTCTCTCCGTAGCGTGCTCGCTCCCGATCAACAAAAGACTGAAGCTCGTGCTTCTCTTTGAAGCGCCGCGTTTGTGTCTCAGTTCGGACGATTCCGAAGCTGGGGCTGCCAAGTTCGGGCCTGTGCAGCCGATAGCTAGAAGCAATTTGTTCGCCGAGGAGCGGCACCGGGATCTTGACGAAACCACGATCGACTTCCACCCGTTTGGCATCCTCTGGCTTCAGGCGCTCTCGCAGCAGCGCCTCTATCCCTCGGCCCGAATCCGGGTCGTAGAGACTCGCCGAGCCCGATTCAAACCGCTCCACCTGGAGCACGTGCCCGAGGTTGTCTGCATTAGGGGTAAAGAAAAGGATGTCGCCTTCGACGATGCTCCACGGAGAGAGACCGTGCTTCGTCCGCAAGTCAACGTCTCGCCCAAAAAACTGCGCCACGTCGACACCCACAAGCAGCTCTCCCAACCCCTGTGTCGCGAAAGGCTCATCGATCGTCCGGCCGTGCAGCGTCTGGTAGAGCGCCCACGGAAGAACTTGCGCTACAGGGAACCCGAATGCCCCGATCCGGTGACGCTCTATCCACTTCGGATTCAGGCTCATTGAGAGCCCGGAAGATGTCTTCGCTTCGCCGTGCTCAACAAGGTCGAGCGAGAGTCTGATGAATTCGGCTGGCTGAGACCGGGCAAGGTGGCGAACAAGCACCGTTGAAAAACAGGTGGGGCCACTCTGCCGAATCAAGTCGGGCGAAGCGACCAGAGACAAGATCTGGCGCACAACATTTCCGCCCGAAGTCAGCAAACGTGTCTCGTCGGAACGCGCAACGCACTCTAGGCGAGCAAGCAGCGCAGCTCCACTGCCCCTGAAGACCCGCCGGGTAGACTCGGGAACGTCACTGCCCGACTCGAAGTCCAAGAACAGGCGGCTGAATGACGGCACCTGAAGGATAGCTAGTGAGATGACTGAATTTCGGTCTCTCTCTGAGAGGCCTAGGTACGTTAGCGAGCCACACACCTGTTCAAGCTGCTCAACGAGATCTCGCGCCTCGTCAGGCCGGCCAGCAGCGCCGAGCATGCGCGATGCCTTCATCGCGCCAAGAACGGAGCTCTGCCGCAGCGAGCTTGCAGTCCGGAACTCGGTGCTGGAGACAGTTGCGATCACGGAATCGAGCGGGGTCACTAAGCGGCGAACCAGCGGGCTGTCAGCTTTTTGCTGGGCAAAGCACTCTTGTGAACCGCCTGCGGCGATTGATGCCAAGACGGCTGCATGTGAGGCGATGTTCCGCAGAGAAAAGGAGGTTTCCATACCGGCGTTTTAGTCTAAGCCGGGCTCACTGCTTAGTCCATACAAGAGAGCTGCGCGGAATAGGGACACGTCTTGGAACTAAACTTCGTGCTGGCCTCAGTACGCGTTCCGATTCCGGAACCCGCGGAAGAGCGTCAGGAAGAGAATCTTGATGTCGAGGAAGATGGACCAGTTCTCGATGTAGTACAGATCGTACTCGATGCGCTTGTCGATCGAGGTGTCGCCGCGCCAGCCATGAACCTGCGCCCAGCCGGTCATGCCGGCAGGAACCTTGTGGCGCAACATGTAGCGAGGAATGTGGCGACGGAACTCGCGGATGTACACCGGCCGCTCCGGGCGCGGGCCCACGATAGACATGTCACCGCGCAGCACGTTGAAGAGCTGCGGGAGCTCATCGAGGCTCGTGGAGCGAAGCAGCCGCCCGAGTGGCGTAATGCGATCATCGCCTGGCTTAGTCCACCCGGGTCCAGCCGCTTCAGCGTCACTGTACATGGTGCGGAACTTGATGATCCTGAACGGAGTTCCGTCGAAGCTGACCCGCTCCTGCTTAAAGAGCAGAGGCCCGCGTGAGGTGAGCTTGACCAGAATCGAGATAGCCAGCATGACGGGCGAGAAGAGCAGGATCAGGATCGATCCAACTGCCAGATCCAGAACGCGCTTGGTAAAGAGGTTGATGCCGTCAAGCGGGCACTCCTGCAGGCTGATGACCGGCAAGCCCTCAAACTCCTCGATCGCGCCGCCAATACTGGCGAACTGGTAGATGTCGGGGATGATCTTAATGTCGACGAGCGAATCCTTGAGCTGCCCCATGATCTCCGGAAGGAGCTGCTGATCCTCAAGCGGAAGCGCAACAACAATCTGGTCGATGTCAGTTCTGCCAACGAAGGAGCCGATATCCTCGTACTTGCCCACGATTGGAACACCACCGGGGCCACGCCGCTCGTCGCCATCTTTCGAGAGGCAGCCCATGAGCTGAATCCCAAGCTCTTGGTGCAAACGCACGCGGCTGACAACATCAGAGGCAACTTTGCCAGCGCCGACCACGAGCATGTAGCGCAGGTTATGCCCTTTGCGCCGCAGCTCTCGCAGCAGGAAGCGCAGCGCCGTTCGCTGCAGCACCGTGAGCATCGTGGCGATGCCCCAGAAATACACGAACACGAGACGAGAGTACTGAACGCTCTTCTCCCTGAAGAGGTACGTAATCGCAATCAAGAGCAGGATCGCTAGCGCATTGGCGTTGATGAGCACCCACAGCTCACGTGTGCGGCGCACGCCGCGCATCGGACGGTAGAGCCCCATGCGCCGGAACACGAACGCCCAGATAATCCAGATGAACACGAGCATCGAGACGTAGTGAATAAGCTCGGGAACACCCTTCTCTACTGGAACGAGCGATGTCTCAAAGCGCAGCCAGTACGCGACGAGCCACGCAACCGACACAACGACCAAGTCCGTCGCCATGAACAGGTACTCAAAGAGCTGTCGCTTCTGCTTTAACATCCCACCCTCCGCGGCGAGTCTTCGAGAGCATCATGGTTCAGGGGCAGGCCGACGCTGGTTTTTGGCTCAACGCCTACCTGCTTGGCGAACTGCTTCCACGCCGCAAAGAAATTTTGGTAGCTAAACTGTCGGGCCCGCTCGACGATTCGCTCGCTCACGAAGGAGGCTCGCGTCGACTGATACGCCCGAACAGCTTCGACGAGCGCCGCCGGATCACCGTGCGACCTCTTCTGGATGAATACACCGCACTCGTTTGAGAGGACAAGGTCAGAGTGCCTAACCGGCCGGTTTTCCCCGGCGGATTCCCTGATACCGCCTGCATCGACCGCGATCACAGGGCGCCCAGATGCCATGCACTCGACTGGCACTATCCCGAAGTCCTCGATCCCGGGGAACACCAGGGCCTCACAGCGGCGATAGCACTCCCACAAGAGCGCCTCGCTCGCCCTGCCGAGAAATTTCACGTTTGCGGGCGCAGACTCCTTGAGCTTCTGCTGCTCGGGGCCGCTGCCGACGACCCAGAGCGGGAGCCCGAGTGCTCGGAAAGCCTCTACCGCTGCGTCGATGCGCTTGTACGGGACTAGCGCGCCAGCACAGAGAAAGAAGGGCGCGGGATTCGCCGAGAATATCTCCTGCTCTGCTGGCGAGAGCGTGTGTGGCACTTCCTCGACCATGCGAACTGGCGGCGCAATTACCACCGCTTCACGGCCGTAGAACTTCCGTATGCGAGCGGCGATGAAGTGGCTGATCCCGACGAAGTGGGTTACGCGCTGCGCTCCACGCCGGTCCCACATTCGGAGAGCCCACAGGAGCGGCTGGGCCAGCACGTACGCCAGTCCAGGCAAGTACGCCCGCGCTTGGTCCCAGATGTAGCGCATCGGCGTGAAGCAGTAGCAGATGTGCGGCACACCAGCCGGAACGCGCACGTTCTTCGCCGCAGCATGGCTGAGCGAGATGACGAGGTCGTACCCGTTCAGGTCGAACGAAGCCGCTGCGAGCGGATAGAGCGGAAGGCATGCACGGTAGAGTCGCTTGATGCCGGGGATACTGCCTAAGAACGACACCTTCTTGACGCGGCTGTCGATCAGCGCCGAAGTGGAGCCCGGCACGTGCACTAACGTGAAGATGTCCGCCGACGGGTAGAGCATCAGAAATGCCTCTAGGCAGCGCTCGCCGCCGCGCATTCCCGTTAGCCAGTCGTGGATGATCGCGACTTTCACGCGCCCCTCCTCGCTGAGAGCACTTCCGAGTACACAGCGCGAACACGCTCTGCGATCCGCTTGGGGGAGTATGCTTCGAGGTGTGCGCGAATCGGCTCGTGCCCGAAAGCTGCTCCACTGCGCAGTCCCATGCCGAATGCCCGGGCGAGTGCTTCAATGCTCATGTCCTCGGCGACGAAGTCGCGCTCGGTCACAAGCTCCTTGAGCGCTGCTACCGGCCGACACACTACCGGGGTGCCGACTGCTTGAGCCTCAAGGGCAGGCAGGCAGAAGCCTTCAAGACGCGACGGCACCACGAGCGCCAAAGCCTTTGCGTAGAGCGCCGCTAGCTGCTCGTCGGCGACAGCGCCAACTACTGTCACATCACACAGCTGTAGCTTCCGGAGGGCAGCCGTATCCGCAAGGATCTCCTCAGCTCCGTAGCCTGCGAGCACCAGCTTCGGGCACACAGCCGCTGCGCCGCGCCACTGCTCGGATCTCTTGAAGCGATCAAAGGCGTCCAGCAGCTCTGGCACCCCCTTGTGGGGCTTGCAATTTGAGAGCACCGAGAGGAAGAAGGGGCCCACCCCGGCCAAGGCTGCCGGCAACGCCAGCGATGATGTGCTGCGGACGAGATACGGCGCAATTGCATTTGGCACGTGCCGAACTTTTCCGCTTGTCGCCCCTGTGAGCTGCTCAACAGCAGCGCGAGTCGCGTTGCTCACCGCTAGCACTGCGTCTGCGCGCGACACCGCGGAGCGAATCAGCGCCTTTGCGACGATCGGGTAGTAAAACTTCTCCGGCTCCTCGATATGGATCAGATCGTGCACCGTCACTACTGAGGGGACTCGAACTCCGTACGGCAAGACGTAGTGCGGTGTGTGGAAGATGTCGAACGCGCTCCAGTCAATACGACGGCCGAGAACGAGGATCTCCTTCAACGAATAGCAGGGCGTGGTTTCGCTGATCAGTGACACAGACCGCGGAAGATCGAAACGGTCCCCTGCCCCCGGTCGTACGAGGGCCGTGAGTTGAAGGCCGCCGACTTCGGCTAGACCGCGGATAAGGTTCTCAACGTATACGCCTATGCCACCGTCACCGAGCTTGCGGGCGTCTAGCAGGACTCTTGGGAGCTGTTCGGGGGCCGCGGCAGCCGAGGCTAGTTGGCTACTTTGCGCGTCCACGGTGCACTGCCCTCGTCTTCAGGCGCAGCAAAGATACGCCGAACGACGTAGATCTTCTTGCTCTGCGACTCGTAGTAGGTGCGCGCAAGCACCTCAGCCAGAAGACCGAAAACGATAAACTGCAGCCCGATAATCACGAGCATTACGCCGAGCGACAGCAGCGGACGATTGCCCATCGGCACGCTCTGGAAGAGGCGCTGGAAAGTGAGCATCGCTAGGATCGCTGTGCCGAGCACGCTTGAAACTGCGCCAACAACGCCGAAAAGGTGTATAGGGCGCTTCGAGTAGCCGAGCAGGAACTTCACGGTGATCAGGTCGAGGATAACGCGGATGGTGCGCGAGATGCCGTACTTCGACTTTCCGAAGCGGCGCTCACGATGGTTAACCGGCACCTCTACGATGCGGGCGCCCATCTCGTTTGCAAGCGCTGGGATGAAACGGTGCATCTCTCCGTAGAGGCGCAGGCCACGGGCTACGTCTCCGGTCATCACTTTCAGCGTGCAGCCGTAGTCGTGCAGACGGACGTCGGTCGCTGCTGAGATGATACGGTTAGCGATCATGCTCGGAAGACGGCGGCTGACGAACTTGTCGCGGCGATGCTTGCGCCATCCGGCCACGAGGTCGTAGCCCTCTTCAAGCTTGGCTACCATCTGCGGAATCTCCGCAGGGTCGTTCTGCAGGTCGCCATCGAGCGCAACGACAATCGGGTATCGGGTATGATCGAATCCGGCCGCCATAGCGGCCGTCTGGCCAAAATTGCGCCGGAGCTGGATGAGGCGCAGGTGTGGATCGCTTCCACCCACCTCAAGCAGGCGGGCAACTGTCGCGTCGCGCGAACCATCGTCCACGTAAATGATCTCGTAGGGCCGCTTCATGGCGCTCAGCACGCCAGTTACCTCGCGAAATCCCTCGGCTACGTTCTCTTCTTCGTTGAAGACCGGAATGACGACTGATATGCCCTGCATACCCCCTCACCTCTGAAAGTACAGCCGGAGGAGTCTATCACAGCGGAATCACTAAACACAGCTTTCGGGAATTTTCGTCGGACACCTCGTCCGACCCCTAAGGGCCTGAAGTTTCGAAATATTTTAGCGAGTAAAGTCGTTTCCCTGTGCCTTAGGCACATAACCCATTAAGGACTGAAACCGAGTCCAAAAGGGCGGAGCTGGACCCTGCCCGAAGAAAGGAGCAGCGATGATCGACTTCGCGCAATGGCTATCAAACTCTTTCGGCACGGGGCAGCTAGCACCTGACAGCACCATCACGGTCGCTACGGTGTCGATCGTGTTCCTGACAATTGCGCTTATGGCGCGAGTCTCTCTCGGGACCAACCTCGAAGATGTCGCCGGAAACGACTCCGTGGGTATGCACGACAGCCTGGACAAGATCCAGATTGAACTGCGGACGGTCTCTCAGCTTTTCCTGTACAGGCTGGAGCGAAGCCGCTTGAAGACACTACGCGTGAGAGGAGTTCTAGAGCCATCTGTAGACTTACCTGCACAGGACATTGCTCAAAGTTTGCACTCTCGATGAGTCGGATGTGAGTCGCGTAGGCTCATAACACTGCCTCGGCTGTGGCGCGGTGCTCTCGCCCCAAGCATAGCCGACTAACTGAACTGCTGATCTCTCGCTCCGCCCAGCACGAGAACGTTTCCGTGCCCTAGGCGCGAGTTGAGCCGGATCTCCCTAAATAACGACCGGCTTACCCAGAGCCCGTCTGATGACCGCAATCTGCCCGGAGTGCATGAGTTCGTGGCCTGCGACCGTCGAAAAGACCGAGCCCACACGGGGCGCGTACGAGCGCATCGCTTCCGGACCTGGCTTTGAGAGGTCTTCCGCAGAGAAGGATGCCAGCGCCTGCAATGTCTTCTCCCGCTGCTCCTGCATGAGAGCTTGGTACACCTTCTTCGAGAAGCCTGGGGAGACCTCGGCATGTCCGGCATCTTTCGGATGAGCTTCCTCGAACCCCACGGGTAGCGTCACGCCATGACCTGGCGCGATAGCCTCCACCATCTTGCGCTCAGAGACGATCAGGTGCCCAAGCTGCCAGGCAGCGTGGTGCGCGCCGGGCACCGGGCGAACCAGGAGGTCGTCGTCCGAGAGGTCTTGCAAGTAACTGGACATCACGTACCGTGAAGTGCCAAGCATTTCGCGGATGGGGTCATGAGCGTTCATCTCTTCTTCTCCCAGTCGTCACTCAATAATTCGTTGCCGTAGCTCAGCAGGCACAAGCGCGCACTCTCCTACGCGACCGAAGATCGCTATTCGGTTTCGGGCCACGAGGGAATATCCCCAATCACGCAGGAACCGCGGCACGAACCGAAAGACTGCTAGAATGCTCCACGGCCACCCCAAGCGCGAAGCCACGAAGATCATCGCGCTGCTGCGGACGAGAGCCTCACCACCCTTGACGACCACAACCGTTTGGGCGTCTGCACCCGCCAGGTTTACGGAGGCAAGGAGCTGCTGAGCGACGCTTGAGTGGTTAGACACGAAGCGCAACGCCTGAGAGCGGTCGCGGCGCAGGGCGAACACAACGAACCGATTGCACAGCCCGCACGTGCCGTCGAAGATCACGTATGGCCCCTGAGCCTGCTCCGTTGGCGTCACTTGCTCTCCTGCTTTCTGGTCGTGAGTGCGGCAAATAGTGCCTCGTACTTCGACACGACAGCATCCCACGAGTAGATCGAGAGCGCACGAGCTTTTGCGCGCTCTCCGAGCTGCGCGCACTGCGTCGGGTCTGCGAGCAGCTCTCCAATCACCGTCGACAGCGCTACAAAGTCGTTCTTCGGAAAGCTGCGGGCAGCGTCCCCGATTACCTCAAGGTTCTCAGGGGTGCCGTTAGCCACGACGCAGTTTCCGTACGACATCGACTCGATCAGCGCCGGGTGAGTGCCACCCACCTCGGTCGCTTGAACGTAGATGCGGCAGTTGCTCTGAAGCTCTTCGTACGCCTCACCAAACTGGAACCCAGTGAAGATGACTTTCGGACAGGCAGTCGACTTGAGCCTCTCTTTGTACTCCGTCGCATACGGTGCATCCCCGACAATAACGAGAGGAACAATCTCTGGATCTCTCTGGGCAAGGGCGTTGTAGGCTTCAATCACTCCAAGAGCGTTGTTCTCGGGCTCAAGCCGGCTGACGTACAAGATGTAGCTCCTGGGCTTTAGGCCGAAGCGCCCAAGAACCTCTCCTGCCGGTCGCGGCTGTGGATGGACTCCATACGGAATCACTTCGCTCTCACAGCCGTACTCTGAGCGGTAGTAGTCAGCGATTACGTCTGCGTCTGAAACGACTCGCGTCGCAAGCGATACCGAACATCGCTCGCCGAGCCGGTACCAGAGCTTTCCGAGAGAGTTCCACTTGGCGCGGTTGCGCTCTATGCCGTCTACGTTGATTAGAAGCGGCGCCCGCTTGAGCTTCAGTATCGGCGCAAGGGGGCTGTTAGCCGCGTTGCACACCAGCAGTGCATCGAATGGCCGGAAGAGCGCGTCGAGGAACGAGGTCAGGGCGTGCAGCGGTGTTTCAAGATACTTGTGAAACACAGTTGGTGTCTCGCGACGATCAACTCCGCGGTAGCTCTCGCGCCGGCCCCAGCCGCCGAAGAGCCGGCACCGCCCGTAGACGGTAACCTGGTGCCCACGGGCGACGAGGCGGGTCGAGAGCTGCTCGGCAAACGTTTCGAAGCCGCCGTAACGAGCTGGGATGCCGCGCGTCCCAAGCAGCGCGATACGAAGCGGCTTAGGCGGGGGCGTTGAAAGGGTCATACGAACCGGAAGGTAGAGCCGCTCTTTGAGTCGAGGATCTCAACTCCCCGAAGAGCAGCTTCTTTGCGGATCTCGTCGCTGCGCGCGAAGTTCTTCGCTGCTCGGACCTCTGCGCGCTCACGCAGAAGCTCCGCGATCTCTTCTCGTGACAGCGGAGGCACGCCGAGAATGCTCGCGACCAGTCCAAGCCCCTGAGTCTCGACTGCCTCAAGCGAGTCGAAGAAGAGCCCCAAGATCCTGCCAAGCTCAACCACGAGCTTCGTCATTCCCGCTACCTGCTCTGAGGTCGCTTTTCCTGAGTCGAGCTGCTGTGCGATTGCTGTCCGCGCCTTTTCGAGAGCAACGAGAGCCTCGGGCGAGTTGAAGTCGTTGTCCATCGCCGCCTCAAACGACTCGATTAGAGCCTTGGCCTCCGGCGAAGAGGTGTCAGCTGTTGCAGCATCGAGCCCTGGCACTCGCGCGAAGAGCCGGTGGAAGTCGAGCAGAGCGTTCAGGTTGTCACGGAAGAGCTTGTCGCTCAGATCTATGCCTGAACGGTAGTGGTGCCGTGCCACCACGAAGCGAAACGGCGCTGGGCCGTACTTCTGCAGCCCGTCAACGAGAGTCGTGAAATTATTGAGGGACTTCGACATTTTCTGCCCCTCGATGTTGAGCAGCCCGCCGTGCATCCAGACATTCGCGAATCCGTTGCCTGAGTAAGCCTCCGATTGCGCTATCTCGTTTTCGTGGTGTGGGAACTTTAAGTCGAGCCCTCCCCCGTGGATATCGATCCGGTCTCCGAGCGTCTCGTGAATCATTGCTGAGCACTCGATGTGCCACCCCGGACGGCCAACGCCCCACGGCGAGGGCTGCGACAACGACGTGCTCTCGTCTCTCTTCCACAGCGCAAAGTCGAGCGGAGAACGCTTCTCTTTGTCTAGCTCCTTGCGCACGCTCTCGTACAGCATCGAGGTGTTCTGGTTTGAGAGCTTCCCGTAGTCACCCTTCTTGGAGACCTCAAAGTAAACGTTCCCCTCTGGAGTGACGTACGCGAAACCTTTGTCGATTAGCCCCTGAATGAAAGCTACGATCTGCGGCACGAACTCCGTCACGCGCGTGAGCTTCTCAACTGGCAGGCCGTGCATCCGGTCGACGAGCGCATAGAACTCATCTGTGTAGCCGCGCGTCATGGCGAGCGGGTCCTGGCCAGTCTTGAGAACCTTGTCGATGATCTTGTCGTCGATGTCAGTCACGTTCTGGACGAAGTTCACAGCGAGGCGGCGGTAGGCAAGGTACCGGCGAACGATATCGAACCTGGCGGAGTTAAGCCCGTGGCCGAGGTGGCTCTGGTCCTGCGGAGTGAGCCCGCAGACGTACATCTTTACTTCGGGCGCGTTCGGGGATGGGTCGATCGGGTCGAGCTGCTCTTTGCGGCCGGCCAGTGTGTTGTAGACAGAGATCTGGCGTGGGCTGCTTCGGTACTCGTGGGCGCTGCGTAGGGTCATAAAGCTTGATGGCCTAAATGGCTACGGAATCGTAGCAGCAAAGCCACTTTTTTCCCATCCCATCTGAGGGGTCGGAAGCTAGGAGACCGCCGCCTCGGGCAACGCCTGAACATTACGCATCAAGCGCTTCGGGATTGTGATCTCCTCGCCTAACCGCAGAGGGCTTGTTGGCGAGCGTCGGCTGGCGCTGGCGATTGCGGACACATTCTTGGGGTCTTCCGTGTACCAGTCGGCGAGCAGCCTAAGCGTCTCGCCGCGGAAGGTGACCCGGTGGCGGTAGTCGCCGTTCGGGAGCCTTACGAGCCGGGCCTCTTCTGCAGCCTGCGGAGGCTTGAGTCGCCCTCTGAGCTCTTGCTCACCCGGAGCCGTGGATGCGCGCGCGGACGCAACCGGAGGCGCGGCTGCGGGCTCGCTCGCAAGTTCAGTACGACGCACGGGCACCGCTGTCTCTGATGCCGAGATGCTTAGCCCCGCCTGGGCCATCTGCGACGTGATCGCATCCCGTTCGTTAGCCTGGATCTTCTCTGCTCCAGCAGGATCCCAATCTGACGACCATCGAGTGAAGAGGAACCGCTTGTTTTCGCTGGGGTAGTACAGCGCGAGCCGGGCCGAGCGCAGGAAGCGGTTGTCGAGGCTAATCGCCGATGGCTCGCCGTGCTTGACGATAAAATCCGAGAGCGTAGCGCTCTCAGCGCGCTGCTGTTGCAGGAAAGCATCGGCAGGAAGGTCGGCATTGCCATCTCCGAGCACAACCGGCCCCCGATCATCGAGCCTCATTTGAAGCTGCGAAACGGTGATCGGTCCTGGCCCGCAGGCGAGCACAGAAGTCATGAGCGTGAGCACACAGAGAAAGCGACGCGGCGTGTCGGGAGAAGTTTGCATAGCCTAGCCGAAATGATGTTTGAGGCTCTTCCGTTCTATCACGGCACATATTCGCAGAAGAAGCTCAATTTTTGACGGCAGCCGGGGCGGAGGGCGATTGGATTTGGGGAGGGGAATTTTCACAAAGAGTCCGGCGAGAGCAGCGAGGGCTGGGACCATATAGAGGACGGCCCCACTCGCCGCTCTCGCTGCTCTCTTTGTGAACAAACCCGGCAAGGAGCGTAGCCCCCTTAAGCCTCCCTACTCCTCAAAAGCAGCAAGCTGCTCACCAAAGAGCTTCTCAACCTCTTCAGCCTTGCGGACAGAATCCTCCCAGGAGGAAAGCTGCTCCGCGAGCTCCTTCTCTGCCCGGGCTAGCTCCTGCGATGCCGACTTTATTCCGGCTGCGTCGCCGGACGAAGAAGCTTTTGCGAGGCTCTCGTGCGCTGCTGCGACCTGCTTCTCAAGGCTAGCAATTCCCTTCTCAAGGGCTGCAACTTGCTCCTTGAGCGGCGTGAGCTGGCGCGAGCGCTCTTGGAGCACTTCCGCCTTTTCGCGCTTCTGCTCTCGCCCCTTCGCTGCTGATGGCTTTGACTTCTTCTTTCCTCGCGGAACGAGGTCAGCTTCCTCCTCCCAGCCTATGCTGTCGAGGAACTCGTCGTACGTCCCCTCAAAAAGAAACGGCTGCTCCCCCTGAAACACGATCAGCCGCTGAGCCACTCGACGCAGGATGTCCTCGTTGTGGGTAACGATAACGACGGCTCCATCAAACTCCTCAAGCGCGTCAGTGAGTGACATCACTGACTCTACATCGAGGTGGTTGGTGGGCTCGTCGAGAAGAAGCATGTTACTCGGCGTCGCTAGAATTTTCCCCAGAAGCACGCGGCTGCGCTCTCCTCCCGACAGCACGGAGATCTTCTTCAAGGCATCGTCACCCTCAAACATCATGCAGCCGCAGATAGCTCGCACTGCCGTGCGGCTGAGCTTCTCGTTTACCTGCTGAATCTCTGACTCGATCGTGCTTGAGAGGTTCAGCCGATTGGTGTTCGTCTGGGCAAAGAACGACATGCTGGTGTTGGGGCTGACTGCTATTTCGCCGTTCTGGGGCTGAAGCTCGCCGGCTAGGAGCTTGAGCAGGGTGGATTTTCCCCGGCCGTTTTTCCCGATCACCGCGACGCGGTCATCTCGCTTGAGGGCGAAGCTGAGGCCATTAACGAGCGGTCTCGCCATTCCGTCGAAGCCAAAAGAGATCTCCTTTGCTTCGATCGGAAACCTGCCGGGGAATGGCTTGTGCACGAACGCGAAATCGAGCGTTGCCTCGCTTGACAGCTCGTCGAGCCGCTCAATCTTTGCGAGCGCCTTCACGCGCGACTGCACAACCGTTGCCTTGCTCGCCTTCGCCTTAAAGCGGTTAATAAAGGACTCCATCCGCTTAATCTCTTTCTCGCGGTTGGCCCTAGTGCGCTCGTAGAGCGCTTCATCCTCCGCGATCCGCTCGAAGAGCTTCATCGAATCACCCTCAAGCTTGCGGAAGCCTCCTCGGTAGAGAAGAGCTGAGTGAGTGCTCACAGCATCACAGAAAGCGCGGTCGTGCGAGATAACGATCATCTCGCCCGGCCACTCTCGGAGGTAACGCTCAAGCCAGCGCAACGAGACGATGTCGAGGTAGTTGGTAGGCTCGTCAAGAAGCAGCAGGTTCGGCTCATCGAGGATCAGCTTGGCGAGGTTGATGCGGATCTGGAAGCCTCCGGAGAGAGCCGTCGGAGAGAGCGCCAGCTCGGCATCCGAGAAGCCTAAGCCGTTGAGCACTATCTCGGCCTTGTACTGCTCTGCAACCGGATCCCCGCGCAGCGCGAGGCAAGCCTCCTCAAGAACGCTCGGAGCGGAGAAGGAGAGGTGCTGCTTGAGGTAACCGATGCGGTACCCCTTGGGAACGCTGACATCACCGTCATCAGGTGTGTCTTCTCCGGCGATGATCTTGAGCAGCGTCGACTTACCGGAGCCGTTGCGGCCGAACAACGCCACGCGCTCACCTGAGCCAACCGTAAGTGTTGCTCCTGAAAAGAGCACGCGATCGCCGAACTGTTTTTCGATATTGCTTACTTGCAGCACTGGGACCTTTCACGAAACGAACAAGCCTGAGGAGCATAGCGGAAAACTCTCTCTGTTTCGAATCCGGGGGCGTTTTTAGGCACGACTCGCCCAATTTTTCGCCTCAATCGCCCCTGGAACGTCAAAAAATAAGGGCAAGCAGACCGGCTTGCGGCTTTCCCCAACGCCGTAATCACCGCTGGGCCCCTTTTCCGCCTTTGACACGGGCAACTTACAGCTCCTACACTTTGGTCGTGTCATTTCGACCCACAAGGCTTTTATTTGCTCTCGCTGCGGCAGCCGCTCTTGTGACGAGTGGGCACAACTTGGTTGAACGGGCCGTCGAGCCATCGAGCTCTGCCACCGGGTATGATCTTTCCGAGCTGGCACAGGGGATGAACGTCGTGCTGGTGGTCTTCGACACCACGCCCGGCAAGAGCCTTGACCTGCTCGACCCGAAAAGCGCGCCCCTCCTCTCGCGCTACGCGAAAGAGGGCGTTGTCTTCACGAAAGCCTACGCGGCGGCTCCTTGGACGCGGCCTGCGGTAGCTTCCATCCTTACCGGCTACCACCCGAAAGTGCACGGCGTCCGAGAGTTCACCTCGTGGTACAACCCTGGCGTCGTGACACTCGGGCAGATGCTTAGTCTTCATGGGTACGAGACTGTGGGCTTCGTCAGTCACTGGCTCCTCTCGCAGGCCACCACCTTTAAGCAAGGGTTCTCGCGGCTTGAGCTCATTGACGGAGGAACCGAATCAAATGTGATTCTCTCTTCTCCCGCTGTCGCAAAGTCAGCCGCATCGTTCATTCAGGAGCGTGCCCCGCGAAAGAGCAGTGAGCACTTCTTCCTCTTGGCGCACTTCTTCGATCCGCACTTCTTCTACCTGCACCATCCCGATCTCGATCGCTCTTCCTGGTACAAGGGCCCCTTGCGCGACACTACGCCGTTTGCCCAGATTGATAGCAGCTACCAAACGTACGAAAGGAACGACTTCTCTTTTCTGCGCGACCTGCACCTTGAAGAGGTGTCTTTCACCGAGCTGCATGTTGACCGCATCTTCCAGGCAATCAAGGCATCGCCGTATGTCGACAATACTGTTGTAATAGTCGTCGCCGACCACGGAGAAGAGTTCCACGAGCACGGGGCGATGTGGCACGGTCACTCGATGTACGATGAAGTGCTTCGTGTCCCTCTCATGATCTGGGCACCAAAGAAGCTGAAGCCCGCTGTTGTGTCCCGTTGGGTCTCTGCCATGGACATCGTTCCAACCCTGGTGAACGTCAAAGAAGCCATGAGCAGCCGAAAGTTTTTCGGCGAGTCGCTGCTCTCC
The DNA here is from genome assembly GCA_964413875.1 of uncultured Bdellovibrionales bacterium. Classification (GTDB taxonomy): domain Bacteria; phylum Bdellovibrionota_C; class UBA2361; order UBA2361; family OMII01; genus OMII01. Next base: position 50,275 of record CAYPUA010000012.1, read on the forward strand.
GAGCCCACCGGCAGGCCCCGTTGGCTATACGCTGAAGTCGGAGACAATACAGAGAAACCGGAGCGCAACCTGAACGCTATCCTCCGGGAGCCTCTGAAATTCATCGTCAACCGCAACGAGAAGTGGGAAGGGCTGTTCGACCTCTCGGCTGACCCAGAGGAACTCAACAACTTGGCTGCTGATGCTCAGCTCGTCGCCCCTTTTAAGGCGGAGCTTGATGCATCCATCAAAGAGCTGGCGGCTTTTTTGCCCCAGAACGGAGCAGCTGCAGCTCCCCTTTCCGCGAAACAGGTTCGGGAGCTTCGCTCTCTGGGCTACCTGAGTGAAGCCAAAGTCCCTGGGGACCCAGCCCCAGCGCCTCAATAGAAACCGGAGACGACTTTGGCGGTTTCTAGGCATGGGGCGATCTGGTAGGACAGGGACAGCTCCTGTAACCCCAGGCTATCAACTTTTCGAGGGATCTCGCATGGCATCTTCTCCGGTCTCTTTCAGCGACGCGTTCTCTGCTTGTGTCGAAAACTTTAAGACAGCCTTCGGCAGCATTAAGCCACGTATCGGAAGCTGCCTTATGCTAGCCGTGCCCTTCGCCATCATTTGTTTCATGCTGGCTCTCGTCATCCTTGGCGGATCCCTGGCTGCAGGCGTCAGTGCTGTTGGCGGCAATGCGGATGAAGAGACCGCGGTCGTCGCAGTAATCATGTCGCTGATCGTGGGGATCGGATTGTTCTTAGTTGCTATCACTCCCTTTGCAGCCTACTTTGGATTCTGCTCCGTCCGATTCATCTCTCACGCCTCCGCAAATCCTTCGCGGACTTTTACCTTTGGCTCTCTTTACGCTTACGATTCGTCGCTGTGGGGTTTCCTTGGTCTCGGATTTTTGCAGCTGTTGATTGGAGCTTTGGCGAGCGTAGCAGCGGGCCTCGTGTGTGCAGTACTCTTCTTCCTTCTGGGGCTGCCCGCGTACCCGATATACTTTTTCTGGCTTGTTTTTTGGGCATGCTCAGCTTTCGCTTTTTTCGACTCGCCAAGCTCAGGGGTCAGTGCTGCGCTCTCGCGCGGCTGGTCACTCACAACTCGAGACTGGAAGCGTTGGCTCGCGATGTCGATCGTCATGATTGGCGCAGTAATTGCTTACCTCATCATCAACCTCGCGCTGTCTTTTACTGTTGGCCTCATCCCGATCCTTGGACAGATTGCGGTCACTGTCGTCAGCATCCTGGTCAATTTCTTCTTCCTATTTGTGCTCTGCAGTGCGTACCGTGACAGTGCCGCGAGCCCAGGGTAACGCTCTCAACTGCCGTCGGGCAGGGCATCTCACCGCGAGCCTAGCGCCCGCTAGTTTTGGGACCGGCGGCGAGGGCTTGTAGCGTGGCAGCCGAATCTGCTTCCTCAACAGGCTTGTCCCTGCGCCAGCGAAGAATTCGCGGGAAGCGCACGGCCACTCCCGCCTTGTGGCGACGCGAGGGCTGAATCCCCTCGAAAGCTATTTCGAACACAAGCCGCGGCTCCACCGTTCGCACCGGACCAAACTTCTCTTTCGTGTGGCGCTTTACAAAGGCGTCCACCTCTCGAATCTCTGCGTCAGTGAGTCCTGAGTAGGCTTTAGCGAAAGGCACCAGCTCGCCGTCTCGCCAAACCGCAAAGGTGTAGTCTGAGTACAGCCCCGCTCTCCTGCCGTGACCACGCTGAGCGTACACCAGAACTCCGTCAACCGTGAGCGGATTGGCTTTCCACTTCCACCACGCGCCCCGCTTCCGCCCGACACCGTAGGGAGAACTGAGTGCCTTAATCATCACCCCTTCAGCTCCCCGTTCGCGAGCCGACTGCCGCAGCTCATCGAGGTGCTGCCAACTCGAAAACGTCACAGCTTCCGAGAGACGCAGTGCGCCATTCGTCGCCGACAGCTCGCGGAGGATGCCTTCCAACCGCTGTCGCCTCTCGCCAAGCGGTGCCTCACGCAGGTCAACCGAGGCACATTCGAGGATATCGTAGGCGATGAATCCAACCGGTATCGAGGCGAGGAGCGCAGCGGAGATGCGCTTGCGATTCAGGCGCTGCTGGAGGAGCGCGAAATCAGCCGCCTCGCCACCACGAAGCGCTACTATCTCTCCGTCGAGCACCGTCCCCTCAGGGAGGCAGCGCGCAAGTTCGACAAGCTCCGGGAAGCTCTCAGAGACAAGCTCCTCGCCCCGCGACCAGATAGCCACTGCCCCTGCGCGCTTTACTATCTGTGCGCGAATACCGTCCCACTTCCACTCGGCGAGCCACTCCTCGGGGCTCCCCAAGGCTGCTGGGTCCCCCTCAATCGGGTGCGCCAAGTAAAAGGGGTATGGCGAGAGGTCACTCTCTGACTGAAGCGGCTCTCTTAAACGCTCAAGGCTCAGTGTGGCCGGCTCGCGGTTAGAGAGCAGCCGCTGTGCAACGAGCGATTCCTCAACGCCTGCTGCTGCCGCCAAGGCTTTGTTCACGAGACCTCGCGATACGCCGATACGCAGGCCGCCGGTGATGAGCTTGTTGAAAACGAGTCTCTCGTGCTCCGGCATCTGTCGCCAGGCCTGCGCGATCTCTCGCTTCCGTTCATCGAGGGGAAGCTGCCGGAGCGACTGCAGCATCTCCGTCCAGCGTGCTAACGAATTGCTCTCCGTGCTCTCGCCCCCCGGGACCAGCTTGGCAATTGTCTCTGCAAGATCGCCCACGATCTGGTACGATTCATCGATAAGCCAGAGAGGGAGCCCCGAAACTTCCGCGCACAGCTCTCGAAGCTGCTTGGATGAGAGGGCGCGCTCAACTTTTCCTCCTCGCAGCACGTACACGGCTGCGGCAAGATCAGCCGGCGTTACTGTGCGAAAATGCTCCGCGAGAAGCCGCACCTTCTCCGAGGTGCTCGATGTGTCGCTCAACGCATGGTATAGTTCGGCGAATCTCATTACTGCTCCTCTGCGCCCTCTGTGCCGTAGGAGGTCCCTAGCTCACTCGCGTCTAAGCCCTGCTCCGCAAGCCACTTTGCGAAGGGTGCCGTATATCCGTGAGTGAGCAAGACCCGACTCGCACCCGTCGCTCGGACAGCGCTCGTAAGGCTCTTAAAGTCCGCGTGGTCGGAGAGCACGAAGCCCTTCTCAATGCCGCGCCGACGGCGCATGCCTCGAATCGCCATCCAGCCGGAGAGCGCCGCTAGCGAATACGGCGCAAAACGATTGAGCCAAGAGCCACCAACCACCGCTGGCGGAACGACCACGAGCGCTCCTTTGGCGCGAGTCTCCGCCGACGCCCGCTCGAGACCAGAGAGGTCAAATCCCAGCGCCTCGCACATCGCCCACACCGCCGAATGAACTACAACGCGGCCGGCTGACCTATCGATGTGCCCCAACAGGCGCTGTGCTTTCCCCAAAGCGTACGCACTGACTACTGAATTCACTCCCTCAGACTGGTTTCTCTTCCACCAATCATGGAGCTCAGCAAAAACTTCTGTCTGGGGACGCCACGCAAAGACCGGAAGGCCGAACGTGCACTCAGAAATGAACACGTCGCACCGAACAGCTTCGAAGGGCGCGGAAACTCCGTCATCTTCAGTTTTGTAATCACCACTGAAGACCCATCGCTCGCCATCCGATTCAGCCAGTATCTGTGCTGAGCCCGGAACGTGCCCGGCAGGAAAGAATGAGAATCGGACGCCGTTGATGGTTATTTCCTCTCCGTAATGAACACCCTGCACCTGGCCAGGAGATGTGCCGAGCCGGGCGTGAAGCAGCGGCGCTGTTGTGTGGTGGCACAGGTAGCTCTTTGAGCCCGGACGCGCATGATCAGAGTGCGCATGCGTTATGAGCGCGCGCTCAACGGGCTGCCAAGGGTCGAGGTACACTCCCGCTTTGGGGCAGTAGAGTCCCGCGGGAGAGACTGTGAGTAGCGGCTCGCGTGTCATCCTAAAATTCTACACCATCGTTGCACGGTGAAAAGGTGCCCCTCTCTCAGCCCCCTACAGCGAGGCCATCCCTCCCTCTTGATCCTAATCCTCCTCTTTCTCCTGCACCTGCAATACCTCCTGCTCATAATCAACCCCCCCGGCAGATTGCGCTCCACGTGAGTGCTGAGACATCAGGATGAGGACGAGGACGGCAGTGCAGGTGCAGAAGGAGGAAAAAGAGAGCAACGGCAGGGCATGTCTGCAGAAAGCATGTATCGTTTCAACGCATATTGCGGCGAAATCCCCTCTTAATCCTAATCCTTCTCTCTCTCCTGCACCTGCACCACCTCCTGCTCATAATCAACACCCCCGGCAGATTGCACTCCACGTGAGTGCTGAGACACCAGGATGAGGACGAGGACGGCAGTGCAGGTGCAGGAGGAGGAGGAGCAAGAGGAGGAGGAAGACGATGGTCAGGCGACTCCGCCCCTTTTTCACTCCTTTCACCGCTCAGCGCGCTCGCGTACACTTGAGAGCCTGATGTGGATCCTCCTGTCTCTGTTCTCTGGATTAAGTGACGCTACCCGAGACGCTATCTCCAAGCGCGGCAGCGGGACTATTCCGCACGTCATGATCTCTTGGTCGTACTCACTCTTCGCCCTGCCCTTCTTTCTGCCGGTGCTCCTCCTATCCGCCCCAAATGAGCTGCCCCTTGAGTTCTGGCTCCTCGCGCTTGGGATTGGCGCCGCTCATGTTCTTGGCAGCCTCGGCGTGGTGTACGCTCTCTCCCGCTCAGACCTCTCGCTGTGCGTTCCGATGACCGCCTTCTCGCCGGTCTTTTTGCTGGTCATAGGGCCCATGATGAATGGTCACGCACCTTCCAATCATGCGATCCTTGGAACCTTCCTGGTAACCGCTGGTTGTTACCTGCTCAATATCTCTGACATTCGTCGCGGCTTGCTCGCCCCGATCGTTTCTCTCGCGAGAGAGCCGGGTGTTCGAATGATGCTGCTTCTCGCGATTTTCTGGAGCTTCTCTGCCGCAATCGACCTTAATGCTGTGCGCAAGTTCGGGCTCCCGTTCTGGGCAGCCTCAGAGCTGGTCGCGATAGCTCTCTTATTTATCCCTGTCGTCATCTACAAGAGGGGGCTACGGGGGATGACCCCGATGGGGTGGCGAACACTGCCTCTGATAGGGATGGCGAATGCATGCTCATTTGGCCCATACCTCTTGGCCCTCTCTTCAACTCACGCCCTGTACGTTATATGCCTCAAGCGCTCGAATATCTTCTTCTCGCTGCTAGTCGGCCGGCTGATGTTCGGGGAGGATAGCCTGCGCGGTCGGCTTGTCGGAGCTTCTCTTATGTTTGCGGGCGTTGCTGTCATCTCCTTGTGGGGATAAGCCCTGGCGCGTGCTAGAAGTAAGCTCACCGATGGGAAACCCTAAAGAGCCACTGAAAGGATTTAAGCAATCTCTTCCCACGAAGGTGTGCCCTGTCTGCAAGCTGCCGTTCTCATGGCGCAAGAAGTGGCGCCGAACCTGGGAGCAGGTTATCTACTGCAGTGAACGGTGCCGCCGCACTGGACGAGGAGCCTAAAGGTAAAAATGCCGAAGCCGCGACTGCGCCTAATTCTAGGAGACCAGCTCAACGTAAACCACCCATGGTTCTCCGAGCCGAAAACAGCGGCTGAGTACGTGCTGATGGAGGTGCGCGAAGAAGCGACCTACGTCCGCCACCACATCCAAAAAGTAGTCGGCTTCTTTCTTGCCATGCGCGCGTTCGCCGACGAGCTGCGCCGCAAAGGGTTCTCCGTTCGCTACATCGCGCTCGATGCCCCAGAGAACCAGCACTCATTCTCGAAGAACATCAAGGCCCTCGCGGAATCCGGACGCTACTCAGCGTTCGAGTGCCAGCACGCGGATGAGTTCCGCGTCGAGGAGTCTCTCAAGGAGCTCTGCGACGCCCTGACCATCCCAGCCTCCATCTGCGATTCAGATCACTTCCTGGTGAGCCGCGAGTTCTTTGTCTCTGTCTTCAAGGGTAAGAAGCGTTACGTGATGGAGAACTTCTACCGTGAAGTGCGCAGGAAGCACGACATCCTGCTGGAGGACGGTGAGCCTGTCGGAGGGCGCTGGAACTTCGACAGCGAGAACCGAAAGAAGCTCCCTGATTCAGTTCGGCCTCCGGATGCGCTGGAGTTCGAGCGTGATGCCAGCGAAATCGTCGCCCTACTAAAAAGCAGCAAGGTGCAAACGTTTGGGGCGATAAACCCTGGCTGCTTCACCTGGCCGGTGACGCGAGCAGACTCTCTCAAGCTGCTAAAGCACTTCTGTCAGAAACTTCTGCCCTCGTTTGGCACCTACCAAGATGCGATGCACACCGATCATCGCCTCCTGTTTCACTCAAAGCTCTCTTTCTCCATGAACGTAAAGCTGATCTCCCCCAAAGAGGTGATAGACGCCGCAATTGAGGCTTGGAGAACGAGTCGGGGAGCGATCTCTATCGAGCAGATCGAGGGCTTCGTCCGCCAGATTGCAGGCTGGAGAGAGTTCATGCGCGGGGTGTACTGGGCACAGATGCCCAAGTACAAGAGCCTCAATTTCTTCGGGGCCAAGCGACCTCTGCCCCACTACTTCTGGGACGGCGATACCCAGATGAACTGTGTCCGACACGCCGTGCAGCAGTCACTCGAAGACGCTTACGCCCACCACATCCAGCGACTGATGGTGACCGGGAACTTCACCTTGCTGGCAGGAATCGATCCCGACGAGGTAGACGCCTGGTACCTCGGCGTGTACGCAGACGCGCTTGAGTGGGTGCAGCTTCCCAACACTCGCGGCATGAGCCAGTTCGCCGATGGAGGCATCGTCGGCACGAAGCCGTACATCGCCAGTGCCAACTACATTGGGAAAATGTCGAACTACTGCTCAGGCTGCGCGTACAACGCCAAGCAGCGCACCGGAAAAGATTCGTGCCCCTTCAACAGCCTGTACTGGGACTTCCTGCTCACTCACCGCAAGAAGCTTGAGTCAAACCCGCGCATCGGCATGGGGTACCGGCTCCTCGACAAGATGGCCTCAAGCGAGGTAAAGGAGCTGCAAGAGCAGGCTGAGAAGCACCTCAAAAACCTGGAGAAACTGTAAGAGCCATGAACAAGCACACACGAGCCCTGCACATCTTTAGGCGCGATCTGCGAGTCCAAGACAACACCGCCCTGCGCGCCGCGCTTGAGTCGGCCGGAGAGGTCGTCACCTGCTTTATCTTTAACGACGCTCAGGTGAAGCCCCATCCCTACCGCTCCGCAAACGGATTGGCGTTCATGATTGAAAGCTTGGAAGAGCTGGCGAAAGACATTGAGCGTCGGGGCGGAAGGCTGCTCGTGCTGCACGGTGCGCACGACGCCGAGGTCGAAAAGATGATTAGGGACCTCAGTATCGACGCTGTGTTCTTCAACCGCGACTACACCCCATTCAGCCGGGCTCGCGACGAGGCTATCGCGAATACCTGCAAGCGTCTCAACATCGCGTGCAACACCTTCGGAGATGCGCTGCTGGTTGAGCCGGAGACCTTCGCAAAAGACGACGGCCGACCCTACACAGTGTACACGCCGTTTTTCAAGAAGGCCTCGAAGCTTCCGGTGCAGAAACCAGCCGGCGATCCGAAAGGAAAACTCTCGCCCGCTTCAGACTATGCCGGGAAGACCGTCTCGCCACGCGATTTCTGGCCTGAGGAGACAGCTCCACAGCGTCTCAGCATCGGTGGGCGCTCGCATGGGCTCGCAGTGCTCTCGTCGATCAAGGACTTCCGGGAGTACGAGGAGAAGCGCAACCTGCCAGCCGTTCGCGGCACTACCCTTTTAGCCTCTCACCACAAGTTCGGAACCGTCTCGATACGAGAGTCGTACCATGCGATAGCATCAGCGTTTGGTCCCGGGCACACCCTGATTCGAGAGCTCTACTGGCGAGACTTCTTCACGCATATCGGGTTCCACTTCCCACACGTGTTTAGGGGGTCGTTCCACAAGATGTATGACAAGCTCAAGTGGAGCAACGACAAGGCTCTCTTCAACGCATGGTGCAACGGCCGCACAGGCTTCCCAATCGTCGATGCCGGCATGCGAGAGCTGGTGCAAACAGGCTTCATGCACAACCGTGTGCGGATGATCGTGGCATCGTTCCTCGTCAAGGACCTTCACATCAGCTGGCGCAAGGGAGAGGAGTTCTTCGCGCAGCACCTGACAGACTTCGATCCAGCCGTGAACAACGGGAGCTGGCAGTGGGCGGCCTCGACCGGGTGTGACGCGCAGCCATACTTCCGGATCTTCAATCCGTGGCTGCAGCAGTCACGCTTTGACCCAACCTGTGAATACATCAAGCGCTGGGTTCCGGAGCTTACAGATCTCTCGCCGAAGTACATCCACACGATGAGCGAGCCTGACATCACTCGTTCAGTCGACTACCCGAATCCGGTAGTTGAGCACGGCACGCAGAAGGTTATCGCCGAGGAGATGTTCAGAGAGTGCCGAGAGTAGGCGCGTGGCAAGCCAGCTCTCTTCCGCGCTTGGGCGCCTAAAAGAGATTTAGCTGCTTGCAGGAAGCGCCCCGTTCTACCTACCCTCTAAGGGCTCCTATGAAGCCCGTGCTCGTCCTCACCTACGCAGTCGTCTTTGCCGTTTTAGCGTGCTTTACCACCTACGGCACCGGAACGTTTTTCGAACTTGAGTGGCTTAGCGCAAGCTACGACTCGCTTGCGTCGTCGCTGCTGCACGGCAAGGCCGACGTCGACCCGGAGGCGATTAGCTTTGAGGGCCTGAAGCGAGACGGCAGAACCTTCATGTATTTCGGGCCCTTTCCGGCGCTCCTTCGGATCGTTCTGAACGCCGCGTCTCCCGCCCACGCCGGGTTGTGGGGGCGTGTATCGTCCCTCCTCGCAGCCAGCCTCTCTGCTGTCGTGTTCGGATTAATTGTTGTCAGGACTCTTCGGATCAATCAGTCGCTCAAGGATCAGCAACGCACGGTGCTAGCCAGCCTGCTCATCCTATCATTCTCGCTTGGAACTCCGCTTCTGTACCTTGCTTCTTGCGGGCGTATCTTTCACGAGGCGTCGCTGTGGGGGCTCTTCGGTGGCTTGTTGGCGCTGTACGGAATCGTGCTCCTGTGCACCGGCTCTGAACGCCCGCTCCTTGGCCGGGCCCTATTCTCGGTTGCACTTGCCGTGGCGCTTCTCTCGCGCATAACCTTCGCTGTGCCCATCTGCCTGGCTGCGCCGGTTGTCTTTCTGTGGCGAATCAACTCAGCGCCCGGTGGGCCAGCTCGCGCCGCCTTGCTCCGCCTCGCGGTCATGCTCCCTGCCGCTCTCGGCGTCGGGTTCCAGCTCTGGTACAACTATGAGCGCTTCGGGTCGCCATTTCTCTTCTTTGACTACCAAACCTTCTACATCAAGCCGGAGGAGATCGGCGGCGAATTCAACCTCGCTCGGTTGCCAACGACCTTCAAGCACTACTTCGGCTTCTTTTGGAGATACGTCTCAGACACTCCACCATACGTCCGGATGATTAGCTCCCAAATCACGAGCCCGGAGTTCTTTATGCGTCATTGGCGGGAGCAGACCATCTCACTGACGTTCGCTTCCTGCGCAGTCATGCTATTTGCGGCTCTTGGATTTGTGGCCGTTCTGAGGAGAAGGGCTCCCGCGCTTCTCGCCGTGTACGTGGGGTGCTTGCTAGCCCAGGCCTTTCTCATCCTCACATACTTTTTCATTACACAGCGGTATGCGGCTGACTTTCTGCCGCTCCTGGCCGCTGGCATCGCCGCTGCTAGCCTCAGCTTCTCCTACAAGAGGGCTCTTGTGGCGGCCCTCGGAGTGCTGAGCATTCTTTCAATCAGCGCTACTTCTCTGAGCGCTCTCGACTGGACCATGGCCTTCAACCAGCACGCGCCAAATCCGATTCGGGTTCGGCTCGCTCAAGCATTTCTGCCGCCTCTTGTTCGTGGAGACGCAGTCGAGCGGGTATACCTCAGCGACCAAACCCCTCTTACGCAGCGTGATTCCGGAACCCCAACGAGGCGAGACAGGTCCGCAGTCGGCAATCAGCTCACATGGCTCGGCACGCTGTTCCCGAAGGGGATCGGAATGCGGGCCAACGCTAGCGCCACATTCAGCGTGCCGCCGGGTTTCGATCGGTTCCAGTCGATTGTTATGCCGGCGCACGAGTCGACGCACCTGTACGACTGTTCGATGGAGTTCACCCTCACCAATCAAGCAGGTGAAGAGCTTTTCAGTAGCGGCGTGATGGGAGATCGAAGCCTTCCGCAGCGAGTCGATATAGCACTGAACGGAACCCCAACCCTGACTCTCTCGCTCTCAACTGGCGGGGGACAGCCTCGCGGCGATTTTGGAAACTGGAACATGGCGTCATTCGCCAAAAGCGCCCCTGCAAATGAATAGGTTCCAGCAGCACTCGGAACCCCGAGTAAGTCCGATGGTGGCGCCGGGAGAGTTGCTGCGCTTAGCGGGCTGTGCGGACCGGAGACCGCACATTTGTGGCATCACGCACCGAGCAGCGAACTGGCGCGATTGGGCGCCGTCGGGCAAATTCGTAATACCCCACATCATCCGTTAGCTTCGAAGCTACCTGCCTTCGATTGCAGAATAGTCGCACTTGAACACCGACTATCGGCCCCCCTCCGGAATCAGTTACCGTTCCTGAAAGGTAATTTCTACGAGTCGCCCTCTCTATGGAAAGGCTCACCGTATGAGCCCCGGAGGCCGGAGTGGGCGTCGGTGTCGGAAGACCGAAGCCCATCGACACGGCGTTCGCAGCATTCACTCGACCACCGGACACGGTGGTGCCGCGAAGCGATGCGCGCTGATCGACGGATGCCATGATGATATCTTTTATCTGCAGGTAGGTTAGGCTGCCGTTCGCCGCTTTAATCAGCCCAGCTAATCCCGCAACGGCAGGGGTCGCCATCGAGGTGCCACTAAGGATCTTGTACAGGTTGTTCGGGACAGTGCTCAAAATCTCAACACCGGGAGCGGCAACATCCACTGAAACTTCCCCGTAATTCGAGAACGAAGCTAGCTGATCGCGGCTGTTGGTGGCTGCCACTGCAAGGATGTTGGCTGCCGTGGAGCTTGCTGGAAATGAGGGGGTCTCATCGTTGTCCAATCCGTCGTTCCCAGCCGCAACAACCACCAGAACATTCTGTTGTCTGGCGTACTCAATCGCTGACTCAAGCGCTCCAGCGTTACTTGGGCCGCTCAAAGACATGCTGAGGATCGAGGCTCCGCGATCAACAGCGTACTCGATCCCGGCGGCGATATCCGTCAGGAACCCGTCGCCGTTCGCATCGAGGACTTTCACCGGCAAGATGCCCACTTGCCAGTTCACCCCAGTTACTCCGGTGGCATTATTTCCCTGTGCTCCGACGGTACCAGCACAGTGCGTCCCATGCTCATCATCGTCGAGCGGGGCTCCATCAGAATTTACGAAGTCGTACCCGTAGTAGTCATCCACGAAGCCGTTGCTGTCGTCGTCAAAGAAGTTGCCAGCTACCTCTGCCGCATTTGTGTGGATGTTGGCGACCAGGTCCGGATGCGTGTAGTCAACCCCGGAGTCAATTACCGCGATCACCACGGAGGGACTGCCGGTCGTAAGGTCCCACGCGGCCGGAGCAGCAATCTTCGTCATCCCGTAGAGAGACGAGTAGAAGGTGTCGTTCGGCGTGACCGCCGTGTGGAAGAGCACATTTGCTTCACATTCAAGCGGGATGCCTGGGTTCGCCGCACGAAGCGACGCGCAAAGCGCCGCAATCTCCAGATCGTTCACCGGCACCGGCTCTCTGGACTGAAGCGTCGTTGAATCTGCGGTCGATGCGACACCCACTGAGTAGCTCCCCTTGATCCGCGAGAGCCGCATGTGTTTCGGCACCCTGAGGCGATCGATAGAGCGGGCAGCGCCTCGGATCGCAGCGGAGCGAGGGAAACCAACCGCCACTTCTTTTCCTGGAACCACGCGCCTCTCCGCGCTCGAACTAGGAGTCCAGGCGAGAATCAAGCCCGCCACGGCTAAGACCGCAATGAAGCGACTGGGTCGGAGGTGTTGCTTACACACGAGGCCATCCATAGGGTTTTGATCTCTCAATAGTATACATCGGCAAGGGCCGTTGTAACATGTAGGCTTTTTAGGACAGTTGCGCCAGAGAAGGAGCAAAGCTGCAACATGCTGCTCGGCGGTCCCGTCGTAACCTAGAGGGACTTGCCAAACATCTGGGCACAGTTTAGTTGAAACTCGCAATGTCTGGGCCGCTTCGCCGCTCTCAGCGGCGAAGCGATGGATTATCGGAACTCACTGCTCGGCAGCGGATGACGCCGGCGCCAATCCATAATCTCAAGCGCGGCAATGCCGGCCTCAATCCCTTTGTTCTTGTCATCGTCACCGCTGCGGGCCAACGCATCCTCAATCCTGACTACAGGGAGAATCTCGTTAATTATCGGCACGTCACACTCAAAGCCAACTCGCTCAAGCCCGCTCATGCAGAGGTCTTTCACAATATCGAAGTGGTAGGTATCACCCTTCAGGATGACGCCGAACACAATCACTGCCTCTAGCGACGGATCGCACTGCATGAGGCGCCGAGCCGCAAGCGGGATCTCAAGGCAGCCAGGAACGATGTGCACATCGGGGCGATGACAGCCGCCTTGCTCAAGTATCGCGGAGCACTTCTCGATCATCGACTGTGATACTTCGCGGTACCACTTGGACGCGACGATAACAGCCCTGCCGCCTGGGACACTGGGGAGGGTTGAAGTTGAGTGACAAAATTGGGCCATACCGCGTTCGGAAGTGAAGCCATTCCCCACAGCGGGCAGGGCTCCTATCGGAGAGGTCTCTCTCGCAGAGTATATGCTGAACGAAGAATTATACCGGAGAAGGGACTTGAACCCCCACACCCTCACGGGTAGCGGATTTTGAATCCGCCGCGTCTACCATTCCGCCACTCCGGCACATTACTGCTCTTTTGTAGACGGAAAGGGGCAACAATTCAAGCTCGCCAACTTACCCAGCGATTTCCGAACATTTCGGGGCGGCTTGTTAAGCGTCCGCTTGTGGGTTGACAGCTACGGCCGCTCGTATTCGGTCCTGCGCCTGCTCCAGGACCTCATCCGCAGGTCGCCCCGCTTGCTCAAGAGGCTCAAGAAACTCAAGCTCTATCCTAGTGCCAAACGGCAGGGGCATAAAGTTGTAGCGCAGCAGTTCCCAGTTTCCGCGTATTGCTATCGGCTGAACGATCGCTGACGGCATCGACGAGATGAGCGCTCGAAACCCGGTAGCCTTAAAGCGCTTCATTACTCCATCCCGAGCTCTCGTCCCCTCGGGGAAGATAGCTGCAACCTGCCTCTGCGCCTCTTTGCGCGCGCCGAAGTCACGGATTGCCGTAACTGAACCGGCCGGATCTGCGCGGTCGATCAGGACAGACCCAAGTGTCCGCAAAGCGTACGAGATGCTCGGCAACCCACGGCCAAGCTCCTTCTTCGCGATAAAACCGATCTCTCTGCTCCGACATTCCCACATGATCATCGGGATGTCGTACATGCTCTGGTGATTCGATATTAGGATCACCGATCGCCCAGCAGGGAGGCTCGGCGTGCCACGCACCCGGTAGGAGGCGCCCGTTAGGAGCCGGATATTCCACACGATGCAAACGTTCATCCGGTCGAGCATCCACTTCTGGGCCCGTCTGCCGAAGATAGAAGCCGCAATTTGAAGAGGGTGGAATACGCAAAGGATTGCGAAGAAAACAACGACGTAGAGAGGCGTAAAGATCCAGCTCAAGACTTTTCGGGGCAGCGACATCTGAACACTCATGCTTCGCCCCCTGTCGGCTCCCTGCTCCCTGTATCGCTCACTCCCAGATTCCTCCGCTGCAGCTTTATCGCATGCAACAGCTTCTGGCGCAGCGTCTCGAGTGGCGCATCAGCGTGTGCCCTGGACAGAAGCTCCTCTGCTGCTGCCAGAGCGCGGCCGCGCCCTTTGGGGTCCAGCTGAGTCATGTGTAGGTGCCGAGTGGTATCAAGCTGTATTGCGAGCTGCACTGCACACGCCTCGGACTGGCTCTCGGCTGTAGTGGCAACGGGAGCGCTGCTGGGCACCGCCGCATGCAAAGCTGCCCGAACAGTATGCAGCCGTAGCCCTGGGACCTCCTGTATCAAGAGAGTCGCAATTCGAGCCAGGCGCGGCCGGAATGAAACTCCCTCCTCCCGAACAAGCCCGTTAGGCTCAATATTGCCACCGGCCAGGGCTGCCTGCTCGTAATCCGCCGACACCAGGTCGATACACCCCTCCCCGAAAGCTCTCTCAAGGAGCGTCACCAATGCGGGAGCATCTTCCCTCATCGAAATGTGGCTAGCCATATTTACAAACGCTGTTTGTTGTAGGAGCCTCTTCCCAGAAGGAAGCCTGCTCCAAAGACCCCACTGGCTACCGCGCCCAGGGGCCAGAATCAACTGGTGCTGTCCTCCGGTTCGCCGCTACAATCCGGGGATCCCGCGAGAGCAATCCGGACAGAGCGTCATGAAGCGACCATCACTCGCCAGCATCGTTGCCTCCGGTCTCACACTCGTGAGTTACCTGAGCTGTACCATGAATTCCGCCGCCGACGACTACATCGCCCCCGACCTGGTCAAGGTTACCACTCCGCTCTACCGGCCGGCGAACGCCAAGTACAAGCCGCGCCCCGGAGTCTACGAGTACTCCGTTGGCTGGGAGGGAATCACAGCGGCTTCGTGCTCACTCACTGTTCGTGAGGAAAAGGGGCGCTTCCTGATAGAGGCAGCCGCGCGCACCTACAGCGGCGTCGACCTGCTCTACAAGCTCCGGTACGAAGCACGTGGGGTCCTCGACTCTGACAACCTCTCCTCTATCAGCCTATCAATCGACCACAAAGAGAACTCCCGCCACAAAACCATAGAGATGAAATTTGAGCCGAACTTCGGCCTCATCAAGGCAGACCGGCAAACGGGTGACATCGCCGCCAACCAGAAACACGTTGAGTTCACGCCAAACAACCAGACGCTCGACCCAATTGCGGCCGCCTTCTTGGCGCGAAGCCTAGACTGGAAGGTGGGAGATTCTCGTGATTTCGATGTCTTTAACGGCAAGAGCCGCTACTTCATCACGCTCACGGCCGTTGACCACAAGGTTATCAAGTTTCGTGGCCAGGAGCGCACTGTGTTTGTAATCTCGCCCCGAGTCAGAAACCTCACGACCACGAAGCCTCGCTCGAAGCTCCGCGAAGCTTTCATCTTCGTTACAGACGACGACGAGCGAGACATTTTGCGCATCGAGAGCTCTGTCTTTATTGGCAGCGTCAGCGTGGACCTTGAGTCGTATTCCCCGCTTCCGGGCGATCGCGAGCCTCCAATTATTATGGTGAAGGCCGCAAACTCGGACGAAGCGCGCGCCCAGATGCGGGCGGAGCAGTAGCCTCAAGGCATCATTCCGCCAGCGCTTCCCGCCCTGCTTTTAGCCTAGGCCTCTCAGCGCGCTCGTTAATGAGCTCTGCTGTTGCTGCAGCTTGCTCATGAGGGCCTCAAGTCGCGCGTAGCGCGCGCGCATGCTCTCTTCCTGGCGCTCAATTTGCCGCTCGGTCTCTTGGATACGGTCGTTGAGATCCGCTATGGCGTCCTTGTTAGTGTTGATTGTGAGATCGATGAGCCCGTTGAATCGAGTGTAGACGTCTATCGTGCCGCCCGTCGTCGCCGCCGTGTCAGCAAACGAGCTCAAGACGTCGCTAACGCTCGTTGGCTCGCTCGCAATCGCAGACTTGAGCTTTGCTGAATCAAAGAGAAGCGTTCCATCTCGTTGCGTCGTTATGCCGAGGTCCGCGAAGATCCGCACTGCTGTGCCACCTTCAGACTTTGAAGCCGAAAGCGCTGAGCGAAGCGCAGTGAGAGCGTTGTCGTCGACCCGGGTCGAGGCTAGGGGCCCAAAAGTGTTGGTGACCTCCTTTTTAGTCTCGTCTCTTGTGACAACGTTCCCCTCATTGATGTACTTCACGACATCGTTGTAGGCATCAATGAAGTCCTGCACCTTAGATACCGTCGTGTCTGGATCCTCAGAGATCCGCACCGTAGCAGTTCCAGTCGATGAGAGCGACAGCGTGACGCCAGGGATAATGTCGGAGATGGAGTTGGTAGCCCGCGTCACCGTGCCGATGCCGGTAACAGTCACAGAAGCGTCGGTGGCAGCATCCTCGCTGGCCGCGGTCAGCACACCCAGTGACGCGCCGAGGGCTGTCCGAGTGATAGTGCCCTTCTCGGTCCCTTCGTAGTTCGACGAGATAACAACCTTGTAAGCTGGGCTAGCCGAAGTCCCTGTGTTCACGAGCGACGCCTGGGCTTTGGTGCTCGCGTTGTTAAACGCAGTGACGAAATCAGAGATAGTGAAGCTGCCGTTTGTCACCTCGACGTTTACTGTTTCCTGCTGGGCGCCCGTTCCAATCGTGAAGGTGACAGTCCTGTCGAGAGCCGGCTCGCTGCCAGTCAGGGCGGCATCAAGCGCGGTGCCGCTCGTGGCGAATGTCTGGTCGAAGCTGTAGGTGTGGTTTTTGGCGAGTGAAGCTACCGATACAGAGTAGGCGCCGTTAATTGCGCTGTTTGTCACTGATGCTGCCAGAACGGATTCTTTGCTGCTGGTGGCGGTTTTGCTCACGCCACCGCCGTTGATCGTCGTAAAATTCTTGAGCGAGGCCTTGAGCAGATCGAGCTTAGTGGTCAGCTCTTCGGCTGCAGCATTTGTCTCTTCAAGCTCGGCTACCCGCTTCTCTGAGGGAGCAACGCGCGCAGACCGCGTGGCGTCGCTCGTAGCCTGGATCAAGGCCGCTGTGTCGATACCCGACGCTAGCCCAGAGAAATTGATTCCACCTGCCATAGCTGCCCCTGAGAGGAGGTTTCACTGCTAGGAGGCACGAATAGCCTGGCTAAAAGGCAAAGAGTGCTCGGGCTACAGGAACTATTTGCCCTTCCGCTTCGCCTTCCGCGAGGTTACCGGACCTACGACCTCACAGATCCAGGACTGCAAGAACGGATCCAGGGCGGGGCATAACTCCTTCACCGTGTGCGCGACATCCTTTGGCTTTCGGCGCTTGGCCTCGGTGATGACGAGAGAGATCAGCCCGGGATTAAGGCTCCAGACACCCCGGCACACGGCTCCTTCGTGGCGCACCTGCTCCGCCTTCAACGCTCGTGCCAACACCGTGGCCGCCATGCCGGAGAATGCAGAGTACTGTCCGTTGTCACTAATCACCCGGGCAAGAAAAGAGAGCCGACACCCTGGCGCTTGGAGCGCTTCTCGCATAAGCCCAACACACGGGGCCGACTGAATATCCCGGAGCCACTTTGCGAGCTGCGTGGCAACACGCGGCGCCAGCGGTGCATCCCCGAACAACGAGAGAAATTCAGCGCGAGAGAGAATGCCCGCTACCGGGGCCATCGCCTCTCGCAGCGAACCTGCCGGGGCGCCTGGCTGTGCGACTGTCTCAACGAAGCGCTCGAGCATCGCAATCGTGGCTGGCTCCAGCTCAACTAGGCCGTCAGCCGCGCCGCCTGAAGTCCAAGGATGTTCCGCCGGCAGCGCGGGCACCACTTGTGGCATCCGCCGAAAGGCGGCTGTTGGCGGCACCGCTGGCGCAACTGCTTGTTTTGTTCCCGCAGAGGAAGTTCGTAGAGCTCTCTCGATGGCTTGGGAGACCGTATGTGCCCGTGTGCCGCTCGTGCTGCGCTTCTTGAATAGCAATGCCAGATCCATGTCAGCTAGCTGCCCGAACGTCAGCGCCTCTTCGAAGGGGGCTCGTGCCCATGACGCATCCCAAAACTTCCCAAGGGTCATGCTTCGCAGCTTGGAGAAGCCCGGATGCACGCGCAGCTCCTCTAGCCTCTGCTTGAGCTCCTCTTCAGCCCGGATTGAATTCACGTAAACAGGCTCGGACGCTTGTGGCGCTGCCGGCCGCTGTTCAATTGGCTGTTCTCCGAGAACCCCGCCGTTCCCAAGCGCAGCAAGGAGCTCAGCCAGCCGCTCAACCTGAGCGGCTGTTAGCTTGAAGCGGGTGGCGACACCGATTGCTCCTGTCTCCACTAGTGCTTCACAGGTCAGTTCGCTAATCGAGCTCAGGGATGATTCATCCCCTATCAGCCTGCCTATCTGGAGTGCCTTAAGGAATCCGTACCGGTTAGAAGAGGAAAAGACTGCCAATGCCTCTTTGAGCGCGTCGATAGCTTTGCGGGTTTTCGTCATTGCTGTCATGTGTGCACCACACCCTTTGGGACGATGCTCCTTGATCGGGAGCGACTCCACAATCGGGAATTTTGGCCGCTCTCTCGCGGATTACAGGCCAGCAAAAATAGCCCAAAGCGCCGCAACATACAGGATTGCCACCGAGCCAGCTCCTGAAAAATCCAGCAGCTCGGCCGCTTGCTCTCTCCCCGCATGGCGCAGCCGCAGCGATACGATACTGAGAAATATTGTGAAAAATATCGCTACTACTGTGACGATATTTATCTGCTCAGCGAGGGTGATTATCGGGGTGTCTGGCAACTCAGCACTCACGGCGATGGTATTGGCTGAAGCCGCAAAGATTGCGCCAAGGCCCAAGCCAAACCGGGCGTCGAGGTCACTCGACTTAACAAAGCATGCGCCAACTGCAAGGATGAGCGCGAGGTACGACACCCAAAAAAGCTTTATCACCGTGATGAGCGACTCGTGGCGAATGAGATCAAGCTCAACCAGAAACCGCGAATAGGTTGAGGTATTCGAGCCTAGCGAGCGAAAGCCGTAGTTAGTTGGGTAGCTGTGCGGGCTGCTCGACACCCCCTTAAGCTTTACGTTCCACCCGTGCAAGGACACGCTCGGGTCGATCATGCTGCCCTGGTCAGACACGTACTCCATCAGCTCGAACTCGGAATTGCTGTCCTCGATCGCCAAGCCGATTGTGTGGTTGTCGAATGGATAGCGCTCCACGTCGAATGGCTGGAACACCTTTGCTCGCATCCGCACTGATGAGTACTGGTACCCGTCGTCTTCCATCACCTCAGTGGCGCTACGTTCCTCGACCTCGCCGTTTACAAGCTCAAAGGTGCTAAAGGGGGTCATCTCCTTGTCCTTCCAGCGGAACCAGAGCCACGCATCGATACTCAGAGTGCCGTCTTTGTGAGAGACCTCGGATATGCGATTGAGGTAAAAGCCCACCTGCACAGCCTTCTTGCCCTGCTGGCTTAGGGCAAGCTCAGCCGCTTCTGCTGGCTCAACGAGCTTTGGGGCTTTCTGCTCCACAGCGACCTCCGGCCTAGGCGCAGGGCCGACGGCTGCAACACCGATCATTCCCAAGAGCACTGCTATGCAGGCCCCGGCGAGGACCTGTGTGGTCCGAAGAGGGTCGGGCCGCCCAAAACTCAGCTTCATTCCTCTGGGTTCGGGCTGCCAGCCCAAGTCCTAAAGTCGGCGTGCCTCAAATACTCGCTGGCGGAGCTCCGCGACCGGAACTCTTGAGTTTCAAGCAGCCGCGGCATGCCGGCAGGGCGAAAGGGCTGCGAGCTATGCGATTGAAGTGCCAAGCAAACTGCGTCCGAGCTGCTTTTTCGCAGTGCCCTGCGGCTAAAATAGCGGTATAATCTAAAGCATGACCGCTGCCCTCGCTCCAGCTGCGCCATTGGGCACGTCCCAAAGCGCTCCAGCAGTCTCTAGCCAAGACATCCCGACTCAGACGGAAGCTCTTGCGCGTGCAAATCCGCTCAATACCCCTTTCGAATTCAAGCCGCGTCCAAGTCGGCAGACGAAGCCCGACATCATGGGGGAAATCGGCCGCACGTTGCCTGCCGGCCTGGAACTCTACCGGGCCAAGCGCTTCCAGCTTGGCAGCAAGCTCGAGTTCGTGATGCTGAAAGTGCACGTTCCACCGGCGCTTGAGCCCAAGCTCAAGGAGTGGCGTCAGGGTCTCGAAGAGAAATTCCCGTTAGCTTCAATCTTTATCCGTCGAGTCCAAGTCGACCAAAAGCTGTACAGCCACCTGCGAAGCGAGTTCCGCGACACAGACATCCTGACTGAAAGCTCCGTTGGCAAGCTTGGCGAGATGATAAAGGGCCTCTTCGGCGAGCCCCCCGACTCAAATATCGCGCCTCGCGCAGAGCTACCTCTTCGAGAAGATCTGCAGCACATCCCTTTCATCGCGATCGACCGACCCGACGTGCTCAACCCTGAAGACCTCATCCATGGCGAGCAGCTTGCAGACAGCAATCTTCTCCTGCGGGTGGCGATCATCGACATAACTGACTACATACAGCTTGGAAGCCCGCATGACAGGTATGCGCTCCGGGTCGGCAACGACTTCTACGGACGTAAGCGCAAGATCTCAACGGTCGGCTCCGAGTTCTCCGAGGGCCAGGGCAGCTTTCTTCCCGGCGAGACACGCCCAGCATGGGTGGCCGAATTGCTCCTGTCGCCCAACGGCGTGGTAGAGCCTGATTCTTTCAACCTCCGTCGTGCCATCGTGAAGAACCACGCCACGGTGAATCCCGACAAGCCCTTCGACTTTATCGCTCAGCCAGACATTGCTCCGATCATTGGCTCACTGGCTGGGATAACGCACGTTCTTGAGCGCCAGCGCATCCGGCGATCTCGCATGATCTCGATTGATGGCGAGGGCACAGCGAGTCGTATTGTCTCTGAGACGATGATAGCGGCGAACGAAGGACTTTCGCGTTTCATCTGCGACAAGCTCCGCATTCCTGCTGGCTACATTGTTCATGAGGAGTGCCCGCAATCAGAGAGAGAAAAGTGGCTGGAGCTGCTGAACGAACTTAGGATTCCAGCCTCCTTGGAGGATCTCACGAATGACTGGGCTAAGGTGGGGATTCTCCGATCCCTAGAGGATCTGAGCTCTCCGCTGGCACGCTCCCTTGAGAACAGCATCCTTGACCGCAGCATGTCGCGCTCTGTGCCGTCCGCGTTTCCCGGCAAGCACTCTGGCTTAAAGCTCCAAGGGTACACGAGGCTAAAACCGCGCGAGGCTCTCGGGATTCTTAACCAGCTCGCCCTTGATGCAGCCTTCAGTAATCGCAAGGAAGTCCCGCTAGAAGAGGTAGAGAAGCGGGTGCGATCCCTCAACGACAAGCGTTGGGTGAGAGACGAGAAGCACTACAAGCTGCTGTTTTTTGAGATGCTCGAAGAAAAGCTACTGCTCGTCGGCAGCCAATTCAACGCGGAGGTAACAAAAATTGACCAACAGGTGCAGTTCTATCAGCACGGGGTCCCAGTCACCGCCAGCCAAGCCGACCACGCGTTCCTTGACTCTATGACTCGGATAGCGTGGGAACGCTACCTCATCGCCTCACGCCACTCCGAGCCTCACGAGCTGTCAGAACCGCCTCCCCTGCCGGAGGGGATAGTGGCTCGCCTTGAGCCGACTCGGTACCACGTGCAAGTCGAAGGATTTTCAAAGCTGGGAATCATCAGCGCCGAGCATGCCCCGCCCCTAGAACGGGGAGCAGTTGTCCCAGTGCGCTTGCGCGGATTCAACTTGACTACGATGCGCTTTCAGTTCGAGGGGCTTACGCTGTAACTTCGGCCAACACTGCGAACGCGAGCTTTCCGTCGGACAACGAAACTTTCACTTTGCCACCATCTTTTAGCCCGCCAAAGAGGATCTCATCTGCCAGGGGATCTTTCAGCTCCCTCTGAATGAGCCTCGCCATCGGGCGGGCTCCGAAGATCGGGTCGAAGCCGCGCTGAGCGAGCCACTCCTGCGCTTCCACACTCACTTCAAACGTGATGTGGCGCGACACGAGCTGCTGCTCAAGCTCCTTGATGAACTTCCCAACAATTTGGACGATGATCGACATCGGCAGAGGGTTGAAGTAGACCGTGTCATCCAGGCGGTTGCGGAACTCCGGCTTGAAGAGCGCCTTAATCGCCGTGTCACGGAAGTTGTGCGGCTGGGCGGTGCCGAAGCCTATCGAGGCGGCTTTCTCTGAGCCAGCATTGGTTGTGAAGATTACTATAGTGTTCCGGAAGTCAGCCTTCCGCCCCTGGGAGTCCGTAACCGATGCATCATCCATTATCTGCAAGAAGATGTTGAATACGTCTGGGTGTGCCTTCTCAATTTCATCGAACAGGATGACTCCGTAGGGGTTCTTCCGCACGAGATCAATCAGGAGTCCTCCCTCTTCGTACCCCACGTATCCCGGAGGAGCTCCCACGAATCGCGACACAAGGTGCTTGTCACTAAACTCGCTCATATCGAAGCGGTGAAAATTGACCCCCATCTCCTGTGCCAGAGCACGCGCCAGCTCTGTCTTTCCGACGCCCGTCGGTCCTGCAAACAGGAAGCTTCCAATCGGCTTGGCTTCTGGCTGCAAGCTCGCTCGGCTGCGCTTAATAGCCTGCGCAATAGCGTCAACCGCCTTATCCTGCCCAAATACCCGTGCCTTGAGGCGAGCCGCCAGGCTCTTGAGCATCACTTCATCAGACTCACTCACGCTTCGCACCGGAACCCGGGCTATCGCTGAAACGACTTTCTCGACCTGTTCCTCGCTGATGCTCTTTCTGCGTTTGTTCTTGGGAAGCATCGCGTTTGCCGCTCCAGCCTCGTCGATCACGTCGATGGCTTTGTCGGGCAGGAATCGCTCTGTGATGTGCTTTGCGGAAAGCTCGGCCGCTGCCCGAAGCGACTTGGCCGAGAATGTCACCTTGTGGAATCGCTCAAAGCGGTCCTTGAGCCCTTCCAGGATCTCAACCGTCTCTTCGATTGAGGGCTCCGGCAGGTCGATCGTCGAGAACCTGCGGCTAAGAGCCCGGTCCTTCTCAATCGTTTTCTTGTAATCAGAGTGCGTGGTGCTGCCCATGCAGCGGATCTCGCCTGAGGCTAGCGCTGGCTTGAGCAGGTTTGCTGCATCGAGAGAACCGTTGCCCGTGGCTCCAGCACCAACAACGGTGTGGAGCTCGTCAATAAACAGTATCGCTTTCTTGCGCTGCTTTACCTCTTGAATGACGCGACGGACTCTCTCCTCGAACTCGCCGCGGAACTTCGTGCCTGCCACAAGTGTGCCCATGTTGAGGAGGAAGACCTCTGCGCCTTTAAGCTGATCTGGAACCTCTTCAGCCACTATCCTGCTGGCGATCGCATGCGCCATCGCCGTCTTGCCAACTCCTGGCTCTCCGAGGAAGAGCGGGTTGTTCTTCTGGCGGCGACACAGCACCTTTATCGCGCGCTCTATCTCTTGCGCGCGGCCAATCACCGGATCGAGCTTGTTCGCTTTCGCTTGGGCTGTTAGGTCTTCCGTGAACTGCTCTAGCGCGGTGCGCTTCGGCGACGAAGATCCGTCATCTGAGTCCTCGTCCAAGTCTGCGAGCAAGTCATCCTTCTCTCCTTCAGGCTTCAGTTGCCCGTGCGCGATGAAGTTCAGTACGTCGAGACGGGTGACGCCCTGCTTCGCCAGAAAGAACACCGCATGGGAATCCTCCTCGGTGAAGAGAGCCACGAGCACCTCTGCTGGTGTGATGACATCCTTCTGCGCTGAT
Organism: uncultured Bdellovibrionales bacterium; assembly: GCA_964413875.1. Taxonomy (GTDB): domain Bacteria; phylum Bdellovibrionota_C; class UBA2361; order UBA2361; family OMII01; genus OMII01. The sequence goes on from CAYPUA010000012.1 coordinate 73,750, forward strand.
CGAACGTGCATGATCGCGCGCTGCAAGACACGCTGCACCGCAGGCGTCTGGGCAGGCTCCGATGCAGGAGCCTTTCCTGGCTTTAGGGGCACGACTTCAATGTGCTTATCAAAAAACACCTCAAGGTCTTTGCGCAGGGATAGGATGTCGGCCCCTGTGTTTTGCAGGATCTCTATGACTTGCTCATCGAAGGTTAGCGCGTAGAGCAGGTGCTCAAGGCAGAAGAACGCATGACGTCGTGAGGCGGCTTCCCTAAATGCTGCTTCAAGGGTCAGTCCGAGCTCAGTGCTAAACATTATTCCTCCTCCATGACGCATTTGAGGGGGAAGCCCTCTTTGCGCGCCTCACTGTGAACGCGGTCGATCTTAGCCTCGGCGATCTGCTTCGAGAATATGCCCGCGACACCCCTGCCGTTCTTGTGAACCTGCAACATGATCTGGATAGCCTCGGCTGGGGTCTTCATGAAAACCGTCTCCATGATGTACACCACAAACTCCATCGTCGTGTAATCATCGTTGAGCAGGATGACTTTATACTGCTTCGGCGTTTTGGTGCGTGTTTTCTCCGCTACCGCTGTGCCTGATTCGTGCTGAGTCCGGGGCTTGCCCATGCTGTGCTGTCTTCTGCGAAGGTAGTACCATCAAAAGCTCTCCCTCTCTGGCGCCGTGACGCCGCTGCACGGCTCACGGGTATCTTCGACAGAAAGAGGCCTCGCCTTGTGCCAAAAGAGAGGATTATCGGGGAAAAGTTAAGCCCTTTCGGCATCAAAAGGCATAACCTTATGATACGGCAGGTGGCTGCCCCCTAACAACGTCAAACGGCATCTCAAATACTTCTCAACAGGTAGCTGCACTGGGTTTCGATGACTGTCATCTCCTTTCCGCCAATCGACTCTGCTGATGAGGACGGCTTGCTGGCCGTCGGAGGCGACCTGGCTGTTGCGTCCCTGCTTAAAGCGTACCGCAGCGGTATCTTTCCATGGCCGGTCGACGAACACGCCTTGCTATGGTTTGCGCCTCCCATCCGTGCTGTGCTGATGTTCGATGAGCTACACGTTTCACGCAGGCTCGGCCGCTCCCTCCGCGCCCATCCGTTCGAGCACTCGGTCAACAGCGCCTTCTCTGAAGTCATCTCGCGTTGTGCCGAGGTGAAAAATCGAGGCGACCAGAATGGCACCTGGATAACGCCCGACGTAATCAATGCCTACTGCGATATGCACCGCCAAGGGTATGGCCATAGCGTCGAGAGCTGGCGGAACGGAGAGCTTGTCGGCGGTATATACGGAGTAAAGATCGGACGCTACTTCGCCGCTGAGTCAAGCTTCTACCGCGAGCCGGACGCATCGAAGGCTGCCATGTGTCACCTGATCTCGTGGCTGTCTGAGCAGGGGCTCACGTGGCTCGATTGCCAGGTAATTACCCCTTTCTCATCGTCTTTCGGTGCTCGCGAAGTTTCGCGTGCTGAATTTATGGGAATGCTGCGAAGCGCTCTACTGTAAACCGCCGAAGTCGTCGCAAGCGAGGAAACAGTGCACGAGCTCCAGCAGCTCTTTGTAGCCGACAGGCTTCTGATACGCCGGGATCGGCGACAGCTCGCTCTTTACCGTTGCCATCTCGGTCGGATCTGTCGCCGTCAGTGCTATCACGTGCGTGTTGGGGTAGACCCAAGCAAGCTCTTGCGCGGTCTTGATGCCGACCTCTCTGGACTCAACGAACTCTCCAGCGTTCTCTTTCATCGTGAAAGGCATGTGTACATCACAAACGATTAAGTCCGGAGGCTCTATCGTGTGGAGCAGCTCGTAAGCGGAGTCGGGGCAGTCTGACTCAAAGACCTCGACGTCGTGCTCCTCGAGTATCTCGCGGAACACCTCACGGTAATCGTGATTGTCGTCTATGATGAGTACGGTCTTCATTGCCCTCTTGGCGATCTCGGGACTCGATCGTCGTGCCCCCAGGGCTCCTTGCCCTTACAAAGTAATTCGGCTGTGGTGGGCTGAGGCTTAACGGAAAAAAATGCCGGGCTCGAAAGCCCCGTGAAATGGGCGTGAGGAGAGCCGAAGGGGCTCAGTTGCGGCGCTGGCAGAGCATGTTTGGTCCGCTAGCCCCCTTGAGGGGATCGCTCACAGGTTCCATGCCCCAGAGCCACGCGCCGCTTGAACTTAATGGACACCCAAAGCCGGCTGAGAGATTAACCGAGCTAGCGGGAACGGCAACGGCTCCGGAGCCGGCAACGACAACGACAACGGCAACGACTCCAACATACCTAGAAAAATGTTACCTGCGTCCGCGCAGTTTTACGCACACGTCTTGCTGAAAAGAAACACAGCCTTAAGAAAGCTACGTGAAGCCGATCGGATCGAATTCAAAACGGGCCCACTGCTGGTTTGCGCCAAGCTTCGAGGCAAGCTTGCCGTGGCTTTCGAAAACGTTGTCGTCGAGCAACACGACGGCTGGCTGTGGGAGCTTCGAGAGCAGGTGGGAGATGCGCTGCTGCGCGTCTTCGAGCTCTTTCGTGTCGGTCACCGAGCAGGCTTCTGCGAATTTTTCCAGGGCTCTCCTCGCTGCAAGCGCGTCTCCGAGCGACACCGAGTCTCCAACCATCAGCATGAGGTCTATCCCTGCCTTATGCGCGGGAATCGCCACAGCGCCTGGGGCATGCTTCTCACTGACTCCCTTCATGCCGAGCGCATCGGCGATAGTTACACCGCTGAAGCCCAGCTTCTCACGCAGGATGCCTGTCATAATCTTCCGAGACAGCGTGGCTGGCACCCCAGGATCCACTTCAGGCAGCTCAATGTGGGCGCTCATCACCATTTCGATCCGCTCGCGAACGAGGGCCGCGAACGGAGCAAGCTCGCGCTGCTCTAGCTCGGCTAAGGTCCTATTCACTGTCGGCAGAGATGTATGAGAGTCAGCTGTGGTGTCTCCGTGGCCGGGAAAGTGCTTCGCACACGGCGTAATTCCGCCCGTGCGGAGAGCGGAAGCGAAACGAATCGCAGCGTCCGACACCTGAGCCGCCGTCGTGCCGAAGGCTCGCTGATTAATTACCGGATTGGCGGGATTTGAGTGAATGTCAGCTGTAGGAGCAAAAGAGACGTTTACGCCAAGCGCCGAGAGCTCCTTTGCCATGGCCGACGCCACCGCTGTCACTGCCTCAGGCTCAGCAGCGTAGAAGGCTGGATACGGAAAGCAGGTCACCGGCGGCGGAAAGCGATGCACCTTGCCGCCCTCGTGGTCGATCGACACCACGATTCGCTCCCGGCCTATCGCCGCACGCACATCGTCTAGAAGTTTCCGGTAGCTGCTTAACCAGTTACCGTAGGATTCTCCTTGAACGAAGTTGCGGCGCCGGAGCATTATGCCCGCGGGCCTCAGTTCTTTGAGGATCACTGCCTCGTCGGATGTGAGAGCAGCGCCTGATGGCTCAACGATAAAGCGCAGGCCCAGGTCGAGGGAGCTATCGGCCGAACAATTGGCACCGGTATTTTCCTTGCTTCTCGCCATGCAAATCGCCGCGCTAGCGTCGTTATTCTTCCCGACGCCAATCTCACTCAGGGCACTATAGGAACCGCTGCCGCGAGTCGCAACCGAGTTCGAACCAAGGAGGCGGAATCTTTATAGTCCGGGGAGACTAGTACTGTAGCTCTAGTCGCTTGAAGTCGTCGTACTTCGGATCTCTGGTCTCCCAGTAGGACGTAACATCGGCCTTGTACGACAGGTCCATAGCCTTGATGCGAAGCACCTTGAGTAGGTACGCCATCGGCACGAAGCCAATGGTCCATGCGGCTGCAAGAATCACAAAAGTCATCGCTATCGAGAGGTAGTGCGCGAGCTTCATCCAGCCGCGCCATACTGGAAGCAACGCGCGCGGGAACAAGTAGCCGAGAGTCGCAAAGGCAGCTCCTACGCCGCCCCAGATCTGGGCGACATCGGTGGAACCCCTGTAGAGCTTAAAAGCGCAGACAGTAAAACAGATGGTCCCGAAGATCGCACCGAACTCGCGAACGTGCTGCCGGACGGGCTTCCCCATCCACTTCTCGGCCAGTGGTGAGCTGTCTTGGTTGGCCACTTTCGTCAGGCCCTCCTTTGGGTCGCTCCCTAGTCCAGCTCGAACTTCGTCCGCCAATCTTCGCGCTCCTGCCACTTTGGCTGCTCCTCTTTCAACATCACAATGTTGCCGACTATCAGTGCGTCCATATTTGTCCGCATGAAGCACGCGTACGCGTCAGCCGGTGTGCATACTATAGGCTCTCCCCGGACGTTAAAGCTAGTGTTGACCAGGACTGGGCAGCCGGTCTTGGCCTTGAAGGCCGAAAGTAGCTTGTGGAACGTAGGGTGTTGCGAGGCCGAAACTGTCTGGATTCGAGCCGAATAGTCTACGTGTGTTACGGCTGGGATGTCGGATTTAGGCACGTTTAGCTTGGCGATTCCAAACAGCCCTCGCTCCTCTTCTGACATCTTGCGGCGGCGGCTTTCCTTCACCGGGGCCACGAGCAGCATGTATGGGGAATCCGAATCGAGGTCGAAGTAGTCCGAAACATCCTCTCGCAGCACAACCGGAGCGAAGGGCCGGAACGACTCACGGAACTTAATCTTGAGGTTCATCGTGGCCTGCATGTCTGTGGAGCGCGCATCGCCGATGATGCTGCGGCCACCGAGGGCTCGAGGGCCGAACTCCATTCGGCCTTGGAACCAGCCAATGACCTTTTCGCGCGAGAGGAGGTCGGCTGTCGTGTTGTACAGCTCGTCTCCCGACACACGCTTGTAGACTGCTCCGAACTGAGCGAGCTGGTCCACGGTCTCCTCATCCGAAAATTCGGGCCCAAGAAGGGACTGCTTCTGGGCATCGGCGCTGCCGGTGGTTAGGCGCGGCTTATCGAGGTATCCGTACCAGGTGCACAGCGCTGCGCCGAGCGCACCTCCTGCGTCACCAGCTGCGGGCTGGATCCAGATGTTCTTGAACGGTCCCTCACGCAACAGCTTGCCGTTGCCAACGCAGTTAAGCGCAACGCCACCTGCCATCACGAGGTTCTCAACACCGGTTTCTTTGTGCAGGTATCTCGCCTGTCGCAGCATGCACTCTTCGACAACGACCTGAATTGATGCAGCGAGATCCATCTCACGCTGCGTCAGCGGGCTCTCTGGCTTGCGCCTCGGCGCATCGAAGAGCTTCTCGAAGCTCTCGTTTGTCATTGAGAGCCCCTGCATGTAGTTAAAGTGCTTGAGGTTCAGGTGGTAGGAGCCGTCTTCCTTAAGGTCTAGCAGGTTGTCGTAGATCGTCTGAACGTACTTCGGCTCGCCGTACGGAGCTAAGCCCATAACCTTGTACTCACCCGAGTTGACCTTAAAGCCGGTGAAGTACGTGAAGGCCGAGTAGAGCAGCCCTATGGAGTGCGGGAACTTGATCTCGCGAAGGATCGAGAACTTATTGCCTTTTCCAAGCCCAAGGCTGTTGGTCGTCCACTCACCGACTCCGTCGATTGTAAGGATCGCTGCCTCCTGAAACGGCGATGGATAGAACGCGGAGCCGGCATGGCTCTGGTGATGCTCCGTGAAGAGCACCTCGCCCTCGTAGCCGAGCTCGGTCTTGATCGTGTCAGGGATCCAAAGCTTGTGCTTTAGCCAGAGCGGCATGGCACGCGCGTACGACGTGAAGCCTGACGGGGCCGTGGCGAGGTAGGTCTCAAGCAGCCGCTCGAACTTGAGCAGCGGCTTGTCGTAGAAAGCAACGTAGTCAACGTCCTTGATCGTGAGCCCTTGCGACTTCAGGCAATACGCTGCCGCGTTCTTCGGAAAGTCTGGGTCGTGCTTCTTGCGAGTGAAGCGCTCTTCTTGGGCAGCCGCGACGATGTTTCCCTCGACGACCAGGCAAGCGGCGCTGTCGTGGTAGAAGGCAGAGATTCCGAGGATGTTCATAATGCAGGCCCCAGCTATTGAGGTAAGGGGATTAGATACAACGAGTTGGCGCAAACTGTCGATAGCACTCACTTAGTTGTGCGACCCAGGGCTGCTCTCGGAAAGGTTGCGCAATTCCCCTCGTCAAATCGCCCTAATTCGTTGAAGGACCTTGCCTTTTTATCTGTAATCCTTAATCAATACGCCGTGATTGACACTCCCCGTTCGACTATCTCCGCGTTTATCGTCTGCTGTAACGAAGAGCGGCAGATTCGTCGCTGCCTTGAGAGCGTCAGATTCTGCGATGAGATCGTTATCGTTGACTCTGGCTCTACCGATCGCACCCTGCAGATCTGCTCTGAGTACACGAATAAAATTACGCACCACGAGTGGCAGGGATACGTGCTCCAGAAGCGCTACGCGTTGGGGCAGTGCGGCTCCGACTGGGTCCTGAACATCGATGCCGACGAGGAAGTTTCTGTCGAGCTGCAGGAGGAGATTCTCGACATCCTGCAAGGGGATAAGGCTGGACAAGTCGCACAAAACGGCTTTCTGCTTAACCGCGTCGTGTTCTTCCTCGATCGATGGTGGCGAAAGGGCGGCTGGTACCCCGAGTACCGTCTCAGGCTTTGCAGGCGCTCGGTCACAAAGTGGGGCGGAGAAGACCCGCACGAGAAGGCTGAGGTTTCGGGCGACACGAAGCGCTGCAAGGGCGAGCTGCATCACTACTCGTTTACTGACCTTACTGACTACGTGAGGCGCATGAACACCCTATCCTCAAATGCGACCTCTTCTCTCATCCGCCGCGGGGCCAGCGCATCAGCAATCGCAATCATCTTCCGCTCCTTCGCCCGCTTCTTTAAGTTCTACGTCTCCAAACGCGGATTCCGCGAAGGCATGGCAGGCCTGATCGTAGCCTCGATAGAGGCCTACTCTGTGCTGCTCAAGTACGCAAAGCTTTGGGAAGCGCGGAAGAAGAGTGCGTAGCGTCCGCTCCGCGGAAAGCAAAGATGGCGAGGCGCGAAACGCCAAGCGGGGTGAAGCCGCGTTCAGCGGCGGGAGGGGGCGCAGCCCCCTTGGCTCGAATGCCGAATGGGAAA
>CAYPUA010000013.1:0-4968 GCA_964413875.1 uncultured Bdellovibrionales bacterium
TGGTTAAGGCCGGAATCATCGACCCGACCAAGGTAGTTCGCACTGCTCTGCAGAACGCGGCTTCCGTTGCGGGCTTGATGCTCACCACCGAGGCCCTCATCGCTGACAAGCCGAAGGATGAATCTTCTGCTCCAGCCGGCATGGGCGGCATGGGCGGAATGGGTGGAATGGGCGGAATGATGTAATCGCCCGCCCGCCCCCTAAAGGGGGCGAGGCTGCGCCCGCTCCTGTAAGGGGCGGGGTGCAGCGCGACCTGGCCCTCGCCCCCTTCAGGGGGCGGGGGCCTTTTTTATTTGCCCTTCCCTGCCATATTCGCATCGCAGCCGGTCTATTGCCCCGTTTCTCCTAGGATTTTGCCACGAATTCAGTCGCTCCCCGATGTCACAAAATGGCCAGCAGTGCCCATACCAGAGCTTAGGGAGATTACGGTGTCGTGATGATGGAAAGAGACAAGAGATCGCAGAGAGCTCAGAAACCTCAGGTTGATATCGCACCCTACGTCTCGCTCGTCGGAGGCGAGGTGCTGGTGCCGGACTACGTTCAGAAGATCGTCGACCTAGTCGCAGTCGGACGAGATAAGGAAAAACTAGCGATCGGTTTTCACGGCACGTCCCTAGCAGCTCTCGGGGTAGCCATGAAGACAGGCTGCATTCCAACCGGCCGCTCGGAGCAGTGCGAGGGTCACCTCTACTTCTTTCCAACTTCACACGCACCGCTTAACCGCGAGGGGCTCGCGGAGATCGACGCTTCCAAATATACCCCTGAAAAGCGCGACAATGCCGCGTTTGATGGGGCAGCGGGGTACGCCCACGACCTCACCCGTGCCGCGCTCGCAGCAACCTCGCTCAAGCTAGACCTTTCAGAAGAACTGGACTGGCAGCTCGCCGGCTCCGTTGGAGCGCTAGCTTGTCGGCAGATGAAACCTACGCATGTGAAACCTACGCATGACGAGGACGATAATGAGGCAGTGAAGATGATGAAAAAGCGCCTCGAAGAACTGGTGGAGCGCATTGAAGCGCGCCTCGAAAAACTAGGTAAGTCAGTGGAAGACCTTGAAGGCCTACACAAGCAGCTTAATAAACCGGAGTTCAACCGAGGCTTCGTGCTCCTTATCGGAAGAAGTGCCCTTGACGAGCACTCTCATCATCTAGGCGACCTCAATAACGGGGATTTAAAGCTGCGCCTCCCGCCAGAGGGTCTCTCACTCGAGCACCTGGTTGGCATCGAGCCCATATCGGAGGCCGACTTTGGGGTTATCGAGGAGCTTGAGAAGCGACACTGCTCAGGCAACTAAGTAGCCGGCCTTCTCCTCTACCGAGGGTTCGTCTTTTTCCCCATGGATTCAGCCATATGCTTTTTTAGCGTGTGCGCTCACGCCAACTCCGATATATAGTTGAGAATGGCTCACGTCACCATCGAGCATCCCCTCGACTGGGGGTACCACTACCAGCTCATCTTTGTGTACACCCCCGGCACTCGTCACTTTGCCGGGCGTATCGTCGGACCGGTAAACACAACCGGCAGGGTTGAGCACCACCTCGTTACCCTCATTAGCCTGACTGTCGCCGGAGAGAAGCTCAAGTTCTCCCGGCGCGAAGGCTCCTCCCCCTCCCTCTCGGTTGAGCTTCCTCCAAGCGCGAGTGCTGTGTTCGACATCGAGATTAGGCTCGGTGGCTCAGCCACTGGGGCTGGGGAGGTGTTCGGGCGCTACCGGGTGACTGCGCGCGGTGTTGAGTACGCCGAGGTTTTCCAGAAGCTCACCGTTTTTGAGACCCGGATGCTCGCCAACGAGAAGCTCTACCGCTGGCTTCCCTACCCTCGGACCCCGCTGCAGCCGCCCGCGCTGAGAACCGATCTGCACACGCACAGCTCGGGGCAAGTTTCCGCCGAGGGGCTGATGGAGATCGCGGTCAAGAATCGCGTCCCGTTCCCGATCAGGCTTCTCGATGAGATCAAGATCCCATACGACCCAAAGCAGGTTCAGCGCACAAAGCGCTACTTCTATGCGCCGACTGATGGCCCAGAGATAGGAAAGATCCCTGCCGAAGAGGAGGCTGTCCCGATCGACTCGCTCTCATCCCAGAGCAGAAAGATCCTGGCAGCCGCAATGTCTGTCCCAGCCGATCGACAAGTGACCTTTGGCGATCTCGAAGTGTCGGTCTACCGCTTCCGCACTCCCATCACAAAGTGCCCCTCGGTGGCCTTTGACCTGCTCTGCAAGTACGCAGAGGAGTACTCCCAACAGGGTGTGCAGTATGCCGAGATAACAGCAACTGCCAGCGGACTGCTGCTGCCAGAGTACATCGCCATGGTGCACGAGCGGCTGCCTGAGATCGAGCGCGAGACCGGTGTGCGGATCCGCTTTTTGGCCGGCTTGCCTCGCAACCTCCCCGAGCCGATCCTGGCGCGAGAGGTCGAAAAGCTCAAGATTATGGGAGCAAGCCCCTACATCGTGGGTGTGGACTTCGTAGGCTTCGAAGACAACAAGATCGGTAACCTTGAGCCGCACATTAAAACCATCGCCGAGTGGGCACAGAAGCACGACCCTGAGTTCACCCTCCGCATCCACGCGGGAGAGAATCGGAAGAACCTCGGCAACGTAAAAGAGTCCCTGCGTCTGGCTCGAAAGTACAACATGCGGGTCCGAATAGGGCACGCAGCCCACGGGCTAGACAGCGAAGCGCTGCAAATTGCCGAGGAGCTTGCCCGAGAAAGTCTGGTCATGATCGAGTTCAATCCGGACTCGAACTTGGCGCTCAACAACATAGACACTGCTGAAGAGCTTGAGATGGTGCAGTGCCTCACCCGCGAGATCCCATTCGTGGTGTGCTCCGATGGCGGCGGCCTCTTTCAGACAGACATCTGGCAGCTCGACGACACTGCCTCATTCGCAGGGCTCAAGGATAAACACATTGAGACTATCGTGAAGCACGAGCAGGCTCACATGGAGCGCGAAGCCAAGCGTTTCGAGCGCAAGCTGCAGAGCCTGCCGAAAGACTACACAAGCCAGGTCGCTCGCGCTTTTGCAGCCCTGCCACCCCTTGAGCTCCCTGACACAGGCAGCGACCGCGCTTCGACCGATGCTTTCGAAAAGCATCTCGCCTCCCACGGAATTCAGTGCAGCCCGGAGAGCATACAGCGCGCGACCACAGGCAAGCGCCCGCTGCTTATTCTTGGCGCCTCTGGTGCACGCTGGTGGGAACGAATCTCGAAGCTCTACCAAGCTGTCATTACGGACCTCCTCACCGGGCTCGTATCATCGGTAGACCCAAAAAGCGCCTTCCTCATGATTGGAAGGCCGAAGAACGCCGGAATAACCACTGTGCTCTCTTCCGCGGTAGTAGAGCACAACCGAGAGAAGCCTTCCGGGGATCATCTGGCGCTTATCAGCGCCACCGTTCAGGCGGACCAAACGACCCAGTCTTTCACTCCAGGACTAACGCACGTGATCCCGTTATCGGGAGGTCTCTTCACAGTTCCGCAGCAGCTCGTTGACTACGTCGCGCAGCACGATGGAATGATTATCTTCATCGGCGGCGGCACCTTCGTCAGAGACGCAATCCTCGTTGCCCGCGAGCGCGGAGTTTCCTTTGCTCTGATGCGTGGACCGGAAGGTGCCTCGACCGACAAATCGGTGATGTTCGATGCATCACGACAGTTTGACGATCGGGAGGGATTGCTGCGGATAATCCAGGCTGAGAAGCCTGTGATGCTCCTGGTCGATGCTTTGGTGTAACAACTCCTCTCGTTTCGCCTGGTGCCTCCTGGCGTTTTCGTGCTACCTGTTGTCGGTATGTCTAGACTCTCTCTTCAGATGCCGCTTCTCGTAGTTCTCGCTGCCGCTGGCTGCTTCCCCCAAACCACCGCAGCCCGGTTCGAGTCGGTCTTCAACGACACGCTGCAGCTCTGCCTCGATCAGCACCAAGCTAAGGGGCGAGAGGCCGCGGAACTGCTTGCCAGGCGCCAGAAGCTTGAGTCGATCTTTGACAATCCTGAGGGCGAAAACTTCCTGCAGTTTGAGCTAAACGATCAGGTCGATGACGACAAAGCTGCTTGCGTGCAAGAGATCCTGACAAGTGTTCGCGCGCACGAGCAGTAATCGCTGCGAGGCCTAATCCCGACGCAACGGGAGGTGTCTTGTCTCGCGCACCGAGAACAGGATCGTCGCGCCTGAAATGTCTGATGTAGCAGACGGCACCAGCAACGCTCCCTCTCCCAGGCGCTGCCGGCCCGGCGGATGCCTGGCCATCCGAGCGAACCTCCCATATTTCCCGCGAGTATGTGCGATCCAGCTGCCGTTTGCTTGCCCTACTCTGCAACGAAGCTGCCGCTCGTTAGGTCAATCCCACCAGGAACAAGCTCGTTGCTGAAGTAAAACGAGCGAATGTCGTGCTGCTCGGTGCAGCTTCCTGTGGCGGCGGTGAACCCGACGTACACCTGAGACGCAAGCTCATCTTCCAACGCTGTGGTGTAGGATAGCGCAGCTTCTTCCGGCCTCTCTGGAGAGTCCGAGAGACGCACCTCTAGCTTGTCTTCTGAGCCGTCGTAATCAATCCAAGCGTGGTGCGTTTTGCCATCGATCAGGTGCACCGGCGCCGGAGCAGTCGCGAGAGACTCTGGGTCTCCGCCGAGACCAATTCCGATATGGTTATCGTCTGGATCCTTAAAGCCATCATTCTTGAAGGTATCGAACTCAATCGCCACGGCCGGCAGAATTCCAGCGTAGCCAATGCCGCCCCCCATCGAGCCGACAGCTGTGCTGTCTGTCTGCACCACAAAGGCTAGGCCATCTGCCCCGCCACCGGTGCCACAATCCGGATTGGTTATCTTGAAGGTAAAGTAGGTGCTGAAGGAGCGATTACCCGAGAGTGTGACCAGGTCTTTGAAAAACGCCGTGCCGTAGAGGTTGCCCGCTGCGTGATTGAGCTTGAGGCTTGAGCCCTCTACTACGGCGGCGCCGTTGAGCTG
>CAYPUA010000013.1:5068-76288 GCA_964413875.1 uncultured Bdellovibrionales bacterium
CCGCTTCTGCAAGAGATCGCGTATCTCAGTTAAGAGCTGCTCCTGCTTCGATGGCGGAGGTGGTGGCGCTGCAGCGGCTTCTGCTTTCTTGCTGCGCATCACCCAGCCCAGGAACTTAACGATGAAGATGAATAGCGCTATCGATACGATCAGGAAATTTACTACCTCACCAACAAAGAGCCCGTACGGAACATCCTTGTCATTGATGACGAGCTTCCATCCGAGGTAGCCCTGATTGCCAGGCAGAATAGCGCCAAGGAACGGCATGATTACGTTCTTGACGAGGGAGTCGACGATCTTGCCGAACGCTGCTCCAACGATCACGCCCACAGCGAGGTCGACAACATTTCCCTTGAAGGCAAACGCCTTGAATTCATCGAGAAGCCCGGTAGCCTGCTTAGTCACACTCATAGTTTTTCCTCTTATTGTCTTGATTCAGTGTATCGCTACAGATTGACTTTCACGCCGACAAGCGTCTGCACGTCATTAGGCTTACGGTCCACAGCCGGCTGGTTGATGTAGAAATCTCGCACAGAGAAGAAGAGGTCAAGAGTGGTCGTCAGGGCCGACTCTACACCTAGCTCTGCATTAACCAGGTAATTCGAGGCATCTTCGAGGCTGATTACGTACTCTGCTCCCTGAAACAGGCTGGCCGTCTGGCTAAGGGCGTACGTCCATCTATTGGCGACTCGAGCCGCCGCGTAGTCTTCGGTGTCGTCTCCGAGCTTTTCCCAAACGTACGATGGGCCGACCTCAAAGCTAAGTTTTTGGTCCGAATCTTTGATCACGTGAGCTCCTACTGCCGGGCTCAAAATCACTCGGTACTTGACGTTTGCAATCTGGTCCCAGGTGAACGAGAGGTTCTCTCCGATGAAGAACACGGTATCGAGAGTGTGCTCGTAATCTTGGTATGCTCGGAAGTTGTTCTTCGTCACTTCTTTCGGCGTGTTTGGCCCGTCGGACGCTGCGCCGTAGTTGTAGTCGAGCTCAAACCTCCACGCCTCTCCCTCGAAGTCGCGGCCTAGCTTGCTGTTGACGTTGACTGCGGAGACGTTACTGTTGCCTTCCGAGTAGCTAAATCCGCCCTGCAGAGTCTTGTCCCACACCGATGGGTCTTTTGGTGCGGGCGCGCAAGCGTTCGGTTCCGCTTTCGTCGGAGCGCCTTCGAGTCCCTTAGAAAAGCTGTTCACAGAGCTCTGGGCTTGAGCGACCGAAACTCCGACTACGGTTGCTACGATGGACGAGAAAAGGATCGAGACTGCCTTCACTGCTGCTTCTCCGCTCGCTGAAGCCGGATCGACTAGGACCCTGCGGAGCGGATCCCTAGCACAGCCCCCTTCTGTTTCAAACATCGCTGGGTGGCTGGAACGAAGTTTGCGGGTCAGAGAGAAGGCACTTTCTCGCAGCGGTAAACACCCATCTGTCTCGATGGCAAAAAAGCTGGCATTTGGGGCACTTCCCGCCGCCAAACTTCGTTTCTTCACTCATCGCTGAGCAATCGCTAATCCCTTTGACCTGCCGTATGGGATTCATGGGAGCCACCCACTGAGAAAAAAAGCTCATGTTGTCGGGGATCTACGGGCGCCCCTACCAACTAAAGATTTTTCCTAAAAAATTGCGGCAGATCGTAACGCACTTCCCTAAAACCGCCGAAGACTCTTTTGAAGTTAGGGTTCCTTCATGGGGTTTAACATGGATCGTTCAACGTTTCGCTCGTCGATCAATGCTTTCGCGGCAGCTATGTGCACTCTCTTCGGAGTGGTCTCCGATTCGGTTGCACAGGTTTCATACACGAAAGGGTTCGTTACCGGTGCCGGAAACACCGGAGCTCCTCACGTGGTGACGTACGTGTCATCCACGGGCGCAGTGAAGAACAGCTTCTTCGCTTTCTCTTCGGCTTTCCGGGGAGGCGCGAGCGTTGGTTCCGGAGACGTGAACAACGACGGCGTGCTCGACGTAATCGCGGGAGCAGGTCCAGGCGGTGGTCCTCACGTTATCGCATTTGACGGAGTAGCTTTAGCTGCTGGTCAGCAGGTGCCCCTCTACAGCTTCTTCGCATTCGAGCAGGTCTTCTCGGGCGGCGTCTACGTCGCCGGTGGCGATGTGAACAACGACGGGTACGACGACATGATCGCTGCAGCAGGACCAGGCGGCGGTCCTAGGGTACAAGTTTTCAGCGGCCGCACAGGGACGGTTTTAATGAACTTCTTTGCTTACGCTGAAGCGTTCCGCGGCGGCGTTACGGTTGGGTCAGCTGACGTCAACAACGACGGCTTCGACGATATCATCACTGGCGCGGGGCCAGGTGGCGGACCACACGTTAAGGTCTTCAGCGGAGCAAACGGTCAAGAGCTCTACTCGTTCTTCGCATTCCCGCAACAATTCACGGGCGGAGTGTTTGTCGCTGGTGGTGATGTGTCAGGAGACGGCATCGAGGACATCATCGTAAGCGCGGGCCCCGGCAGCAGTCCAAGAGTTCGCATTTACAGCGGAGCGAACCTCGGTATCCTAAAGGACTTCATTGCATTCGATGCCGCGTACACTGGCGGTGTGCGCGTTGGCGCCCTACGCAAGCAGTGGGGAGGCACTTCGCAGCTTATCGTGGGTGGTCAAGGAGGCCAGGCGATCGCGAAGGTCTTGAATGTTGCCGGCGGATTCAACGATGCTATCCAGGAGATCGAGTCCGTTCAGCCCTACCCAGGCTTCAACGGCTCGGTGAACGTGGCTGGATTCGCTTACACCTCGGTGGTCAACACACCTACCCCGACGGCCACAGCGACCCATACACCAAATACTCCGCCACCACCCTCATCGCTCACACTAACGTTTGACGGAATCTACTTCAACGGAAACGGCACCTATACCGCTTACTTTGGCTACATCAACAACACGAGTGCCAACATAACGATCCCCATAGGCTCAACCGCAACAACAAAAAACTTCTTCTCCCCAGCCCCAGTTGACCGGGGTCAGGGAACGGTCTTCAAACCGGGCGTGAACAAGGGCGTGATCGCCGTGATCTTCGACGGGAACCCTCTCACCTTTACGGTACAGCCAGCCGGTGGCTCAGAGAGCAGCGTAACGGCAAGTTGCTCTTCTGCATCGAACTGCTCGACTCCTCAGCTGGCTGCTGTCGAACCACTGGCAGAGTGCGTAATTGCCAACACCGACGGCTCATTCGCCGCAAGCATGGGTTACCAAAACATCAACCCATTCCCCATAATTATCCCTGTTGGGGACATCAACAAGTTCGAGCCCGGATTGCCAAACCGCGGTCAACCGTCGGTGTTTAAGACCGGCCTAAACAGTGCCGCATTCACAGTGCTTAACTTCAGTTCAGCTCTGACATGGCGATTAGCTACGAAGTCGGTTGTACTTGAGACTACGGCCACAAAGTGCGTCTGTCCGACTGTTGCAGGCATTAATATCAAGGACCAGCTCAACGAGGATGCGCTGGCATTAAATAGGTTGGCGGACAAAGCTGCCGCTCTTATTCGTTCTGTGAACACAACCGCAGCGAAGAAGAGCGCTAAGGATGTCGCAACTCGCGCCAAGTCAAACTTAGAGGCGATTCGGGCAGCCACACTAAAAATTCCGAATGTGATCGTGTCTTGCCCCGAAACACCTCCGAGCTGCGTGCGAATCGACAACCAGCAGTCCATACTCTCCCTGCAGCAGCAGTTTGATGTGGCTCTGCACATCGTGAAGCGCGGCACGGCCCGGGCGAACTTCCTGAAGACCGGGAAGACGAAGCCTGCAAACGGCCAGACCGACCCGCTTGTTACCTCTGCAGAGGAGCTCTACGCGAGCGGCTTGGCGACTCTGAGCACGTACCCGCGCTTCAGCACCTCATGTCCGAATCGGTAACGGGCATTTAGGTTCGCTCTAGCAACGCGCCTCGCGGGACCCTCCGAAGTTGGCTGGTCCCGCGAGGCTTTTTCGTCGAAAAACCGGAAACGTTCCGCTTAGCTGCCTTTATTTGTCCGACTCTCAAGGGCCCTATTTCCCGCTCAAAAGCCTGGAATCACAGCGGAAAAAGCGTTAGCGCACTGGCGACCTGGTAGCAACCACATCTCTATTCGAAGTTTCAACAGGATCCCTGCTCCTGCTACACTCATGGGAACGTCCTAAGCCCTAGTGTTTCTGGCGGCTTGTGGTCGTTTAACGGCGTTCTCGGAATGCTCCAAATAGCCCGTTCTTACAACCAGCCTGCCCCTGGAGAGCTACGCCCCTGGTCGTGGTTGCTCCGCTGCCTTTGCACGTTCTTAATTTTTGTTTCAATTCTTGTCCCGCTGTTGGATTCGCAAGCAGAAGGGGACGCCGAGGCTCAGACCGTTCGGGCAGAGCTCGCAACCGATTCCTCACCGATCGGCGCGGTAACGATTAACGGCAAGAGACAGACGGCTACTACTGATCGCTCTGTTACCGTAGACGCGAACGGTGTGATCACGGGCCTAGATCACCTCTCTGGACCTCAAGACCTCAACCAGCCGAGCGACGGGGTCTTAATACAGCTCTCTCAGCCGCCACTTCTTGCGATATCACGACAGGCCGGACCCGGTGCGATGCGGGCCTCAGGCGCCACTGCTTCCCACGCCCAAAGTATTGCAAACGAGCACCGACAGGCACGCGCCGCTCTGGCTGCCGCGTTTGCGTCTGCCAGCTCAAGTGCGACACAGTCGTCCCAATCTTCTGCCCCAAGAATCGTGCGGGAATTCTCTGCTGCCTTCAATGGTTTCGCCGTCCGCGGCATATCGGTCGCTGCTGCGCAGAAGTCGCTCGCTGGTATGCCTGGTATTACGATCCACCAGGACGTTCCGGTTCGCGCTTCGTTAGAGGAGTCGGTGCAGATCATTCGTGCAGCAGAAGTCTGGCAGCCAGCACAAGGCCTCGGCTTAGACGGAACGGGGATGACCATCGGAATCGTCGACACGGGCGTCGATTACACACACCCAGACCTCGGTGGCTGCTTCGGCTCCGGCTGCAAGGTCGCGGGCGGGTACGACTTCGTCAACAACGACTCAAACCCAATCGATGACCACGGCCACGGCACTCACGTTGCCGCTACCGCTGCCGGCAATGGCTCGTACCGGGACAGCAACGGTATTACTCGGCAACTCCCCGGTATCGCTCCAGGCGCGTCGATCTTCGCGTATAAGGTGCTCAGTGCTGGCGGCTGGGGTTCGGGCTCAGACATCATTGCCGCGATCGAGCGGTGTGCAGATCCGAACAACGACGGCAGCACGTCGGATCACCTCGATGTGTGCAGCTTAAGCTTAGGCGGCGGCGGAACTCCTGATGATCCGATGTCGCGCGCCATCGACATCGCGACGGGCCACGGCGTTGTGTTCACCGTCGCAGCTGGAAACAGCGGCCCTTCGGCTGGAACAGTTAATTCTCCGGGCACTGCGCGAGAAGCGATTACTGTAGCTGCTGCTTGCAAGCCAGGCTCTTCCAGCGGATCTTGTGCGGGCTCTGCGATTGCCCGGTTTTCTTCGCGCGGCCCGATCCCTGACTTCCCGCTGGTCCAGAAGCCGGATGTGTCTGCGCCTGGCGTTGATATTTGTGCCGCTCGTTTCGGTTCGTACGCGCCGGGACGTGAGTGTAAAGATAGCACGCACATCTCGATATCGGGCACATCGATGGCGACGCCGCAAGTTGCTGGAGTTGCAGCGCTCATTCGGCAAGCGAATCCCGGCCTCTCGCCGGCAGACGTGAAGGCGATCCTAATCGGCACTGCGACAGACCTCGGGGAAGCGGCGACCGCACAAGGGGCAGGAATGGTTGATGCGGTAGCAGCGGTGGCTGCAGCAGGACAGCCTCAGTCATTCTTGCGGTTTCAAGGCGGCGCCCCCCTTGTAAGGTACACTCCGACCCTGCTCATTCAGTCCCATACCTCTTCTGTGACGCTCGTAAACACCTCGGGCAGCCCACTGCCTGTCTCCCCTTCCGCACCATCAGCCCCTGCTGGCGTCTCTGTCTCCTTCCCATCGGGACCAATCACGCTGCCAGTTGATGGGCGCTTGACCGTGCCCGTCACAGTCAGTGTTGACCATCAAGTTATCGTCGCTTCGCGTACCATTGTCCCACTTGAGTTCTCCACTGCGCTGGGAGCAGCATCAATCTCTCTAGTGCTAGATATCGGCAGCCCTCTCTCCATCTCAGCCTCAAAGCTCGACTTCGGCGTCGGCGCTCCTGAGAACGACGCTTTCTCGGCTGCACGCCCAGTGACTCTCACAAACTCGCTGCTGGATGCTCCCCTCTCGCTCTCGGCATCCGTCGCTGCCTGGCGCAGTGAAGGAGGCGCGCCGTCACGCTTCACATCTTCGCTATCGGCGAGCAGCCTGACAGTTCCAGCGGGCGGCTCGCTCACGATTTCGGTCAACACCTCGATTGGCGGCAGCGCGGGGTACAATGGCCCCAACACAAGCTCGCTCTCGATATCGGGCAGCGGACTCTCCGCAACGCTGCCGATGACTGTATGGCAAGGGTACGCCATCAATCTCTCGTACGGCTCGACTAACCCATGGTTCGTCAGGTTAGGATCCCACAACGCGGCCTTCGGATCTTCGGCCGGGGAACGGGCCGGCTTCTCTCCGGCTCCGGGCTCGTCTTCGAACCGCATCTTAGTTCGTACCGCCGGAGGCTGGGATATCGCCTCGCTCTTTAGCGACGGTGGCTCAGACGCCCTAGTGCTAAAGACTGTCTCTGTTGTTGGCACAGAGACCTTCGTTGAAACTGCGCGGCGAGAGGCAACCGTATCTCTCGTGAGCAAGGTCCCTGAGGTCAGCGGACTCTTCTTCTACGCTTGGTCATTTGCTGCGCAGTATGGCGGTCGCGAGCTAGCAATTGATTCCCTCTCGCTCGACTGGCGCGGCGGCTCGAACTTCTCAATAGCTACTAATCCAATCGGCGCAGAGTGGAGATTCTCGGCTATGGCCGGTATCGTCCCGGCATACCAGGGAGACTCCTCAAAGGCGCCCGTGCTGCTGCACTTCCACCACGAGGGCGGCATACCGGCCAGCCTTGTCATGGACCCAGGCCCATTGCGGCCGTACCAGGTGAACGCCGTGTCGCAGTCGAATCCGGGCTCGACGCCAACCTTCACGCTGCAATCTGGAATAAAGAGGCTCCTGCTCAACGGTTCTCTCGACAGCCTCTGGACCATGAACAGCATTACCTCGGTTCCTATGGGGGAAGCCCTGCTCGTGCTGGCGAGTGGTTACCACAGCTCGCCGCCAAACTCCTCGTCTGCCGCAGACCTGCCCTTCTCCAGCATCTCCTTCGGAAACTCTGCGGATGCAGAGTACGCAACCTCAGCTATGACTTTCTCCTCAAGCGGCGCCATCGCGTATGACGAGGACCGCTTCTTCCATCTTGGAAACACTGAGAGCCTGGAGCACCCGTACCAGTTTGGCCCAACCGCGTACATCGGGCCAAGGCTTCGCCCTCTTGAGCGTGCTGATGTTATTACTCTCGGTGTTGGGCCGCTCTTCGATCGCTCCCGCTGGTACAACGTGGGCACCTCCTCTGCCGCCCTCGTGCCCCGCACCGGCGTCCTCTCCTCGTTTTACTCCTACGCCGGCACCAGCAAGGCACGTGGGCTGCTCAGCGCTTTCGGCAGCAATTTTGTTGAGCCCGCTCCGCAGTACACGCTAGAGAGAGACGGCTCACCCATCGCTACCGGAACGATCGGGGAGCAATGGATCTGTCCGCCGCATGCACTCTTGACCTGCGTAAACTTCGGCCGTCAAGTGCACCAGCTCACGTTGCCCGAAGTCGCTGGCGTTGTGCCGCCGGGCCGCTACTCGTTCTCAATGACGAGAGACGCAACCCTCTTGGGAGTGCAGACCCAGGTCTCAACATCGAGTGAGTTTTCGATCGCCTCGGCTGCACAGCACGCCATTTCGCCGATCGATCAGAATCCTCCCTCGTTGCTCGACCTCAATGTTGTGGCGGGCAGCCTGCGCCAGTCCTCGATCGATCCCGCGCTCTCAAACAAGATCTCCTTCTCGCTGGATCCCAATCCAGGGCTGGGAGAGCTTGTGAATATTCCTGGCGAACTGCACCACCAGCAGCTCCCCGACAGCTTAACTAACGTAAAGCTGTACCAGAGCGAGAACGCTTCAACCTGGCAGGAGCTCCAGCTTCAGTCACTCGGAGGCGGCGGCTTCTCTGGTCTCGCGCTCGTACGGCCAGGAACAGCGCTCTACCACTTCAGGATCGAAGCCGAAGATTCGGCTGGCAACCGATTGGCCCACTCATTCTCCCTGCCGTCAGCATCCGCTAGGACTCTGCGAAATCCGATTAACTCGCCACTTCAGGTGTCTCTGAGCGGCTTCTCGAACAACCAATCCTACTCTGCGTCTCGTGAAGTCGAAGTGACTGTGTTCGCACAGAACGTGATACTCGGCTCGAAAGTCGAGCTTATCGCCAACGGCTCTCCGGTACAGCTCTCAAGCTTCATGCCCTCGAATTCCGGAAATATGGCCTTCATTGGATGGGTCCAGCTTTCTGACTTGCCGCGGGGCAAAGTCACGCTCAATGCTCGAGTCACTGACGTAGCAGGACGCCAAGCCGACTCGGCATCGAAGACCATCACTATTCTCAACTCAGATGATGACTCAGAGAGAGGCGCGCTCTCTCTTTCTATCGTTAAGCCCGGCAAGCTGCGGGTCGGCTCGCGGATCCGCTTCACCATCAAAGCTTCAGGGATTAAGCCGAGCGCTCTCAGCAACGTTGCCGTCATGGCTAACGGCAAGCCTGCCTGCCGCTTCTCCTCAACGCCCTACACCTGCTCCTGGACCGTCCCCCGCACCCCGCGCTTCTCGCTGCGGCTGCGCGCTCGGGGGCTCGACCCACAGGGGAGGCTTATCAGGTCAAAGATGACAACGTTGCGGGTGGCGCAGTAGTGAGCGCGCGCGCCTTACGGCTGCCCTGTCAGGGCCGATGAGCCGTAGTACATCAGAAATGCGCAGGCGGCGCTCACGGGGATGGTTAGGACCCACGCCCAGAGGATCCGGACCGTGATGCCCCAGCGGACGGCGGAGACGCTTTGGCTTGCACCGACGCCGAGGATGCAGCCGCTGATACAGTGCGTAGTTGAAACAGGCAGCCCGTAATGCGACGCCGTAAGGATCACGGACGCAGCGGCCGTCTCTGCGGCGAATCCGTGAATCGGCTTTAGGTCGATGATCTTCGTTCCGAGCGTCTTGATGATTCGCACGCCGCCGGCTGCCGTGCCGAGTCCCATGGCGGCAGCACTCGCAAAAACTACCCACACCGGCACTGGCAGCTTGTCCCCAGTCATCTCAATCGCGCCGTAGGCGACGAGCGACATTGTGATCACGCCCATCGTCTTCTGTGCGTCGTTGCTTCCGTGCGAGAGCGCCATGAAGCCGGCGGAAAGCATCTGCAGACGGCGAAAAACGGGCGAGACGGCCACCGGAGCAGCCTTCCTGAAAATCCAGAAGAGCGCCATCATAATAGCAAACGCCGCCAGCATGCCTACAAGCGGACTGAGCACGAGGCTGAGAACAATCTTCTTTAGGCCCACTGCCTGGATTGAGCCTATTCCGCTGTGGGCGATGCCTGCGCCAACGAGCCCACCAACCATAGCGTGAGACGACGAGGACGGGATACCGTAGTACCACGTGAAGAGGTTCCAGAAGATCGCGCCGCTGAGAGCGGAGAAAACCACTACGAGCGTTACGGCGTCCGGCGTTATGAGCCCCTTCCCGATCGTGCCCGCAACCGCGGTGCCGGTAAACGCCCCGACGAAATTGAGCACTGCCGCCACCAGAATCGCCGTCCTGAGGGGAAGCACTCCGGTGCTGACGACCGTTGCAATGGCATTCGCAGTGTCGTGAAACCCATTGATGAAGTCAAAAATGAGCGCGACGATGATGACTGTGATGACTAAAGTCAGGAGCATATCGCTACGAGTTCTTGATTACGATCGACGACAAAACATTTCCGACGTCGTCGCACAGGTCGAGAGTTGACTCGAGCCCCTCAAGGAATTCCTTGTGGGTCAGTAGCCGCACCGCGTCTCTCTCGTTCTTGAACATGGAAGCGATCTGAACTCGGAAGACGATATCTCCCTCGTCTTCAAAAGACTTAATGCTCTTGCAGCGCTTGCGGATATCGAGGTGGCTCTTGTTTCCCTGCAGGCACGTGACCGCCTCGAGGATATCGCCACACGCACCGTAAATGAGGCGCGCTACCTCCTTGCTTCCACCGGGAAGGTCAACCATGGCGTGCAGGTCGATCTGCAGCACCGTGGAGTAGATAGCGTCCGTTATGCCCTCTAGCTCTGAGCCCAGCCGATAGATGTCCGAACGGTCAATTGGCGTAACGAAGGTTCGGTTGAGCTCCTGGTATACCTCAATGATCACCCGATCGGCTTCATGCTCGATATCCTTGATCTCCTTAATCAGGCGCTCGCGCTTCGAAGGATCCGGCTCCTCGACGCACTTGACGAGAAGACCGCTGGCGTCGCGAGCGCACTGGGCACCACGCTGAAGGAGGTCGAAGAAATGCTCCTCTCGGGGGAGCAACCACTTGATTGCACGGTCGAGCCACATATAACGCCTATCCTTGGAAGAAGTTGTGCGGGGAGTCGTAGCCGAAATAACTGGCTCTGGGTAGCTAATTCGGCGAATTTTTTGCCATTTTTCGTGTTAGAAATTAATTTTTCAAGGAGTTTGGCAGGTTGGCTGGCCGGAATCAGTGGTAACTACCTCGCTAGACCCGGCTATTCCAGAACGCGGTCAGCGGCGAGGGTGGTCTTGAGCGCTCTAGGAGTCAGCGCTCTTCTCCAGCAACGCCCACCAAACCAGGAAGCGCTCATCTTTTGGTGGGACAACTCCCAGCAGCTTCCCAAAAGGGGCCCGCCCCGCACACAGCTCAGCCCGGGCCGTGTCTGCGAGCGCGGGGTCGTTCGGCATCATCATGGCGCAACCGGCGACAAGCACGTCACCGGGAGCCATTCGCTGGTAGAGGTCCCCAACCGTCTCTTCACCAAGCTTCACGGCTTGCGAGCGGGGTGCTCGCTGCCTGAACTCGTAGGACTCAACCGCCTGCGTGACGCATTTGAGGTAGGTGGGCGACAGGTTTCCGCCATCTGACAAGACGTACATCGGACGCTCTGCGGCCGCCCTAAAAGGCTCGCTGCCAACAAGCTGGTGGATCTGGAACTGCGGCTGACAGATCGGACACACGTATCCCCAGAGGCTCTTATCGAATTGAGTGTTGAGCTCTACCGGAGCTTTCAAAGCAACAAATCCGACGCACGCTACCCCGGTGGCCAGCAATCCAGCTCTGCTTCGCGATACGGAAGCGAAAAGTGACACAACGCCTGCGGCAAAAAGCATATCTGTGGCTACTGCTCGCCGGTATGCACCGCGATCTTGGGCGAGCACGTAGGTTGCAAACGATACAACGGCGAGCACCGCTGTCACTGCGACAAACTTTCTTCGAGCCGGACTGCCCACGAAGATGCCGGCGGCGAACCCCAGCACCGCCAAAAACACCAGGTACGTTGGGGGCAAGAAAGCCCTGCCGATCTCGTCGAAGAACCAGTCGAGCTTCTCAAGCACTTCGGCTGGCGTGCGTCGCCAGTGGAGAACCACATTCTTTGTCTCGGCTCTCGCGCTGCCCCACCAGATTGGGACATCTGGGTCGTGGAACGGAATGAGCTTCTCAGAGTAGCTATTGACGTCAGCAACCCGAAAGTCCGGCTTGGGGGAGATCAGGAGCTGCCCGGTAAAGCGCTCCGTGTCCCTGCCGAAGAATGCGCTCCAGATAAAAAAAACAACTACGATAGACGGCACAACCGCTAGCGCGATTTTCCTGGCACTATTCCAGTCTATCCACACCGCGCGCCGCGCCACCAAGATCAGGGCTGCCAGCCCGCTCCCAACGAGCCAGGTCATCCGCGCTGCCGAGTAGGAGTAAAGGCTGTACACCACGCCGAAGCAGTTGAGAGCCCCGAGCAAGGCAGCATCTCTCCACGAGAGCGGTGCTGTTCTGCGGAAGATCGCCCAAGAGCAGAGAAACATCACAAGCCCAACCGAAAGAACAGGCTGCCCTAGCACCGCCGAGGAGACTCCGGCGTTGAAGAGCCATTTATCGGAGCAGCAGATGGCGACGAGAGCCCATCCCCATGTGCGGCCGAAAGCGAGTTGTACGGCCACCGCTCCGAGAGCCACCCCCACCGACACGTACAACATCGAGCTAAGAGCAGTGGCGTTTATGCTCGGCGCTCCGAAGAACCAATTTATCACGGCGCGAAGCCCCATCGAGACTGGACTGAGGTCGGAGTGCACTGAGCCGTAGTAGAAGATTCGGCGCGTCTGATCGAAAGGCAACGAGTCCTGAACTATCGAGGGAAGGTACGAACTTGCTGGCCCCAAGAGGAGGAAGAAGTTGAACGTTAGGAGAGCATACGAGAGGAAGCTGCCGAAGGCTGCGTTGTGAGTTTCATCAACCTGCCGTCCGGTGAGAGATAGGCAGCACACCGCACCGAAGACTCCAGCACTCAGCCAAGCACGCTGAGGTGCGAAGTACGCTGAAAACTCAGGTACTCCAAATAAAATAGCTCCCCAACCGCCGACTAACGCGAGTACAAAAGCTGCCGCAATCCATCGCCCTGCCAATGCGAGCCGAACTGCGAGGACAGCGATCGTGGTCACTCCAAAACCTGCGACGAGGGAGGACAGCCCCTCTAAGGAGGTAAGCGTAGGCAGCGGCGCCGCAGGCGGCTCGGCCCAGCGGCCAACGAAGAGCCACAGATTGAGCGCCGTTACAAACCAAAGCAGCAGCCAAGCTGAAGTTTTTGATCGCATGAGTCGTTAGCCTTTGTCCTGTCACTATGCAACGAGCCGAGACTGAGGACTAGCCAGATTGAGTGGGCAATGCGGGAACGCGCAATCAATCGCCAGCACTAGGGCGTCACGGGTCCCTTCCAGAGAGCTCCTCGCACACCAGCCTTTGGAACTCTCGCTCCGTGCCCCTTCCTCCCCAGACGAGACAGAGTGCCGGATACTGGTTGTGCGCCACGTGTGCCAGCACGGGAGCCAGCTCTCCGTAACGCCGCGCGAGGTACCAACAGAAGGCCCCAAAGAGGAACTGGGGCAAGGGGACGAAGTCAAGGCTTAGCTTGGCTGAGTTGCTGACGGGCAGGCTGGCCCTCGTTGTGTCACTGACCGGCACAAGGTTGTGCATGGCAGCGAACGCAGCTGATACGGGCACTCCGACGTCCCACCTCTGGCCGGATGATCGCAGGAAGCCGCTCGGCAGCACCCGGAAGATGATCTCCTCCCGAATCGGCACAAACCAGCCAGCGTGAATGTACGCCTTTTGCTCTATTCCGGGGTATCGCTCCATCAGCTCTACGGTGTTACGGAGATCATCTCGCTCGATCCTTCCTGCTGTAAGCGCAGCATTCGCAAGCGGCAGTCCGCTGGTTTGCCCCAAAGCCAACAGCGCTGCATGCCCAGATTGAAAAAGGATGTTCTCCCACGCACAGGCAGCAGCCGACTGAAGAGCGGCTAGACCAGTCCAGGATGCTGGGTCAGGCTGCGCACGAACCTGTCCGGCTAATGTGCCAAACGACGCCACCATGAGCGAGCCAAGGGCAGCCCCTTTTAGGAAATTTCGCCGATCTGCCTCACGACGCGCTTCCCAGTCCGCGTGAGACTTAAGCCGCCGCTGAAAGAGCCGCTCCATCGCCCGTTCTCTCGCTGACTGCACGATGGCCTCTCGATTCTGCAGAGCGGGAGCTTTAGCGTCTTGCGTGGAATTGAATTCACTTTTGGAGTGAAGGGAGCCTAAACTCATCAGCGCACCGCTACAATTTGCTCACCGACCATACCGCACTGCACTGCTGCATGAAAACTGCTCTTTGGCCCGCTAATCGGCTCAAGAGACACCTTTCGCAAAGCCCCCCCTTTTTCTAACATCGTAGTGTTACGGACGCCCGTTAACCCGCTTCCAAACAGCCGCTGGTGCCTCGATGAAATGTTCTCACACCTCTGCCACCGTCCCTGGGCAATCTCACGTTGCTAATGAGGACGCCTTCGTCGTCGACGAGGCCCTCGGTGCGTTCGTGGTGTGTGACGGCATCGGTGGTCACCGTGGCGGGGATATCGCGGCCCAGACCGCGTGCGCTGCGGCTCTGGAGCACCTCCAGAAACACAGCTCAGTTATAGAGGCGGCGAAAGCACCCGGTGCGCCGATTGAGCCTCTGTCTGAGCTCTGCACCGCTGCGGTGCTCGCGGCAAACGAGCGGGTGTACCGCCGCTCGAAGGTAGACCAAACTGTATCCGGCATGGGGACCACAATCGCCATGCTCGTGGTCGCAGGTGGCCGCGGGGTAGTTTCTCATGCAGGCAGCAGCAGGGTGTACGTGTGCCGCAACGGCGAGCTGATCCAGCTCACAAAAGATCACAAGCTAGCACAGGAGCTAATCGATCGTGGCCTCCTGACCGAACAAAAAGCAGCATCCCTGCCCTACGCGCGGGCGCTCTCGAAAGCTGTCGGCTTGCTTGAGGCCATCACGCCCGATTGCCTTTCGCTCGACGTGCTTCCGGGAGATCGCTTCTTGCTCGTCACTGATGGAGTCACACAAGCGCTCCCAAAAGACGAGCTGCGGCAGATCGTCGCCGGACCAGGCGGCGGCTCTTCGGCCTCAGCAATCATCAAAACAGCCACCGAGCGTGGGGGCGGAGACGACGCAACCGCCATTGTCGTCGTGCCTGCGGCGGAGCCACAAGAAAGCGCCGAGCAGCTAGCGCGCTCCGAGCAAGTTGTGCTGAAGACTGAACTGCTTCAGGAGATGTTTCTATTTAAGCCACTCGCCTCAAGTGACATCATGGAGATCGTTGGTCAGTCGGAGCTCGTTCCCTCTAAGACTGGCGACGTGCTATTCGCTCAAGGCTCAGTTGAGCAGAACATCTACATCATCCTTGAGGGAACATTCGATGTCGTCGTAGATGGCACCGTAGTAGCGAAGCTCTCGAAAGGCAGCCATTTCGGCGAGATGTCGTGGCTCAGCCATGAGGCGCGCTCCGCGACCGTGCGCTGCGCCGTGGACGGCACCTTGCTTAAAGTCAGCGCTCTCTACTTGCAGAGCTTTATCCTCAAGTCCCCGGAGTGTGGCGTGCGAATCCTGCGCGAACTGGCCCGCGAGTTGAGTAGCCGGCTTCGGGCAACCAACGCGCTTGCGCTAGTGCGGGCGAACTAAGCATAGGCTGAAGCTTCTAGTCTCGTGGTGGTTAAGCCGAAAAAATGCCGCTGAAGGTTGGGTGTGCCACCACGCTCCATCAAACTACAGCTCAGTCGGGAACTGGGTTGAGGGTCTTTTCTCCTCAATCGGAACCGGCGCCAGGACCGGAGCCGCTGCCGTTCCGGGCGCCGAGCGCGTTGGAAAGATAAGACGGATGAGAAGAAGGCTTCGGGACGGGGCAGCAACAATACCGGACGAGAGGTAACTCTCGGACACACTCACGGGTTCCTTACGGCAACAACAGCCCTAATCCCCTACGCTGCTTTTCGCAGGATTCAGAAAGGTGCACGGATACCCTTGATTACTGGTGCCGGCTCACGGTACCCAAGGGATGGCACCTCTGGAGGTCGTATGCCCCAATCTGCATCCCCGCTCTCTTCCGTGACCGTCTACTCATTCGGCACTCCGCTTGAGACAGGCGCCTTTGCGACTAAGCCCTCGACCTGGAATTGGCGCTCAACGAAGATTCCGGATTGGTGTCAGGTGGAGGAGCATCCCTCGGGTCCTGGAGCCGCAACGATCTCGGTTGCCCTGGGTCGAGCAGATGCGATCGTTGGGCTCGGGCTGCACGTCGGTCCACTCAATTGCCGAGGCAACGTTTTTCGCCTCTTTGCGTCTGACAATCCGGTTCATACTCCCGCAGCGCGCTCGCTGTACGGAGCTCACTCGTTTCACCTCCTCCTGCGCGAGAAGCCTGTCGGCATCTTCGTTGACTCCCCCGGCGAAGTTATTGTCGACGCCGGCTGCTCAAAGCGTGACGAACTCAATATCAAGGTCGAGGAACAGGGTTGGAGTCTCGCTCTGATCGAAGGCTCGACGCCTGCCGAGATCATCGAACGCTACCTTGCACTCGTGGGCACACCGTATATTCCGCCCCGCTGGGCCTTCGGCTTTCACCAGAGCCGATGGAGTTATCAGGATGACGCGACTGTGCGCGACATCGCAGCCCAGGCGCAGCGTAACGAGATTCCTCTCAGCGCAATCCACCTCGACATCGACTACATGGATGGGTACCGCGTATTTACCCTCGACGAGAGCAGGTTCCCCGACCTGCCGAAGCTCGCTGCTGATTTGCGAAAGGACGGAATTCGGCTCATCTCAATCCTCGATCCAGGGGTGAAAGCCGAGCAGGGCTTCCCCCTCTTCGACGAAGGCGTGAAGCGCGGGTTCTTCTGCACAACAGCCGAGGGGGAAGAGCTGTTCGTTGGCGCCGTCTGGCCGGGGCCATCGGTCTTCCCGGATTTTTTTCGCGAGGAGGTTCGCTCGTGGTGGGGCTCTCAGTACCTGAAGCTAAAAGCCCTCGGCATAGCGGGCTTCTGGAACGACATGAACGAACCATCAGTCTTCTATACTCCGGCAGCTGTGCGGGAGTTTGCGACAACAGTAAAGGCTCTCGCCGACAGAGGTGATTGCAGTGAAGCGCTCAGCAACCGCATCTTCTCGCCAAATCTGGGACAGCGCCGCAGCTACTTCGACGAGTTTTTCCACGAGACAGATCTCGGCCGGCGCCCAAACCGGGCGGTGCACAACCTCTTCGGAACGCTCATGACTCAGGCAACTGCTGATGCCCTGCAGCAAGCGGAGCCCGAGAAGAGGCAGTTTGTGCTGTCTCGCAGCAGCTACCCGGGCATGCACCGCTACGCTGCCATCTGGACTGGCGACAACCATTCGTGGTGGGAGCACCTGCAGCTCAACGTGCAGCAGCTCATCTCGCTCAACATGGCGGGATTTATGTTCTGCGGGGCAGACACGGGGGGCTTCGGCGGCGACTGCTCACCGGACCTCCTTGTGCGCTGGACGCAGCTCAGCGTCTTCTCCCCCTTCTGCCGAAACCACGCTGCGGTATGGGCACGTGCGCAGGAGCCGTGGGCTTTCGATTCCGAGACCCTTTCTCTGTGCCGAGATGCGCTCTTGCTGCGCCAGTCACTCATGCCATACATCTACGGGGAATTCGTGCGCGGCGCGCTCACCCATCAACCCTTCATCCGTGGGATGTTCCAGGAGGGTGCGCAGGGGCTTCAGCGTATCTGCAATACCCAGTACATGTGCGGTCCGAGTTTGCTCATCGCACCGGTCGTCGAACCAGGCGCGACTAATCGTCACGTCTGGTTACCCGCCGGGGCCTGGCTGCGAGCGGACGCTGGCCCCAACGGGCTCGTTGGCAGGGAGGTCACGCGAGGCGGCGAACTTGTGGTGGAGGCTGGCTTGGATGAGATACCGCTGTTCGTGAGGCTCGGTACTCTCCTACCGATGTCAGCAGAGCTGCCAACCGCTCCTGGCGAGCTCGATGCAACTCCTCATCGCTACCGGATACTCGGCTTCGCTGACGAGTCGGCTTCTTGCCACTTGCTTCTAGACGACGGAGAGCAAACGTACGAGTCGTGGGAATCATGGCCAAAATGCCGCTGTGTCGTCACACGCAGCTCTGGAGAGTGGAACCTCTCCTTGGAGTTTGAAGCAACGCCCCCTCGTTCCATAGAGGTTGAGTGCGACATGTGGGATGGCGGCGGGGCTGTTTCGACGATCGTCGCCCGTTCTTAAGCAGCCCGGGGTGGCCGTGATGTTCGACGCCTGTCAACCTGCACCAAACGAGATAGCCGCTGGTGGATCTCTGCTTTGCCATTCAGAGCTAGCACAAAGACGTCCTGCGGCTCCCCCTTAAAATGTAGCGTCCCAGCGGTCTTCTCAAAGCCGAGCTGAGAGTAAAATTTCTGCACCCGCTGGTTATTCTCGCGACGCGTAAATGCCAGCAGCGCGGGAGCAAGCGTGTGCGATTGAATTATGTTGGCAGCGGTTGAGAGGATGTGCTGCAAGATATACGGCATGACGCTTGGCGAGCGAGCACTGTCCAGCTCGATTCCGAGCCTTCCTCCCCAGAGGAAGTCTCTCATTTTACAGTTTTGATTGCGAAGGAAAGATACCGATCGTGGCGGGTCGCTACGGAGCTTCTCAAGTACCTCCTCGCTTTCCGAGCTACCCGCAATCAGCCGGTAGAATCCGCTTCCACCTACGACCCTCTTCTCCGTGCCCTCGCCTGTTGTGTACACGAAGTACTCAAGCAGATCGTAGTCTTCAAATCTTCCAGAGCCATTCATGAGGGCTTCGTAAGCCCGTCCGAGACCATCAGCTGCTGTCGACTCTTCCGGAAAAAGAGCCGTCGTAAGACGCAAGTTGCTCTCGACCAGGCTTCGGTCTATTTTCGCAGACACTCTGTGTGCCGTTAGCACGTTATCTGTATTAAGCTGTTCTATTTGAGATGCCTCTAGCCCC
Organism: uncultured Bdellovibrionales bacterium; assembly: GCA_964413875.1. Classification (GTDB taxonomy): domain Bacteria; phylum Bdellovibrionota_C; class UBA2361; order UBA2361; family OMII01; genus OMII01. Next base: position 23,628 of record CAYPUA010000013.1, read on the forward strand.
ATATTGGGCCTTTTTAGCATACGCTCAGCAGCAAGTCAGGCTCAATCCGCTTTACTGCCCAGCCGCCGGTCGAGTACATTCAAGAAGCATTACGAGCGAGACTGCATGGTGTCCTTAAACGAAAAAGAGCTGGATATCATCTCCTGCATGGCGTTCGACGCCTCGATGAGCGTTGCTCAAGTGAGCGCAGAAACTGGGCTCAAGGAGCACGTCGTCCGCCACACTCTCAAGAACCTGCTGAGCGAGGGGACGATTCGGCTTCGGCCCTTCGTTAACCCGTTTTCTTTAGGGCTGATGGAGCATCACGTAGAAATTGCTCTCCAGACACCGGGACAGGAGGCTCTCTCGTTGCTCACTAAGGCACTCGTTGAAGCCCCCTCGACGACATTAGTAGGCGAGGTAGCCGGAGACCACCACCTCTCAGCGATGTTTCTCACCCGTACCCACGCAGGTGTGCCGAAGTTCTTCGAGGATATCTGTCGAAAAGTTCCGAACGTCTCATTCCGAAAAAGTGTGGCTGCTGTCGTTGAAGTAACAGTCTCGTACCCAAAGAACCGTTCGACAGCTACTGGCAACAACAGTGTCGGCTACTCCTCAGCCACTACCGCTAAAAAATTTGATGAGCTAGACGAGCAGATTCTTGTCCTGCTCGGCTCGGGTACCTGCGCCTCGCGGCGTGAGCTAAGTCACCAGTGTGGCGTCGGGCAGAGCACCATTGATTACCGTATCAACTCTCTCCAGCAGCGCGGCATTCTGTTGGCTATCGGCTACTCGGTTCCCATCTACCGTGACGGCCTAACGCAGTACGCGCTCCGGATTACCGCATCTCGACCGTGTGTTGAGCTACGGCAGATGATCTGCCTACTCTCATCGAAGCATCCGGCCCTGCGCTCGGTCTTACACCTCACGGGCCACTACGACTACATCCTCGGCGTTAAGCTCTCTCACCCAGGAGCCCTGTCCGCTTTCACCCAGGAGCTGCACCACCATCTTAACCCATACGTGTCTAGTATCGAGGTTGTGCCGTACCTGAGCACCCATAAACTGTACGTCAACTCCTCTGATTTGGGTCTCATTCGAGGCTTGTACGCAGACGACGATTCGGATGCGCAGCCGGACGCGAAAGTCCCGAAAAGAGTTGGGAATCTCTAGCAAATTGGCAGCAAACCAGCGGGCGAGCATACTGTGTCGGCCGGCTGGGGGGAGGTACCCCTCTTTGTGCGAAAACGCGTTCTCGTGTCAATGTCAGCGGAACCGCAGCGAGCCTCCGGTGCGCTCGATGCAGCACCCAGGCGTTACCGGCTGCTCGGTTTTGCTGACGAAACGGCTGCGTGCAACCTGCTCCTCGACGACGGGGAGCGTTCCTACGACTCCTGGGAGTCCTGGCCAAAATGCAGATGCTCTGTCGCGCGCATCTCGGGAGAGTGGTCAATGTCACTCGTATTTGAGGGAACCGGTCCTTATCAGCTGGAGGTTGAGTGCGAGATATGGGACCCAAGCGGCGCCGTCGCCAAGGTTACAGCACGGGGATAGGCCACACGCGCAAGCCATGACAGTTCCTGGCTCTCTCCTTGCGCGGCCTGGGACAGCTTTTTGTTCACGGTTGTTCCCCGTGTTGCCTCCGGTGCCTCGGCTCTGTACCATCTACTAGTCATCGCACGAGGATCTCTACATTCATGGCAAAAAAGAGCACAAACGCCGCTCAGGCTGAGGCGCCGGCGATCGGCGCGGAAACACCGCCGCTGTTCCCTGTATTTGGTCCCCGCGCTACCTGGGCAATCCTCCTCGGCGCATTCACGCTATTCTTCATGCGCTACATCCTGCAGTTCAATTCTCTTGATGATATGTCGAACATGGATCTGCCATCTTTTTACAGTGGCAGCGTCCAGGTATTTATCAACGGGGCTTCTCCTTACAACTTTCCCGAGCTAGCGAAGGTGCTTGAGGGTCAGGTAACCAGGACGTACCCGTACCTCTACCCTCCGCCGAGCCTGTTTCTCTTCTACCCCCTGTCGTTGCTGTCATTCGCCCAGGCCAAGGTTGCTTTCTTCGGACTGAACACGATTCTCCTTGCATTGCTGGCGTGGATCGTCCCACTCCGGCTGTGCCGACTTTCGCCCAGCCGAAATCTTTGGATGGTGATCTTCTGCTTCGGGATGACCCTGTTGTTTGGTCCGATGGCGCAGACAGTTCGCAACGGACAGGTCAATCTGGTCGTCTTGTCATGCCTGCTCCTCTTCTGGGACCTGGCCAGGACAGGCCGCAATTACTCTTCCGCTTTCTTTCTTGCCCTTGCAATAATCCTTAAGACCTACCCGGCTGTGCTTCTGCCCATGCTGCTGCTCTCAGGCCGCGGGAGGGTGGCTCTGCTGACGGTTCTCTTCCTTGTGCTGGCTCTGGCGAGCTCCATCCTGCTCCTCCCGGAAAACCTCTGGGAAGATTGGCTCTTAAAGGTAGCACCTTCTGGCTCGTACACTCGCGAACCTGAAGGCCTCTTCGCGCCGTCGACGATAGGAAACCAGAGCCTCAATGGCCTCTTCTCGCGGCTGTTCACTGCTGAAGACTGGTCTAGCCCAATCAAAATTAATCCTCCTGTAGGAGCTTGGCTTGCGACCCTCTCCGCAGGACTGCTCGTGTCGCTGACCATCTTTGCCACGTTCCTGACCCGCAAAGACGCCAACGCGCTCGACAAAGCGATGCTCATTACGCTGCCGTGTATCTACCTGATAGCTCCCTTCTCCTGGTTTCATCACTTAGTGTACGTGCTGCCAACTCTCATAATGCTTCTCTGCGCAGGCTGGCGTGGCGGCCCAACGAGCGGGGTCATTTTCCAGGCTCTGGTGCTGGTTGCTGCGCTCACCATGTCTTTTTGGATTATGATGGACACGGAGTTCGTCGCCGTTATTGGGCTCTGGGGCTTGACGGCATACGCCATCTTGAGCCCAAAAGTTGAGCTTCCAGGCGCCGGGGCTTCTGCCTAACCCATTTGCCCAAGTGAGCATGTGCGGGTACTCTTGGCGGACAGCTCGCCATGGTCTTTAGCTCAGCACTCTTCATCTTCTACTTCCTGCCGCTGTTCTTGGCTGGCTACTTCGTTGTCCCTCGACGGCTGCGAAACATCTACACCGCTGCTGCAAGCATCATCTTCTACGCTTGGGGAGCGCCGAACTTCCTTCTCATCTTCCTTGCTTCCTGCCTCGTTGACTACGTGATCGTCCGTCGCCTAGCAGCAGAGGCGGAGTCCCGTCGCCGCAAGACGCTCTTAGTGCTCTCGACGGTGCTCAATGTCGGATTGTTGCTGTACTGTAAGTACTCAAACTTCTTCGTCGAGCAGCTCGCTGCTGTGACGGCGGTTCTAGGCCTCAGCGCGCCCCACTGGACGAAAGTCGTGCTGCCGATCGGTATCTCGTTTTTTACCTTCCACAAAATTAGCTACGTCGTCGATGTCTTCCGGAAAAAGTCTGAGCCGACTTCAAGCTTCGCCGAGTACATGCTGTACATCACCTTTTTCCCACAGCTTATTGCAGGACCGATCGTTCGCTACCACGAGATCGACCAGCAGATACGTCATCGCCAAGTCTCCTTCGACGGGATCTCAGAGGGGGTATGGAGATTTACCCTCGGCCTGGCGTCTAAGCTTCTCATTGCAGATCCACTCGGAACGGTTGCCGACCATATCTTCAAGCTCAATCCGGCGAATGTCCCGACCGGCTACACCTGGCTCGGCACAGTCGCCTACACGTTCCAGATTTACTTCGACTTCGCGGGGTACTCTTCGATGGCTATAGGGCTAGCGCTCCTCGTGGGATTTCGCTTTCCGGAGAACTTCAATCGCCCCTACGTAGCAGAGTCAGTGACGGATTTCTGGCGACGCTGGCACATGTCCCTCTCGCGCTGGATGCGGGACTACCTCTACATCCCGCTCGGGGGAAATCGGGTCGGCCCTGTGCGCCAGGCCGCAAACCTCTGGATCGTTTTTCTGCTCTCAGGGCTGTGGCATGGGGCAAACTGGACATTTGTGTGTTGGGGCGCATTTCACGGAACATTCCTTGCCTTCGAGCGTGCGAGGATAGCGCGGCTCTTCTTCATGCTGCCGGCTCTCCTGCGCCGGGGCATGACCTTCTTCGCTGTGATGTTGGGGTGGGTGCTGTTCCGTTCGGAGACTCTCTCCGAGGCGGTGGCGCGCTGGGCGCGTCTCTTCGGGTTCGGCCCGGAGCCGAAAGCGACGGCTATCTTTGCCCGCGCCACAATCATCAGCGACGTTGGTATCGCAGTGCTCGTCCTGGCTTCAGTTTGGTGCATCGTCATCGAGCCCCTCATAGAGGCGCTCAAGCGCCACGAGACTGAGCCAGCACCCCTGTTTCGCCGCATGCCAGCTCTCTACCCAGCAGCGCTGGTGCTCTTTCTGCTAAGCATCCTCGCCCTCGAAGCGGGCCAGTACTCACCGTTTATTTACTTTCAGTTTTAGCCAGGCGTTGCAATGCGGAGCGGAAAAACCACTCAGAGCATCGTCATCGCAGCAGTCGCTGCGGTGTGCCTCGCTCCGCTCACAAGCCTCATTCTTCCGATACCCCGAACAGCTCTCCACGGCGTAGAGACAAGCTACAGGCTCCCTACCTGGTCACTGAGCAGTTTCCTCAAAGGTACTGTCCAATCAAAGACCGACCAGTGGGCCACTCGCTCGCACCCGCTCTGGGCGTGGAGCGTCAAAGCCATGAACCAGCTCACCTACTCCCTCTTCGGCGAGGTATCGCTCGACTATCGAACCTCCGTGCAGGGCGGCAAAGAAGGATACCTCTGGCAACCGATGTACCTGCGCTCTTTCAACCGGGTGAAGCCCCCGCCGCGTCGCGTTATCAAGAAAGCCTTCAGCGACCTCAAGGTTCTCCAGGATTTCCTTGGTCCCCGCGGCATTCCGCTGATAGCCGTAATCAACCCGAATCTGCTGGCGCTTTACCCAGAGCTGCTGCCCTCGAAGTACGTCGCTGTGCAGCCGCGCGAAAGCTCGTACGAAGCGTCTCAGAAAGCTATCGTGGCGTCTCAGTCGCGCGTTATTGACGCCTTCCAGCTCCTGAAAGCAAGGCAAGCTGTGTTTCCGTTCCGCTTCTTCGAGCCAACGGGCTCACACTGGAATGATATCGGCTCCTGCCTCGCAGCGCGCGAGGTGGCATCCGAATTGTCACGCGGCTGGAGTGAAGAGATACCCGCTCCGCTCTGTGAACAGTATCGACTTGAAATGCCACCGAAGGGGCCAGAGCTCGACCTCGTCGAGATAGCGAACCTGCTTGAGCCCGAGAATCTCTACAGAGCGGCCCCGTACCTGACAGATCATCCACGCCCGACTCTGCGCAAACCGAGGAAGATTCTCCTGATAGGAACTAGCTTCCTCTTCGGCCTAGAGCGGCAGCTCCTGCAGCACGGCATTGCCGACTCAACTACCCTGCTCTTCTACTTCCGGCAATCGCGCCAGAGTGGACAGGGGAACTTCCGGGCCTACAAGAGCAAGAGCCTCAGCGCCCAAGAGATACTCTCGTACGACGCAATAATCGTTGACGCTAACGTGGCTGGTCCCGGGATTCTTGGGTATGGCTTCCTCTCCCACGCACGCTCTGTGCTTGGAGTTGCCGCGCCGAAGGGAGACGGCCAGAGGCGAAGCGGGCCGCGTTCTAAATCAACTGGCTCTCGTTAGCGGTGACCTACAGGGCACGAGGAGTCCCAACTCCGTTACTGGCACAGCAGTGCTACAGCGCGCGTGCTCGCACTCACTCCTGGCGGCAGATTTTTGGCAGCCTTGCGACGAAGGTAGTATTCGCCGCGTCAGTCCGGTAGAGAAGCTCGCCACCCATCGACTGCATGATGTTTCGACAGATGCCGAGCCCGAGCCCCGTTCCTTTGCCGGGAGGCTTCGTGGTGAAGAACGGGGTCATCATCTTCTCCCGGATCGCCTCGGGTATGCCCGAACCCGAATCGACCACTGATATAGCGAAGCTTTCGCCCTCATCCGCCACCTCGATCCGCACCCAGGGGCTAGCGCTGTCAGCCACCGCATCAAAAGAGTTGCTCAGCAGGTTCAGAATCACCTGTGAAACCTGTGCCGCTCGGCATGACGAGGTCCATTCCGGGGATACCGCACTGAGTTTCAGTTCCACTTTTCTGCTCATAAATTTTGCGCCACACAGGTTCAAGGCGCCAGAGATGAGGTCGTTCACTCGGTGCTCCTTGATCGGATCGCGAGAAGCGTCACGCGAAAACGACTGCATGTCGGCCACGACGCCCGTGATGTGGGACAGGCACTTCTGAATACGAGAGACGTGCGCGGCAAGAGCCTCTGAGGGTATAGGTCCAGAAGCGCCGATGCGACGGAGCACCTCGATGGTCATAGAGATTGCCGACACAGGATTGTTAATCTCGTGCGCTACACCGGCAGCTAGCTCGCCCAGGGTCGCCATCTTGGCAGCACTAACGAGCATGGCTTCCCGTTCACGGTCAAGGCGAGCCGCTTGAATTCGCGCAACCTGGTGCTCGACCTGGCGACGAATTAGGTCGAAGAGCTGGATGGCGCTTTTCGGATTACTGAACACCCTCGCCGTAAAGAACTCAAGCACCGCAAGCACCTTATCACCGCACACTATAGGCAGCGCGGCTCCGGTAAGACGCTGGGAGACGTGCAACTCCGTCGCACGAGGAAATCGCGTATCCTTCATCACATCCTGACTCCAGAATATATCCCGCGCTTTCGCCGCGTATCCCGGCATCCCCTCTCTAAAAGAGAAGAGTATCTCTTTGCTGCGCTCCAGGAGATCTTCGAAGCTCTCTCCTCCCAGCACTCGGGAGAAAGCAGCAGGCACGATGTTGGCCTCCCCCAATGGGGCCATGAACACGAGCCCGACTTCCCACTTGAGCATCTCACACACACGCTCCATCGTTATTCGGCACACCTCTCTCTCTTCGGTGGTGCCAAAGATATCAGCAGCGAGGGTATGCAGGAGGTTCGTGCCGCTCTCACGCCATGCCAGCCTTGCGTACAGCTCTTCGATACTTTCCCGAGTCTGACGGAAGAGGTTCGAGAGAATCATGTGATCCACGATCGGCTCAGCTATGGCAAAATCGCTGAAGTCCAAGCCCACCTCCTGCAGATTCTTTATGCGGGAGATGTCGGGGGCGAGAGAAAATATGTACAGATCACCACTCGAGCCTACGGGCACAACCTGCCCTCGCAACGCAACCTTGGAGCACTCGGCGAGCACGAGCCGCACGAACTCATCAACGAGCTTTGCGGGCTCCACGGAGGAAAAGCTGAAACTCGGCTGTTCAAGGCGAAAAGCCTGGCGAAAGTCCACTCCCTCAAGGGCGTTTGGGCTTAATTTCCGAAGAGAGCGCCCCACCTGAACGATGGGCCCACCGCTCTCTACAACGCATGAGAAAGGGAATAGCCGGTCAAACGCAGCTTGGGGAAGAAGCCGTTCCACGCTTAGACAAACGACAGGTTAAAGCGATTGTGGTGCGCTGAGTCGTCTCCTGGGGCAGCCTCAATCAGAATCTTCTCCCCAAACTTTTCTGCGAGACCCTCAAGCAGCCCGACGACCATCGGAGCCAAACCCTCACGCACGCTGTAGTAGTCCAAGGTCACAGTCGTAGGCGACGTCTCTAAGACTGTAAATCGAGGAGGCTTCAGCTCCGGCATCAGCCCTCCCATATGTCCGTGCATCCGATTGAGGTTAGAGAGGCAGGAGCGAAAATCTCGGCCAAACATCCTCATAATTTCTCCGTACCCATGCTCTGCTGTATAGCGTACCCAGTGGCGACCAAAGCGTCGCAGAACCTCCTCCGTCGAGATGCCCAGCTGTTCCGCGGCCGCACCCACGAGCCGAAAGGTGACCTCGTCTGGATATGCTGTCAGTGCCTCAAAGCCCTCCGGGTCGATGGCTGCCGCGCGGCACATGGAGAGCCAGGCATCTTCCCCTGCCTCTTGGATAACGAGATCCCGAACCGCCTGATTGATCATGCCGTACATTAGTCCTCCAGCTGCTGGCACCGAGTGGAACAGAGCGTCGCCATTTATGCCACAGAGATAGCGGTGATTGGCGGATCGTTAGCCAGCGGCATGATCGCTGTCAGGCCACCCCTCGTCACGGCGTCGCCAAAGCTCTTACTTCTCCCGAAGCGTCGATAGTCTTCAATGTTGTCGGGAGCTTAAAACGATTCCCAGCTGTTGCGGACACAATCCCTGAGGCACCGTGAAAGTCTGTGAGCCCACGCAAGAAGCCTGCTACCCTCTCCGGGTCTGTATCGCCTCGGGTCGCCAACGCGAGCAGGAAGAGTGCATCGTAGCAGTTGCTTCCAGTGTACAGGGAAAGTCCCTGGAAACGCGCCTGAAAATCTCGGGTAAATTCCGGGGTGGGGTCCGCGCCTGTCGCGAAGACCGCGTTGCTGAGAGCGCCATTAGCAGAGGCAATCTCGTGCTTGTTGTCAAAGGTCTCAAACCCGACGATCTGGGCCTCAACACCAAGTCCCCGAGCTTGGCGAACCGCTACCGACAACTGCCCCGGGAAGAACATCGGAATGAAGGCATCGATCGCCCCCTTTCTCTTCATGCGCTCAACCACGGAGCGAAAATCGAGCACAGAGTCAGCAACCTCCTCGCTCGCAACGATCGACACGCCCCCTCGCTGCGCGATAATTCCCTCTAAAGCCGAACGAATGGCCAAGAGTCCGTTGTGCGTCACGGCCAGCAACCCGACGCGACGCTTTCCTTTTGACACAAGATAGCCGTAGACCTGTTCGGCTTCGTCCTCGGGCAGCGCCCAGTAGGTGAACGTGAAGAGCCTGCCACGAGACACAGCGGGGTCAGAAGCGATAGCAATGTGGGGAATCTTGCGGCTTTCACTTATCCCAGCGAGAGACAGGGCCGTGCCTGAAGACCACGTTATCAGAGCGTCTACTCGATCAATATCCAAGAGCTTTCTCCCTGCACTCACTGAGCGGCTGCTGATTAGCCCGTCGTCTTCGAAGATGACTTTTATCCGTCCCCGGTCTTCAGGTGGCAGCTGGTCAAGGGCAAGCTCAATCGCTGCGCGTGCAGTCTGGCCAAACTCCGACGATGAGCCGCTGAGGGGCAGGACCGCGCCGATGGTGTACCCCGGCGGCGCAGCGAACGACTCACGGCTCTCACCAATGGCAGCCGCCAGAACGGCGGAGATGATCGCCGAGAGCAGGCCCAATCGAGTTCTTCGGAGCGAATCCATAGTCTGCTTGTCTCTCGGAGCGGCCGGACTTCAGCTTGAATCTCAAGGCGGGTGCGGTGCCGGCACCAGTCAGCGAACGAGCACACCTGAAGGCGAAGCCAGCTTCCTGCTGAGTTCGGAATTGGTGACATAACACCTTAGGGGAGGTGACACACCCCGTCAACTCGCTTACGATTCCCCCGATGCTCGATATCTTGCCGCAACTGCTCATAAACGCCCTCATCACGGGCAGCATTTATGCCCTTGCGAGCTCGGGATTAGCCCTCACGTATGGCGTTTTGCGCATACTAAACTTCGCGCACGGGCACATCATGATGACCGGCGCCTACGTCTTCTACTTCTTCGCCGTGCAGCAACAGATCCCTGTGGCAGAATCTTCGATCCTGGCCTCTCTGTGCGTGACCTTTCTCGGGGTGGTCGTGCTCTCGGTCTTCATTCTTCCGTTTGCCCGCGGCAACTCGCTGCTTCCGCTAGTAACGACGATCGCGCTCGGGTCGATCCTTGAAGCTTTGGTGTCGATGCAGTTCGGCGTCTCCGTGCGAGCTCTGCCACTCTCGGATGCCGGGCAGAGCCTTGAACTGGCAGGAGTGTTCATCACGCCACTACAGGTAATCATCATCGCCAGCGCCGTGATCATCTTTTCGCTACTCGGCTTCGCCGTGCACTCCACCGCGCTTGGGCGCGCCGTGCGCGCCCTCGCCGAGCATCCCCAAGCTGCCCAAGCCTTGGGCGTCTCTCGTGCTTCAGTTGTGTTTGGTGTCTTCACAGTAAGCATGCTGCTCGCAGCGTACGCAGGCGTGCTCGTTGGATACGAGACCAACTTGCAGCCGACGATGGGCGGGAGCTACTCACTCAAAGCTTTCGCTGCGATGATTCTTGGTGGGCTGGGAAACATGTGGGGAACTGTTGCCGGGGCCTTCATTCTTGGGCTCGTCGAGAACCTCTCAGTCGGACTGGACCTCGGTGAGTACTCGCTCCCTGCTGGCTACAAAGATGCGTTCGCCTACGTCATTATTCTCTGCGTCCTGCTCTGTAAACCGCAGGGGCTCTTCGGAGCTGGAGAGCGACGCGCATGATGAGCCTTCTTGATCTCCTCTCGTCTGAGTATGCCACGCACCTGGCGATCCTCGTTGGGATCTACCTAATCCTCGCCCAGAGCCTTAACCTGACCTTCGGACTGGGACAGCTCTTCAATCTGGCGCACGTTGCCTCGTATGCGGTCGGTGCATACGCCACAGCGCTCCTTTCCACAGAAGGGGGCTGCTCTTTCCTTGCGTGCGTTGTCGCGAGCGTGTTGCTGGCTGGCGTGTTCTCACTCACCTTGGGCTCAATTGCGCTGCGCCTCACCAACGATTACTTCGCTATCGGTACCCTAGCTTTCGGCGCGGTCATCTCAGCGCTCCTAATCAATTGGCGCTCGCTCACCCATGGCGTGCTCGGAATTCCTGGGATTCCTCGCCCCGAGCTGCTGGGCATCGATTTCTATGAGAACCGAAACTTCCTTGCCTTGCTGCTATTCTTCGTTGTGCTGGTTCAAGGCATTTTCTTCGTGATCAGCCGCAGCCCTTTCGGTCGAGCCCTGCGAGCGCTCGCCGAGTACGACCAGGCGGCCGCCGCTCTCGGGGCCAATACGCGCCGTATCCGCAACATGTCGTTCCTACTCTCTTCGTCCGCCGCCGGTCTTGCAGGAAGCTTCTTCGCCTACTACTTAAATTACATTGACCCATCCTCGTTCTCGCTCAGTGAGATGGTCTTCCTCCTTACTATCGTCATCGTGGGGCGCCCTGGGTCATTCTTTGGCGTCATTCTCTCGACCGTATTTCTTGTCCTTCTGCCGGAGCCGCTGCGCTTTCTCAATCTCGACTCAGCGACGCTTGGGCCGATGCGGCAGCTTCTCTATGCATTAATTCTCTTCGCTATCGTGTGGTGGAAGCGACAGAGCATCTTTCCAGAACAGCGTGAGGTGTAGCTATGCTCTCTATTTCGGCCCTGGATGTCGCGTTTCAAGAAACAACTGTGCTCAAGGGCCTCTCGCTCTCGGCGGCAGCCGGCGAGACTGTGGGCATCATCGGTCCAAACGGCAGCGGGAAGACCACCCTCTTCAACTGCATCTCTGGGTTTGCTGAGCAGCGGTCTGGCACTATTTCGCTCAAAGACCAGGAGATCCAGTCTCTTCCGCCGCACGAGCGCGCGCGCAAGGGGCTTGGCCGAGTGTTCCAGAATTTCGGCATCTTTCGCCAGATGACACTGCTTGAAAACATGCTGCTCGCCCTAGAGTCGCGCCCTGGCGAGCAGCTTTCGGTATCCCCGTGGTCAAGCGCTGCGCGCCGTCGCAAGGAAGAGGCTATGGCGCGGCTGCGCGAGATCCACCTTGAGGCAAAGGCCCTCAACAAGGCCAGCTCGCTGTCGGGTGGACAGATGCGGTTGTTGGAAATTATGCGCACAGTTGCAGCAGGAGCCGAGGTCTTCCTGCTGGACGAGCCCACGGCTGGCGTTTCACCCCGCATGAAGGACGACGTGACAGAAATTATTCGGCGGCTTCAAGCGCTCAAGAAAACCGTGCTCATCATCGAGCACGACATCACCTTCATCGAGCGCTTCTGTGGCCGGATCGTCGTTCTCAATGAGGGGCAGGTTGTGCTCGACGATATCCCGGAGCGCGTACGTGCTGATGAGCGGCTAAAAGAGATCTACTTCGGGCAAGGCGCTTAACTCTCCGCCTGACCTACCCCAACTTCTTCGCCACAATCTGCCGGTCAGTGACTGTCTGGCGGCCGTCGAAGGAGAACGTGCCAGAGTAGCCGTGGTACCCTTTCGTGTTCGCAACACACTCTCGCACAGCCTCCACAGCCGGATCCGCAAGCGCGCACTCAAGCACGATCATCGTTTCATCGTAGGCGACCGCCGCACTCGCCCCTTCTGGTGAAGCACCGAAAGCCTTTGAGTAACGCCGGGAGAACTCCGAGAGCTGTTCCGCGTCAAACACCGGCGCCGAGTAGTAGAAGGTAAACCCGTACCGGCCTACGTCTTCGGGCGGGTCGAGGTAAACGATCAGGTCGTCAGTATAGATATCAGGCCTGTCCTTGCGAAGCTCGGACCACTGCTTCAGGAAGGCCTGAATCTGCCCGGCATTATCTAGCAGCATCACTATCGCGTCGAGCTTCTCGGGAGTTTTCGTGATCGTGCTGCGGAAGTCACGATCCTCCAGCACCACGCGCTCAATCACGAGCGGTTTCTCCCGAGCGAGATCGAGGTAGCTCTCGACAAGCTGGTCATAGTAGCTCGATATTGCCGAAAATACTGCCACCCGACGGTACCCCCGGGCGTTCATCTGACTGACGAGCGCGCTCATGTACCCTTTATCCTCAAACCAGGCCGTGAAGTTGTACCGCCACGGGCGTGAGTAATACTCACGCCCGTGGTACGACGGCGAGATGCAGACTACCTTGCGGGACTCGCAGATCGGCATCATCACGGCTGTCGTCTCCCACGTGGTGCCGACGACGTACCTCGCCTTGTCGATCGAGATTAGCTTCTGGAGCGCAGAAGCGGTCTGCTTGCTCGAGTACTGAGAGTCCTCCAAAACCGCGCGCACCTGCACCCCAGGGTGCCGAGACCTGAAGTCAGTCACCGCCAACTCAAAGGCGTTTCGTTCGGACTTGCCCCAAATCGCGCCACCACCAGAGAGGTCGAAGAGACCAGCTATCATTACGGTGGGCTGGGCCGCCGCTGCTGTTGCAGTGAGCGCAATTAACGCAAGCAAAGATACCTGTATCCGCATACCTGGGACCCCCAGCGCGAGTCTACACTGCGGGGCAGCTCTGGCACAGAGCTTCTGCCTCCTGCTGGGGTAGTGCCGGCGAAGATGGTGGTGTACTCTCCCGCCATGGCAGCGTTGAAAAAAACATCGACCCGCTTTGACCTGACGAGCTTAGGCGAAATCATGCTGCGGCTCAGCGTGCCAACCGGGGCGCGTCTCGATGACAGCTCCTCGCTTGACCTAGAGATTGGCGGCGCAGAGGGAAACGTCACGCTGGCTCTCTCTCGCCTCGGTCGCCGTGTGGCCTGGCTGGGGCGGCTCCCGGAGCAGCACCTCGGGGAGATAGTGCTTCGAACCCTCAGGGCCGACGGCGTCGATGTAAGCGGCGTCTGTCGAGCGCCAAATGAGCGCATGGGACTCTACTTTATTGAGTATGCATCCGCTCCCCGCTCGATACACGTCATGTACGACCGTGCCGACTCAGCCGCTGCGCGAATGACTATTGACCACGTCGATTGGGATACCCTTCTCAATACCAAGATACTTCACATGACTGGGATAACTCCGGCGCTTAGCCATTCCTGCCTAACGGTTACGCAAGAGAGCATCCGCCGGGCGAAGGAGCTTGGAGTCACCGTTAGCTTCGACGTAAACTTCCGCTCAAAGCTCTGGGACCAGACAGCAGCCGCCGATGCCCTCCGACCTCTCATGCGCCAAGCGGACGTTCTCTTCTGCAAGCGCTCTGACGCTGAGCTGCTCTTTAGCTGCCACGGAGAACCAGCCCAGCAACTCGCAAGCCTAGCGGAGATCTCTCGAGCCAAAACGATCTACCTTACCTGCGGCGATTCTGGGGCGTGGATGATGCACGCAGGAAAGATTTCATCTCTTCCGGCGGTGCCCGCCACGATTATCGACCGCGTCGGAAGTGGAGATGCGTTCGCCGCTGGCGCCCTCGATGGTCTGCTCGACGGCGATGCCGAAGCGGGCCTCGCACGAGGGGTCGCGCTCGCCTCGATCGCTCTCTCGCAGCACGGCGACCGGGTTCTCTCCTCACGCAGGGAGCTCAATGCCGTGCTTGCGCAGCGCCCAACGGACATTTCACGGTAAGATACGGAAGCTCTATGGACACCAACACCGCGATACTCACCAGCAAGATCGTAGCGGTCGTGCGCCTCGACAGCTACGAACGGGCTGTCGACGTTGCACGTGCGCTGCAGCGGGGCGGTGTGCCAGTGCTCGAGTTCACCCTTACAGGTCGAGGTGCCATTGATGCCGTGGCTCGGGTACGGAGCGAGCTTGGCAGCGCTGTCCATGTTGGCATCGGAACCGCCCTGTCAGCCAAAGACACTGAAGACGCTATCGCGGCTGGGGCACAGTTTGTAGTTACTCCCGCACTTCGCCCAGACGTAATCGCGTGCTGCAAGCGCCACTCGATTCCGGTCGCCTGTGGAGCGCTCACCCCTTCGGAGCTGCTTGAGGCGCACGAGCTGGGAGCTGATTTCGTAAAGCTCTTCCCCGCTTCAGTGGGCGGACCTCGATACGTCAAGGATGTGCTTGCGCCCCTGCCCTTTCTCAAGATCATTCCAACCGGAGGAGTATCGGCCCAGAACGCCCGGCAGTATCTCGATGCAGGAGCGGTAGCGGTCGGGCTGGGCGGAAGCCTGATTCCAGCTGCAGCAGTCGAGTCCGGCGACTTCGCGGCAATCGAGCATGCCGCCCGAGCGTGCGCCACAGCAGTGCGCTAAATCCGTCTCACAATTCATTCTGAAGCCCCACAGGGGGCTATTCCAGACAGCTTGCTACAGATACCGGCGAGCCAGGAATTGATTACTTTTCGAATCTTGTCCTACTCTACGCGCTTCTCAAGCCGCCCGAACGGGCAGAGGAAGGTTTTATGCAGACGTTGTATCGGCTCTCAGCAGTGCTGACAGCCTCAGGTGAGCGCCCGGTGATCTTCGAGGGCTCGGTAGTGGAGCTTACGAAGCAGTTTCCTGTCGAATTCTTTCCGGTCCCTCTCAATGGCCATGTCGAGGATATCCTCGGTGGACGTGGGGGAACCCTTCTCTACCGCCTTGAACAGGCAGATGTAGATATGTTCCGGAAAGAGCGGCCAAACTGGCAGCTGGCGACCGTTGATCCGCGGTTCTAGCGTTCTCGCAAGTGCCTCAAGCCGCAGCGTTGGAGAGGCACCTTTTCTAAGGTTTCCCTTCCGTTCGCGGCTTGAGCTCTTTTGCTTGAGAAAGAGGAATCTCTACGCCGCGCCTTCAAGCAGCTTCACGATAATAGCTTTCTGTGCATCGAGGCGGTTCTCTGCCTGCTGAAAGATAATCGAGCGCGGGTCATTTACGAGCTCACGCGAGATCTCGTACCCAGCGTGGATCGGCATGTCGTGCATCACCTTCGCTTTTGAGCCCTCAAGCAGCTTGTGATTGAGCTGGTACGGCAGCATGAGATCGATGCGCTCGGCCTTCTGTCCGGCGAACGCTGGGTCGTTGAAGAACTCCATATCAACCCAGGTATCTGTGTAGATGTAGTCCGCGTGCTTAGCCGCGTGCCGAACGTCCTTCTCCCAGGTTAGAGTGCCGCCGGAGCGTGGTCGGCTGGTTACAGACTCCATCACAGCTCCCTGGTTAGCGAGCGGGGTCACCAACACGAGGTTCACACCGAGCGCCGCAGTTGTCTCAATCAGCGAATTGACGACGTTGTTGTGTACTCCGACGTAGCAAAGGGTGAGCCCATCAATCTTGCCGGCATCCATGCGGATGGTGAGCATATCCGCAAGGCTCTGGCACGGGTGGAAGAGGTTGCAGCAACCATTCACGACGGGGACTTCTGACCCCTCTGCGATACGGGCTAGGTCCTCGTGCTTCTTCATCCGGGCAACGATCAGCGAGACGTTGCGCGAGAGGTACTTGCTCTCAAAAGCAATGTCTGTCAGCTCGAAATTCGATGTTGCCCAGTCGATGTAGATAGCGTGCCCGCCCATCTCTGTCATCGCTGCTTCGAACGACACGCGCGTGCGCGTCGATGTCTTCTGGAAGATCATAGCGATGCTGCGCCCGAGCATAGCGCCGTTGTAGTAGGTCCTGTGGCCTTTCATATAGGCAGCGAAATCGAGCAGCGCCCGAAGATCGTCATTGCTCCAGTGTTCCCAGTTAAGCAGGTGCTGCATGGAAGGCCTCCGTGATGGGGCTCATACTGTCCGATCTTCGGGGGAAATACCACACGAGATTGGGGGCTGTGCCCGACGTGAGCAGCCTTACACGTGGGGAGCGTATTCCCTGGCAAGATGCCGGCTTCACCCGTTAGGTACAGGAGAAACTATGAGAATTGATCGCCCCCTTTTCCTCTCGTGCGCTACCCTCGCCGCGATTTTTTCGGCTGGCTGCGCCTCAAATTCCGAGCTGGCGAAGGTGCAGGCCGAAGCACGCGATGCGCAGCGCCTTTCAGAGCAAGCTATGGCCAAGGCTCGCGAAGCGGATGCCCGCTCACTGAGCACCGAGGAAGCCCTCAACCGCGGCTTCCGTCACACGATGCGCAAGTAGGCGCAAGCCGCTTTGGGCGACGCGTAATACTTGCGGCATGCGCTTGGCTGGCGACTCTTTCGGGAGTCGCCAGCTCGGAGCAGCTACCGCTGCCGCCGGAGGGCGAAGACGTCGTCGGAGCCGTTGGCGCAACGCCCGTCCGACGCGGCGAGTCGCTGCTCGATATCGCACGTACCTTCGACATCGGCCACGACCAGATACTCGCGGCGAACCCTGGCTTGAATCGCTGGGTTCCGCCTGTCGGCGCTCCCGTTCGAATACCAGCTCGGTACGTGCTGCCGCCGGAGCCGCGCACAGGGGTGGTGCTAAACTTGGCCGAACTGCGGCTCTACTACTTCTTGCCACGCGCCGGCGTTGTTCTCACCTACCCTGTTAGTGTGGGAAATGTGGACTGGCGCACCCCTCTTGGCACCACGCGCATTATCGGAAAAGTGATCGATCCCGCATGGGTACCGACTCCAAATATCCGCGCTGAGCATATCGAAGAAGGCGACCCACTACCGTCTTTCATCCCCGGCGGCGCTGAAGATAACCCGCTCGGACGCCACGCCCTTCGGCTTGGCTTCAAGAGCTACCTCATTCACGGCACCGACGAGAGCCGCTCGTACGGCATCGGGATGCGCGTCAGCCACGGCTGCATCCGCCTCTACCCAGAAGATATCGAAGAGCTGTACGACATCATCCCCGTGGGCACGAGCGTACGGATTATCGACAAGCCGATCAAAGTAGGCTGGCGAGATAGCATACTCTTTCTTGAGGTGCATAGGCCGATAGAGCCAGATGAGCGATTCGTGCTGCCCGAGCCAACTCCTGATGAGCTCGTCCAGCTCATCAATACAATCGGCCATGATGCCCAGTTTCTGGATCAGGAGCGCATCGCCGAAGCCTTCGAACGTGGCGACGGCATTCCAGTCCCGATAGGCAGCCGCTAACAGTCACTCCTGTGCTTAGGCCAATTCCTCGGGAGTAATGACCCTCATGATCTCGCTCGGAGTTCCGTCCCGGACAATCACCCCGTGCTCAAGCTCTATAATTCGATCCATACGGGCGAGGGTCTCAAGCCTGTGGGCGATGGTGATAATCGTCCGGTCCCGGAGCGCATCTCGCAGCACTCCTTGAATGATAGCATCCGTAATTGCGTCAACACCGCTCGTCGGCTCATCCATTATGACGAATGGGCGCTTCGACAGAAGCACTCTCGCAAGGCAAACAAGCTGTCGCTGCCCGAGACTGAGGTTGCTGCCCCCCTCAAGCAGCTTGGTCGAAACGGCGATTGGGAGCTGCACAGCCGAAAGGGCTGCCTCAACTTGCTCGTCTGAAAACTCTCCAAGGCGGTCCACATTGGAGCGGACAGTTCCCTCAAATAGGTATGGGTCCTGGGGCAGGACGGCAAACAGCGCCCGCGCCTGCTCTATCGGCATAGCAAGGATAGATTCCTTGCCCACTTTAATGTCACCCCCTCGCACGTACACCATGCGGAACAGCGCCTGAACGATGCTTGACTTCCCCGCTCCCGTCCGGCCAATGAGGCCAACCTTGGTCGAGCGCGCAATTGAGAGCGAGAGACGCTCGAAGATTACCGGCGTCTGGGGCCGGTAGCTCATTGAGTAAGCTTCAATGCGCAAGTCGCCTTCAGGCACCTGCGGAGCATCTTGCCGCAGAGCCGGCACCAGCCCCTCCTCTGACTCCTCAAGCGGCAGATCAACATAGTCAAACACGCGTTGGGCATGCCCGGCGGTCTCAAACATGAGCCCAAACGACCAAGTGAGCCAAGAAAACACCGAGCCGAGCCTAAACGAAGCGCTGACAACGACTACGCCCATAACAGGAGACAGCGTCCCGTAGTGAAGCCCGAGGCATACCACCACCAGCACTCCTGTCCCGTACAACGCGATCCCAACGTCCGAGAGGAATCTTCCCCATGCCTCGATTGTTCCACGCAGGAAGTGCATCTGCATGAAGCGGTACAGAGTGCCGCTGAGCCTTCCCATCAGCGCCGAGAGCTGCCCGTACAGCACAAATGTCCGAACACCCTCGATCACATCCGTCTCTCGGTGTATCACCTCTCCGAAGCGGGCGGAGCGCAGCATGAGAGTGCGCTGCAGCATGGGAGCCACATTTCGCTGCACGTAGAAGAAGAAAAGCAGCATCGGGAGAGCGACAGCAGCCGCCCAAGGGCTTGCAATGCCCATGACGGCTGCGGTGACCGTCAGCTCAACGACTGAAGCCGTTGAGTCTCCGATCCGAATGGGCGCCATCGCTCGGAGCTGATCGGCGTCTTTCACCAGGCGGTTGATGATCTTTCCGCTCGGGTACTCGTCGAAGAAGGTGGTGCGGACCCTCGCTACTCCGTGCACCATCTTCCCCAAGAGGCGGCGGCTCGCGAGCTGCCCGCCACACTCCATGACGCACCACTCGGTGAATCTGCCGACAATGACGACTACTGCAAGCAGCGCCAGAAGCGAAATCGCCGGCTCAAGCCTGATTCCCCAAATGAGCTCTACGGGCGCACACGAAGAGAGCGAGCCGCACTCTGCGAGCTTTCCGCTTGCCCACATAAAGAGCTGGTAGAGTGATGCGGGCACAAGCGCGAAGAAAACATTCGGAATGAGGAGTGCACGGACGTATGGCACTTCACGCAGGTATCGCCCAAGCAGGCGCAAGCTCCCTTGCACATCACCCGTACGCTCTTCGGTTGTAAACTGGTCAGCTTCCATGCTCCTCCAAGGCGAGAAGGAGCCGGGAGAATTCTGAGTCTGCGGCGCACGCCAGCAATTTGGGATCACCATCCTCTGCAACTGCACCATCACGCAGCACGATAACCCGGTCACACCGCTCAAGCTCAGCCAGCCGATGAGAAACGATCACCAGCCCCTTCGCCGCTTGCAGAATTGAGCTCATGAGAGCCTTCTCAGTGGCTGCGTCTACCGCGCTCAGGGGATCGTCGAGCACAAGAATTGGCCTCCGGGAGATGAACACGCGCCCAAGGCTGACCCGCTGCTTCTGCCCACCCGAGAGGTTTATGCCCGACTCCCCGACCTCTTCTTCAAGGCCGCGCGGAAAGAGCGCCAGATCCTGGGTTAGCTGCGAAGCCATCACTGCCATCTGCACATCCTCCAGAGACGACTCGCCAGAGAGGTCGATGTTGAGACGCATCGAGGCGTTCGAGAGAAAGGGCTGCTGTGGAGAGTAGGAAACTGCCGAGCGCAGCCGGGAAAATGCGTCTGCCCGCCATAGAGGCGCCGTCCGGCCACAGGAGAAACGCACGTCGACTGAACCCTCAGAGACTGGCAGCTCACCCAGCAGGACCTCAAGCAGCGTAGTCTTTCCGCTTCCTACTGCACCCACGATCGCTGTTCGTTGATCAAACGAGAGCTCCAAATTGAGGCTGTTGAGAGCTGTCTTATCGTCGTGCCGAACAGTCACGCCTCGGAACACAACTGCCTGCGGATCACCAAGCGGAGGCTCGATGCCTTCCGGCGCGGCCTGGAGAGTATCGGAGAGGTTAGGCTGGTTGAGCAGGTCAATAAGACGTTGGGCACCGGCAGCAGCCGACCCGTACATGGATAGCGAGTACGGCACCCACTGGAGCTGGTTGACGATGTGGTCAAGAAGCCAGAAGGATGAGAACACCTCCATCAACGATACCGAGTCGCCCTGGCTCGCCGCAAAGAGGAATAGCGCAAGCAGAGGGAGCATTGACCAGGAGTAGCTGAGCGCCCAAACGGTTATGACTGCAGCGTGCCGAATCGCTGAAATGAAAATGTAGCGTCCCAGCTGATGGTTGACTTCGCCCTCTACCGCGCTGCTCCACCCCAGGTACCGTACTAAGCGGATATTCTTGACCCACTCCCCGATTGCGGTGGCAAGCTTGTCTTGCTCGGCCTGCGCTCTCTTCTGAAAGATCTCGACAGACCAGGCTCCGAGGAGCGCCAGTGGCAGAACCAGCAGCGCAGTCCCCATCGCCACCAGCCCTGCGCTGCCAGAAACGAGCCACAACGCCGGCAGAAGCACGGCACAGGAGATCATCAAGGGCACAAACTGCTGCAGAGCAGCGCTAAGAAAATCTTCAATCGACTCTACATCCGAGCCAACGAGCGTCTTGAGCTGTCCCTTCGAGAAACGCTCTCGCCCCGCGGGAGCAATGTCAGCAAGCTTCTGATTGACCAGCAGGAAGAGCGCGGCCTGCACGCCACGATGCACCTGAAGGCGGCGACATACGTTCTTGAAGTCAATCACTGCCTGTAGCAGCTTGAGCCCGAGAAACAGGACTGCAAGCAGCATGCTGCTGAGCACCGGCCGTTCGGGCTGGAAGAGCTCTCGCGCGATGAAGACCGCCCCAAGAACAACGAGCGCTCCGAGTCCGCTCCAAAGCGCAACTTCTCGAATAAGGTCCCGAACCCCGCCAAAAACCCAGAAGAAGAGGCTCCACACTGAACGCAGCTTCGGCGACTTATCAACCTGCATTGAGCGGATCTTCGCAAGCTGTCGCTCAACCGCTGGATGCAGCGGAATATCGCCATAGGACGTGGCTGCGAGCAGCTCACGACGCTGTCGTCCGGGGAGGCGAAAAGGCGAGAAATGAAACATGCGAGAGGAACTCCAGCCCTGAGTGTAGACGGGTTGCCGTCTCGATGCCATCGGGCGTTACAGAGGAGAAATCCGATTCCTCCCCACACTTCCCTAGTTTCGGACCGGTATCGTAAATTTCGTCATGAATCTGGACACTGCAGTGCCGATCTCCACCGGTGGCCGCTTCGTGGCTATGACGGCGCGCCAGGTCAATGAGTAGGAGCCTGGCTTGAGGTTGCGCACACTCAGACGATTCTTCTTTATGCGGTGCTGCCAGGAGGGGCGCCCAAGCGTTCTTGACGCAATGACTGAGGCCGCGCCTGCTCTGCCAGCTTGAACAATCGACACGACGTAAATGACCTCAAGCCGTCGCAACGCTTTCCTCGCTTCCCCCTTCGATAGCCCTTCCTTCCGTTGCAGCTTGCGAAGGGCTCTGTCGTAATTTTCTCCGGTTAGCGATGGCTGCAGAAGCGGCAATTGAACCTGGACTATCTTGCCAGAGACATCAACTTCGGCCGCTGGCAGGTCGTCGTCGCCTGGCTCAACCGGAGTCGATTGCTCTCCTGGCTCAGCGGGACCGGACCCCGAACAGGTAATCGGCGCGCTCCTCTGACTGCCATCGACGACAATATCCACCCGACCGCGGTCCTGTCGCCAGCCGGGAGAGCTAAATGCGAAGGCAGCATGCCCCGAACCGTTGCGCCGAACGATGCAGTCGGCTCCACCAACGATAACCCTCCCCTGCTCCTGCTGCGCGTCATCCTCACAGTTGTTGACCTGAACTCCTGCCGTGCAACTCGGAGCGCCGACAGACCAGCCGAACAAGGCCAGCGAGCCGCCTGTCGTCGGCTCGGGCCGATTCGTCGCAAAGTTCGCTGCCCCTAGAAGGCCTGCGAACGATCCCTCCAAGTGAGCTAGGCTCGCTCCAAACCCTCTGCTGTCCGACCCAGAGTCCGGGACCACGGAGCAGAGAAGCGCTCCTGTATCGTCGATTAAGTCGACTCCGCCCTTTCCGCCATCTCTTCCTGGGCTTCCGATTGCAGCCACTGTCGAGCGATGAGATGCGGCAAGACTCGCGCCGAAGCCCTGCTCCCCGTACCGAAGCTCAGAGGTGGCGCCACTACCATTGAGCACGAGCACTTTTCCAGCCGTAGAAGAGAGATTCGGCTGCCCAACCAAGACCTGCGATGCAGGGCTGCTAGCACCGGGCGTTCCAACAGGCGGCACGAACGTGGACGGTGCTTCAGCTAGCGATGCTCCAAGCTCTCCTCCCTGACTGAGCCTCGTAAAGCTCAGGGTTACGCCAAGTGCTCCCGAGCAAGCGCCAGAGAGGTCGAAGGAATACGTGCTGCCCGATGCCGGGGCCGAGGCGATCAGCGTCTCGCTGCCCCCAATTTGGCCACGCAGCCCAAGCAGTTGACTGCCTAGCGATGTCTCGTGCGCAGATGAGGCGCAGAACGTGTAGCTCGGCGTGCTTCCGGTAAGGTTGCTGCCGTACACGTGGATCGAGCCCGCGCTCCCCGCCGGCTCACCCACAACTAGGTCATCTGCTCCGTCTCCATTTATGTCGTTAATGAAGGCAACCGCTGCACCAAAGTGAAGCCCCGCCCCAGCGGCAGGGGATACGAGACGCTGAAGCGCCACATCTGGGTTGGCAGGATCGTGCAGGTACACAGCCCCTGCCCCGCTAGCCTCCTCCGGGGCACCGACTGCGATGATGGATCTATTTCCGCCCGTTACCGACACCTGGCTGCAGGCGAGGGAATCTCCGAATCGCCCTCCTGCGGGGCCACCACGAAGCGAAACATGGGGCTCAATGAAGGTTTCTGGGGTGGCGCTTAGGGTCAAGGGCGCACAGCAGGAGGTGGCGATTGCGAGCTGTATCATCAGCCGCAAAATCAAAAACCCTTCAACTGAAAATCCCTTTCTACGCATCAATTCCCGGCAGTTATCGGGGCTACCACAGCCTCGAAAACGGGAGAGAGCCCGTCTGGAACTTGAGCCAAAACCCTTCGTCCTTCTTTAATTCTATCGGGGCATCTCTTCTAGCCAAGAGAATCGTGCGAAATTTTTCCCCTCCCGAACGGGGCCGCGGTCTGACCCGGACCGTTCCCTTTACCTAATTCAGTTGATACCCTGCGGCGCCTTTTGACTACTTGAGGACTAATGCCCCGTCGGCAGCCAAATCATCAGCCCACTCCTAGGGCCCATGCACCGGTTACAAGACCGAAGCCCAAGTCTCAGGATCTCTCGGCTCTTCGTGCCCCAAAGAGGCAGTCGAAACTCGCTCTGGCTTTAAGCGCAACAGAAGTTGAACTGAGCAAAGTGCTCAGCACCATGAAGAAGCTCCCCACTCTGGCGGAGCTCGTAGTGTGTCGCTCTACACAGCTGCTCAACCAAATGAGCTCCGCCATCGAGGCTGCCGCAGAGCAGGCGAAGCGCGCAACTGAGTCAGCAGCTCGAATTCCCAAAAATATCCCCTCCGAAGCGGCGAGGAACGCAGTTAAAGAGCTACGAAGTCGGGTACGCGAAGCGGATGGATACCTCTCCGACCTGGTCGAGCGCACAAAGACCCTGCTGCACGGCACGCACTCCCTCAGGGACGACATTCCTTTGCTCAGCCGGAAGCAGGTTTTTGACCTCGTGAGCGAGATGCAACGCCATCGTGCGCTCTTTTGGCAGAAAACCTTTGAGCTTCCATTCGTGCAGGCCGAACACCTTCGCGATCTGAAGAGGGTTGTTGCTGGAGAGATCCAAGCGACTTCCGTCATCTTCTGGGGCAAAATCGGCTCTCCCGACGAGGAGGCCACGAAGAAGCTGGCGAAGCGCGCAGCGCGAGCCGTTACGAAGGTCCTCGACGGGCGAGAGCCGTTGCGGCTGGCTCCATCGAAGCGAGCAGAAGTTTCAAGCCTCCTTCTAGCAGCCCCGCCGCCCCCCGATTCGATTGTTGAACAGTTCAACCGGGCAAAAAGCCTCGGAGCACAACTTGAGTCGCTAGAGGCAAGGCTCATCTGTGAGCACGGCAGCCTCAAATCAGCGGCACGAGCTCCGCAGTGGCCGGAGTACGCGGAGCTCAAGAGACAGCTCGGCGGCAGTGCGCTTGAGGCTCGCGCCAAGCTCCTCGAGATCGAACGCGCCATGGCTCCATACCTGGAGCTCCGAAACTACGTCGCAACCTCAAACAAGAGGCTGGTGCTAGCTCTCATCTCCCGCTCGTCGAGGCTGAGCCGCTACCAAGAAGACCTGATTCAGGAGGGGCACATTGGGCTGCTTCGCTCGGTGGATCGCTACGATCAACACAGCCCGTGGCAGTTCGCTACATACGCGAGTTGGTGGATACGGCAGGCCTCGGGCCGTGCGTACGGTGACGTATCGCGAATCGTTAAGGTGCCGGTATACAACGAGCAGCCACTCGCGATGATGATGCGCGAAATCCACGGGGAGCTCCGAGCACTCTCGATCGAGGAGCTCGCAAAAAAAACGAAGCTGTCAAAGAAAGACGTGCGAGTGCTGCTGCCCCATACCCGCCCTGCCTCAAGCCTACACGGCTCAGGCCGAAACGATGGCGGCATCCAGCCGCTCGACATGCTGGCGGATCGATCCACCAGCAGCCCCTCAGAAGCGGCGGAGCGGGAAGAGCGTCGGCTCGCAGCGCTCGATATGCTGCGCTTCCTCAATCCACGCGAACGGAGCATCATAGAGAGACGCTTTGGGCTCAACGGAATCCCGCCTCAAACCTTGGTGGAGATCGGCCAGGATCTAGGCATTACTCGCGAGCGAGTTAGGCAAATTGAGGCGCTCGCGCTGCAGCGTCTTCAAATCCGCGCACAGATAAACAGGCTCGACCCGCTCTCACAAGCGCAGTAGCAGCAGGCTCCTCCATCTCGTGCCGGACCAAGAAGTCGCAATTGCGGCAACGCCCGCTGCGCGCTAGGTTTGTCGGGTATCCCATGAGATTACTGTTCTTGCCGAACGTTCCGCCTGACCAGGGTGTGGTCTTTCTGTTGCTCCTCGGAATGAGCGCTGCAACGGCGTTTCAGGCCTACCGACGGAAACAGCTCTCAGACGCTCTTATCCCTTGCGCCGCTGCGCTCGGCTCTGTCGCGACGATGGTCCCAGCATTGTGGGGGCTGCCGCTCATGATAGGTGCAGGTGCTGTTGCATGGCGTGGAATCGGTGCCGCCGCTCTTAGCCGATCAATTTCAGCTACGCTTCCCAACTCTGTCTGCCTGATCCCATTGGGGCTGACAGCTCTTGCCCTCTTGTACCGGCTCGGCTCATTCGCTCCGGAGCCGCTCACGTGGGAGGCGACAACAATTACCGGCCTCTCAGAAGAGATAAACTCAGGGCGCTCAACACTCGCACTAGCCGCATCGAAAACGCTCTGGACTCACGCTCCCATTAGCGCCGGTGATAATTCCCTGCTCTTTGGCGTGCCTGCTCTCCTGCTTCTCACGTTTTGCTCGCCCTCGGTCGCCCTGCTTCGAGCGATATCGCTCGCCTACTTCGTGCTTGCAGGGGCGATTCTGGCTCGCTTCGCAGGCAGGACCTTCGGCGGAATCGTTGGGGTGGCTGCAGTGACGATACTTTGCTTGTGCGAGCCGAGCCTGCTGTACGCTCGCTATGCAAGCTCGGTCGCTGGCACCCTGTGCGCCTTAACGGCAGCCTTCGTGCTTTGCTATCAGCTCAAGGCAACCCCGCGCTGTTCCCTGGCTCTTCTCGCTCCTGGCGCCCTCTTTCTTGCCACCGTGGGCTACTCGCCAGCACGCATCCCGGTGGCACTCTTAGCGCTCTTCACGCCCGTCGCTATGCTTGCAGCAGGTGGCACCTCCCGGCAGAAGCGTTGGGTCTCTGCGTCCCTCTTTTCGGCTCTCGTGATCGGAGTTCTCGCGTTTCAGGGCTCGCATGATCGTCTGCGGGTCTTTTTTTCCGGCCGCGGCGAACAGCTATTCGGGATGACGCAGACCGGCTGGTTTCCTCCAGCTATCTCCGGCCTCCACAGCCTCTCAAATGGCCCCGCGAGCCAGCTCACACCAGGCGAGAAAGTAGGAGTGGCGATTGAGCTAGTGCGACAGGTGACCGCAGGCCAGCTATCTAGCATCGTCTTGCCATTCTCCCAGGCGAAAGCCACGGCGGACGGCCCGATCCGAATTCAAGCGGACCCCCCGTTTTGGCCGGTGCTGCCTAGGGTTCTAGCACCCTTTGCCTTGATCGGATTCTTGGTGCTGATGCGCCGAAAAGATCTCTGGCTTCGCGCTGTGCTGGTAGCCTGGCCACTCGCCACCTGTGCAGCCTTGCTGCTCACAAACCGAATCGACACCCACCGCGCTTACTTCCTCATCGTGCCGCTCGCGCTCTCTGCTGCTGTCGGCCTCGATGCGGTCTTCCAGGCGCTTCGCCGCTACGTGCCAACGGCGATTGTAGCGGGCGCGACTGCGGTGGCAGTCCTCTGGTTTGCTGTGCTCCCACGAGCTGACTTCCTCTATCCATCTTACCCAGATACGGCGGCACCTGCGGACGATTTTATCGCTCTATCTGAACAAGTCCCGGGCTCGGTGCTTTTCGTAGCCGAACTTCCCACAAAGCAGTCATCTCTGGTGCGACTGAGGCTGCTCTCGCAGCACGCAGAGAGTGGTGACAACCGACGCTGGGCACCCGACTACATAGCGACTCTCCTGGGCCGCTCCTTTGTGTCATCACGCAAGACAGAGCTCGAGGATATCCAGGGCTTTCTGGCCAACGGCGGGACATTGATACTGTCGCCGCCGGCCAACTTCCTTAAGCTTGCATCTTTCTTGGTTAAGGACGGGGCTGAGGCACGCCTGGCACATCAGGGACATCGAGAGTTCTACCTGATTTCGAAGAGGCCATCGGCAGCAATCCAGCAGCTCGCTCCCCTTGCCCAGATCCCGGACCTGCCGATTACCGTTCCGGTGCAGTTCCCAGGCAGCCCAACTGTGCCGCTCTCTAGCCATCGCCCGCTGCGCGTAGAAGCCCCGATTGCCAAGCCGAAACTGAACATGAGCTTGGACAACAACCCTCTGCGAATCGCGGGAACTGAGTTTAAAAGTGGAGTAGCGCTGCAGGCGCCAACAAAAGTTGATCTGGCCGTCCCGCCCAGCGCCATCGGACTTCGTGCACTCATCGGGATAGACGATGAGTCTCTAAACTGCGGCCAAGCGTCAGCTTCAGTGGCTTTCTTCGATGAGCGTCAGCGCACGCTGTTTGAAAGTCCGGTGATGAGCGCGGGCGAGCCCCCGCTAGAGGTGTCGTTCGCTCTGCGTCAAAGCAAGCAGCTCACGATAGAAGTCTCGGATGCAGGCGACGGAGAGGCCTGCGATCACGTCGACCTGGGGAACGCTGTCTGGGTGCTGGATCCGAAAGCCTCTCAAGCACCCTCTGAGACCCCCTCCTGTATCTGTCCGGCTGGCTCGTAAGCGCCTGAGACCAGGTGCGTTGCAGCACGAAATTCAAGAGACTCGTCATTACCCATGGATAGCGCGGATACCGGGAACCGGGGCGCTACCCGTATACTGACGAGCCCACACCTAGATTGTAAAAGCTCTCTCTATGAAGATGAAATCACTTCGATGCCTGCCAATCTGTGCCTTCCTGTGCACCGTTGCAATCGCTCTGACAACCAATTGTCCTCCAGCATCCGCACAAGTTTCCGAGACTGCCCCACAGCAGCTCTGGGTGACCATGCACACCGCTCCGATTGAGGACTACTGCGCGCCGTGCATAGCCTCGGAGAAGCTCCTAAAGGATGAGCATGTGGAATTTAAAAAGGTTCTGGAGCCTATGGGTCCTTGGCCCTGGTTTCAGCTAACCGACAGCCGCGGAAACCAGAAGCGCCTCAAGGGCGCGCTATCAAAGGAAGATGTCCACGCCATTAAGCGAGGAGAGTTCCCGAGACGATGATTGGTCCGGAAATAACGCTCGCCCGTTTCTAGTTACTGAATAGGCTCTTTCGCCAGCTCTTCGCGGTACAGCCGGAGAGTCTCACGCAGCACTTTGAACTCGTCGTCGAGGCAGAGAGCCTCAAGAATGCGCAGCGATACGTCGCTCGCGTTGTGGGTCACTGACTCAGTGTTTGCAGTAGCTACGGTCGTCATAACAGCCTCACATCGTAAAAGCCCCGAATAAGCTCTGGGGACGCTCACCATCGAGCGCTTGAGAGGTATCGCACTTCCCGAAGACCGGTTTGTCACAGAGAGCTGCCAGATTTGTAAAAAGAACGTACCAAAAGCCGCGAAGGAGGCTCGCCGATTGAACTGCTTCACACACTTTCAAGAGCGCAAAAACTCCTAAAATCGGCAAGTTGCCCGGCTTTTGCCTTGTATTCGTAGTCGCGCTACAACCACTCAGCCGCCCGCGGCCACACATGGGCTCCTGGCAGCTTTCCACGCTCTTTCACACCGCCAACTGAGGTTCATATGGGACTGTAGTCTTACCCTCTGGTTTTTTGCCGTCACGGACGGCGCTTTTTTGAAAGGAGTTTTGCCCTTGGATAGCAACACCGAACGCCCTTCCCTTTCAGTGAGAGAGCTCTTCTTCTCAAGTGATCCAATCGTAGTCACTGACCTTCCTTTAGTCGTTGGCGAGAAAGGATGTCGACGAGAACTCCGTATTGAAGTGGCGAACGCGGGCTCGATCTCAGTCACCGCGCGCGGCGCGTGTGATCAGCTGCTTGCATGGGAGATCTCGCTCCCTCGAGAGAAGGGGTCATTTTGCCTGATCGTCGACAGCGATGTCAGTGTTGTTGGCATGGCTTTGCCAAACTTCCTCGGCGTGCAGGTCTTGAGCTTGCGAGGAGTTCTCTTCCTCGAACTCAGCCGTGACGAAGACGGGACCTGGAACGGCTCTTCCATGTCGAGAGAGTTCTTCGCTTAATTTCCTCGGAGCTGTTGGTTTTCCTCTGGTAACTGCAGCTCCCTATCTTTTCATCCCCCTTTTGGCGAGAGGGAAGTTGCACTGTCCCGTGCCCACTCACCTCAAGAACTACCCCCGAAGCCCAGCGCACTGAGCTGTGCTACCATCCCGCCGATGCTCCATCTCCTGTCGCTTTCTGCAATAATCTTCACCGCCTTCTTAGGCGGCTGCACTCGCCCGCCACCTATCACAGTTGCCCCTCAGAAGAGCTGGTCTATCGGAATCCTCGAGGGCACTTCCCCGCTCCTTCTTGACCCCGACGGTCTGAGCGCACCGCGCCTCACTTGGCGGGATATTCCCGGAATACCGGCGAGATTTGTTGCAGACCCTTTCCTCGTGAGGCACGGCGAGAAGTGGCTGCT
Organism: uncultured Bdellovibrionales bacterium; assembly: GCA_964413875.1. Classification (GTDB taxonomy): domain Bacteria; phylum Bdellovibrionota_C; class UBA2361; order UBA2361; family OMII01; genus OMII01. The sequence goes on from CAYPUA010000013.1 coordinate 53,044, forward strand.
CTTTTTCGAGCTCTTCAACGAGGATTCGCAACGAGGCGAGATAGCGCTCGCCGAGAGCGAAGACTTGGTGAGGTGGCGATTCCGAGCCGTGGTGCTGGCCGAGCCCTTTCACCTCTCGTATCCGTTCGTGTTCGAACACGACGGGCAGCACTACATGATCCCAGAAAGTCGCGCAAATCACGAAGTACGGCTCTACAAGGCCCACAACTTCCCCTCAGACTGGCGCCTTGAGAGGACGTTAATCAGAGGCGATTACGCTGACTCCTCTATCATCAGGGCGCAGGGCAGGTGGTGGCTCTTCACATCTCTTCCTCCCTACACCACAGCGCTCTTTCACGCCCCCTCCCCACTCGGCCCATGGACAGAGCATCCCAGTAGCCCGATGTACGCAAACGACAGCTCTCGTGCTAGACCTGGCGGCGTGCCTCTGCTGCTAGAAGGCGATTTAGTGCGTTTTGTTCAGGACAACCGCGAGGGGTACGGAAAGAAGGTACGCGCGATGAAAGTCGACAAGATATCCTTAACTACGTTCCGTGAACACCCGCTCCAGCCAGACCCCTTGCTCGGTCCGGGCGGTCAGCACTGGCGCTGGAACGGAATGCACCACCTCTCGGCTGTTAGGCTCCCCGGCGGTCGCTGGGTCGCGGCCGTCGATGGGAATGGTGACGGTCTTCCCGACCGCCAAGCTGAGTAATCTCATGACGCCGGTCACCCCCTCCCTCAGAGGTTTCGGGCCACTCGATTGGCGAAAGATCCATTTCTTCTTTCCCTCCAACAACTTTCAACGCAGTATACCGGTACTATGAAAAACTTAGCTCAAATCGCCGCCCTGCTCCTTGCAGCAACCTTCGTCCAAGCAGCTTTAGCCGACGAGCGTCCGCTCGTGCAGGGCATCACCGTCACCGGCGACTGCCTTACAAAGGTGGCGCAAGATCGCGGCGCCGTAACCGTCACGTCGTCAACCGTCCAGGCAGACGCGCGCAAGGCGACTGAGGACGCCATCAGCCGGCATGAACGCGTGAAGTCTGATGTCTCGGCCCTGAACCTCAAAGATTTCTCGAAGCAGACCCTCTCGATGAACGTGAACGAGGAGTGTGAGTACAACAACAACCGCCGCATCTGCACCGGTTACCGCGCTTCGATCTCGACCCGCTTTGAGACCTCTGACATAGCTAGGCTCGGCGACATCATCGCCGCTGCATCCAAGAGCGGCACACAAGAGATATCCGGACTGACAACTTTTGTGTCACCCCGCGCTATGCAGACGGCGCGCGAGGCTTGCCTGGAAACCGCCACCCGTAATGCAGCCAGCAAGGCCCTGAAGCTCGCCTCTGGCGCAGGCGTTTCACTTGGCAAGCTCATAAACCTGTCAGAGCAGGGATCGTCGCTGCCCGAGATTCCTCAGCCAGCTTTTCGCGGTCGAGCTATGGCTGAGGGAGTGAGCGCCATGTCAGCCCCCTCGATCGACACGCAGGCTGAAGACCTACAGGTGTCAGTGGTGGCTCTGTACGCATTCAATTAAGGCCTACGGCAATGACCCCTGCTAAACACTGGACAATCGATCACATCGGAATCGCCGTTGAGAACCTCGACCAGGCGATCTCTTTCTACGAGAAGAAGCTCGGCGCCAAGCTTTGCCTCAGGGAAACGATCGAAGCTTCGGGGGTTGAACTTGCTTTCATAGACACAGGCGAGAGCAAGGTCGAGCTGCTGGCGCCAACATCGAGCGAATCGAAGCTGGCCAAGTTCCTCGCCTCGCGCGGTCCGGGCATCCACCACATCTGCTACGAAGTTCAAGATATCCGGGCTGAGCTGGCGCGGCTGCAGGGCGAAGGGTGTGAGCTGATTGACTCAGTTCCGCGTCCAGGGGCCGCACATTCCGAGATCGCTTTCGTAGCTCCCGCCTCGTTCTTGGGGGTCCTGACCGAGCTTGTGCAGCACCCGAAGCGGCCGTAACCGCGGCGAACAGGCACAGTTGAGGAGCCTGAGGAACAGCCCCAGGCCCATCCATGAAATCGGGTGACGCTCGTTATTTCAGCAAGTTGCACTGTTTTCTGAGTACACTTCTCGCGCCCCAACTGCCCCTCATACCCAACCCCCCATAATTTGGCGAAGGATCCGCCAAGGTGGTATTCTTGGCTGTCTATTTTTGAGGAAGCTTGTCGTATGGCTACTAGATCGTCCCTGGCAACCTTCGCCGCCCTCCTGGCGCTGACGCCGCAGTGCTTCGCCCTTGAGCAACAGCACCCGTGCGTGGATGAAGTGCAGCAGTGCTTCACCTACACCGATGCGCGCCGCGACCAGTGCTTTAAGAACGCCGCCTCTGACCCCGCATGCGCGAACTCAGAGCTCGGCAACCTCGCGCGTCGCCGAGCAGAGTTCTCTACACTGGTGCCGAACGACCTCGATGCGGGGCCTTCTTTCTTAGGGCCGCAGCTCGTCGACAGGGCCTGCATCGCTAACTTCGACAACTCCTGGTCAGGCGCAATCGTGAAGGGCCCGCTCTCAAAAGAGAACTACTCCTCGCTGCTTGCTGCACTTGAGCGCTGCTCCCGCGATCAAGCATCTGATATGATGCGTCCGTAGTTTTCCCCCGCCGAGAGATCCTTTCGTACCAACCAGAGCCCCGATGACCGCGCCACAGAAGCAGAAGCTCTCCCTCGCACAGGCGTTTCTGCTCTCTGTGGTTGTGCCCTGCGTGTTCCTTCTCGCGCTTGAGCTGGGCGCCCGTGGCATAGAGCTTCTCCTGCCGCAGCCAAGCGGTCCGCAGGCTCTAGAGATGCCTACCTGGATGCTCCAGGACGCAAACGCTACTAGGCGCCCCAAGGTAACGAAAGAGGACCTGGAGTGGCTTACCCTCTTCACCGAAGGGGACGGATACCGGGTACGCCTTCTGCCCAACTCATCGAAGGAAGTTCGCAACACCTTCAGCCTGATTCCCATGGACCGTGACAAGAAGCGGCTCATTCGTTCGAACTCGATCGGATTCCGTGGTCCCGAGATCTCTCTGGAGAAGGAGCCTGGCACGGCGCGAATCCTGGTGTTCGGCGACTCAAGCTCTTTTGGCTGGGGGGTGAATGCTGAGGAGAGCTGGCCAGCGCTGCTACAGCAGGAGCTGCAAGCCCGCCACCCCGGCGTGCGCATTGAGGTTGCGAACTTCGCTATCCCCGGCGACTCTTCAGCGTATGGCAGGCTGCTCTTCGACGCGTTTGCTCCGCAGTACAAGCCTGACTTCGTAATCCTTGGTTTCGGTGCGAACGACGCGAAGCCGGTAGTAACAAGCCACACTGAGCAGGTTGCGCGCTTCAGGGAGAACCAGCAGGCACTCAGGGCGAAGTCGGCTCTAAAGAAGAGCGCGCTGTACAGGCTTCTTGAGCGCTCGCTCGCCCCGAGCCCAGCGCGAGGCGCAGTGCAGGCCACGAAGCCGGCAGTTGCGCCACCGGATTACGCCGAGAACCTGCGCTACATGGCGGATGAAGCGCGCTCGCTCGGCAGCAAGAACACCCTCTTCCTGACGCTCTGCACCCCCGGCAACTACGCGCGCGAGGCCCGCGTCACTGCCAAGCGCATCAACGCGCTCTCATTTAATGCTCAGGGGCAGCTCATTCGTCTCATCCCGAAGATAAAGCGCGGCGAAGTGTACCCGGAGTACCTAAAAGCAATGCAGGCTTCCTATCCAGCATTCCTGCGCCGTAACGACCGCTTCTACGTAACCTCCGACGGCTGCCACCCGAACGAGCTAGGGCACCGCTTCGTGGCAGACCAGCTAACCGAGATAGTTGAAGCGAGCGGGCTGTTTGGGAGTGGCGCAACTGCGCTGTTGTCGGTGCAAAACGAGCGCTCGATGCGCTAAAACCCCGGTTTCTAGTGTTCTCGGCGCGAAAGGTGCCGAAAACGAACAGCCCTCGTGCTGCCCTAAATAGAATCAAGGAAAAAAGACGTCCAGGGCGCAGCACTAGTTTGACCCTTCCCGCATGTAACGGTACCCTTCCCGCCATGGCACACACCGTTACTCCTCTCGTTGGCGTTATCATGGGCTCGCAGTCGGACTGGGAGACTATGGAAGCCGCAGCACAGTCGCTTGAGAGCATGGGGATCCCGTACGAAACCAAGATCGTCTCGGCGCACCGCACCCCTGAGCTGCTCATGAGCTACGCCACCGAAGCCGCCGGGCGCGGCATCGAGGTGATCATCGCCGGCGCCGGGGGCGCAGCGCACCTGCCTGGCATGACAGCCTCAGCCACACACCTTCCAGTGATCGGCGTCCCAGTCGAGTCAAAGAGCCTGCATGGGATGGACTCCCTGCTCTCTATCGTCCAGATGCCAGCGGGGATCCCAGTAGCGACTGTAGCGATAGGAAAGGCCGGAGCAACGAACGCAGCCCTGCTCGCCGCAAGCATTCTCGGAGGGAAGCACCCCGAGATCGCAGAGCGGCTCAAGGCCTTCCGCAAGGAACAGACCGAGAAGGTGCTCTCGACTCCCGCCCCTGCAACCAAGCGAGGCTAGATGAAGATCGGCGTGCTCGGCTCGGGACAGCTTGGCAGGATGCTAGCCCTCGCCGGCACTCCGCTTGGTCACACCTTCTCGTTCTACGACACCGCCGCGAGCGCCTGCACGCAGGGCTTGGGCGAAACAACCGTCGGCAGCTTCACTGACCTCAAGGCACTAACAGCTTTCGCCTCCCGCTGCGATGTTGTGACGTACGAGTTTGAGAACGTGCCGTGCGCCCCGGCTGCGGCGATCAGCGCTGAAGTTCCAGTCTACCCGCCACCTCGCGCGCTCGAAGTTTCTCAGGACCGCGTTGTTGAGAAGGAGTTCCTGCAGTCGCTCGGCATCGAGACGCCGGCCTTTCGGGCCGCATCTTCCGAGGCGGAGCTGCTTGAAGCCGTCACGGCGGTTGGTTTTCCGTGCATCGTGAAGACGCGACGGCTCGGCTATGACGGCAAGGGCCAGGCACGGGTGACATCGCTCGATGAAGCACGACAGGCTTGGAAGGACCTCGCAGGCGCTCCACTCATCGCTGAAGCGTTCGTGCCGTTCACGCGCGAGCTGTCAGTAATCGCGGTGCGCTCGCGGAGCGGCCAAACGAAGACCTACCCGCTAGCGTTCAACATCCACCGAGCAGGGATCCTTCACCGCTCTGAGATCCCAGCTCCCGGGGTAACTCCTGAGCTCTCGCGGCAGGCGCATGAGATTGCGTCTCGGGTGCTCACCGAGCTTCAGTACGTAGGCGTCCTCGCTATCGAACTCTTCGAGGTCGGAGGAAAGCTCGTTGCAAACGAGATGGCGCCGCGTGTGCACAACTCAGGGCATGCCACGATCGACGGCTCTATTACCAGCCAGTTTGAGAACCACGTCCGAGCGATTACAGGGATGGAATTGGGCAGCGTTGTCTCCCGCGCCCCCGCGGTCATGTACAACATCATCGGCACCCCGCCAGACCTGGAGCGCGCCGCAGCGGTCCAGAACGCCAAGATCCACCTGTACGGCAAGGAGCCCCGGCCAGGACGGAAGCTTGGGCACATCACCCTTGTTGGCCCCTCGCACGAAGAGGATCAGATCCTCGAGAGCCTGATCCGTGGCGCTGCGTAGCTAACGCCTTTATACTCGCTAAAACTAACCCGGCTTCAGATGCGAATACTCCCAACGCTCTCTTCCCTGCTTCTTGCCCTGGCTGCCTGCGCGGAGCTCCCGTGCAGCACCGCCTCGGCTACCCCCGTCACGCTGCACCTGACGCGTCCCCCGTCATCCGTGAGCTTCGGCGTGACATCCCCGAGCCCCGCGCTCACCATGAACGGCTCCTTCAAGGATTTCTCCGGCGAGCTGCTGCTCGACCCACGTGGGCTTGAGGAATCAAAGATCTCGCTCGCTCTCAACCTAGCCTCGGCCCAGCTCCCCCCGGAGCAGATACTTCAAGCGATCTTCCTGCAGACCACCCTAGCCCGTTTTCAAGACCAGTCTGGAACCTTCACCAGCACCTCGATCGAGCCGCTCGGCAAGGGACAGTTCATCGTCACCGGCAACACCACCTGGGCCAACAAGACCAAAGAGACCAGTGTGCCGATTGAAGTGCTTAAGCTCTCCCCGTCTAGGGCTGAGATTAAGTTCCTGCTCGACGGCACGGTACGTCCCCAAGACGTGCAGCCGAATGTGGCCAAGATTGCTCCCGGCATCTCGGGCTCACGAGGGTGGGCTAAGGCCACGCTCGTGTTTTCTCCGCGAGCTGCGCGGTAAGGAAACAACCAGCCCGCTGCCTTTTGGAGTTGTCCTATCTCTCGGCACCGGGAACGGCTCCCATCTACAAGGTCTCAGAGACTTTGTAGTTCGGGACCTTATATCTCATCTTGATCCTGATCTTTCCCCTTCTCATTCTCTTGCACTTGCACTGAGTTCTTAATTCTAATCCAGGTTCCTATAATCATGAGGCGAGTTGCCCACAGCCATGTCCCGATTACGAGAAGGAATCCGGTGCAGGTGCAAGAGAATGAGAAGGAGGAAGAGTCCATGCCTGCCAGAAACTCCTCCGGGGGTCAAAATATGTGCTCCACCCAGCAAAAAAGCCACATTTACCCTCCGCAGCAACGATAAATACCCCCCTCCCCTTTTTTTGCTCCGCGATTTACCAGTATAACTCGCCCGGTTCGACGCTCAATTTTATGACGGACACCGTAACAAAAGAGCAGCTTGCAGCAGCGGCCGATGCCTTGCGCAGAGGAGAGCTCGTAGCGTTTCCGACAGAGACCGTTTACGGCCTCGGTGCTGACGCGCGAAACAGCGCAGCCGTGTGCCGGATCTACGAGGCAAAGGGGCGGCCGTCCAACAACCCTTTGATCGTGCACATCCCTTCGATCACTGACATCGAGACGTACGCCGACCTCTCGCGCTCGCTCAATCCAGCCCTCGTGCGCGAGCGGCTTCAGAAGCTCTCGCACCTCTTCCCTGGACCACTCTCTGTGGTTCTTCCCTCTTCCCCAGCTATCGCCCCAGAGGTCCGCGCCGGAGGCGACACCGTCGCCTTGCGAGTCCCCGCTCATCCAGTTGCGCTTGCGTTGCTGCGCGCTTTCGGCGGCCCGGTCGCTGCACCGAGCGCAAACCCATCGAACTACGTCAGCCCGACTACGGCAGAACATGTGCGCCGAGGGCTGGGTGGAAAAGTGAGCTGCCTCCTAGACGGCGGCCCTTGCCACGTCGGCCTCGAATCAACGGTGCTCTCCCTTATCAATCCCACTCCGCAGGTGCTCCGGCCAGGAGCAGTCACCCGCGACCAGCTTGAGGCCGCGCTTGGATGCACTGTTGACGGGCCGAGCAAGCAGGCATCTAGCGAGTCCGTCGCTCTGCTCTCTCCGGGGCTGCTTGAAAAGCACTACTCCCCCCGCACTCCAGTGGTGCTCAAGAGCGCGCTGACTAGCGCATCCCCGCTTCCGAAGCGAATCGGGGCGATCCTCTTCTCGTCGCAGCAGCTCTCCTTTACCCCCACTCACACAGTGCTCCTTAGCTCCTCAGGAGAGCTGGCAGCAGTTGCAGCCGGCCTCTTCTCGGCGCTGCGCGAGATGGATTCCAAGGGGCTTGAGCTTATCGTGGTCGACACCTGTGAGCCTGTTGGGCTGGGAGAAGCGATCATGGATCGCCTCCTTCGGGCAGCAGCACGCTAGGTAGCGCATCAAGAGCCGAAGCCAGACCGACTAACACAGCAACAACGTAACCGGGAACGGGAACGGTTCCGTTCCCGTTTCCGCTCGCGTTCCCGAGGAGGTGGCTACTTGGCAGCAGAATCGAGTAGCGCGGAAACCGTTGCAACGGCTTGCAGCGAGCCGATCGGCTTCGTGCCCGCCGGCAGGCTTCCGCCTTCATCGACGATCGATCCGTCGTCGTTCAGGAAGAGCGGCATAACTGGGAATGCCTCTCGCGCGCAGGCTACCGCGGAGAATACGGCCTGATTTTCGTCTTTCACTTTCTCAAGAGCTTCGAGCGGAACCTTTCGAGCCTTGCTCCTGAGAGCCATCAGCTCTGTGAGCCCAAGCCGGTAGAGCTTCCCAAGCCCGAGAGCAGCGTACGCAGCTCGCGTTGTGGTTTTCCCGTCCTTGAGCAGCTTCTCGAGCGCGATGTTGATCGTGCCCTTCACCTGCTCCGCAAGCTCAAGCACCTTCGTCTGATCAGAGAAATCAACTCCCCAGCGCACCACGGCTGCGTTCATGATGTAGGTGAACTCCATCTCGAGCATCTCGTGGTCCGAAACCTCGCTCAGCAGCGCTGCAAAGAGCCGACGAGAGCGCGCCTCGTACACAAGCGGCTCCACCGCCCGCACATCCTCAATCACAACGTGCTTGGAGCTCTCCTGCACCTCACGCATCGCCTCGGCCGTCGAAAACGGCAGGTGAACGGCTGCCGCGACCTCGGGCTCGGGCACGCCTTCTGCTGCCAGCCGCTTCATGCGCTCGCTGAAGGCCTCTTCCTCAAGCATCGTCATCGTCGCTACTGAGGGAGTTGCGAGCAGCTGGTAGAAGACCTCAGCGCTCGACTCAAAGATCAGCGCGAGCAGCCTCGCCAGCAAGAAGTGGTGATCAGGGTTCTCCGTCTTGATTCCGATCCAGGTGTAGCCCTTGTCTGGCGTGTGGAAACCCGGCCCGGGAGACTGTTCCGTCGGCTCGTCGGACACCCGAGCGTCGACGTAGCGCGAGATCAGGATTGCGATCAGCTTCAGATCGATGAACTTCACCAGCTTCTGAAGCAGCTCCAGCGAGTCAGTCTCATCGGTGATCGCGAGCCAGCGCCACAAGTTCTCTTCGTTGAGCGCGTCGTTGTGCCACAGGTCAAAGTCGGTTAGCGCTCGACACTGCTCAAGGGTTGCCATCGAGAGCAGGTCGGCGCTCGACTCCATGCCACGATCTTTTACGATCATGAAGAGGCTCTGCGACGGGAGCTGGCGAACTACCTGCTCAGGCGCATCAGCTTCGAAGATAGCATCGTAGAGCCCTCGGCATGTGAGACCCCTAAACGGCGCAACTGCTGGGGCGCTGTCAGAAGGGCTCATCGCACTACTTTATGGGGGCAAAGGTGATGTGGATCTGGCGTCCCGAGATCGGCGACCGCTCGTCTACCGTTGCAACGTCCTTGAGGCGCTCCACGATCTGGTCGAACTTCTCGCGGCCAAGATCGAGGTACATCGCCTCGCGGCCCTTGAAGCGCATCGAGAACTTTACCTTGTCGCCTTCGGCGAGGAAGTCGCGCGCCTGCTTGAGCTTGACCTCTAGGTCACCGACGTCTGTGCGGTAGCGCAGCCGAAGCTCTTTGAGCGTCGTCTCAGAGCGGTTCTTGCGAGCCTCTGCCTCTTTCTTCTGCTCTTTGTACTTGAACTTGCCGTAGTCGAGGATCTTGCAAACTGGGGGCTTCGCCTGAGGAGATACCTCCACAAGGTCGAGCTCAAGCTCCTGAGCCTTCTGCAAAGCATCGCGGATCTGAAGAATACCGAGCTGCTCTCCATCGGGAGCGATAACTCTTACTTCTCGTGCTGTGATTAGTTCGTTGATGCGGTGAGTATCGGGCGGGGTCTGGGGGCGATTAAACCGGCCGCCGCGGAAAGAAGGCTTGGGAAAGGGTTTCAAAAAGTTCCTCCTACAATAGTCTTGGGACTGTTCTCGTTCGTTCTTGCCCGAAGGCTCTGGAGCGAACGAGAGTACGCGGTACGTTATCCACTGCCATAAGATGAATCAAGAGGCAGGAGGAACACTACTTTTTCTTTGTTTCTGGCTTTTTAGCTGGGCTTTTCTTGTCTGCTGCGGCCTGTTCGCCAGCCTTGCCCGACCCGTACTGCCGGCACTGCGGCTCGGTAGAATCAACCGAAAGACACACCCCCTGCTGCCCAGTGCACTCCTTTGTGAGCGCCTTCTCTAGCTCAGCACGAGCCGAAAAGCCTAATGAATTCAGGGTAGAAGCACGAGACGAGAGCTTCGTCGCCATGCAGTCGCCGATCGATTCATGGTCGCGTTTGCACTGCTCTGAGGCTCGAACCTTCTGGCGCTGTAGCTCCACCTGCAGGTTGGCCTTGGCACCGGCTTCATCGAGTCCGGCCCGCTGTACCGAGGCGAAGCGCACCACCGCCGGTTTCGGCTCTGGTGGGGGGGTGTTCGGCTTCACAGCTTGCGAATCAGCCCCCTGGCGCCCACCGCCCCTCCCAGCCGGGGTCCCAGAGGTCGCCTGGTGATCAACTGCGTCCGGGTGCCCGGAATCCGCGGGTGACTTGACCCAGGTATATGAAACATCAGCAGAACAGGCGAACTCCGCCACAGCGCGGCAGGGCTGAAGAGCTCCGCAGAGAGCCAGAAGAAGGAAGCTGTTCCGGAAAAATGATTCGCGCATTGGGTGAATACCGAGCGGCATGTCGCGTCTCAGCCGACATGCGCGTTGATTCGCCTAAGGTATATCGGGCGAAGCGCCTGGCGAGCAAGGTTAAACCGTACCGGCTCGGGTCAGCCAACAGCATTTCACCTGTAGAGAAAGGAATCCATGGAAGACTTTAGCAGTCCATTCTTCGGCATCGACGGCGCAACCCAAGAGTCCGCTGGAGCCCCGAACATGACCGGAACCCCAGAGCGCCGCCTCCTCCTGGCGATCCTTGAGCGCGCCATCCTGGACTTCGTCGGAAACGAGCCTAAAGAGATCGAAGAGGCGGAGCGCTGGCTCTTCAGCGAGCTTGACCACCCAAGCGCAGGGCACTTCTCTTTTACGTGGGTGTGTGAGCAGCTCGATCTCGACCCGTACCGGATAGCGAACAAGGTCCGCTCAATGCCCCGCCGCGGCACCCGCAAAGTAGCCCCCTGGTACTTTCAGAAAACCGCCGCCAACGCCTGATTGAGCAGCTTTGTTTTTTCCGTAATGCACTAACCCCCCGCCCCGCAACCGGCAACGGGAACGGCCACGGTGCCGGCTCCGACCCCGAAACCAGCCTCAACCACCATCAATATTTCCTTCTGCAATTCGCTCCCGGAACCGGTGACGGTGCCGCTCCCGGCGGCGATTGGGGGGAGATGCTAGTGAATCACGCGCAGAACTACCCGAGCTGGAGCGGGCGGCATATTTCCGACCCGGGAGCCGCTGCCGCGACCGATCCAGAACTCGCGCGAGAGAAGCTTCGTCGCGAAGTCTCCCATGGATGTCTTGTCGTGCCCGCGGCGTCTCGCGATCTCTCGCGAAACGAGGGTTGCGAAGCTGAAGCGCCGAAGCACCTTGGTGCGCGGCAAAAAGTAGAGCGCGCTGCCTAGTCCCGCGAGGAAGGCGGCCATAACGAGCGTTGGGACGGAGAACTGCTGCTCTGCGCCCCGCCCCATCCAGAGGATCGTCGCGGCAGCTGTGACTCCGAGAATGAGGAGCGCAAACGCGCGCTTCGAGAGCCTGCTCTTCTTGATAAAGAGGCTCTCGTCACACACGCCGATATCGAGCAGGTCATCGAGGTACGACTCAAGCACCTCAACGGAAACGAAAGCGACGCTGTGGCTGAAATCCCGCACGTAGCGCTGCACAGGAATCAACGCTCCGCCGACTCGCGCCTCGTATGCGAGGAGGCCGCGGCCAATCTGCTGGTACTGTTCGAGGAGGCGGTTACAACCGGCGAACGGATGACGATCGTCGTTCCGGGGAGCCTTGGAGACTTGCATGCGTCGATGAGAGCACACGGCGATACACCACACAACTAACGCCGGTGGGGCTCCAGCTCATCACGAGCGGGGACCCTTACCGAGAGCGACGGTTCTTGACCGGAACAGGCACAGGCTTCAAGCCGAGCAGTGCTGCGATCAAGGCGTCAAAGATATTGAAGAGACCCGACATGCGTACCCACCTTTGCGGGCTCCAGACCTTGAGCCCATACAAGTGAGATGTCGGTTCCCCAGGAAAATTCTTTAAGTTTCTGCGCTCTAAAGCAATTTTTTTTGCTCCAGGGCAGGCGCTGTATCGCCGCCAGCAATACCCAAGATAGTATTTTCAGTGGCTTAGGGCCGGTGTTACAGCCCCGGCTTGGTCATCGCCATTAGGTCGAGCAGCCTTGCGAGCTCAGCCTCTGGCAGAAGCTTCATCTCCTGGGCAACGGCGCGCACGGTCTTGTCTTCCTTCATGGCCCGCTTCGCCAGCTCGGCTGCCTTGTCGTAGCCGATCTTCGGGGCGAGCGAGGTCACGGTTGCCAGGCTCTTCTCTGCCAGCTCACGGCACCGCTCCTCGTTGGCTGTGATGCCGGAGACGCAGTTCTTGTTGAAGTTGTTGGCTGCGCTGGCGAGAAGCTCGATCGCCTCAAGCAAGTTGTGCGCGAGCGCAGGCATCATCACGTTCAGCTCGAAGTTGCCGTGCTGTCCGCACACTGCAACGGTGGTGTCGTTCCCCATCACGTGAGCGCACGCCATCATGACAGACTCGCACACTACTGGGTTCACCTTGGCTGGCATGATGCTTGAGCCTGGCTGAATCTCAGGCAGGTAGATCTCGCCGACAGCGCAGCGCGGCCCTGACGAGAGCCAGCGCACGTCGTTAGAGATCTTCATGAGCGAGACCGCAACGGTGCGGAGCTGTCCGCTCACTTCGACAGCTGCATCCTGCGTCGCTTGGGCTTCGAAGTGGTTTTCAGCCTCGGCGTACGGCGAGCCCGTCAGCTTCGAGATATTCGCAATCGCCTTGCGCGCGAACTCTGGGTGCGTGTTGAGCCCGGTTCCAACGGCTGTACCGCCGAGAGCGAGCTGGAGCAGCCGCTTGCTTGCGTGCTCAACGCGCTCAACGCCGTGCTTGAGCTGCGAGGCGTAGCCGCTGAATTCCTGGCCGAGGGTGATCGGCGTGGCGTCCTGCAGGTGAGTGCGACCGGCCTTGATGACGTTGGCGAAGGCCTTGCTCTTTGCTTCAAACACCGACGAGAGCTCTCGCAGCGCTGGGATGAGCTGCTTCTTGATCGCCTCGTGGGCTGCGATGTGGATAGCCGACGGGAAGACGTCGTTAGACGACTGACAGTTGTTGACGTGGTCGTTTGGGTGCACAAAGCCGCGATCACCCTTCCCCTTGCCGAGGATCTCAAGCGCGCGGTTAGTGATGACCTCGTTGGCGTTCATGTTGGTCGATGTGCCTGAGCCTGTCTGGAAGACGTCTACCACGAAGTGGCGGTAGAGCGTGCCGTCGATCACCTCTTGGCCTGCCTTGACGATGGCGTCGCCTCGCTCGCGGTCGAGCAGTCCGAGATCCATGTTTGCCTGAGCGGCAGCGACTTTAATCGTCCCAACAGCCGAGATGAGGCCCTTCGATGGCCTGAGCTGCGACACGGGGAAGTTGAGCACGGCGCGCTGCGTCGAAGCGCCCCAGAGCGCATCCTCCGGCACTTCCATTTCGCCCATTGAATCTCGCTCTTTTCTCGTTCCCATAGGTAGCTCCAGCTAAAAGTGGCGTTTTGGCCTGGCCGGGCGCTCCCGGCGCAGGGACGATACCCCACTTTTCGTGGTCGGGGGAAGCGCTTGGAGCGGGGCTAAAAAGGGGTTGAGCGTTGCACCTGCCTCCAAAGCTTACTATGCTCCAGGGGCTTAACCGTGAGGCTCTACCGTATGAAGATCCGCGCCCTGCTCGCCCTCTCCTTCTCAGCTTTTGTGCTTTGCCCTCTCTCGTCTGTTAAGGCTGAGATTCGCATCGCGACTGTCGACGTCGCTCGTATTATCAACGAAGTTCCAGACGCTGTGTCGAAGAAAGAGGAGCTCGACGAGGCTTCGGAGAAGGCTAAGACTAAGCTTGAGGCTAAGGGGAAGGAGCTCCAGGCTCTCAAGGAGAAGCTAGAGAAGGCCAAGGTCTCTCCCGACTCGAAGGAGGCCGAGAACTTCCGCAACCAGGCGCGCGACTTTGAGCGCATGCGCAACGATGCAAAGGCCGAGCTTGAGCGCAAGTTCATGAAGATGAACAAAGACATCTCAGAGAAGGTGATGTCGAAGATCGAGAGCTACGCCAAGTCCAACAACTACGACCTCGTGCTCGACAAGAGCGAGAAGTTCCGCGGACCGGTGCTCTTCGGCGACAAGTCGGCCGACATCACCGACGACATCATCAAGATGATGAAGTAGCTGGTGCGAGTTTCTCGCATCCCTGACCAGTAAGTCCTCGCAGAGCCTAATGGGCGTTTGCGGCATTTTCTCAGCGAACTGAACGGCATTCCTGTTGCCCCGGCCGTTTCAGGCCGAGAATAGAGGCATGAGGCGAGTGCTTGTTGTAACGGCTTTTCTCATATCGTTTGGGGCGGTCGGCGCCGAGGCTTCATCGCCTCTGCAGCAGCCGACCGGTAGCATCTCGGCCGAGAGGCCGCAGGGCGCAGCGCAGCAAGTTGAGGCGCAACCCCAAGCCGGCACTAAGCACGGACGTTCGAAGCTAGACCTTACGCTCCCGAGCCGGGGCAGCGTGGTTCCTGTTTCGGCCGAAAAGAAGCCTCCCGGGAACACGGGCCGGGGTCCCTCCTCGCAGGGGCCAGCTATAGACCCGTGGTTCCCGGCTCGCGGCCTGGGGGTACAGGTATCCACTACCTGGTAAGAGATCTCCGCACTACCTCCGCGCTCGTTCTCACCAATACCTCAACCTCCAGCAGGTCTGTCGCCACTCGCCACGCTTTCTCGCGCATCGTGTCCGTGGGCTGGATCAGGTCTGGCACCAGTATTGTTCGAAGTCCTGCCGTAGAAGCCGCCGTGAAGCCCGCAGGAGAATCCTCGCACGCCCACGAGACGCTCGGCTCATGACCAAGCGTCGAGCAAGCCTTGAGGTAGATGTCGGGAGCTGGCTTTCCGTGCTCAACCTGATCACCGCCGATCACAGCATCGAAGCGCGCCAGGAGCCCTTTGCGCTCAAGCTTCCGGCACGCTACTGGCGTGATGGTCGAGGTCGCGATTGCTCGCGGAATTTTTAGCTCATCGAGCGTTGCGAGAAGCTCAGCCACTCCTTTCTTGATCGGGATGCGCCCCTCGGCGATCTCGCGCTCGTACAGTTCGACGAAGTGTTCGAGGAGATCCCACACGAGCTGCTCGCTGCCGAGGTGCTGCTCAAGGTACTTAGGGCCGTCCTTGACGTTTCGGCCAACCATCCCGAGCATCGTTTCTGGGCTGAGGCTCTTGCCGATACGGGCAGCAGCGATGTGCAGGATCTCTTGCGAACGGCGCTCGCTGTCGAGCAGGAGCCCGTCCATATCGAAAACGAAGGCGGCGAGGGGCAGCAATTTTTGGGGCATAACGATTGCGTAACGGGCGACAGGTCCGTCGACGCTTGTGTTCTCCCCCGGATGCTAACCATGCCTCCTTCGGTAAGCAACTAAGTTCGTCCGTGTCCGAACATTTTGGCTATGTAACGCGGAGGCGCGGAAAACGCGGAGGGCACAGATGAAGATTAATGACGTTACCGCCGAGATTATTTCAGCTGCCATCAAGGTACACCGGTACTTTGGACCTGGACTCTTCGAGCAGGTCTACAAAACCTGCCTCTTTCGCGAACTTGAAAAACGCTCCTTGCTAGTGGCCAAGGAGGTAAGTCTGCCAGCCCTTTACAAAGGGGAACTGCTGGATTGTGGCTATCGCATCGACCTCCTGGTTGAGAGCTCTGTGATTGTTGAACTAAAGTCAGTGGAGCACCTAACAGAACTCCATCGTATGCAACTCCTCACCTATTTGAGGCTCGCCCGGAAGCAAGTTGGCCTGCTCTTGAACTTCAATGCCCTGCACTTAAGGAGTGGAATCGTCCGTGTCGTTAACGGATACGATGGCCCTGCGCCCTCTGCGTCTTCCGCGCCTCCGCGTTAATTAACCAAAAACCTCGGCTGCCGACAGCCGTTTGCTAAAGAGGAGCACCAACGAGATAGTAGCGCAGGTTGGCGAAAAAGGGACGGCTCCCCTTTTTCGCAGCCATTTTTCGTAGACTCTTTATCCGCTCTCAGCGAAACTGCCGCCCCATGGGACTCTTCTCCTCTGATCCACTCACCGCCAAGCTCAAGGAGGTCTTCGGCTTTCCGAAGTTTCGTCCGCTGCAGCGCGAGATCATCGAAGAGACTCTGGCGGGCAAAGATGCGCTCGCTATCTTGCCGACTGGCGGCGGGAAATCGCTCTGCTACCAGCTTCCGGCACTTACCCGACCAGGGCTTACACTGGTAGTCTCGCCGCTCATCGCGCTGATGAAGGACCAAGTTGATGGCCTGCTTGAGAACGGCATCAAGGCAGCCTACCTCAACTCGACACTCAACGAAGATGAGTCGAAAGACACCTGGCGCCAACTCTACCGCGGAGAGATTAAGCTCCTCTATCTGTCGCCCGAGCGGCTGATGGTCGAAGGAATGTTTGAGACCTTGGCGCAGCTCAACCTTGAGTTCGTAGCTGTCGATGAGGCGCACTGCATCTCGTCGTGGGGGCACGATTTTCGGCCCGAGTACCGCGCTCTCAAAACGCTGCGCGACAGGTTCCCAAGTGTGCCGGTGCTCGCGCTCACTGCTTCCGCCACAGAGCGCGTTCGGGCCGACATCCTTGAGATGCTTGGGATGTCGAGCGCCCGCACGTTTATCGCGAGCTTCAACCGGCCAAACCTATCGTACCGAATCATCCCACGGCTCTCTCCGATGAAGCAGATCGTCGAGATCCTGGAGGACCACAAGGAGGAGAGCGGGATCATCTACTGCCTCAGCCGGGCGCGCACAGAGTCCGTCGCCGAGGAGCTGGCAAAGAAAGGCATCAAGGCGACCGCGTACCACGCCGGACTCTCTGGCAGCGAACGTGACGAGCGCCAAGAGCAGTTCGTCCAGGACAAAATCCAGGTGATGGTGGCAACGATTGCTTTCGGGATGGGGGTCGACAAGCCCGACGTGCGGTTCGTGATCCACCACGATCTGCCGAAGAACATAGAGAGCTACTACCAAGAGACGGGACGGGCCGGGCGAGACGGGCTTCCAAGCGAGTGCGTGCTGCTCTACAGCTCAGGGGACGCTGCCAAGCTCCGGCAGTTCATCGAGCAGGCGAGCGACCAAACCGAGCGCGAGGTGGCTGGCCGACAGCTCACTCAGCTCCTGCAGTTCGCCGAGGGCTCTGAGTGCCGCCGTGTTTCGCTGCTGCGCTACTTCGGCGAACAGTACAAGGGAGACGACGGACGCCCTACTCTGGCGTGCGGCGCTTGCGACAACTGCCTCACGCCACGCCAAGAGGTCGACGCAACCGAGCTCGCCCAGAAGTTCATCTCGTGCATCCTACGCATCAGCAAGCACAGCGGCTTCTCCGTTGGGCTTGCGCACGTCGTGGACGTGCTGATGGGGGCGCAGCACGAGAAGATCCGTCGCTGGGGGCACGACTCGCTCTCGACGTACGGCGTTGGCAAGGGCCGCTCGAAGCAGGAGTGGCTCTACTACGGGCGAGAGCTCATGTCTTGCGGGCTCGTGCGGGCCAACCCCGAGCGCTTTAATGTGCTTGAGGTCACCGGCGAAGGGATGTCGGTGCTCAAGGAGCGCAGGTCTGTGACGCTGCGAGCGCCGCTCGTTGCCTCGGGCCTCACGGCCGAGAAGAAGAAAGAGCAGAAGAGGCAGCTTGGGGCGATCGAGTACGACACGGATCTGTTCGAGAAGCTGCGCCAGTGGCGCTCTGGTGTGGCACGCGAGAAGGGGCTCCCAGCCTACATGGTGTTCAGCGATGCAACTCTGCAGCAGATCGCAGCGGTGCGTCCATCGTCGCGCAGCGGCCTTGAGACCATCAGCGGAATCGGCGAGAAGAAGCTGGCGCTGTATGGAGAAGCGGTGCTGGCGGTTGTGGGGGGCTAACGCCGCTCCCGTACATCTCCTTGGCGCGGAAAACGAGAGTCTCTTTTTTTGTTAACAAAGAGAGCAGCGAGAGGCAGGAAGGAACCGTTGCTCCCCCCTCTTCGTCCTCGCCGCTCTCTTTGTTTACATCCCCCACGTACCCAAAAAGAGTGCTCTTTTTTTGTTTACGAAGAAGGCAGCGCGAGCAGCGAGAGATAGTAACGAACCTGAGCTCCCCACCCCTCTCCGTCCTCGCCGCTCTCTTTGTTTACATTCCCCCATGGACCCAAAAAGAGTGCTCTTTTTTTTGCTTACAAAGAGCGCAGCGAGAGCTGCGAGGGATAGGAAAGACCTGAGATCCCTACCCCCTCTCCGTCCTCGCCGCCCTCTTTGTTTGAATTACCCCCCCCTTGGACCCAAAAAGAGTGCTCTTTTTTTCTTACAAAGAGCGCAGCGAGACCAGCGAGGAATTGAACGGGGCCCGTGCCCTCCCCCGCTCTGTCTCAGCCGCTCTCTTTGTGTGACATACCCCTTTTCGCTCCCTCATTTGTTACCCTTTCGTTATAAGTCAGCTGCAACCCCCCGGGCGCGGTGTGCCATAACCCTTGGCATGAAGACAGGAAACTCTGCGCTGCGCTCCCGTTTGCCCGCCCTGATACCCCTCCTTGCCGTGACTCTCATCGCTTCAGGCTGGTCGGTGCTTCTCTTCACTGAGAACTCAGCCCTGCGCCGCGAACTGCTCGCTGCACGCGAAACTAGCGAGCAAGGAGCCGTGTACGCACGCACCGCAGAAGAAGCGAAAGCTCGCGTCCTTGAGGAGCTCGCGCGTGAGGGAAAGGTCCCCGACCCAATTGCCGAGGCCGAACTAGATGGTCTCGGGCTGTGCCAATCCGGACTGACCGAAGCCGAGCGTTCCGCTCTCAAAAGCTCCTTCACCAGCAAGTATATCTGGACCCCGGATCTTGTCGCCGCTTGGTCCGGTTCGCCTGATCTCGGCGCTGAGCTGGAGCAGGTGCGAAAGGTTATCGGTCCCGAACGGCTACGGGAGATCGCAGCTACCTGCAAGTCAATCGATGAGAAGGAGCTCAAAGCGAACCGTGAAATCGCTCTTACGGTTCTCAGCTCATACCTCGGCCTCTCGCCGAGCCTCACCGAGCAGATTCGCGCCCTGCAGGACGAAAAGGCTGCGATAATGGCTGATCTCCAACCCCCTCCAGGCACGACCTTCCCGAACCTGCACGGACCGAGCGAAGCGGAGCAGAAGAGCTTGGAACTCCTGGCCGAGCAACAGCGCAGCGCCACGGAGAAGCTTAACCAGCGCTTCCGAGAGCTGCTCGGACCTGAGAAGTGGAAGCGCTACAAGTTGGCGGTGATCACCTCCGAAGAGGGTCACAACCTTCCGCTCTTGTACTGGCTGCAGAGCGATCTCTTTTCGCCTCCCGAGGACGAATTGCAAACAGACGCTGCGGACCTTCCTAAGTGATCGCCAGTCTCGGCCAAACACCTCATGGGGCTGGCTTGCTCGCCAATCGGTACCTGCCGCCCTCAACAACTGTGATCTGCTCTCCGCTGCCGGGCGGAGCCGCGCCGAGCATATGCTGGCCGAGGTAGCCGCTGCTCGCAAAGCTTTTGAGCAGCCGATTGAGGTTCTCTCCATTTACAGGAAGGCCCTCTTTTCGCAGCTCTGCTGCGGCCTGAATCAGGTGGACCATCACGTCGTATCCCGACGCCACAAGCCCGAGCTGGAGCGGGTCGTACGTCTCGCCGAAGCGCTTTCGAACCTTCTCGCTTAGCGCCGGTGACTCTACCCATAGCTGCATGGCGGTGACTCCCTCTGCTGCTCCACCAAGTGCCGTGATGTCGCTCTCGAACATCCCGTCGCCGACGTTAATCAGGGCTTCAGCCTTCATCTCGCGGTGCCTGCGGATGAATGAGAGAAGCGCGTTGCCGTACAGCGGTGCAAGCACTGCATCGACATGGCGCTGCTTGAGGTTCGTTATGACGGCACGAGTCTCTGTCTCAGAGGGTGATACTGTGGCTGAGTATACGACGTTTAGGCCGAGCGATCCTGCTTCTGCTCGGAACGGCTGCTCGAAGCTCGTTGACCAGTCGTCTGCTGCCAACACAAGCCCCACTCGGCCAGCTCCGCGAGCCTTGAAGAACCGAGCGATCTCGCGCGGAGTAAGAAGGTTGTTGACGACAGCACCAAAGACGTAGTCACCCGCTTGCGCAATCTGCTCGTTGTATGCGCCTGCAATTAGCGGCACTCGGTGCTTCTTCGCCAGGGGCGTCAGTATCGCAACGCTTGAGGGAGTCCAGGTGTAGAGGGCATCGACCGACTCGATATCGAGCAATCTGCGCGCAGCTCCTAAGGTGGCTCTCTTCTCAACCGAGTGGTCATCCTCGACGATTACTGTTACTCCCTCTCCCTCATGCTCGCTCGCGGCAAGCTCCACCCCCTGACGCATGTACGAGCACCACTGCTCAAGCCCGCCGGAGAGCGAGAGGAGCACTCCGATTTTTAGCTGAGGCTTTTCGTCGGCGAGGGCAGCCACGGAGCTGTTGAAGAGCGCCACGAGTGCGGCTGCTAGGAGGCCTAACAGCCTTCCTCTCCCCTCGCCACTGCGAACTTCGCGTCCCTTGAATGGCATTCTGTCCTCTGTGCGCCCCGTAATCGTTGACTCGGAACGACGGTACGTCGGAGCTGCCGAGGGAGTCAAAGAGCAGAGTTTTTGCTGTCCGCTTAGAGGTCGCAAAACACCACAAAGCGTTGCAATTACAGGGTCCTATCACTGCCGAAAAAACACCCCATTCCAACTCCCAGAAGCCGGAATCCTAAAGGGCGAGACAACTCGTTTTACTGGTGGCTTTCCGTATGCTGACTATCCTGCGCTCCCTCCCAATAAAGATTGGCTTCGGGCTTGGACTTGGTCTCGTGGCTCTCGCGGTGATGCTCTCTGAATCGCAGGGCGCAGACGATCCTCGCGCCTCGTTGCGAGCTCCCTCCAGCACAAAGCGCTCTGCTTCAGAAGAGCAGCTAGCGCGTCAAGCGACCCGCCTGCGCCGTCTCGTGCGCGAGCAGATCCGTGAGCAGAAGGATGACGCATCAGCCGAGCCGTTTGCGCGCACCCGCGAAGAGGCCGAAGCGAAGCTGCTCGAAGCTATGATCAAGGAGAACAACGGAGTGATTGAGCCGCCTCAGACGAGCCTTGCGTCAATTGGGCTCTGCGATGAGGGGCTCAAGGAGAGTGAGACTGCTAGTGCCCTCGCGGCGATTAAGCCGAGCGAGAATCTTTCGCGGCACCTGAGTGTTGACTGGTCGATGGACCCAGACGAGGAGCAGGGCCACCGGGCGCTAGAGAAGGCGCTCGGACGCCCCCGCTACCTTGAGGTTGCTCGCAGCTGCGCCGCCAAACAAAACTCGGCTGTGAAGCGCGAGACCGAATCGGCGTTCCTGCTCGTCAGCAAGGAGCTGGGCTTGAATGACTCAACGTCTCGCAAGGCGCTTGAGCTGCTCGCGGCCCGCGACAAGGAGCTCGCGGCGCTCGATCCAGAGCCACTCGCAGCGCTCGATGGAAACGGCAAGCTGCCAGGCTCAAAGACGCGGAACGCAAAAGAGATGGCCGCCCTGCAGCAGAAGCTCAATTCAGTTGAGGCGCGCTACACGTCAGAGTTTAAGAAGCTGATCGGTGATGCCAAGTGGCGCCAGTACCAAGTTGCAGTAATCGGAACTCCAGGCACGGCCACTGACCTGGACTGGGCACAGCACCTGCTTTTCAGGGAGCCTGCTGCAGCACCGGCTGCCAAGGCGAGCTCAGCTCCTGCGAAGCCAATTAAGCTGATTCCGAACAAGTTCTAGGGCCCTAGTCACACGGAACCCAGTCCACGTCGAAGCGACCACCCTTGCAGATCCCCCCTCCCGTCGTTTGTCGGCTGATGTCGTTCCACAGCCGCGCCCCCGATTCGTCGGGGCACTGATAGCGCATGTCCCACCCGCGACCTCGTGGCTCAACGCTTAAAATATAGGCGTCACTACTTCTGATGAGCGGACACTTGCCTGCGTTTGGCTCAACCACCCGAGAGGACGAGCGGGACCTCGAGGGCTCTTGCTGAACCTGGGTTGTTGGTCGCGATTTCTCCTCGGTTTTCTCATCGCTACCTGGAAGCATAAGCACGAGAAGAAAACTTGCTAGCGGAATTCCAACGAAGCCTTGCGGTGTCTTAAACAGCGGAGGCACTCCCTCCCATAGCACCTCGCCCTTCTTCGAAAAGCGGAAAAGATCGTACGAGGCGAGGTGAGATGTAACCAAGCATGGAAGTATCCAGCGCCCGATAAACCAGGGATCGATGCCGAAGATCGCCCAGACAATGAACACCAAAACTTTCCACAGGCAGAAAGCTCCGAAGACGAGCGAGCCTTTCACAACCAAGCCCTTCGAGAAGTAGTAGAAGGGGCCGAAGAGAAACGCCCAGAAGTTGAAGAGCTTAAACTTTTCAGCGAGAGGGAGCGCCCAGTACTCGGGAGAGCGGAAGATGGCGAGGAGCGAACGATTTTCAGCTCCGAGCTTTTCAAGGAGCGGATACGACTCTTCTGGGGGAGTGCTGGCTATCTTACGGGAAATTCGGAGAAGGTCATCAACAAGAGGCATCTGGGAACCCTTTGTATTACAGGTTTCAGGTAGAGGTATCGAGGGACCTGCCTAAAAGCTTAAGTGCTTGGCGCCACCTACATCACCCGAATCACCCCTGCCGCACCCCGCAACGCACGGTTAGTTCAGGCGGTTACGCCTCCCTTTTAGAACTGGGATCAGTCTAGCACCTTGCGCTCCGACGGGTCACACCAAAATCGTTTCCGTGAAGGCGCAAGCGCACCGCCGCGCAGCTTTGCTGACTATCGTTCTCGCCCTGTGGTAACGTTCCAGTCATGAAAACGACGCCGCAAGAAGTTCAGGTTCTAGCCGCCATCAATAAGCTCGGCGCTGCTCCCGTTCCGAAGCTGGCGGAGTGCGCCGGGCTCAAGCCTCACTCGGTGCGCTACGTGCTTCAGTCGATGGTTGACCGAAAAGCGATCGAACCGGTTTCTGCAATCAACATGCACGCGCTCGGTCTTAAGCCCTACATGCTCTACTTCTCGATCAAGGCTGCGACGCCGGCGGAGGAGGAGCGTGCTGCGCAAGCGGCGGCCGCCCACCAAAATGTTAGCTGGGTGGCGGAGCTTTCCGGAGACTACCAATTCGGAATGCAGGTCTTGGCCCCCTCGGTGCCAGACGCTCTTAAGATTATCGGCGAGATCCGAAACTCGATGGGCGTGACGTGGTTCCGCAAGGCCTTCATCGAGGGGCTTGAGCTCTACGTGTGGCCGCTCAAGTACTTCGCGAGAGGCGACCTGCCCGCCAACATCCTCTGCTTCAGACCCGTCCCGACCCTCTACGAGATGGACGGGCTTGACCACCAGATCCTGCGCGCCAAGGCAGAAGACCCCTACTCTGG
>CAYPUA010000014.1:0-75237 GCA_964413875.1 uncultured Bdellovibrionales bacterium
GAATGACCCGCATGCCGGCTGTGCAGGCGCGCGTGAAGGAGATCTTCGGCAAGGAAGCCTCGAAGAGCGTCAATCCAGACGAGGCGGTCGCGATCGGCGCGGCTGTTCAGGCTGGAGTTCTGCAGGGAGACGTCAAGGACGTGCTCCTGCTCGACGTCACTCCGCTCAGCCTCGGCATCGAGACGCTCGGCGGCGTGTTCACGAAGCTGATTGAGAAGAACACGACGATCCCAACCAGGAAGTCGCAGGTGTTCTCGACGGCAGCGGACAACCAGCCGGCAGTTTCGATCCACGTGCTGCAGGGCGAGCGCGACATGGCCCAGGACAACAAGACCCTCGGCCGTTTCGATCTCGACAAGCTCCCGCCAGCGCCGCGCGGCGTGCCTCAGATTGAGGTCACGTTCGACATCGACGCAAACGGCATCGTGTCAGTGTCCGCGAAGGATCTCGGCACGCAGAAGGAGCAGTCGATCAAGATCACTGCGAGCTCGGGCCTCTCGAAGGAGGAGATCGACCGCATGGTGAACGACGCGAAGTCGCACGCAGAGGATGATCGGAAGCGCCGCGAGACTGTAGAGGAGCGCAACAAGCTCGACACGATGGTCTACGCAACCGAGAAGACGATGAGCGAGCTGGGCGACAAGGTCACGGCTGAAACCAAGGGTGCCGTTACAACGGCTCTTGAGGATGCCAAGAAGGCGCTCGAGAAGAACGAGAAGGACGCTATTACGGCGGCTTTCAGCGCCCTCGAGAAGGCCAGCCACAAGCTCTCGGAAGAGGCGTACAAGGCCGCTACGGCTGCTCAGGCTTCGGCTGAGAGCGCAGGAGCGGAAGGTGATGGCGCAGGCGCAGCTGGCAAGGACGACGTGGTCGATGCCGACTACGAGGAAGTCCGCGACGGCAAGTAAGCGCTTGTAGAGACGATCCCTTGGCGAGACGAGGCCCCCCGGGAACGGGGGGCCTCGTCTTTTGCCGTGTGCGGCGTGCGTGTGGTAGGCTCCGGGGAGAAAGCCAGGGGGGTTCTGTGTCGAAGCGAGATTACTACGAAGTTCTAGAGGTCACTCGCACCGCGTCCGTCGAAGAGATCAAAAAAGCCTACCGCAAGAAGGCTGTCCAGTTTCACCCCGACAAGAATCCAGGCAACGCCGAAGCCGAAGAGAAGTTCAAGGAAGCGACTGAGGCGTACTCAGTCCTAAGCGACAGCGACAACCGCGCAAAGTACGATCGCTTCGGCCACCAGGCGTTCGCCAACGGCGGCGGCGCGGGTTTCGGCGGAGCCGACTTCTCTGGCTTCGAAGACATTTTCGGCGACATCTTCAGCTCCTTCTTCGGCGGCCAGATGGGTGGCGGCGGAGCCCGTCGCGGCGGTGGCGCCGGTCGTGGCCGCTCCGGGAGCGATCTGCGCTACGACCTCGATGTAACGTTCGAAGAAGCGGCTTTCGGCTGCGAGAAAGAGGTCACTATTGGCCGGCGGGCGAAGTGCGAGACCTGCTCTGGCAGCGGCGCAGCGAAGGGCACGACTCGGCAGCGCTGCCCGCAGTGCGAGGGGGCTGGCCAGATCCGGATTCAGCAGGGTTTCTTCACCCTGGCCCGCACCTGCCATGCGTGCGGCGGCGTGGGGGAGGTGGTCAAGGATCCCTGCGCAAGCTGTTCAGGTTCAGGCCTCAAGGTAAAGGAAACGCGCCTCAAGATTCGGGTCCCAGCAGGTGTCGACAACGGCCAGCGGCTCAAGATGCGCGGCGAGGGCGAGGCAGGAACCGGCGGGGGAGGCAACGGAGACCTCTATGTCCAGATTCAGGTTGAGCCACACGCAGTCTTCCAGCGACAAGAGAGTGAGCTAATCTGCGAAGTTCCAATCACGTTTGCGGCTGCGGCGCTCGGAGCCGAGATCGACGTCCCGTCCCTCGAAGGGAAGGTTAAGCTCAAGGTGCCGGCAGGCACCCAGTCTGGCAAGGTGTTCCGGCTAAAGGGGAAGGGGATCCCTGTTCTGGGCAGCAGCCCGCAGCGCCGCGGTGACCAGCACATCCGGGTTTTCGTGCACGTGCCGAAGAAGCTGACCGACGAGGAGCGCGCGCTCCTTGAGAAGCTCGCTGCCCTGCAGGGAACGACGGTTGAAGAAATTGGCAGCAAGGGCTTCTTCGACAAGATGAAGGACATCTTTTCGTAGTTGGCTCGATTCAGCCTCGGCGCCTATGGCGAGACCTTCGGGGAAACCCCCATGGACGTGGGGTTCCCGGCGGTCATATAGTAGGAGCGCCTGGGGCGAGTGCCCCGCTCTTTCGCTGGTCTCTATGCAGACATCTTTGTTCCGGCTCTCGCTTCTCGCCTTCGTCGTAGCATCCCTAACATCGTGCGCCATGTCATCTTCGCGCAAGTCCGAGGGACGGCTCTCAGATGATGTGCCGGTGAGCCAAGAGGAGGCCTCGCCAGAGTCAGCCAAGCCGATGCCTTGGGAGGTATGGCCACACTTTAAGACTTTGGCAGGACAGCCGCTCACGAATCGAGACCTTCTCTACGGAGACGAGCTTCGTGAAGCAGGCAAGAACAACTCGGCACTCGATGCCTACCTCAGGGGCAAATCCAAACGCCTCTCGCCCGAAGAGATGGAGGCGGCTGCGCTCAGAATCAGCGGGCAGTACCTCGTGCTCGACAAGCCGACGAAAGCTCTCTCTGAGGTCGGCGCTTTCCACCGCAAGAACAGCTTAACTGAGGCCTCTGTTAGCCCGCAGTTTGGCCTTCTTCTCGCGTACGGCTTCGGCCGGGAGGGGGATGTCAATCAGTCGCTGGCCTGGTTCAGCCGTGTAAGCACGCAAGGCTCTGCGATGCCTGGCGCCTCAGGTGCGGCTCGCCAAGGGGCTACGATGCTCCTGCAATCCCTCCCGACTGATAAGTTCGAAGCTGTAGCGGCGAAGTGGCACGGTGACGAGTTCGTGAATGCAGTTGTCGGCCAGGAGCGGGCGCGCCGCTCGCAGGTAGGCTGGATGGAGCCCGATCCGAAGTCGACTCTGCCGTTTTGGGCGCCGTACTCTGCGCTGGCTCTCGCCTCGCAGGATGTGGCTCCTGTGTCAGGAGATGAGGCGCGAGTTGGCGTAATCCTCAGCCTCACCAAGTACGGCGCGGTGGGCAACGAGATGAAGCGCGGCATCGAGCTAGCGGCCGCAGCGCAGACCGACCTCCCTAAAGTAAAGCTCGATATCCGAGATGTTGGCACTGAGGCTGCAGACTCCTCGGCGGTGATCCGAGAGCTGGCAGCCGGCCCGAAGGTTGCCGCCTTGCTTGGGCCGCTCGGCGTCCCGGCCGCCACGACAGCACGTGACGTCGGCGTGCCGCTTCTTTCGCTGTCGAAGACGGAACCGTTCACACTTGGCGGCGGCGTGTTCAGGCTCGGAGTGACGACCTCAAGCCAGGTCGACGCGCTCGTCAATTCCGCCTACGGAGAGCACAAGCTGACACGGTTCGCTGTGGTGCATCCTCAGACTGCTGCCGGCCAAGAGTTCCTGGAAGCTTTCCGCGCCAAGCTCGGAGCCCTCAATCTGCGCCTCGTGCTTGAGGTCGCCTACACCACAAGCGACGAGGTTTCGATGCTTGAGGCGGCGCAGCGGCTCGAGAGCTCCGGAGCAGAGGCCGTGCTCGTGCCTGACACCGTTGAGGTCACAACTCGTATCCTCAACAGCCTTTCGCCGGAGTTCCGCAAGCGTATCCGGGTGCTCGGCACCGCTGCCTGGGACAACCCCGAAAAGATAGCCCACTCGCAGGCGCTCTTTAACGGCGCAATCTTCGTAGCGCCGTTCTTCAAGAACAGCACCCGCCGCGAAGTGCAGGACTTTATCGCCTCGTACCGGGGGAAGTTTAACGCAGCTCCCACGGTGCACTCCGCGCAAGGCTTCGATGCAGAGACTCTTCTCAACAACGCATTCAAGGTTAGCCGCGCCAGGGGCATCCCACTTCCCGAAGCGATTCAGTCGCTGCCGCAGTACGACGGGGTGACGGGCGTAATCACGTCAGGCGGCGGCTCAGGCGAGATCCAGCGTGCCCTGTACGTGGTAGAGGTCGGGCCGTCATCGTTCCAGGAGAAGCTCCCTCCACAGCAGGCTCAGCGCTTTGAGGAGCTCTACACCGCTACCCAGGACCAGGTGACTGGCATCGGCTCAGTAGACGGGCCGCTCGAGGCTGACCAGAAGGTTTCGAGCGGGTACTAGACGCTGCCAAGCCCCTTGGCCTAAGGAGTCGGTACCGGTACTAACCTGACCAAAAAGCATGTTTTTTAGCGGATACTAGGCAACCGCGTGGTGCCCTTAAGGCATATCTCTGCGGTACGCGTGGACCGCCCAATTGAGTCGAGCGCGGTTGCCCAGCGGGGTCTTGTCAGGAGGATACGCGATGTCAGCGCTACACATAGCTAAGCCGACCGAGCCACAGAAGAAGACGCTAGAGGCCGAAAATGCAGCCAGTCGCTGGTCGCTCGTCACGCCGGTCCTCATGATGGCTGGCTCGCTGCTCGCATCCGAAAGAGCTCTCGCCCAGAAGCCATCGCAAAATGGCTCTTCGACATCTGGTGCCAGCACCTTGGTTGACTCGGCAAAGGAGGCGGCGGCAGAGGCTCAGTGGAAGGCGTGGAGCAGGAGGTTCGCAGAGCGTATTCCAACGGCTCAGATCGCAAGCTCGTCCCTCGTGCGCCAGATTGATGACCTCAAATTTCGGGTCACAGAACAGGCAACCCTTGAGATGCCGATGACGTTCCTCGTAACACATTCCTCAGGAGGCGAGACAAAGATTCATAAAGAGAGGCTCGATGTCCTCGCACAGCACTCTTCGGTGCCGAGGGATGAGCTCATAAAGAAGGTGCATGAGTCGGTCGCTGCCGATAAGCGCATCTCAGAGCTTGAAAGAGAGCTGAATCGGGTTGATTTTGACATCTCGGCGCTCTCGCCGAGTCGCCGAGCGATAGAGAGCCTTACACAGTCAAGCGGCATGCGGCAGGAGGAGCTAACGAAGCTAGCCGCTGACAAGGCCAAGCTTGATGGTGGCGTGGTAGAGCTGAGAGAGGTGTCACAACTTCTGTCGTTGAAGGCCTCTGGCAGGCCGATCTCGGCCGATGGTGAAAAACGACTGAAGCACCTCTCGCGGCGGCTCTCTATCACATCGTCAGCGGACGCGCAGGAAGCCCTTGAGGGGTTGGCTGTGCGAGTCGCTGGCATCGAGACAGCGATGAGCCGACACCGGGAGGAAATACGTGCAGCAGAGGCGGAGATTAAACGACTTACTCCGCTTGCTGAGGGCGAGGAGTGTGAGAGCTTCGACCGAGCCCAGAACCTACAGGAGCATCAAGCGTATGTCGCCAAGAGTCTTGAGGAGGCTCGGCGCACGATAGGACACCTTCCCGCGTTGACGGTGGACGCATTCGTTGAGCCCGTGAAGCGAGAGAGCTTCCGGCGAGCGCTTGCCGCTCTCGAAGCGCGGTTTATGTGGAGAGAGGCTACAGTTGATAATGCGCTAGGAAACCCTGTCGCGAGCATTTTGCTGAGCAACGATAGGTTTGGTGGGGGACTTCTCCGTATTGCCGCGAATGAAGAAGGGCATACGATCATCGCAGCACGATCGGAGCGGGGATTTCACGTATCGATTGATGATCGGGCACTGCTGCGCCAGCGAGAGGTCGACACGTCAGCAACGATCAAAAATTTCGTCTCCGGCACCGACGAGGTCGTCTTTCGGGAGCAGAAGCCCGAACGGGAGTTTATGACCGAGGGGAAGTTTTCTGTTGATTCGTTCGAGCTTCATCTCTGTCCGGGCTCGCGATTCGACATCTCGGGCCTTAGGGATTGGGCTGGCTCGATTGAGCCGCATGGATCAGGGACGATTCAGCTCGGGTCTCGAGCAGGGGATGAGCGAGAGTATGAACGACGTCCAACCGTTCGCATCTCAGGAGATCTTTTGGAGAAGCCGCTTACGATCTCTATCCCAGCGGGAGCCCTCTTGAAGCCTGAAATGATCCGGGATGAGGAATCATTTTTACTCGTTCGAGGACTTCAAGCCGAGCTTCAGATCGCGAAGAAGGGCTTGCTGTCGGAGACGGGCACCTCAATCTCGTTTGAGGTTCGCGGTAAGGACGGCAACGTTAGTATCCCTTTCATCACGGATTCCAAGTTTGCTCATCCGTCAATCAAGGAGCTGATTGAGAAGATACATAGCGTTAGGTAGTCCGCGTTTCGGAGCAGGGTTCCGAGAAATTTCCGATATCGCTCGAAGAAGTGCAACGCTCAGATGCGCATCATTACTTTCACGCTCGTCCTCCTATCACCAAATTCATCGACACCGATCACTCTCTCGAGGAGCTTCCCGCCTACAACTCCTTCGAGCCGGCTCCCGAGGACTTCCAGACGCAGTTTCTTAATGAGGGGAAGGCAGGTTTGTTTTTGCATCCCTATTTTTCGGAACTTGGATCCCCCGTGCCCGCCTAGGTGCCTGATTCGTAGAGAATGTAGGTCGCACCCAGCGCAGGGAAAGAGAAGAAAATGCGCCCGCTTGTTAAGCTTCACGGCCGCGTCGTCGACGGTAGGGGTGAAAAGGGAAGCACCATGAAACGTAGCACCACCACGATGTTCTTTCTCGCAATCCTGTGCGGCACCGAGCCGGCTCTCGCCGCTCCGGCCGGACCTCCCTGCAAGGTCTGTGATGTAACCGCGGGCTTATGCCAAGACACCTCAACCCCGGAAGGCTGCCTGCCGTCGGAAAAGCTAGTGAAGTGCACGGAGGCTCAGCAGGCCGAGTGTCGTGGCCCTGACTCCCCTGAAGTTGAAAACCCTGACGCGGAGAAGTGCAAAATATGGGACCTCTTTGATGAGGTGGACGTGGGGCTCAATCCGGCAACTGCTCCGCTTCAACCGTACACACCATCCAAAAATTGCGGGACGTATGCGGAGGCATTTCATTACGCGTGTCTCCGGCACCGATTTGAGTGTCGGAGCGTGCATTACAACTGTGATGGTGCAGGACACGCGATCAATTTTATTAAGCTGAAGAACGGTTGGCAGGCTATCGACATCACCGGTGGCCACTCACATGCGCAGTATTTCGTTGGTGATCCGATTGCAGACCCGACTAAAATCCCAACGGATCTCTTGTGCCGACTCGTTGGTAAGCCAAAAGGGTGCAAATGTAATATCTGGGAGAACTCGGCCCAACCGGTGATGCCCACCACGAGCCCTTACCGCTGTTCGAGACTCAGTTTGGAGCAGGTGGCGGCTGGGAAGGGTAACCTGTACGTGCAGTGGAGTGAGCTTGTCTCGGCATGTCGAGCTTGTTGCCAAAATAGCTCGGAGTACTATTTCTCCCTCACCTCCATGCCCGGGTTGGTGCCGACTATTGAAAAGTGGCTACAAGAGTGTCAGGGCAGCTGCAACAGTATTCTTCCCGCGAAGGGGAACGGACCGCGCCCGCCTTTGAGTGTTGATTCCGGCGCACTTTACTTTCAAAGCGTCTGCAAAGGAGAAGCTTCGAAGGTGAAGGACGCCGAAAAATGCGGGAAGTGCGGTGAGTGTTGCAACAACGGCGCAGGGAGCCCGCCAAGGTACGCCCCAGAGAAGAGGAATAGCTGTATGGTGCGCTGTAACGCGGAGTGGAGCTGCAAATTGCCCGTGGGGTGAGCTGCGCCGCCCTCGCGGCGTGGAAGAGCTATGAGAGAAGTCGCCGGACAGATCCCCGAAAACAGCCGAGAGCTTCTCTCAACAATTCTAAAGGAAGCAACAGGCGAGGCCCTTCAATCTGCCGAGCAGATTCGGGGCATCGGCATGAACAACTCCGTGTCGGTGGTTCGCTGCCGGCAGGGGCGCTTCGTTATTCGCACGAATGTTGAGTCGCACCTCTTCCGCTACGAGCGTGAGGCGTGGTGCTACCAGCAGCTCGCTGGCACTCCAGTGCTGACGCCAGAGGTGCTGCGCTGTGGAGTGCTCCAAGGGCACTCCTTCTCGGTAGCCCGTTTCATCGAGGGCAGCGATCCGATTGGGCCGGGCCTCGACCACAACCGCATCTGGCGCGTCCTCGGCTCGTACGGCCGTTGCCTGAACCAGGTAAACCCTCCGAGCGCCCCAGAGGAGCTCGCCAGGCTCTTCCCTCAGGGTTGGGCAGCTCAAGTTGAGGGAGATATCTCCATCATTTTTAGGGACTCTCTCTGGCTTGACCGTGGATTCCTGACCCCTGAGCAGCAGGGTGTGGTCCGAGGATACCTCGAGGGCTGCGCCTCAGGCTCTGCGTCGCTGGGGATCTGCCAGTTTGATATGACGGTGGCCAACGCAGTCATCTGCAACGGTGACTATGAGAAGATCTACCTGCTCGACCTGGAATCGGCGAATATCGCCCCAGTCCCTTACTACCAGCTTGCCTGCATAGCCGCCGATAAGGGCCCGAGCTCCGAGCCAGCACGAGCTTTCTTCGAGGGGTATGGCCCAGGGGCCGACCAAGACCCTGCTGAGCTGCGCCGGTTCCTCCTCTACCGTGTCATGCGGGCCACAGCCTGGGCTCGCGACCGCTATCCGGCGCTTCTCGATGAGAATCTGGAGCGGACTCGGCCGGTGCTTGCCCAAGCACTCTCAAGCCTCGGGGCCTAGGGGCAGCTGCCATCGGCCCCAAGAGCGGTTGGCGGTATTAGTCGGAATCAGAAACCTTCCGTTTCATGAATGTTTCACTCTGAAAAATTACTTTCTTGAGATCCTGAAAAGGGATACACAAACAGGGGTAATGCCGTCGTTTCACTCCCCTGACGAAAACCCCGATAATTCCCCATCCCAAGGGTCGGTTCGGTTCCCTAATCGCCTCAATGAGTTCGTTGAGCCGCCGGCTATCAAGAAGCTGTGCGACACCATTCTGCAGTACGCCGGCACAGAGATCTTTCAGGATCTTCAGCTAGCCCGAGAGCAGGGTGCGCTCACCGCGGAACGGTTCACATCCCTTATCCGAGCCAAGACCGACAGCTTCTCCCAGCTCTTAGTTGCCCGAAGCCTGCTGGACATGCTGAGCGAGGGGGTGGATAGCCACTTTGCGGATTGTATGTCTTCGGTCGTGCATGTGGCGCACGGGCTTCTGACAGATAGGGACGTCTTGAGCACGTACCCGAAGCAGGTCGCTCACAGGCTTGTAGGAGCACTGGTCGCCATGATCGGCGAAGACGCGGACTTTCACGCCGCCGTAGTTGAGGGGCTCGACGAGCACGATTTCTCAACACTCCTCCGAACGGTGAATGACGGAGACCAGTTCGACAAGGGGTACTGGAGCTGCCTGGAGCTGCAGACCCTCTGCGCTCCGACCATGACGAACCTGCAGCGCATGTTCGACGCCCACGAGCTGGTGCGCGATGCCCTCGGAGAGCACGATCACCCATCTCAGGCGCTCGGTCGTGCTGTAGGGTCGCTCGCGCAGCGTGATTATCGCAAGGTGTTCGACCTCGTGGTGCGCGAGTTCCGGAGGTGCGAGGGGAAAGAGATAAAACAGGGCTACGATTTCGACATGCTAGAGTACGCCGTTGCGGGTCTCGCCATGGTTTCGGCCGAGCGCATCGACCAGCTCCTGCCACTGTTCTTTTCGATCGACCCGCATGAGTTTGAGATAGCGACGAAGATAGCGATCAACCTCGGCAGAAATGTCACCCCGAAGCCATCCGAAGAAGTCTTCGGCAGAATTCGGCTGGTGCTCTTTGAAGCTCTCGAAACAGAGAGTGTTCCGAGCACGGAAGAGGCAAGGGACCGCCAAATCCTCGTACTGAGGGCGCTCGCCGCTGTCGCGGACCCGGACAAGGATCTCCAGCTGATTCAAGGCTGCGCCAACAAGCTGCTCGCCCAGGAGCCCTCAATCAACTTGATCGACCTCTTTGGGGAGATTGCAGAGACCTACGCCCAGGGCCTACACGTCTCGCCGCTAGGCCCTGTGCCGCCGGTCCCGGCCCGCATGTTTGAGCGGGATTACGACCCGGACAACTCAGGGCGGTGTGCTGAAGCGTGGAATCCGGTGCTGTTGGAAGGGCAAAACCCGAACGCACAGATTGCGGAAGCAGCGATAATGCTGTCTGGCCTCAAGCGAAAGTCGGAAGTTCTGGCGCTCGGTTCACAGATCGAGCAGCTAACGCTAGTTGAGCCGCTTGAGCCCCGCCCAGCAGACGAAGGCAGCGTTTTTATCAAGCTGTCGGAAGCCAGGGCGTTCGCTCGTCGCTTCGAGCACCTTGTAGCCTCGGGGTATTGCCGGGCTGCAGCGGCGCTTCTTCCGGAGGCTGTCAGTATCCTCAAATGTTCGGAGGAGAGGGATATCCGCAGTGCCAAGAAAGCGGAGGGGACGTACGCGGACCTCGGCGCATCGCTGATGGAGCTGTCAGTGCTTTTGGCGCGAGATGAAGTCGCCAGGAGCATCGCCGCGGCTCGCCTCTCACAGACTGACTGGAACCTGCTTCGGACTCTGCACAAGTCGGGTGATTTTGATCACGGAGAATCTTCGCAGCTGGTCGCTTTGTCCTGCATCTCGCTGCGCGCAGTCCTAGAAAACGACGATTCGTGGCACCAAGACTTTTTTGAGTCTGCGTCAAGCTCAGGGCAGCACGCGCACCACTACGGGGCGCCGGCGTACCTCAGCGAGCAGCTTCTCAGCGGCTCCTCGTGGACGCTCTTAGAGAAGCTCAATCTCAGAAAACATGAAGAGATGCTCGCGTGGTCGATAGCTTCCGGGCTGCGACTGACCCTTCCAGACGGCTACAACAAGCTTTTTGAGTTGGTTAGCTCTCCGAAAGGCGAGGATGTCGCCAAGGGTCTCCTGGTAGCGCAGGCGCTGCGCCACGAGATCTCTGATGAGCAGCGTGAGGAGCTGTTGCACCTTGTGCGAGTCTACCTCGATGAGCCGGGTGAGCTTGGGCTCGATGCACTCGCTACCTTTAGCTGTTTCGCTGGCGAGCATGACAGCGCTCTCGAGGTTCTCTCCTTCCGAATTCCGGCTGGCATCGAGGCCAACCGGTTCCGCGCGACCCAGAATCTCGCCATCGCGCGAGTGCTTGAGAACCACCTGCTTGGGCACGATCAGGTGCGCGAGGACGAGACCTCGGAGCCGTGGTCGCCTGAAGACGACGATTAGTCTGAACGCTCGCGGCTTGCCATCACCTAAGATTCGTTGTCCGCTTTCCCGTCCCGTTCCGGCCTTTGGGATGCGTAGCACCCGCTCTAAAAAACCGGCTCGGTGAATTGCGCACCCCTCCGTGCAGCTCAGAAGTGCCACCGAAAAAGCACAACCCTCGGAATTTCCTAAGATAAGTTGGAGAGGAGGGAAGTTTTAGAGTGTGCCGGGTCGGGTCCCGGGGATATAGTCAGAGGATAGGCTTCGGGCGGGAGCGCATCCTACTGAGAGGAGTTAACCGCCCGAAATGCAAAGGAGCTCAATGGCGAAGAAGAGGAGAGGGGCCGCATCCAAAGGCCAGAAGCGGTCAGCAGAGGCCGGGCCGGAGCCGATTCAAGTTCCCGATACGCTCCCAGTGCTGGCAGCCAAGGACATGGTGCCCTTCCCAGGCGTCATGATGTCGCTCTACCTGAGCCGCCCGGCGAGCATCCGCGCGATGGAAGCCGCAATGGCCGGCGACCGCCTCGCATTCATCGTCGCGCAGCAGGACACGCAGGTCGAGGACCCTAAGGGGCGTGACCTCTACAAGGTTGGAGTTGTCGCGCACGTCGTTCGCACGCTGCAAGTGTCAGACGGGCGCCACAAGGTGCTGCTGCAAGGGCTCGTTCGGGCAAAAGCGCGCAAGTACGAGATGAAGCAGCGCTTTATCGTCACCAAGATCTCTCCGCTTCCAGCTCCGCCAATTCGCAAGCTGTCTGCTGAGAACCAGGCGATCATGAACCGCATCCGCGAGAACCTGCAGGTGCTGGTTGAGTACGAACACCTGCCAGAAGAGATGCTGCTCGTCACCGAAGAGGTGAACGATCCGGGAACTCTCTCGGACGTGGTGCTCGCCCACTACAAGATTGAGCTTGAAGATGCACAGGCCGCACTTGAGGAGCTAGACCCGCTCAAGCGGCTGCGCATGACAGACTCAGCCATCACGGATGACCTCAACAAGTTTATCCTGACGGAGAAGATCAAGGACAAGGCCCGCGACGAGATGAGCAAGGGGCAGCGTGAGTACTACCTGCGCGAGCAGATTAAGCAGATCCAGCGCGAGCTCGGTGACCCAGACTCCGGTTCTGATGACCTCGTTGCGCTGCGCGAGAGGCTGACTGCCCTAAACCTCCCACCCCAGGCGAAGGAGGAGTCTTTCAAGCAGCTAAAGCGCCTCGACCACATGAGCCCAGAGTCAAGCGAGTACGCGCTGCTGCGCACGTACCTTGAGTGGGTCACGGATCTTCCGTGGAGCAAGAGCACGAAGGACCAGCTTAATCTCGGCAAAGCTAAGGAGATCCTGGATGAGGATCACTTCGGGCTCGACAAGGTCAAGGACCGCATCCTTGAGTACCTAAGCGTGCGCGCACTCAATCCAGACTCAAAAGGCCCGATCCTCTGCTTCGTTGGCCCTCCAGGAGTGGGAAAGACATCGCTTGGAAAGTCGATCGCCCGCGCTTTGGGGCGTAATTTTACCCGCATGTCGCTCGGTGGCATGCGCGATGAGGCCGAGATTCGCGGGCACCGCCGCACCTATGTTGGTGCGCTGCCGGGGCGGATCCTTCAGGGGCTCAAGCACGCAGGCTCGCGCAACCCGGTGTTCGTGCTCGATGAGCTAGACAAGATCGGCGCGGACTTCCGTGGAGACCCAGCCTCGGCGCTGCTTGAGGTGCTCGACCCACACCAGAATGCGGAGTTTCGGGACCACTACCTGAACGTGCCGTTTGACCTCTCTGACACGCTCTTTCTGGCAACCGCCAACACGGTAGACACGATACCGGAGCCGCTGATCGACCGCTTGGAGCTGATATTTATTCCGGGCTACACCTCAGCCGAGAAGGAGAAGATCGCCACGAAGTACATCATCCCAAGGCAGCTCACCGAGGCAGGGCTCGCAGCCCAGAAGGTGCAGTTTACTGACGCGGCTATTACGCTCGTTATTGACCGTTACACGCGCGAGGCGGGAGTGCGAGGGCTCGAGCGTGAGTTCGGCGCTCTTTGCCGTAAGCTGGCGCGCGAAGTCGCTGAGAGCAAGAAGCTGACGCGAGTTGTCGATGCAGATCGCGTGTCGCAGCTCTTGGGCCCGACGAAGTACGACCCGGAGATGACCGAGCAGCGCGAGGCTGTGGGGCTCGTTCGCGGGCTTGCGTGGACATCTCTCGGCGGCGAAGTGATGCCAGTCGAGGTGTCGACGGCGAAGGGCACCGGAAGCATGACCCTCACCGGGCAGCTTGGCAGCGTTATGCAGGAGTCTGCACAGGCAGCGCTCTTCTACGCACGGGCGAACGCCGGGGTGCTCGGGCTTGAGCCGGATTTTCACGCCAAGCTCGACATCCACGTGCATGTGCCGGGCGGGGCGACGCCAAAGGATGGACCCTCGGCAGGAATCACGATCGCAACAGCGCTGGTGTCTGCGCTCTCAGGCCGCAAGGTCTCAAAAGAGATTGCGATGACGGGCGAGATGACGCTGCGCGGAAACATTCTGGCGGTCGGCGGGCTGCGCGAGAAAGCGCTCGCGGCGCTGCAGCACGGCATCCGCAAGGTTATTATTCCTTTTGAGAACATTAAGGACCTCGAAGAGATCCCAGAGGAGCAGCGCAAGCAGATCCAGTTTATTCCGGTGAAGCACGTGAGCGAGGTGCTAGAGCTCGCGCTGCTCGGCCAGCGCAAGCGAGTCGCCGGCTCCCGCAAGCGAGGGAAGGGCGGGGAGATCTCTGTCGGGCAGTAGCGTGCGGGCGGCGAGCTTCACGATCCTGGCAGCGCTCGTATCCTTCGCTCCTGGAGCCGCCCACGGCGATGGGTCGTGCCTCTTCATGGACAGCTCGAACTTTATCCGGCAAGTAGCGCGGCTGGAGGATGTGCCGCGCGAGTACCGGAGCAAAGCGAAGTGCAGCAGCGCGCGCGAGGCTGAAGATGCTCCGATTGCAGAGCCTGAGGATGTCCAGCTCACGGGTTCCGTGCGTTCGTCGTCGTTCTCGACCGACCTCGGAAAGATGGAGGTCAGGTGGCAGCGCAAGACCGAGGAGTGCTTCGGCAAGAGCCCTGGCAAGGCGGTTGCGGATGCTGCCCGAACGGTCAATAGAGCCCTAAAGAGCGCGCGATTCTCAGCAGAGGCGAAGCGCCCGGCGCGCGATTGGCAGATCGTTTTCACCGACCGTGAGGCAGCGGTCTCTCAGTTCCCCGCTTCGATCAGCATCGGAGGGCACCCAGGGTTCATGGTGCCCCCGAGCAACATCTACATCATCTCCGACTTCATTCCAGGGAGCTGCTCAGGTAGCCCCGTCGCGGACTCTGTGCTTGAGCAGGTGCTGCTGCACGAGATGGGACACGTTATAGAGCACACACTGCTTGAGGGCTCGAAGGTTGCGCCCGATCGGGCCCGCAGCGAGGGTTTTGCTTCGTGGTTTGAGCAGTACAGCGCTGAGTACGCGCGCGACATTCCCAAGGGCGAAGTGACGGCATACTACGACAACTTGGCGCGGCAGGGGCTAAGCGGCGATGGCGGGACCGCAGCATTCGACGGCTCTCCGCAAGCGTACGCAGTTTCGGGGCTGCGGTTTCGGGCGATCGTTGATCGCAAGGGGGTCTCGGGATTGATGCGAGTGTACGCCGTGATGGCTGAGCAGAACATCACGTTCGATGCCGCAGTCAAGGAGACGCTGCACTGGAACGAGGGCACGATGCACCGCGAGATGGCGCGCCTCGTGCGTTAGCGTTTCTTCTTCTCGGCTAGTGCTCCTTTGAGCAGCGAACCGAGCGACGGCCGCGATTCGGAAGCAGTAGATTCTTTCGGCTCTCCACTGCTCCACGCCTTGGCCGAGCACTGTCGCTTGCAGAGGGTGCACCTGTCTTGCGTGTCGCGCGGGGGGTGCCAGAAAGGGGAGAGGTTAAGGATCAGAGCCTCTTGCAGATGATCCTCAAGGTTAATGTGGTCGCCCTCGTACACGATCACTCCGGGGTCATCCAGGTCATCGTCGAGTCCAGCTCGGTCGCTGCTTGTTTGCAGAAGCCAATCTACCGTTGAGATGACCTCGTGCGGCACGTTGTCACCACACGTCGAGCACCCCTGTAGGCACGTACCGGTGACCACGCCCCTAACCATGACACCCCCGTGGGTACGGGTTAGAGTGATGTCGACCATAGGGTCTTCGGTGAAGGTAACAGCGCCCTCCTCGGAGCCTTCTTGCAGCCGGACGTTCAAGGGGTCCTTGGCGATTGGGGCGTCGATTTTCATCCCCGAAAAGGGGATAGTTGTCACCAGAATTCTCATATCAGGGCAGCACTTTATCGTAATATGGGGTGAAGCTCAAAGTTCCCCCAAACAGCTATTTGAGGCGGGGTAAAAGTGGGCTATAAACCCTTGCCGCGCAACCTTTTTAGGGCGAGCAGCGATATCTCCTTCAGTTTAGTGCTCTGCATAGTTTTGGAGGCTTCTTATGGGCATCAATAAGGTCATGTTACTCGGAAATCTCGGCAAGGATCCCGAGGTTCGTTACACCCCGCAACAGATGGCGATCTGCCGCTTCTCGCTCGCTACCGGTGAGCGCAAGAAGGACCAGAGCGGCCAGTGGGTAGACCACACCGAGTGGCACAATGTCGTTTCCTTCGGCCGCACGGCTGAGAATTGCGCGAAGTTCCTCAAGAAGGGACGTCAGTGCTTCGTTGAGGGCCGCATCCGCACCAACAAGTGGCAGGACAAAGAGGGGAAAGACCGTTACACAACGGAGATCATCGCTGACACGATTCAGTTCGTTGGCGGTGGCCGAGGCGAGGGTTCAGGTGACGTTGACTACGGCAGTGAGCCGGCAAACGACAACGTTCTAGCTGGCATCCCAACGGCAGACGCCCTCCCGAAGGCAGCCAACAGTGGCCGCGGCGCGCCTGCTTCGAGCGAGCCAGTAACCTTCGACGACGACGACATTCCGTTCTAAATCGTTCAAGGTGGCTTTGTATCGCCCCAAGACGGAGCCTCTGCGCGCCGTCTTGGGGTTTTCGTTTTAATAACAACCCGACATCGGTGCCGAGGTAGTGTCCAACCATCGGTAGCGGCACCGGGAACGGCTCCGGCATCGGCTCCGCCCCCGGGGGCGATTCCTCTCACCCTTCAGGCCCCGAAATCTTTGTGTTCTGTCTTGCCGACTGCTTAATTTTTGGCACCGGGACCGGAGCCGGAGCCGAGACCGGTGCCGTTGCCGGTTTTGGCGCGGGGGGTGGAGATATCCTCTGATTTTCAACTATCATTGGGGAGTTTTATGGACAGAAGTATCGTATCGCTGCTCTCAATTCCAATCGTCTCTGCGCTGATCGGCTACGTGACGAACTACCTCGCTGTTCGGATGCTCTTCCGGCCTCACCGCCCGAGACGTTTCCTCGGTCTCTCCATACAGGGGCTCGTCCCACGTCGGCAGAAGGAGATCGCGCAGAGCCTTGGGGCGATGATCGAGCGAGATCTCTTCTCACATGAAGATATTCAGGCGGCGCTCTCCAGTGCAGAGACCACAGAAGAGGCGCAAGCATTCCTCGGCGAGCAAGTCGATCTCTTCGTCGGAAAGCTTGCGGCACAGAATCCGATGGTTGGGATGTTCCTGCAGGGCGCGCTGCTTGAGCAGGTGAAGGCGATGCTTTTGGCGCAGATGGGAGAGAAGCTGCCACTGCTCATTGAGCGCGTAGTAGAGCGCGCCGAGCACAAGCTCGATGTGAGTGCCATCGTCGCCGCTAAAGTGGAGAAGTTTGATCTCGGGAAACTTGAGTCGCTGATCTACGAGGTTTCAGCCCGAGAGCTGAAGACAATAGAGTTGCTGGGCGGCGTGCTGGGTTTCTTGGTCGGGGTCGGGCAGGTGGTGTTAATACAGGCGCTCCCCTAAAAGTTTGGCGCAAGAAGCTGTTTTCACTGGCTAAAAATTAAGCAGAAAAACCTCAAGCTTTGTCCCAAATGTGCCGTCTTCTACAAGCGGAAAGGAAGAAGGTGTAGCAGATGTGCTCTCGTCGTGCCCCAGCATGTCGGTTCCTCTTGGCGCTGTTTTGCGCTGCACTCTCGGTTTGTATCCTAGTCCCGTTCGCAATTTCCGATCCTCTGCCCGGCAGTCCGGAAGATTTCGTCCCAGAGGGCGACCCGTGCCAAGGACGCGGGCCTGGCCCCTTCAATCCGTCGAATCCCTGCAACGACTGCGATGCGTCCGACGTGAGCTGTCTGCCGACCTTCACGCCGACGTTTACATTCACTAGTACCCCCACACCGACGAACACTCACACGCCGACTCCGACAGCGACTCGCACTCCGACGGTTACGCCATCGGTGACGCCGTCAGTAACTCCTTCGGTGACACCCACGAGAACTCCTACGGTGACGCCTACGCGAACACCGACACGGACGCCGACACAAACACCAACGTATACCCCAACGAGAACTCCGACAGTAACGCCTACAGTTACTCCGACCTCGACGCCCGGACCACTTGTTGCTCGACTCACCGTTCAAGGAAGCTACCGTGAGATCGCGATCAGGGGCGTGGTGCAAGGTAGCAACTATACATTAGGCAACGCTCCAGGTGACGTAGCAGGGCGTATTCGCGATTCAAGCGTATTCGCCAGGAATCAAGTTGACTCGGTTGGAACGGGGTCGGGCAGCCGGCTCCCGACGTCGCCTCTTCGTGCGCCGGTGCCGGTCAGCCTACCAAGCTGTTCATTCGATTCCGTAACGGTTTCCTGGTCATCATCCCAGGCGTACGACTGTACTCTTCTGACCTCGCCGCAGATTCCCGAGCTGCAGGGCAAGAAGGGCATTTCAGGCTCCATCACCGTGCCCAGAGCTTTGGCACAGGGGCATCAGTTCGCCCTGCACTGTGCCGGCAAAGTCGATAACAAAGAGGCCAGGGCTCGGGCCGCGGTGATAGTCCATGTCGAAAACGCCTCGTTCGAGACAAACGATCGACCGATGATGAGCGCGGCGTTCGGCAGCCATTCGCAGGGTGGCGTCGGTATCACTGCCGAGGACAATACGGCGATAGCAACCCATCTGGCTCGAGCCTGTAGGAACCTGGGGTATGACAAGGCGACAGACTACGGCCTGTATAACTTAGGCTTCGACTCCCCCGGAAACAATACTAACTGCTGGATCTCTGCAACGGTGCCGGCAGGGGGCTTGCGAGTGCCGGGTACTGACATCGTGTGCAAGAACGCGGCAGCGAATGGAAACCCCCGTTACATCGGGAACTTCAAGTGTGTGTGTAACTAATTTGCCAATCGGCCGACTTAGACACCTCTTAGGGTGCTAGGGCCTAATCATGCGTCGTCATAGTAACAGATCAGATTTTGCTGAGACCGAGTGAGCGCGCGTGGCTTGCTAGCAACAGCAGAAGGGTGACTCACCGTTGGGCAGCCTTTTTTCATCGAGCAGCAACAGCTCTTTCGTGACCTAGCGCTAGCAGCTATACCTCTTGCATGCGCGACACCTACACTGCTTACGGTCCCGTGGCTCTTGTGACCGGCGCAAGCTCGGGTATCGGTGAATCTTTCACGAAGCAGCTCTCCGAGCTTGGCTTCACTGTCTTTGCGGTGGCGCGCCGGATTGAGCGGCTTGAGGCTCTCCGAGAGTTGGCAGTCGCTGGGAGCAGGGGAGAGGTGATTCCGATCGCGGCTGACCTGCAGGATCCTAAAGCAGCGGAGCTCGTGCTCGAGGCCGTAACGGCGCGTGGCCTGACAGTGAGCCTGCTGGTGAACAACGCCGGTTTCGGACGGCTCGGGAACCTAGAGAGTGTGCCACGCGAGGCCGCGCTCGGAATGGTAGATCTTAACTGCCGGGCTGTCGTCGATCTGACATGCAGGTTCCTGCCGGGCATGAAGGAGCGGAAGCGTGGGGGAGTAATCGTAGTTTCAAGCGTGGTTGGCACCATCCCCACGCCGTGGTTTGCCGTGTACAGCGCGACGAAGGCTTTTGACCTCTACTTCGGCGAGGCCCTCTACGCCGAGTGCAAGGGCTCCGGGGTGGATATCCTGACGGTGCTGCCGGGGCTCACCCGCACCGAGTTTCAAGCCGGATCTGGGATGCGAGACTACCACTCGCCGTACCGCTCTGCGGAGCAGGTTGTACATTCAGCTCTCAAGGCCTTGGGTAAGAAGCCGATCGTTGTCGATGGCCTCTTTAACAAGCTCATCTCCCACGGTAGTCGGTTCCTGCCGCGTGGCCTCTTGCTTTCAGTTGCACGATTGGTGATGCGGAAAGAGCTGCGGCTTGAGTCGCCTAAGTAGGCGGTAGGCTCTCGCGAACTCTCTTACGCCGAAGGCGATGAGGCTGCCTCTTGCTGGGTGGTGCCGAGAAACTCCCGCACCAGGCTCTCCCACTCGGCCTGTAGGGTCCCTTCAAACGGCTTCCTGCCAGCCTGCTTGTACCAGTAGCGCGAGTTCCAGAGGTCGCCCTCCTTGCGGTGCAGGTAGGCATGGACGGCGGCTGCGGCCCGAGTGTGCTCATCCTGAGCCACAGAGTGCGCCCCCTCCCAGTCGCCTGCGCCATCGAGCCAGAGCGCCTTAAGGGGAGCCGGAAGACCCTCCAACTGTTTCTTGGTTTTAATCGAGCTTAGAAAGAGGTCAAAAGTCATACAAATACGCTTAACAGCAACAACACACGAAGTCTACGAGACGTGTCATCCCTCATAAAATTCTAGTCTAGATGAGAAAAAAGGTGCGAAGAAGGGGAGCTATTCCCCTACTCCTAATCCTTCTCTTCATCCTGCACTTGCTCTGAATTCCTAATCCTCATCCTTGTTTTCTGACGGACATAACTTGAGCAACCCACGGGAAGTTCTGGATTATGAAAAGGAGCCGGTTGCAGGTGCAGGATGAGGAGAAGGAGAAAGATTATGAAAAAACGATGAGAAGCACGGGCGGCTTAAGTCGCTCCGCCTAAAACAAGCTCCGAAAAACAGAGCTCTCCACAAACTCCAGGTCAACCTGCAGAATCCTGCGCGATGGAAGCTCCGATAGGGCCGTCCAGCGCACGCTGACGACGTCGTCGTTGTTGCCCCGGTCAACAACCTCGCCGAAAACACGCCGCACCC
Source organism: uncultured Bdellovibrionales bacterium (assembly GCA_964413875.1). Taxonomy (GTDB): domain Bacteria; phylum Bdellovibrionota_C; class UBA2361; order UBA2361; family OMII01; genus OMII01. Next base: position 20,178 of record CAYPUA010000014.1, read on the forward strand.
GGTAGTAGATGTGCATAAGCTGCTCATCTGGATACTCCGGGTTCTGTTGAAAGCGCTGGGAGCAGAAGAGAAGCTCACCGACCGCAACCTCGATATCTGTCTCTTCCTTGAACTCGCGCGCAACTGCCTCAAGCGGTGCTTCGCCTAGCTCCAGTCCGCCGCCGGGAAAGTTCGTTATGATCCCGGATGGAACGGTGGTGTCCGTTAGGAGCACCTTTCCGTTCTCGATCAGGACACCGTAAATCGCTACTCGGAACCGGGTTACTTTGGGCATCTGCATTACTTTCAAAAGCTAGCCCGCCGAGGATACCTGCGCACCGTATTTTTCGGCACCGGCACCGGAGCGGGGGCCGGAACTGGAGCCGGTGCCGTTCCCGCTCCCGCGCCCGCTCCTGGTGTTGGTGAGGGCTGGGAGGAAAACTGTACTCAACGCTGGGAGGCAGCGCTACACCTTCCCTTTCCCGGCGGGGGGGCATCGTTTAGACTCCCTGAGTCACCATTTGGGAGCGCAAAAACATGGGCATTACCGCCGTCATCCGTTCAGTCAGCCACTACGTCCCGACCCGTCGGGTAACGAACGACGATCTCTCGAAGCTGATGGAGACTAGCGACGAGTGGATTACTGAGCGCACTGGGATAAAGGAGCGTCGTTTCATTGAAGATGACTCGGTTACGACATCCACGCTGGGGGAGGCAGCCGCTCGCACTGCTCTTGAGAAGGCGGGTTGGGATGCCAAAGAAGTTGACCTGATCGTAGTGGCGACTCTCTCGCCTGATCTCTACTTCCCTGGGGTAGGGGTGCTGCTCCAGCAGCGGTTGGGCTGCCGGACGATTCCTGCGCTCGATATCCGCGCGCAGTGCAGTGGGCTCGTTTACGGGCTCTCGTGCGTTGACGGCTACATTCGCAGCCGTCAGGCGAAGAAGGTCTTGCTCGTGTGTGCCGAGGTTCAGTCGCCGGTGCTCGATCTTACTAATCGTGGCCGGGATATGGCGGTGCTGTTCGGTGATGGTGCGGGGGCGATAACGATCGAGGCAGTCGAGAGCTCGAGCGGCAGCGAGGCAAGTGGTCGAGGAATCCTCGACTCATACCTCGGAAGCGACGGCAGCGGCGCAGAGGTGCTGTGCATGAAGCTGCCAGGAACTGCGCGGCCCGGCTTTATCAAGAGTTCGGATATTGAAGAAGGCCTGGTGCACCCCAAGATGGACGGGAAGGTGGTGTTCAAGAACGCGGTGACTAGGCTGCTTGAGACAGCCCAGGCGCTCCTGACGCGCAACAAGCTCTCGCCGGAGCAGATCGACCTCGTTGTCCCGCACCAAGCTAACTTGCGGATCAACGAGATGGTCCGGCAGGAGCTAAAGCTCCCGCCGGAGAAGGTCTTCAACAACATTCAGCGCTACGGCAACACGACCGCTGCCACGATTCCGATCTGCCTCTCGGAGGCTGTCGCCGAGGGGCGCCTGAAAGAGGGGAACCTGGTGCTCACGCTCGCGTTCGGGGCGGGTTTCACCTGGGGCGGAAACCTCATTCGCTGGTAGCAGATGGCTCAGTGCGCCGAATCAGCAGGAAGCGTCGAGGAGTGCCCCGTGCGGGGATTCCGGCGTGCGGCTTGGCTAGCTCTCTCGCTGGCGGTTGCGGTCTCTGTCGGGCTGTGGCGCATGGAGGGCGGCTCGGTGTACGAGGGAGCGCGCCTGACCTGGCTCGTCTCTGGCGAGGGACACCTGCCGTACCAGTACCGCGTGCTTGTTCCCTACGTTGCTGGTGCCCTGCAGAAGCTTGGCCTGGGCAAGACTCTTCAGGCCATTTTCTCGCCGCTGGGCCTAGAGCAAGTAGCGACCGCGCTCGATACGCCGCCGGATCTCGCTGCGATATTCCTGCTCGTTGAGATTGGGGCAGTGTGGGGCGTGCTGCTTTCGTTCCGGGCGCTGGCAGCCCGCTGTGGCAGCGGGGAAGCTGCCTCTCGCATCGGTGCACTGTTGCTTGCGGCGCTGCTTCTACTGCCGCAGTTCCTCTCGCCAACGGAGAGGCTCTGGTACCCATCTGATGTGCCGGCAGTTCTGGTTGTTGTGCTAGGGTACCTGGCGCTCTTCTCCGCCAGGCCGCGCCTCTTTGACGCTGTGTTTCTGGTAGGCTGCATCAACAGGGAAACAGCGCTTTTTCTTCTGCCGGTGCTGCTCTTGCTGCCGTCGCAAGTCTCGGGCAGTAAGCGGCCAGCGCTCCACGCTACGGCTCTCGCGCTAGCGTGGGTGGGCATCAAAGCGGGAATCTTCCTCGCGTTTCGCGGCAACCATGGCTACCCAATTCATCCGAACATCTTCCTCAATATCGAGATCCTCTCGTCGACGCGTGGAGCAATCGTTGCTGGGGCGGTTGCCACGCTCTGCGTGCTTCTCGTGGCAAGTGCGCTCCGAAGAGGCGCCGATGTGCGGCTGCGCGCAGCGCTTAAGGCATCCTTGCTTTTGCTCGCGGCAACTTTGTTTGCCGGAAAGATAGACGAGATCAGGGTGTATCTTGAACTTGCGCCTGTGCTCGTACTAACTGCGATCGCTGCTTCTCAGCTTGGCCATTCTCGCAGCGCAGGTTGCGCCTAGTGCTTCTTCGGCTCAGAAGGGTTTTTTTGGGCTTTTCCCAAAGATCGGATTAGTCCAAACGCCCTGATCACAGGCCGCTCCGTCACCGGTATCTTCAACTGCCAGGGTTATTGTTTTGGCTGAACCGAGCGGGGCAACAAAGATCTCTGCGTCGTCCCGAGTGCGCTTAATGTCGCTTCTGAACAGCAGGTCGCCTTGGTCACTGACCACGGAGAAGCGAATGGTTGCATCGGGACAGTGAGCAGTTCCGAGTGAGGCATTAATGAGCGACGAGAAAGAGTCGAATCCATCGGGCACCGTGTAGGTGAGCGATCCTCCCGGTCGCATCAAGACCTCGTGGTGATGAGCGCTCCTACCGACGCTCTCCTGTCTAATGAGATCTGCGTAGAGCTGATCCTCGATTCGCGGAAGTGGGGATAGCTGCTCGTGGGTAACGGTGAGGCTGGACAGCGGAAGGCTCTCTTCAAGGGCTCTGCGGTCGTTAGATGCTGGCATGAGTATCGATGAGAGGCGCAACCGATATGCCGGCTCGGCTTTGAGGTTATGGATAAGGTTCCATCTGAGTGCGCAGCAGAGCGAGGTGACGCATGATGCAGCGACCAGGACGGCGAGCCCCGTCATTTTTCTCCTTGAGTAGCGCACAGAACTGACCGATGCCAGGAGACCGAAAGCCAAGAGCGGAAGAATGTCAGCGGCGTATCTTTCAGTGACAAAATGGAAGGATAGCAACAGCACCGTTTGGATCCCTAGACCAAGCTTGTAGGCACGAACCAGCGCTGTTGACGATTGCATCAGTCCTGGCACGGCCAAGAACAGAAGCCAGGGTGATCCAACCGTCACGGAGAGAATCTCCTCCCTGAAGCTGGAAACAAAGAGCTTTGGTTGTAGGTAGTGCACGGGGGCAAGCCTCAAGAATGGCGGCCTGTCGATGAACGTGGCGGGGGTGAAGCCAAAGTAGGCCCAGGTTGTAGAGGGAAGGCGCAATAGGCTGAAGTATCCTCCCTGGTGGTCAAGTTTGGGGACGTAGCTTGCTGCATCGAAAAAAATCAGAGGTGAGCCGAAGCGGGCGTGGTTGTACCAGAGCTGAAAGATGAGCCCTGCGACGGCGGGCATGACTGCGAGTGCGCGGGGGGCAAGGAACGTGCGCCATCGCAACGGCGTGATTTCTAGCCAGGGGGCCCCCCAGAATAGTGCTACGGGGAGCGCTAGGAGGAGCGGGATAGCGAAAGTAATCCGTGACAGAAGCGCGATGCAGCATCCTGTTGAAAGAAGCCAAAGTCCGGTTAGCTTTCCTTTTGGCTCCGTCGTGAGCAGCGAAAGCCCGAGCATGCCCCACATTGAGCCGCACAGACCCCACAAAATCGCCTCGTTGTATATTCGCGAGGAGATAACGAGGTAGCACAGTGGCGTCCCGAATGCCCAGCCTAGAGATAGGAGCCAGAGCGCTAGGTCTTGCTGTTGGTGCGATAGGCTCTGATTGAGGCGCAGCGACCTCTTTGCAGCAAGCATGAAGGGCAAGACAGTGAGCACCGCTGCAATCAAGCAAGAGATTCGCGCCCACTGCCCATGAAGGTCGCCGCGCACAGCATTAAAAGCGGCTCGCATGAGGGCGGGGAAGGGCCCAAAATACATAAAGGACTTTCCGTTGCGATCGAAGCGCTCAAACTGGATGGCTTCCGGAGACACGGAGGCTTCGCCTCTCAAGAGGCTCTCACCTAAAGAGTCGTAGGCGGCGGATAGCCAGTCTCCCGCAAGGAACTTGCCGGTGCCGTGCGTGACGAGCCAAGCGAATGCTGCGGCGATGCAGCCAAAAATGATGAAAAGTTGGCGACTCATCTCTGTAGAAGGGGTGAGGGGCTGAATGGACAAGCTGTACGGCACGTTGCGCCAAGGAGATCGCTCCCCAACAAGCCAAGAGCAGTAATCCTCGCTGTGCGAAAGGCTAACATGAGCCGAGCGCCGGTGACAGTTGGGAAGCTTTCATACGGGTTGGTGCCGAAGCGGCCCAATACCTAGCCGTGTAACGCAGTTCTCGATGCCACGAAAAGCCTCAGGGCAGGGCTAGCCGACCCTCTTACTGCGACTTCTTCTTGCTAGAAGAGGCTTTCGGCTTTGCATTTTTTGCAGATGGAGCGGGGGTCGCCGTTGCCTTTGGACTCGCTTGGGCAGCTGGCGCCGCCGTAGGGCTAGCCGCAGCCTTCGGCGCGCTGGGGCCTCCGTCCTTGTCGTTCACCACTGTGACGCGCACTGAGCCCTCAGCCTGGCTGCGGTTCTCTTTCAGGAACACCTTGATGCGGTCGGCGATCAGGATGCTCTCCTTCTGCTGGAGCTGAGGGTTGTCTGTGAGCGTTACGATCGCCGATGGCGCGTCGTAGATCGCCTGTTGTGCGGTTGCTTTGATGTCCTGCTTGACGATCACAACGTCGCCTTTCGCCACGAGCTTATTGATCTGGTTCTGCTCGGTGTAGAGCCCCTCTATCGTCTTGGCGGTGAGTGTCATGTCTCCTTGCGTTACCTCGACGTTGCCGCGGTAGGTGAAGATGCGGTCCTTAGCGTTGATCGAGAGCGACTCTGACTTAATGTGCGTTGGAGCTTTGCCGAAGCTGTCGTCCTGAAGCTTCTGGTCAAAGAGAGAGTTTGACGAGAGCTTGTCGATCGAGCTGCCTGAAGCCTGCTCTTGGGCGAAAGCCGGCGCGGCGGCGAGAGCGAGGAGGGTCATTACGGAGAGGGCTCGGTGTGCCATGCTACTTTTTCCTCGTCTGAGGCTGGATAACAGTCTCAACGCCGCCGGAGATCGTCACCTGCTGCGGCTCAACAAGCCCGATGGCTTGCTTGCCTGATACTGATACCATGGGGTTCGTAAGCGTTAAAGGAACGGGAATATCTATTCTGCCGGCGGCCTCATCGTAAGACGCCTTAGTCGTCTTCAGGGTGGACTCTCCCTTAAAGGTGACCACCACGTCATCGAAAAGGTCGGCCTTTGAAAGCTTGGTGCCATTGAGAACGATCTCCGCTCGCCGAGCGGTAAGGGTGACACGGTCGCCATTCTCCTGCACCACGAGCAGTCGGGGCTCGTCGATCTGGGCGCGGTTTGAGGCAGCGTCGTACTGGCCACGCTTTCCGACGATATCCCAGACGAGCTTTCCGTCGCGCTCAAGGCTTCGGTGAAAATCGTTCAGCACAAACCCGATGCCGCCTGACGGGGCAGTGCCTGAGCTTGTTCCCTGCACCTGCACCTGCGTCAGTTCGGCCGATGAAGCGGGAAGGCGAGGAGAGTTGCGGAAGCGAATGATCAGCCCGCTCACAATGAAGAATGAGGCCAGAAGGCCGAGCCCCAGCCGCATGCTCTGTTTGCGAGTCAGTATCAGGGGCACGGGCTACCTCTACGAAAGGGCGTCCCTCAAGCGGTACAGCGTGGTGAGGAGCGGGGAGACCTGATCGAGCGGCAGCATGCACGGCCCATCAGATGGGGCGTTATCGGGGTCGTTGTGGCATTCGACGAATACGCCGTCCACGCCGGTCGCAACAGCCGCACGAGCGAGAGCCTGGACGAAGACGCGCGAGCCTCCCGAGCTTCCGCCTGAGCCTCCGAGCTGCTGAACGCTGTGGGTCGCATCAAACACCACTGGGTAGCCGGTCTGGCGCATTATGAGAAGATTACGCGGGTCCATCACGAGGTCTCGGTACCCGAAGCTCGTGCCGCGCTCGCACAGCAGGATCTTCTTGTTGCCGGTGCTGGCGATCTTCTCTGCCACGAACTGCATGTCTGCAGGATGCAGGAATTGCCCTTTTTTCACGTGCACCGTCTTGCCGGTGGCACCGGCGGCGACGAGCAGGTCTGTCTGTCGGCAGAGGAACGCAGGGATTTGGAGAACGTCAACTGCCTGTCCGACGACCTTCGCCTGCTCTTCAGTGTGAATGTCAGTGAGCACCGGGCAGCCGACGGCCTTTCGCACGTCCTCTAGCACTCGAAGCCCCTCGTCGATGCCAATGCCGCGCTTCCCCGAGACCGATGTGCGGTTCGCTTTGTCGAAGGATGACTTGAACACCAGCGATACAGGTAGCTTCTCAGTCGTTTTCTTGAGGAACTCGGCGATTGAGAGGCAGTGCTCCCTCGATTCAATCTGGCACGGCCCTGCTATGAGCAGCAGCTTCTGGCCGTCACCAACTTTGACTGAGGGGGAGATCTCAACGATCACTGCTCGCTCCCGACAGGCACCGCTGCGCCGGAGGGCGTGGGAGCCGCAGAGATTGATGGGGCTTTGCCGTTGGTAGCGCGCTTCTCAACCTTCGAAGAGAGAGTCGAGAGCTGAGCCTTGCGAACCTTGGCTGCCGCCACGAACTCCCTGAAGAGCGGGTGCGGATTCTTCGGTGTCGACTGGAACTCCGGGTGAAACTGCACTCCGATGAACCACGGGTGATCCTTGAGCTCGATCATCTCAGCCAGGGTTCCGTCGGGGGAGGTTCCCGAAAAGACGAGACCCGCCTTTTCCAGCTGCTCACGGAAGGTGTTGTTCACCTCGAAGCGGTGGCGGTGGCGCTCGCTGATGAGGGTCTTGCCGTACACTTCGCGCGCGCGCGTGCCTTCCTTGATGGCGCAGGGGTACGCGCCCAACCGCATTGAAGCGCCTTTGATGTTAACCGACTTCTGGCTGTCCATAATGTCGATCACTGCGCATGGGGAGTTCGGATCGAACTCAGCGCTGGTGGCTGCATTGAGGCCAGCCACGTTGCGAGCGTACTCAATCGTTGCAATTTGGAGCCCGAGGCAGATGCCGAAGAACGGCACCTTGTTTTCACGCGCGTAGCGCGCCGCCGCGATCTTGCCCTCGCTGCCGCGCACGCCGAATCCGCCGGGGATCAGGATTGCGTCAACATCCTGGCCATTGTTGGCAGCACGGATCGATTTCTCTGGGCTCTTGGTGTCGAGCGTCTCGCTGTCCACGTACACGATGCTGATCTTACAGTTGTTAGCAACGCCGCTGTGAATCAGGGCCTCGCTCAAGCTCTTGTAGCTCTCCGTGAGGTCAACGTACTTGCCGACCATCGCAATCGTGACCGTTTCCCGGCTCTCATCGGTGAGCGAAGAGGCGATCTTCGTCCACGGCTCAAGCTTAGGCGCGCCAGTCCAGATGTTGAGCAGCTCAACGCAGCGCTGGTCGAGGCCCTGCTCATGAAGCGCGAGCGGCAGCTCGTAAATCGTGCGCACATCTGGGGCGTTGATGACGCAGTTTGGGGCAACGTTGCAGAAGAGGCTGATCTTGCTCTTGAGCTTCTCATCGAGGGGCTGCTGGCATCGGCAGATGATGATGCTCGGGATAATTCCGTACCCTGTGATCTCTTTGATTGAGTGCTGGGTGGGCTTCGTCTTGAACTCATGAGCCGTCGGGATGTACGGCACGAGCGTGACATGAATAAAGAGAGTGTTTTGTGGCCCAACATCCGTGCGCATCTGGCGGATGGCCTCAAGGAACGGGAGGCTTTCGATGTCGCCGACAGTTCCGCCGACCTCAATCAAGCAGATGTCGTAGCCCTCTGCAGCGAGCTTTACGCGCCGCTTAATTTCGTCGGTGATGTGCGGGATGACCTGCACCGTGCCGCCGAGGTAGTCGCCACGGCGCTCGTTGGCTATTACTGTTTCGTACACCTTGCCCGATGTGAAGTTGTTGAGCTTCGACATGCGGGTGCCCATGAAGCGCTCGTAGTGCCCGAGGTCGAGGTCCGTTTCGGCGCCATCGTCTGTCACGAACACTTCGCCGTGCTGGAACGGGCTCATGGTTCCGGGGTCAACATTGATGTACGGGTCGAGCTTTACGGCGGTGACCTTGAGGCCGCGTGCTTCGAGGAGCGCCCCGATGCATGCAGTCGTAAGACCCTTGCCGATCGACGACACAACGCCGCCTGTGACAAAAATGTACTTGGTTGGACGAGTTTCCATAGGCTCGGGATGGTCCTAGGCAGGTTTAAACACTGCCCTCCAGTATCGCCTGGATGCAGTTCTAAGACAATTAAAGAGCAGACTAATTTCTGGTCTTTGGGCCAAAGATTACGCGGGGATGGGCTCCTCGTGCCGTTCAGCAGGGCGTTACGCCAGGCCGGGTGCTGCCCCCGGCTGCAGACCGCAAATCGGCAGTCTTGGGCCAAACCCCATCTGGAGGAAAAGTCAGCACGCCGAGCGCGTGTCTGATAGCGGGTGGAAGTCTGGTTACTTAAGCGGAGGCCACCTTCAGGGCGTTGTTTAGCCTACGGGAGGCGACGCCGAGGCTTGCGGACAGGAACGCTGATTTGTCGGGGGACGCATTGATGCTCCGTAGTGCTTCGACCGCTCGGGTGCCGATCGGCTGCTTCAGCATCAGCAGCACGGCGAACCCCTTGGTGTCAGCGTCAAAGGTGCTGCTTTCCAACACTTTGATGAGCAGGTCTCCGTTCGGCAGGTTGAATGAGTTTGACTCGCGAAGCTTCGACATGCGGTTCAGCCCCTCGTGCGCAAGCATGGCTGCTACTAGGGCTGTTTTCATCTGAGGCGGCGAGATCTTGCTCCAGTACCGCGGCCTTGCGCCAGTTGTGATAGCACTTGGCGCGCCGTCGCCGCAGGTTTCAGGGTCTATTAAGCGCACAGCATTGTCGAGCTCTTCACCACTTATAGGCAGCGCATCGAGACCAGCGAGGTCGGTCCAGGGCTTAAGCCGTACGTGAATCTCTGCGGCGGTGTCGGGGCGGGTTCGGGCTGTTCCACAGAGCTGTTCAGTGCCCGCTTCGGTCTCAGCATCTTTCTCGGACCTACGCCTTTTTTCTCTCCAGAGCCTCATTGAACGAACCTTTCACAACCACGGTTACATTTTAGGGCTCGCTCTCCATCTGCCGGCTGCGCAATTTCCCGTGTACGGAAGTCGCCTTGGCAGGGTAGTCTACCGCTCAGCACTTGGGCTGCTGGCAGTCTCAGAGCGAGATCAGAACCCCCAACTATTTGTATGGTTTCTTTTGCCAGCACTGTGACTTAGCCTTTTCCCACCCACTTTTTCCGATGCCATCAAGAGCCTCAAATCCAGTAGTAGTGTTGCGCCAGGGGCGTGATGTGTCCGTAAGGCGTCGACATCCTTGGGTATTCTCCGGCGCAATCGCCGAGAGGCAGGGCACCCTGTCACGCGGCTGCCTGGTTGAGGTGCGTTCCAAAGAGGGTGCACTCCTAGGTTGCGGGCACTGGGGAACCAAGAGCATAGCCGTCCGGATGATCTCCTTCGGGGCGGTCGAAGACGAGGCGCTGCTCATTAAGCAGAAGATCTCGTCAGCAATCGCCTTCCGCCGAGCGCTTAACTTAGTCGGCAATCCGCAGACAACCGGCTACCGCTTGGTTCACGGAGAGGGCGACGAGCTGCCGGGGCTCGTGATCGATGTGTACGGAGACACCGCGGTGGTCCAGAGCCACTCGCATGGCATGTGGCGGCTTCGCTCCGCGGTTGAGGATATCATTCGCAGTGATCTGCAGCTTGGCGTCAAGCAGGTCGTTTTTCGCCGGGTCGAGTCGCAGCTTGAGGGAGACGAGGCAGCAGAGGGAAAAGAGCCAGAAGTTCTGGTGCCCGAGCCATCCCAGGTAGTTTCCTTTCAAGAGAACGGACTCCGCTTTCTTGCCGATGTCACGGGCGGCCAGAAGACGGGCTTCTTTCTCGACCAGCGCGTGAACCGGATGAAGGTCCGTGACTACGCGGCGGGGAAGAACGTGCTGAATGCATTCTGCTACACGGGGGCATTCTCAGTGTACGCGTTCGCCGGCGGGGCGGAGTCAGTTGTTTCAGTCGACGCCTCGAAGCCAGCGATCGACCTGTGCCGACAGAATGTTGTCGCAAACTTCGCCAGCCGCCAGCACCACTCAGAGGTTGCCGACTGCTTCAGCTACCTCGGCCAGATACCGGACACCTTTGATCTGATCGTGCTCGATCCGCCAGCGTTCGCGAAGCACCAGCGCGCAGTGCAGCGCGGATTGCGCGGGTACGAGACGATCAACTCGCTGGCGCTCAAGCGCATCAAGCGCGGAGGATTCCTCTTCACCTTCTCCTGCTCTCAGCTCGTGACGAGAGAGCTGTTCCGTGACTCGGTGATGCGCGCCGCAGCGCAGGCTGGCCGGTCGGTGCGGATAGTGGAGATGCTTCACCAGTCCCCGTGTCATCCGACCAACATCTACCACCCCGAAGGAGACTATCTGAAGGGCTTTATTCTGTACGTTGAGTAGCTACGTTCGCCCCCATTAGGCCGGCAGGGGAAACTCGAGCGGCGCTAGCCGCAAACCCCGCACCGCCGAACCGGTATTGAAGAAAGATATCCCTCGGTAGTGGAAATCCGAGAAGGGCACATGCGTGTGCCCGAAGTAGATTCGCTCTGTTGAAGCGAGCTCTTCCGAGTGGACAGCCTCAAGGTACTCAAGGAGCCGTTCGGCCAGGGCTCGCTTTGAGTGCCTCAGGTACTCCACTGAGTTTAGCCGCGAGTAGGTAACTGCCTGCGCGAATGCGATGCTGAACGCGCTGCGCTGCACGGATTCGTAGCGTCGACGGAGCGTTGAGAGATCGTTTTCTCCCTTGGGCAGATCGCACACGTCGCCGTGTATAAAGAGGTTGCTTCCGATTTTGAGGGTGTCCTCAGAGACCCTCAAGTTAGCGCAACGTTTCTCGATCATGCGCAGGGAGTCGACGAACGGCCTGATGCAGTCGTGGTTGCCTAGCAAGTAGTGAAAACTCGTTTCGGGATGGCGCAAGCACAGGCCTGAGAGCCATGTGGATGCTTCTCGGCAGGTCTCGTCGTTGCTGGGGAAACACGAGCGCTTGAAATCGAAGGTGTCGCCGTTCAACACCACTGCCCTATGAGAAGCCGCCGCCTCTTCAAGCGTGGGGAGGTAGCGCTCGTAGAGCGAGGAGCGCGCAAAAATGTGGAGGTCGGAGAGGACGTAGCCTGTTTCTCCGGAGCTAGGAGACATGGAACCTCTTGGCATACATGGGGTCGAGCCCGTGTTATACGTCACGAGAGGCTTTCGCCGCTAGCTGGGTAGCTGGGTCGCTCGACAGAACTCTAATCCCAAAGGGGGCTTAGACGGCACGAGACTCTCAAAACCTCGCGCCGAGTCTTTACTCTAGTCCGTTGCGGGTTCACAATCTCGCCGGTATGGGACGAAGTTCAAGAATTTTGGGGTGCCTGCTGTCGCTGTGCGCAGCCCTGGCAGCTGTTGACGCAGAAGCGCAGGACTTTCTTTCAGACCGAAACGGTGACGGCGAGATCGAGATTGTCGCCTTCGGGGACAGCATCACCTACGGGGTGGGTGATGGAATTGCGCCCGGCACCTACGTTGAGCAGATTACGGATGCCGGGGCGCCTCGCGGGTATCCGCTGCGCATGTCAGCGGCACTGGGAGTTTCTGTGCTGAACGCGGGCATCCCGGGTGAGGAGCTGGTGACTGAGGGCGTCTTTAGGATCCCGGAGCTCGTTGTGGGCAGCACTGCGGACGCCATTATTATTAAGGAGGGTGTCAACGACGCGGTGCACTTGGTGGACGCGGCTTCGATATCCACCGCGTATCAGACTGCCATCAATGTGGCTCGAGCGGAAGGAAAGGGAGTGATGATAGCCACAATCGCGCCGCCGACTCAGATGCACGCCTCCTTGGCCCCGTTCACCGATTCATACTCCCAATCGATCCGAGAGCTGGCAGTGCTGAACTCGGTTCCGCTTGCAGATATCCAGGCGGCCTTCGTTACCGCATGCCCAATCTTCTCCATCTGTTCGTATTACAACCTCCCTGAGGGGCTACACCCGAATACGCTCGGCTATGACGCGATTTCGGAAGTAATGCTCCAGTCGCTGGCGGGAGGCAACTAGGCTGTGAACACCCTTCGTAGCTTCAAATTCGCTCGCTCCTGTATCGCTCTCGTATTGTTGGCTGCCGTCGTAGGCGTGTGTGCTTGCGGCGGTGGGGGAGGAGGCGGTGGTGGTGGCGGCTCTACTGGCGGCACTGGCGTCCGTGTGCTGCACGGTTCGGTCGATTCGGTTCCTGTAGACGTAGTGTCCAGCTCTTCGAGCTCGGTCGTTGTGTCTCAGGCGATGTTCGGCCTGCCTGATGGCTACAAGTCGCTTCGGTCAGGCGCCCAGATCCTGTCGCTCACAAAAGCGTTCAACACGTCTCAGGTTGTGGATTCGTTCAGTGTGAACTACGCCGCCGGAGATCGATACTCAATCCTGCTCTACGGTGACCACGGCGCCTTCGGCGTCCGCACCGCCCTCATACATGATGAGTTCCCAGCGTCTTTTAACGGCAGCTTGGTGCGGGTTGTAGACGGGATGACTGGCGCGTCTGCCCTGACGGTGACGGCCAGCGGAGCAGCACCCTTCGCGGTCAGCTTCGGAGAGGCTAGTGACTATGTGGCTGTGCCGTCAGGCAGCGTTACCGTTCAAGCAGTAAGGTCGAGCGACTTGCGTGCCGCATCGACGGCTGTGGTGGCTGCGCAAAACGGGAAGGCGTACACGGTGCTCGTCGCTGGCGAGCTGGGGTACTACACAAAAGCTGTCGTTTTTGCCGACAACTAAGCGCAATAGCGCAAGCCAACATGGCAGGTCATCCGAACCGCCGTAATGACAGTGTAGAGCTGCTCAAATTTCTCGGTTCTAAGACTTGTAAGGGTATCGGAACGAAAATCTGCTGTGAGCAACTTTTTGGTGGTTGCCAAAATCAGAGATCCTCTTCAACATCATAGAAGTTCTCGGAAGTTTCGCTCGAAACTTTCAAATCTGGAACGCCTAGGCAGGGCCAGTCGTCTCTCCTATAGGGACGAAGCCCTCGTTCAGAAGGAGGTGATCCATGTCGGCTATAGGAAATCAATCTGTCAATGTGGAGCGAGGTGCCCTCACGTAGTGAGGCGTGTCTACCCTTGCGCCATCGGCAGGTTTTTACGCTGTTGGTTTCGAGCCAAGCCAGCTTGGCTCGAGTTCTGTGGTTTGCTTCCTCGTGGCGGAGCGCCCCGCAGTTAGGGCGCTCCGCCTGCGACTTAGGCGCCTCTCTGCGCCGCGGCTTCCCCCGCCCTTACGACTGGGATGATCCTCGAACTGAGTTGACCGCTGATATCATCGCTTCTACACCGACTAGCTCAGTGTTCGTGTTGATTCCAGCGCCGAAGGCCTCCTTGCCATCGCACCGCAGCCGTACGTACGCAATCGCTGAGGCCTCCGAACCGGTCCCGAGCGCGTCTGAGCTGTAGTCCAGCACGTTCACCTCGACCCCGAGCGGCTTCAAGGCATTCGCGGCAGCGCTCATGAGCCCGTTGCCCCGGCCGCGCTCAGTGACGATGCGGTCGTTGACAGCGAGTTGCAACTCGACATCCACGAAGTCAGACGGGACGGAGGGCTCAAGGTGCTTCAGGGACCTAAGGTGGAAGGGCCCCTTCGTGAACACGAATCGGGCATCGAAGAGCGAGCGCATCTTCTCCGGCGATGCGTCCAGGCCGGTGGCATTGCACCATGTCTGCACGGCCTCGGTCACAGCAGCCTCCATCCACTTCGGAATATCCATCTTGAGCTCTTCGCGGAACACCCACATCTGGCCGTTTCGTCCAGACTGTGAGTTGATCGCGATAGGCTTGTACGACATACCCACATCCTCGGGATCTCGAGGGAGGTATGCAATGTCCCACGCTACGTTTCCGCTTGCGCGCCGCTCCTCTAGGCATCGGCTAATCGCAAGCTGGTGCGTGCCCGAGTAGGCAACGTAGGCGCTGTCTCCGGCAACTGGGTGCCGATGAGGCACTACTTCCCCGGTGCAACGCTCGTACACAGCCCGCAGGTGCGGAATGTCCCGGAGATCGAGGTTGTGGTCTATGCCGAACCCGATGCGGATGTTTTCCGCGAGCTGCACCAGGTCGCAGTTTCCCGCGCGCTCTCCGAAGCCGAACACCGTGCCCTCAACGCGCTGCGCGCCCGCCATGAGCGCTAGCTCAGCGGCGGCAACAGAGGTGCCGCGGTCGTTGTGCGGATGCACACTCAGAACAACCCGGTCTCTGTGCTTCAATCCGCGTGACATCCACTCGATTAAGTCGGCGTAGGCATTCGGAGTGCTCAGTTCGACCGTTGAGGGGAGGTTGATGATAATCGGGCTGTCGTGGCGAGGCTCCCAAGCTTCAATCACTGCGTTACAAACGTCCAGCGCGAAAGCTCGCTCGGTCGCGGTAAAGCTTTCAGGCGAGTATTGGTACTGCACCGGAACGTCTCCCATGTTGCTCAGCGAGCGAACGAGCCTTGTGGCAAGAACAGCCCGCTCCATCGTCTCGTCTTTCGACATGCGGAAGACCTTCTCGCGCTGCGTCTTCGAGGTGGAGTTGTAGACGTGAACGATCGTCTCAGGACCGCCGCGAATGGAGGCGAGGGTCGCGCGCACAAGGTCTTCTCGTGTTGCCGTCAGAACCTGAGGCTTGACGCCGGGAGGAATGCGGTGCTCTTCGATCAGCGCCCGCGCGAACTCGCGCTCAACCCCTGAAGCTGCCGGGTACCCGATCTCAATTTGGCGGAAGCCGACATCGAGCAGGGTCTTGTAGAACTCTAGCTTGCGCTCGACCGACATGGGGCAGCGTAGCGCTTGGTTGCCGTCGCGGAGATCAACGCTGCACCAGGCAGGAGACTTGAGGATAAGCTGGTCTGGCCAGGTGCGATCCGGCAGCCTGGTCTCGAACTGTTCGTGGTACGGCTTGTATTTCTCGCGTCCCGGCATCTTCGGATCCGGGTTGTTAGCTGGGCTCATTACGTCTCTCCGAGTAAAAGTCTTGCGCGACCCCATCGACGCGGCGCACCTGCGCTACATGCAAAGGGCCCACGACGATGCGAAGCACTATTTAGGAGAGGCAGCAGCTAGAAGGGATGTCGTTCGCAGGATCATGCGAGAACCAACCGCCCCAACTGGGCTGCCGGCTCTCGTTGACTGTTCGTCAAGCCGCGCAGCCCTGCCGGAGCAGGCTAAGAAGCCCGAGCGAGAGAAGCTGTGTTGCGGAAACGAACATCTTGCCAAGTTAACAAAACCGCCCTGAAAAGCAATAGTCCGCTGTCGATGCGATGATCGGCGGCCTATTTGCTTGTGTGGTCCAGAGCGATCATCTCGATCTCTACGATTGCAGCCAGGGGCAGGCCGCTAACCTGGAAGGTGGATCGGGCTGGCTTGTGCCCGCCCAGCGCTTCGCCGTAAATGGCGTTGACCGTTTGAAAATTCTTTAGGTCAGTCAGGAAGATCGTGGTCTTAACCACATCCTTGAAGGACAGCCCGACCCCCTCAAGAACGGTTGAAAGGTTCTTGAGCACCTGCTTCGTCTGCTCCTCGATGCCGGGACCGACGAGCTGCATCGTCTCTGGGTTCAGGCCGACCTGACCCGACAGGAACACCATGCCCCCCGCCCGAACAGCTGGCGAGTAGGGACCTACAGCCTTGGGAGCGTTTGGAATTGACTCGAAGAGGGTGATTGCGGCGCTCATGCTGGGCTCCTTGTAGGCTGGTTCTGAGACCTGGAAACCATAGACGGTTTCGGCGCTGCTTGAGAAGGTGCAAAAGCGCCGGTTGAGCAGCGTTGGAACAGCTGCGGAGTCGGTCAAATCGTTAAAAAACGGTGAGTCAGCACTAAACGAGCGACAATTTCGGCAAAAAACGGTAATAGGTGCGGCGTCGTAGGAAGTGCATATGAAAGAGTCAATTCTCGTTGTTGATGACGAAGAAGATATCCGGGAGCTGATCCAGTACAACCTCTCGAAGGATGGCTTCCGGGTTGCCTGTGCGGCCACCGGAGAGGAGGGGCTGTCGCTCGTTGCGACCCTTAAGCCAGACCTGATAATTCTGGACCTGATGTTGCCAGGCATCGACGGCCTAGAGGTTTGTCGGCGTCTCAAGAGCGATGCGGCCTACAAGAGCATCCCGATAGTAATGGTGAGTGCGCGCGGCGAGGAGCCGGATGTGGTTACCGGTCTTGAGCTCGGTGCAGACGACTACATCCCGAAGCCATTTAGCCCGCGTGTGCTTCTCGCGCGTATCCGTACTGTGTTGCGCCGCGGCAAGTCTGGTCCTACAGACCAGCAGGCCCTGCTGAAAGTTGATGGGCTCGTTCTCAATCCAGTGCGCCGCGAGGTGCATGTGGATAATGCGCTTACGGAGCTCACCAACACGGAATTCAAGCTTCTCCAATTCCTGATGCGGCAGCCTGGCGTGGTTTTCACTCGCAACCAGATAGTTGATGGTGTGCACGGGGATGATTACCCGGTGACTGATCGCTCGGTCGATGTGCAGGTGGTGGGCCTACGAAAGAAGCTCGGCCCGTACGGTGTGTACATCGAGACCGTGCGAGGCGTGGGATACCGTTTCAAAGGGTAGCCAGCACATCAGAGCCGGTGGTTGGGAAGCCTCTGCATCGCGCACCTGAGCTGCGCTCGCCAGAACCGACCCCAGGAGCCTAGAAGTCCCTCGGTATCCCCCCATGCAGGATAGCTTTTTTGCCTCGGGGTCCGTCACGGTCGCTGTAATTGCTCCAATAAGCCGCTGTCCGGTGCCAGCTCGCCGAAGCGGCGATTTTGGGGCGATCGGCCACGGCGCTGGATAAACTCTGCGTACCTGGGGTACAAATCACCAGGAATGTTTCGTTCGACTCTCTCAGGCCTCACGGCGCGCTTTATCGTCCTCGTTCTAGCGAGTTTTGCACCCGTCCTGGTCTACATCACGGTTGCGGTCGAGGCAGACCGACTCCTGGTTCTCGCCGTGTGCGCATCGGTCGTGATCTGTGTGCTCGGCAGCGTCATTCTCACAAGCTCTATTTCGAGCGCCCTTGGGCGCTTCGGCCGAGCCGCGACCCGTTTCGCCGACGGCGACCTGAACGCGAGGATGTACCCGCCGCGCCTCGAGGAGCTGATGGAGCTTTCGCAGTCTTTCAACACAATGGCGATCCGGGTTCAGTCACGGCTTGAGGCGCTCCGCAGCCTGAGCGCAGAGCAGGATGCAATTTTGGGCAGCATGATTGAGGGAGTAATAACTGTTGCTCGTGATGGCCGAATTGGCCGGCTGAACGGCGCTGCTCGCGCGCTGCTCGGGCTGGAGGAAGATCAGGGAGAGGGGCTGCTCTTTCACGAGGTGGTTCCTCATTCAGAGCTGCAGCGGTTCGTGTCTCAGTCGCTCTCTGCGCCTGGCTCGCTCTCTCGAATGATCGGGATGCGTGACGGTGATGAGGACCGGACCCTTGAGGCGTACAGCTCTCCTTTAGTCGAGAGGGGCGGCTTCACGGCAGGAACCCTGATTGTATTTCACGATATCACCCGTGTGCAGCGCCTTGAGAACGTGCGCCGGGACTTCGTAGCGAACGTGTCGCATGAGCTCCGGACGCCGATTACGTCTATTAAGGGCTTCGTTGAGACGCTCCAAGACGGCGCGATGAATGAGCCAGAGCTGCTCCAGAAGTTCCTCGGGATTATTGCGAAGCACGCCGATCGACTCAACGCGATCTTCACCGATCTTCTCACCTTGGCGCAGCTCGAAGCTCGTGATGAGGAAGAAGTTCTCGATATGGAAGCGTGCTCCGTTGCGCTCGCTGTGCAGAGCGCGGTTGAAGCCTGCTCGCTGCGCGCATCTGAGCGGGGAGCAACGGTAAAGGTAGACGTTTCTGCCGAGCTCGCGGTTCTTGCCAAGGCAAACCTCGTCGAGCAGGCGCTAGTCAACTTAATCGACAACGCAATTAAGTACTCCGACAACGAGCCAACGGTTTCGATTGCTGCTGCCCAGCAGGACGGCTTCGTCGCAATATCAGTTGCTGATTCAGGCAACGGCATCGACCCACAGCACCTGCCGCGCCTCTTCGAGCGCTTCTACCGGGTCGACCAGGGCAGGAGCCGCCAGATGGGAGGAACGGGACTTGGGCTCTCTATCGTGAAGCACATCATGCAGGTCCATGGCGGCCGGGTTGAGGTAGAGAGTGCGCTCGGCGGGGGATCTACGTTCACGCTTTTTTTCAAGGCTGCCTGACTTGTGCCGCGCGGCTGAGCCCACCTGGAATCGTAGCGGCGCAGTCGGGTAGTTTCGCTCCCTTGGCGCGGGGTATACGGTATCCTCAGTCTGGTTAAATCGTGAGCAGAGTGCAATCAGAAAGAGTCCTGATAGTTGGAGCATCGCTCGGCGGCTGCGCGGCAGCCCTCGAGCTCTCTCGGGCTGGAGTGCCGGTTGTGCTGCTAGAGAAATCGGCCTTTCCGCGACGCAAAGCGTGTGGAGAGGGCTTGTCTGCGCGGGGCGCTGCTGCGCTGGAGTCCATTGGCTTTACCGTGCAGAAGCACTGCAGCGCGTGGGCTCAACTTAAAGGGTATCGCCTCATGCACCGAGAGCACGAAGCTACCCTTGCCTGTGACGAGCCGATCCTCGGAATTAAAAGAGCTCTGCTCGACGCAGCGCTCGTCGAGCATGTTTCCAGCTCACGGCTCGTTACGCTGCGCGAGGGCTCGCCAGTCAGGTCGGTAGAGCGAGAGGGAGATTCGTTCTTGGTGCAAGTGGGAAGCGATGTGCTCCGCGCCCAGAGTCTCATAGTGGCTGATGGAGCAGCGTCTGGAACAGCCGCTCGTCTCGGTTGTCGGGCGGCTCGGCGATCGGATCGGCGCGTGGGGGCGAGCTCGGCCTGGCGAGTTGTTGATGGCGAGTTGCAGCCTCGGGTGCAGGTCTTTCTCTTCTCGCGAGGAGAGGTGTACCTCACTCCGACGGGCAAGGGCTCGATGAATCTCTCGCTGCTGGGAGTTCCGGAGTTTGTGTCATCGCTGTCCTCCACTGAGGTGATGAGCAACTGGTTACGGCAGCACCGCGAGAACCTTGCGGCATCGTTCGAGCTTGAGTCTCCTTTTATTGGCGCGGGTCCGCTCAACTCCTTTCGTCGAGGTGCGGCTGTTTCGGGGGCTCTCCTTGTGGGCGATGCATGCGAGACCTTCGATCCGATCGGTGGCATGGGGATGTCTCACGCCGTAGAGTCAGGGAGACTCGCAGCAGCAGCTGTCGTGAGAGGTCTCACGCAAGGGGATCTCTCTGGGGCTGCTCAGTGGTACGAGGTGGCACAGCGCAGCATGGCTCGGGAGATGCGCGGCTTCACACGCATGACCTCCTGGATGCTCGGGACCGCTTCGGGCCGAGTGCTGATGCCCTGGGCGGTTGCGCTAGGTATTGCAAAGAGGCTCTCAAGCGCCGCCCATGGCAGAGAAAAAGCGCTTTCCTCCCGCTTGTTGCTCGGCTTGGCCGGGGCTACGGCTTGAAATCCCTGTTTCCGGCGTCTGAGCCGTGTGTTACTCGTTACCAAGGTTTGCAAACACAGTTCTCCAGGGAGTCTCTCTCGTGTACCGAAAGCTAGTGCCTCTCGCCGCGTCTTTTCTCTGTCTAGTCTCTGTTGGCAGCGCGTCAGCCGAGAGCGCTAGCGAGGACCTACCCAAAGGCGCCACGCTGCCTGAGGTCTTGAAGCTCTGGGGGCATCCAATCGAGAAGATCGAGCGCCAGGTAAAGCACGAGGTAGTGTGGACGTACTCGCAAGGTGCCTTTGTTGTCTTTAAGGACGGACGGGTCATCAACTGGAAATCGGTTCGCGGACGTGGCCCAACGTCTGAGACCCTGCCGACCCCAACGCCGATAACAGAGCGGCCGCTCAGCGAGATGGGAGACCTGGTGCGAGATATCGCGAAGGAGGTTCCGGGAGGTCCCGACGTTCCGTATTCTGAGCCTCCGAACGCTGCTGTTGGCCAGCCCGTGCTTGTGCCGAATGCGATTCCAAACCAGCCGCCACCTGGTAGGGGTGGAGTTCCCGACCAGGAAGCGGACCAGGCTGGAGTTGAAGAGGATTAGGCAGAATCACTTTCGCTCTCGGGATGCCGCATCTGAGCGCGCCCCACAGCTAGACTCAAGAGAAACTCTGAAAGCCTCTACTGTTGCTCTGTATCATCAGGCACCGGCTCTCCGCGGTCCTTCGGGACCAAGTACCAGATCCGAGCAGAGTCCTGCAGCGCTCCCGCGTATCGACCGGCGTCGTCTCCGCGGCCCCAGAAGAGATCGATCCGTCCCGTCCCAGTAATCGCCCCGCCTGAGTCTTGGTCGAGTACAAACCTGCCGACTTCCTCGCTTGAGGCGGGCACTGTGTCCGAGGGCTCGGCGTGGGAGAACGTTGGCTTCGAGAACGTCACGAAAGCAAGAGCACCCTTCGGCGCAAATGTTGGGTCTGCTGCAACTGTTCGTCCGGGGGTAGCAGGAATGCCGAGCGAGGTCACAGCTCGCTGTTTCGAGCGCGCAAAGAACACGTAGCTTGGATTTTTGAAGAGTATCGAGTCCCGCTCCTCTGGGGACATGTGCTTCAGCTCGTCCACGATCGCCTGCATCGTCACGGGGTTCGGGGCTATCCTCTCCTTGAGAAATTTCCCAACAGGAACGTACGCGTGCCCATTCTTGTCGGCGTACACCAGGTGCTCGCGCGTACTGCCGCCAAAGTCGATCGTCCCCGAACCCTGAATCTGAAGGAAGAACGCGTCGATCGGGTCGACCCAGGCGAGCTCGAGCCCTCGCCCTTTGAGAGCACCGGCGCCGTCTATCTCCTCTCGCGAGAAGTACGGCACTATTTTCGCTTGCTGTACCCGGCCTTTCAGCGCCCCCTCGCCCTGAAAGCGCTGAGAGAATGGCGCTAGCGGAACAGTCAGCAGGTCTTTCGGTTTAGCGTATAGGGGTTGGGAGAATCTGCTGCTTCGGCTGGGGCTTCCTCGAATTACTGGCTCGAAGTAGCTCGTCAGCAAAATCTCTCCCCAGGAGTCGCTGCCATAGGTTTCGTAGAAGTCGAAATGGCCACGGATGTAGGCCAATTTTTCCTCCGTGGTGGAGGGGCTGCGCAGCTCGGTTGCCAGTCGATCGAGCGCCTTAGCGTAGGCTCTTTGGCTCACAACGATGGGCCCGAATCGCATCGGCTTCTCTGGCTTCCTAACAAGAGCACCTCGCTGGGCGTCAATGGCAGTAACGAGTTGGCGCAAGTCGAGGTCATCTGAGAGCCGAGGTGTTTTTGCGGCTCGAAAAGCACGTTCCGGAGTTGGTTGCGGGCGCGGCCCGCAGCCGGTCACTACTAGCACGATAAGGGCGAACAGCAGCGATGCCAGCCGCGTCGCTGGCCCAACTGTTCGCGGGGCTCGGCATAGCGGCCTCAGGCGCTGTTGGAAAATGCTCGTTACAGATGTTTTCGTGCTGTGTGGATCGGGCGTCACAGAAGGGTTGTAAGCGGCACAAGGCGATGAGGCAAGTGGCTCAAAAGGCATCCGAAAAAAATGCCGAAACCTGAGTCAGGGCACCGCATCGTAAGAGAGAACGCTCTACGTTCTTAGGGTTTGGGAGAAAGCCCTTTCTCCTCGGTTTTTAGGGGCGATGTATGGGGGAGGTCTTTGCGCATTTCGGCGCATCTTCGTGGGCTCAAGCCCGTTGCTGTTGCTGTGCTACACACAAGCGCCTTGGCGGCGCCGCGTATCGTCGGATTCACACAATCATAAAGCTATTGGTGCTAGTCGGGCTGTGCCTGGCTATCATCGCGCCCGCTAGCGCTTCGGCTGAGGTGACAGGCCCGTACCGAGCGCAGCTTAGCTTGCAAGGCATCGAGGGCGCGCTCAGACCTTCTCGCCTAGCGCGCGAACGGGAAGCGATCGCCCCAGTTCGGATCAAGGGCAAGGTCTTCGCTGCTGGGAACGTCTACGTGCGCCTCGGCACCCGGCGCAATAAGACGTGGTCTTCGAGCATTACGCGAAATGGCGTGGTCGAAGAGGACAACGCAGCGCCAGTGCTGCTCCAGGGACGGATCTCGCTTGGAGGCGGACTCAAGGCTCGCGGCCGCAGGGTGATGCCATCGGCAGCGTACGTGGTGGGGGATACGCTGAAAGTTTCCTTTCCAGGACGTGCCAAAGGCTCACGCGGTTCTCGGCAGAGAATTTACACGATCACCATGAAGCTCGATGGCTCACTCGTCATTGACTCCAGGGTCTCAAGCATTCCGCGCTCGGCGCTGCGCAAGAAGGGCTGTGCCACGTCAGCAGCATCTTCGGCGGCGGCACTATCAGAGGCTGGCGCTGGCGCCGTGGTCCGGCCCCTGGGAGAGGGTGACAGTGGCAGCACAGAGACGGCGCGAGTAGTGACGATCAGTACCGACGCCGATCCCGAGTGGTACGCCCTGTATGGCGCCGGAAGCAACTCACACATTGCTGGGCTACTCTACACGGCGGAGGGGATATACGCGCGGCAGCTCGGGATACGGTTCCGGCTCGTGAAGCAGCACGCGTATGCGGATGCCTCGCCCTACACGACTACCGATCCGCTGCGGCTGCTCAAGTCGTTTGTGGCGAATCCGGCGAACCCTACGAACCTGTCTGACTCTGCGAGCAGCTTCAACCAGGAAGTTGACTTAAAGCACCTCTTCAGCGGGAAAGATGTTGATGGCTCCGTCATCGGGATTGCTTACATTGGGGTAGTCTGCTCTTCGCCGGCGCTTGCGTATGGGATTACGTCACACTACGCAGATGCTGCCGATTACGCGATCCTCGCGCATGAAATCGGGCATAACTTCGGCGCGGGGCACGACTCTGAGAATCGGGGATCGCTCATGTACCCGAGCATCTCAGTCCCTGCAGCTACTGCGTTTTCAGACTACAGCCTCTCTGAGGTAAACTCACACATCGGCCGATACGGGTCGTGCCTCTCGGTAGAGCAGGTTACGCCCCGGCCTGACGTGACCCCAGGCTTTCCGACTCCGCCGCCGAACAACGTGCCCGACATCAGCTCGGCGACGATCAAGATCACCAAGGGGCGAGTCGGTAACCCTCGCTCGCCGGTTGTGCGAATACGCGGCAGCGTTATCTCGGCGGCAGGAGTGCCGATTCCTGGCGTTCCAATCCGGCTCTTTGCTGCAGCCGAGCCTGTTGGCGAGGCGATCACGGAGGCGAACGGGGAGTTCAGGTTCTTCGTTCGGCTGGTTCTTCCGAAAGATCGGCAGATCTACCTCTGGGCTGAGACCCTCGATGGCTACAACTTCTCTAATTTTATCTGGCTCGGAACAACACAGCCCCGGTAGCAAAGCGGCTTCCATGGGCTTGACCGTCGGCACATAAAGCGAGATACCGGGCGCGTGTACATCGCTCGTCAGGGGCTTATATGAACGACCGGCGCGGAAAATTCGAAGAGGGCCTTCTCCAGGCCATGCAGGCTATCGACAATCAGGTAGCACGCGCCTTGCAGCGCACCCCTGCCCAACGCGAGACACTGGGCGTACAGAAGTGGGAGCCGTACGAGACGCGTGTTGAGCACACGGCGGCGTTTATTTTAAACGAGCTTGGCGATGCGACCGTGACTTTCGATTCTCTGGTGGTGCTCTCTCAAGCTTTCACAAAGGCGCTGCGCCTTGTCGCAGAAGAGCTGGGCGCCGACGGACTGGGCACGATGCGTGCAGCCTACTGTGTCGATGCGATGGAGAAGATCGAGCGAGACGCAGAGAAAACTCTTGGCGAACTGCGGGCTGATAGGCTCACGTAATACCGCGAGGCGGGCGTGGTGCTGGTGGGAGAACCCTGCTCACGATCATAGGGAACCTGTGGGGTAGCGGGTACTCATCCAAGCCGCTCCCATGAATATACTGCACTGTATCACCGGCCTGTCGGGCGACGGCGCCCAGCGCATGCTTCTTCGGCTCGTGCGAGGCCTTCAGAAGCACGGGGTCCGCAACATGGTCGTCAGCTTGGGCGATCGAGGCGCACTAGCCCCGGAGTTTGAGGCAAGCGAGGTCCCAGTACGGGCGCTGCATATGTCCGGGGCGGCGAGCTTTGTGTCAGGTGTGCTTGCCTTTCGCGCGGCGGTGCGTGAATTTGGCCCAGACATCATCCAGGGATGGATGTACCACGCTAATTTGCTTTCCCTCTTCGTGCGCGAGGCACGAGGCTCTAGATTGCCAGTGCTGTGGAATGTGCGCAGGGGGCTCGACGATATTGGGGAGCGAAAGCGCACGACGTACGCGCTGGTTCGGGGCAGCGCGTGGCTCTCTTCGCGCGCCAGCCGCATCATTTACTGCTCACAGAGAAGCCGCGATCAGCATGAGGCAGCGGGCTTCTCTGGGCACGCGCCGGTTGTGCTCGGAAATGGGTTCGACACAGATCTTTTTGCGCCAAATCATGCGCACCGCGCGAGCTTCCGGCGTGAGCTTGGGCTCGGGGAGAACGAGCTGCTCGTCGGCAACGTCGGACGGTTCGATGTAGCGAAGGGGCACCGAATTCTTATTGAGGCGTTCTGTGCTCTCGCCGTGCGCTATCCAGCCGCGCACTTGGCATGTGTCGGGCGCGGGCTAGCGGCCCAGCTCATTGCCGGTACTATCCCGCCGGATATACGGAAGCGGATTCATCTGCTCCCTGAGCGCGAGAAAGTGCATGAGGTTTTCCCAGCTTTTGACATGTACTGTTCATCCTCAATCGCCGAGGGGTTTCCGAATGTAATCGCGGAGGCGCTCTCAACAGCGCTTCCAGTGGTTGCGACAGACACTGGTGCTACGCGCGAACTGGTTGGCTCGCGAGGCATACTAGTGAAGCCAAGGTCTGCAGCCGCGCTTGAAGCTGGTCTTGCGCAGATGTTGGAGGAGTCGCCTGGTTCACGGCGGGCCCGAGGGGAAGATGGGCGGGACTTTATCTCAAAAGAGCACTCACTGGCCCGAGTAGTGCTCCGGTACCTCGAACTATACGGCGGCGAGTTGATGGCTTCTGGGGCACCGAAGGCTGCGCGAGCCGAAGGGGGAGACCGCCTTTTTTTCGAGAGCTAAAAACTGAATTATCAGCAGCTTAACGGTAAGAAGCTGTATCGCTTGAACTTTTTGTTTGACCCAGAACTTCCTCGGCTGGTACCTTAGCCGAGGATCTGGTTACCGCTCCGGGACAATACCGGTGGAAGTTAAGACCTCCAGCGTGACAGCTAGAGGCGGCAGCGTCGGTTCTCGACGCTGAGTTCCTGCGGCCTATCAGAATTGTTCGTGCCGTGGAGGAATGAAAAATGTCAAAGAAGCTGTACGTAGGAAATCTTCCGTTCTCGATCGGGGACGGTGAGCTGTCTCAAGTGTTTGCACCGGCGGGCAACGTCGTGTCGGCGCGCGTAGTTCTTGATCCAGCGACGGGTCGCAAGCGTGGGTTCGGTTTCGTCGAGATGTCGAGCGAGGACGAGGCTCAGGCCGCAGTAAACATGTTCAACGGCACAGACGTTCAGGGCCGTTCGATTGTGGTTGATATCGCCCGCGAGCGCGAGCCGAGGCAGGGTGGCGGTGGCGGCGGCTTCAACCGTGGCGGTCCGCGCAGGCCAGGTGGCGGCGGACACGGCGGCGGGCATGGTGGCGGCCGCTACTAAAGGCTGTCGTCAGCTCCAGGCTGAAAACAAAGAGAGCCACGGGGGAGACCCTGTGGCTTTTTTTATTGGCGGTTGTGAGGCAGAGAAGGACCGAAGCCGGCGGCGCAGGCTCGGGGGTAGCGTACATTCACAACGAGAGCGGTGGGGGTAGGAGGAAGAGCAGCCGAGGTGCAATCTCTTTTCCTCCTCTTTTCCTCGCTGCTCTCTTTGTAAATTTTTTAATCACAAAGAGTGCGGCGAGAGCAGTGAGGGGGGAAGAAGGGCACCCGAGACGTAATCTCTTTCTCTCGCCGCTCTCTCTGTTAAGCCGCTTTCATTTATTTTATCACAAAGAGTGCGGCGAGGGCAGTGAGGAGGGGGAGGGAAGGGCATCCGAGGCGTAATCTCCTTCTCTCCCCACTCTCTTTGTGAATCCACTTTCAGTCGTCTGCTTTTTGCTCTTGAAAAGGGAGATGGCAGCCCTTGGTCGACTGCGTCCGGAGTCTTAGGAGCACGCGCCGGAGCAACAAGGGTGCTTTACGTCTCTTAGTCCAGGTGAAGGGCATCGCAGAGGAGCTGTCGCACTGCCTTGAAGTTTGCGACGGTTGTAGAATCTTCCTGCGAATTGTCTGGTGAGGGGCTCTCTAAGTACAGCACTCCGATACGGCGCCTCTTGCCGAGGGAGCTGGCGATAGTTGTCAGCGCTGAATCGAGGAAGCTCACATCTCGTTCGATGATTGGCTGCGCGCAGGCGAAGGCATTTGCGATTCCATCGTCGTGCACGGTTGCAGCCCTGATAAGCTCAGATTCGGATATGCCAAGCTCAAGCCCTGCGAGTGCATTCGGCCGGAGGGTTATCGTTGCGATCGAACGCCCCTTCACCTTTCCGATCATGGTGCGTGGAGCAAGCGTCAGAGAGGACGGGTCGATCACGAACACGCAGCCTCCAGTGAAGCCTGCTTTGGGGATGACTTCTTTCACGAGACGCTCCAGTACTTTCCTGCTGACTTCCTCTGATGGCATCTCCTCGTACAGCGCCCGAATGACGGCTTGGACCTCTGGAGTGCAGTACTTGATGTACCGGTTGTGGCTGGCACGCCGAGCGCGCTTATGAGTTGAAACCTTCTTTTCCGGGTTGAAATTCTGCAGCTGCTCGAATGGCGCGGGCATGGCCTTCGAGTATTTTTGGGTATTAGCCACGGTCCGCTGCTGAATAGCTTCGACCGCGTCCGGGCCGACCGTCTGCAGGATAGTCTCCCGCGCGACAAGCCACTCATTCTCTGCGGCCGGATAGAGCTCGGGGCTGTCGGCATGAGCCAGCGCTTCGCCCACCTTGCAGAGATCGTCGTACACCTGCCATTCCTGTTTGATGCAGGACATCTCCGGGCCTTCAAGCTCCAAGTCCTTCGGGTGAATAATTCGCATGGCGAGCATCGTCGGAGAGAAGCCCAGCTCTTTTGTTAGCTCTTCATCGAGAGAGGATCCCTCTGGGATATTTGTGATGATTCGATGGTAGAGCACAGGGTAGTTCCAGGCGATCAAGTTGAGCCCGATTTCTCGCAGCACCCCTCGGCAGAAACCCATCGCGGGGTCGAGGTTTTTCTTCTCGCTCAAAACCTCAGCGGTTGACGCGACGATTGCCGTTTCCCTGAGACGATCAGCCTGAAATTCCTCTGATGTCTGGAGCGAATGAGCAGAAGGCAGCCCGTTCTGCGAAAACACGACCTGCTTTATTCGTTCTGGGCCGGCCCAACGAAGCAGCTCTATCGGATTGCAGATAATCGATGCGGATATTCGGGCCTCCGATGCCAGCGGGATGAGCTCTTTTATGACGTAGGTGAAGAGCGCAAAGTCTTGCTTTAGCACATCAAGAATTTTGTTCGGCTCTTGTTGAAACGTGTTTTGCTGAAAACCTTGCTCAAGCGAGCGGACGACGGCAGGATTGAAGGGGAACCAGAGGTTGTTTACGTGAGCCACTGCTCGATTGAGTCGGCGATCGGTCAAACTGTCTGGTGGCGTGGTCATGCCGGAGTCCCCGTTTCATGTCTTAGCGGTTAAAAAAGATAATCGGCAGCCCGGGCTGCTACCTTGAGGTTCTGAGCGACTAAAAAGCGGCGCTGACGCGTTTCCCTAAGGGTTTGGCACAGCTCAACTTTTCAGCGGGAGGGGCGCTAGTGGACTGGGCGCCCAGCGGACTTTAGGAGTCGCTTCCAGGAGAGAGCCATGCCTACGGCTTTAACGATCTCCTCATCGCAACACTCCGGAAACGCCGCGCGCAACTCTGGAAGGATAACCTGGGGCTTCTTGAGCTCTCGGATAGTGAACATTTCAAAGCAAGCATCTGCCACGAGGGCGAGGCAACGCTCGTCGCGCAACACTCGGTTGCCTGATTCTGTAGGGAGAGATTGCTTGGGAACCGCAGATAGAATCGCGTGAGCCATATCTGAGGTAAGAGTATGCGATCGCCCGAATCCTGTACACCTGCTAAGTTTTCCGACGAGAAATTTTGGTGTTCGCTGGAGCGAAATCAGGCGTGATAACGGCACCCGATGGAGCACTGCTCGTACTCAAGGAGTCACAAGAAGACCGATTGGTACCTGCGCCTGTGAGCTTGCTGCTCTCAAAGAAAAAATAGCACGGCGGTTTGGCAGCAGAAGTGAGAGTTTCTTTTGGTCGGCATCTGTTCGCTTGTGGAGTGGGCATGAGAAGCGCGCGTTTTCGGCTCAAGACGACCGTGAATGCGCTTTTCGTCCCAAAAAACAGATAGAGATCTCAGTTGCTTGAGGCTGGGCTTCAGCTCTCATCCGCAACTTGATACTGTGCGGCGCATGGCTGAGGCTGTTTCGACATTTTGCCGTTCCGAGAATGCAGCGCCGATTGACGTGCGGCATCGCGCGCTACGAGAGAGCCTGAAGGGAAGGTGGCTTGCTCGCACTCGCTGGGCAGTGCTTGCGTGCGTCATCCTGGTAGCCACGTCGGTAGTGCTCTTCCTTGATATCCGTTCCGACCTCGGCGCGCTTGCGGCAATTTTCGGAGTTGGGGCCGTCTCTAACATGATCTTCGGGCTGCTGCTCAGCAGAGATGGAGATACAGCTACGAGACTGGGTGGCTGTGCGCTCTCTTTAGATGTCGTATTGCTGGCGGCTCTTCTGTACCTGTACGGCGGCTACGCAAACCCGTTTAGCATGATCTTCTTGGTATACGTGACGTTTGCGGCCTTCTTCTTGAATGCCCGTTGGACCTGGTGGATCTTTCTGCTTTCGTCGGCGCTGTTTGTCGCGCTCTTCTTCTTTCATGTGCCCCTCGAACAGCTCTCGGTCGAAAGTGAGCACGCGGCGATGGGGCACGCTTCAATGGACCACGGCAACCACGGAGGCTTCTCGCTACACCTGCACGGGATGCTGGTGGCATTTTTGGTGATAGGGCTGCTGACTGCCATCTTCTTGGGCAGGCTCTCGCGAGAGCTTGAGGCGCAAGCAGAGCAGCTCGACGCGATGGCGAAACGCGAGCAGGAGCGACAGCAGCTCTTGGCTCTCGCTTCGCTGACAGCGGGAGCAGCTCATGAGCTTGCCACGCCACTTAGCACTTTGACCCTAATCTCTGAGGAACTGGAGCGAGCCCTCGGGAGCAGTGAGGAATGGTCCGAGGATGTAATGCTGATGCGCAGCGAGCTGGCGCGTTGTGAGAAGGTGCTCTCCCGTATGCGGGGGCAGAGCGTTGAGCTGGCGGGCGAAGTTCCAGCCCGAACCACTGTTGAGGCGATTTTCAGACGGGTGGAGGAAGAGCTTCGCCCCGGGGAGTCTGTGCGGTTCGAGACGGCAGGGGGCTCGCCTATTCCGCTCAGGACCCTCCAGACCTCACTGGTGACGTCACTGGCGGCGTTGGTGCGGAATGGCCTGCAGGCCTGCTCGGGACAGGAGTCGGTGGTGGTACAGGCTCGCAGAGCGGGCGAAAGCATCCTTTTTTCCGTGCGAGATCGTGGCGAAGGAATCCCCCCTGATGTGCTCAAGAGAGTGGGCTCCCCCTTCTTCACGACGAAAAGCCCTGGCCAGGGGCTTGGTCTGGGTGTCTTCCTCGTCAAGCTTTTTGCTCTGCAGGTCGGAGGGAATTTCTCGCTCTCATCAGTCCCGGGCCAAGGGTCGGAGGCACGGCTCGTAGTGCCGATGGAGGTCTCCGCATGAGGGCGCCCTCTGAACAATTCTCGAAGCTTCTGGTGTGTGACGACGACCGAGCGTTTCGGCAGCGACTCGCCCGCTCGCTGCGCAGCCGCGGCTTCACCGTTTTTGAGGCGGAAGAGGCACGCAGTGCGCTTGACGCAATCAAAGAGTTCTCGCCAGATGGTGTTGTCGTCGATATGCGCATGCCAGGTGAGAGCGGGCTTTGGGTTGTGCAGCAGGCACAGGAGGTCTGCCCCACAACCAGGGTGGTCGTTCTTACAGGCTTTGGAAGCATCAATACGGCGCTGGACGCCGTGCGCCTCGGGGCCGTCAACTACCTCACGAAGCCTGCATCCGTAGACGCCATCATCGCAGGCTTCTTCCCAGAAACTGTGCCGGCTGGCACCGACGAACATCTGCCTTCGTTAGCAGAAGTCGAAGCCGAGTACGTGCACCGAGTCCTGGCGGAGCACGAAGGTAACGTGTCTCAGGCCGCAAAAGTGCTCGGGGTGCATCGGCGAAGCTTGCAGCGTCGACTCCGCAAAGACTCGTAGGAAAACTTCGGCCGCTAGCGGCACCTTCAGCCGGGCTCATCCACTTCTACCCAGGCGCCCCCAGCTGAAGCATGAGAAGCCTCATCACTGCCGAAAAAAAATAGCTCTACTCATACCCATCTGTCCGGGGCGGAACCTCTTTCCTGCGTCTGGACACAAACATCAACGGGAAGGGAGAGAGCCGTGAAGAGAACACTCATTCGAAGTGCGATGCTCGCAGGGGCAGTCGCGGGATTATGTGCGGATGTGATGTCCGTGGCAGCGCAAGACGCCCAAAATGGGGCATCGCCCCTGGGCAGCGAGCCTACAACGATCTACCGGGAAGCCTACAGCTTCTGCACGGGCACCATCGGGCGCGATGCGGCGGTTGAAACGGGCTGGTGGGCTTTCCGTAGTGGAAGCCCGATCGGGAAGTTTAGCAACCTCAAGGTTTTCTCCTACGGCAGCCGCGCTATCGGCGGCACTGTCAAGAGCGAGCCACTCGGACTCTCCCAGGGGTACACGTTCTGGTTTAGGCCGACCTACGGGCTAACGGTTTTCACGCAGGAGTTTTCGTTCCCGGCATCGGTTCTGTCTGATCCGTCGACTGTGGTCGAGTACGAGCAGAGGCTAAGTGGCATCGACGTAACTGGCGCATCGAACCGATCTCAGCTTGCCTTCCGTATTGGTGGAAGCTGGTACATCTCTGAAGAGTCATTTGGGCAGAGCAGTATCGCGAGCTGGGAGGCAGTTAGCACGAAGCCCTCAGCTCTCTCTTGGGGCGTCGTTCCAGCACAAGGGAACGTCGGGCCGACCATTCCGCTTTCGTTTGGCGCCACCCTTCCGGCATCCGGAACGGTATCAGCTTTCGGGGCTTTTGTGACTGAGGTAACGGGCCGGGTGCGGTTTGATAACTACACGATTCGTACCGCCAACCCTCCTGGCGGTGCCACGCAGTACCCAGTGCTTGCAGCGAGTGTCGCGGGATGTCCAGCCTCAAGCCCTGACAGAACAGGAGGACCAGCTCCAACTCCTCCGCCAAATCCAGATGACGACGACGGCACGCCTGACAACGGAGGCCAGAACCCTGGTGATGGCAGTGGTCCTCCAATCGTTACCTACACGCTCTGTCCTCTGTCGGAGCAGGGAGGAGGCCGAGCAGTCATGCTTCCGGCGGCAGTTGGCAAGAAGTTGGTTAAGCCCATCGGGCAGTCAACGAGCGTAGACCGCCGCGATCGGGCTCTCCTGAGCGTATTGACTGGCAGGAAGCTGCGTATCGGCTCGATGGTGAACGTGCTCATGGGAGACTACAAGCCGCAGGTTGGAACGTTATCGGTCAAGAAGCGTGGCAGCGGAGCCGCAACCACTGTTCGCCTGAGGGCGAGTGCCCGAACAGCGCTCAACACCTACCTCTCCCAGCTCGAATTGATTGCTCCTCAGGCGCCTCTCTTTCCGAGGTCTGTGGGGAGGACGAAAGAGGTTTTAGCGACGAGTGCGTCCTGCTTGAAAGATCTTCGGGCAGTTGTTCGTGCCCGAGCGCGGGCGGCGAAAGTGCCGTTCACCTCGCTGGTCAAGAAGTAAGCAGTTTCTCGTCTTAAGCGATTGGCAGAAAAATTGGAGGCGCGCGGGTGGAGAGCCACCCGCGCGCTTTTCCCCTAACGTGTCATCGATTGCGAAGGGGCGACACAAGGGGTAGCGTTAGCGCGCTGTACGTTGGCGCATCGCTTCAATGAAATACCTAAACGCATCTATTGCCACCGCTGCATGCATCGCAATCGCCACGAGCCTCCTGCTTGAGCTCACGTTTGGCCTAAATTCCTCGGATGCCAGCGTTCCGCTCCTTGCAGTCTTGGCTGCTGGTGGCGGGGTGCTCGTGCTACGGCTCTTCATTGGCGTTTTTAAGGGCGAGGTGTCGTCGGATCTCCTGGCGGGGATATCGATCGTCGTATCGCTCTGGCTGGGCCAGTACATGGCAGGCACGCTCGTCGTGTTAATGCTCTCAGGTGGCTCGGCGCTCGAGGACTATGCGATGAGGCGCGCCTCGTCGGTGCTCGACGCACTTGCCCGACGCAATCCCTCCATCGCGCATCGTCGCGAGGGGATCGGAATGGTCGATGTCCCAGTCGATCGAGTTGCGCCGGGGGAAGAGCTTGTAGTGCTGCCCCATGAGCTCTGCCCGGTCGACGGAGTGGTGGTTGAAGGACGAAGCTCGATGGACGAGTCGTACCTCACCGGTGAGCCATACCGCATGTCGAAGACTCCGGGCTCCGAGGTGATCTCTGGCGCTATCAATGGCGAGAGTGCACTCATCATCAGGGCCCTCCGGGCGGCGCGAGATTCGCGCTACTCAAAGATTATGGCTGTCATGGAGGTGTCACGTCAGCGCAGGCCACGGATGAGGCGTCTGGCAGACATGTTGGGGGCGTTCTACACCCCGCTGGCAGTAGCCATAGCCGCGGGCGCGTGGTGGTGGTCCGGTTCAGCCGAGCGGTTTCTCGCGGTCTTGGTTGTGGCCACCCCGTGCCCGCTCATCATAGCGATTCCGGTCGCTATAATTGGCGCGATCTCTTGGTGTGCCAAGCGAGGAATTATCATTAAGGATCCGATCGCCCTTGAGCGCGCAGAATCGTGCGAAGTTCTCATAACCGACAAGACTGGAACGCTCACTGTCGGGGAGCCGGTGCTGGTCGGGGTTGAAGCCATCGGCATGCCAGAGAACGAGGTGCTGCAGCTCACAGCCAGCCTCGAGCAGTACTCAAAGCACCCTTTGGCGCAGTCTGTTGTCGACGCGGCGCAGCAGCGCCACATTGTGCTAACAGACGTGACTGAAGTGAGTGAGATTCCCGGCCAGGGGCTTGTGGGAATAGTGCATGGACGGCGGGTGCAGATAACTGGGAGACGATCCCTTCCGGAGGGAGTAGTTGCGCCTTTCAGCCACGACGAAGCTGGCCTTGAGTGTGTGGTTCTGATCGATGGAGCAGTAGCAGCGCTGCTTCGTTTCCGTGACGAGCCACGCCCAGACAGCATCGACTTCGTCGCGCACTTAGGGCCGGACCATAACTTTAAGGATGTCATCCTTCTCTCAGGGGACCGGGAGCAGGAGGTCCAGTTTCTGGCGGCGCAGCTCAAGATCGCGAAGCTCTTCTCAGGCAAGTCTCCGGAGGAGAAAGTTGCTATTGTGCGCGAGGAGACGGCCCGAAGGGCAACTCTCTATCTCGGTGATGGAATCAACGACGCACCAGCCCTCACTGCGGCGACGGTGGGAGTTGCGTTTGGACCGCGTAGCGACATCACTTCCGAGGCAGCAGGCGCGGTTATTCTTGAGCCCTCTCTCCGCAAAGTTGACCAGTTTCTTCACATCAGCGCACATATGCGCCGAGTTGCGCTTGAGAGTGCAGTGGGCGGGATGGCGCTGAGTGTTGTTGGCATGGGCTTCGCCGCAGCAGGCTTTCTGGCACCTGTGTGGGGAGCGTTGCTGCAGGAGGGTATCGACCTCTTCGCGGTTCTCAATGCGCTGCGCGCGTCGTCGATGGGACGGGAGCAGAGTAATCACATCTAGTACCTCCGCCCAGATGAGAGCGGTAGCTTCTGGCACGCCCCTTGAACTGGCCTCTGTAGGGATGGTCGGCCGTCGAGCGCCGCAGATACCCCTCTGGGAGGACCACATGAGAAGAACAGTAATCAGTGTTGCTACTTGCTTAGCGTTTATTGCGCGTGTTGAGGCCCAGGCGCCTACTGATTTCGATGGGGATGGGGTATCGGATCTCACGCGCCTATCGAAAGAGAGTGACAATTCTTTGACATGGGAGGCCCTTCTCTCATCAGATGGCACAACGCTGCCCCTCGGTTCGATAGGCACGGATGGTGATGCTCCGATCATTTCATCCTGGGGTGTCGAGGGGCCACAGGTGGGAGTTGCTTCGGCAGCTGACGGTGCCAGCACAATCACGTGGTCGATCCTAGACAGCAGCGGCCAGACAACGTCTCGCACGTTCGGGAAGAAGGGCGACCTAGTCGTCTCTGGCGGTGATTTCAACGGTGACGGAAAGCCAGATGGGGCGGTCGTGCGCTTGGTGCGTGGCGAGGCGCAGTGGGATGTGTCGTATGACCTCTTCGATTCCGCCAGTAGCACCCCCACGTACGAAACGCTAACGTTTGGCCAAAGCGGCGACCGCGTCTTCTTCGCGCGCATCGATGGTGGAGCTGTAGACTGGATCGGTGTAGTTCGGAAGAGTCGCAGCAATCGCTCTGTTGCCCGAGTAAAGAACCTGGTGACAGGAGAGGTCCGTCAGTACACTCGCCTGCCGAAGTTCGCATCCGTTGGTTCACGCCCGCGGGCCTTCGCCGTGCGACAGGCGAGCGGGCCGGATCTGCTCGGATTTGAAGTTATCAGCGGCAGCGCAACGACGATTCGGGTTTACTCACTCGCTGGAACTCTTGTTGGCGAGCATCGATTCGCCGGGAAAGGCCAGAGCGTTGTGGGAGACTTCAACGAAGGCAGCGGCTTCGAAGTTGCCTTCCAAGGCTCTCGGGAAAGTGGGGTTTTTAATCCTGTGTCGGGTGAGGTGCGTGAAGCCCAGTTCCTTGGCGGGACTGCGGTAGACGAGATCAACATTAATGCAGTTGGCTCTGCATCATCTCCCGGCGGAAATGACGACCAAGACAACGACAACAACAACGGCGGGGGAGGGAACGGCGGAAGCGGTAAGCCCACGGGATGCTCCACGATAGTGGCGTGGCCCGGAAGCCACATTTACAAGACGGTGGGGTCAGACCACTTCACCGACATCCGAAGAAACACGATCGGAGTGATTCTCAAAGTTGGAGCGAGTGGGCCGTTCCCGCAGTGCGTCTCGGCGATCGACAGCAAGGGCGGCACGATTGCATCACTCGGCTTGTACGAGCGCGGCTTCGGATGGGCAGCTAGGTACTACGCAGGCTACGGGTGCGGAATCAGCACGCCTCTCAACGGCAGTGCAGTCGCGTCGCAGGCGCGCCGTAGCGCAGGCAGCTCGAGGATCTACGTTAAGTTCGATAAGGTTTGCTACGGGCCGATCGAGGCCTCGCGCTGCGTAAACAGCAGCTCGTGTTAGCCGCCTAATTTGGTTTTAAACGGCGTGCCAAAGAGTAGCCCTCGCCGGCTCAGAGGTAACCCCCTGATTCCCTGCAAATCCGTGCTCAAATAGCCTCTAGGACTCAAGAATTTTTAGGTGCCTGCCGACCCTCCTTCTACGAGGAAGGAATATGAGCGGATGCTACCGATGTGGTCTCTCAGAGGGAAGCGAGTCACGGCTGTGCGAGACGTGCTACCGGAGCCGTTTTCATCGAGGATTGCTCGTCACGGACGAGCCGTGCCCGGAGCCCGAGGGAGCGATTGAGCTTACTCCTCGCACGCAGGCGATAGTCTTGAGTGGTGGTGCGCTGGCGTACATAGGGATCGTTAGCTTCGTGGTGACCTGCTTCGGGCATTTCTCAGGCGTGACGGCAGAGATCGCTGATTACGAATTTTATTCACCTAACGCGCCAGTTGCCGCGGTAGAGGTAGACACAAGTCCCTCGAGTATAGCTTCGCCGATGAGTTCTTCGCATGCGTCCAGCGGCAGTGAGATGCCGCCGCACCGATTGTCGTAGCGCACGTCTTTTGCTTCGTTGCTCGGCTC
This sequence comes from uncultured Bdellovibrionales bacterium, assembly GCA_964413875.1. Lineage (GTDB taxonomy): Bacteria > Bdellovibrionota_C > UBA2361 > UBA2361 > OMII01 > OMII01. Next base: position 56,491 of record CAYPUA010000014.1, read on the forward strand.
CGAGATCCTCACGGAGCCTCGGGCGGATGCAGCACGATTGAAGCGCTAATTGCAGTTGCGCCACGATGACTCCCGAGCCAACCAGCGAAATCATGATTCTCAATCTGCCCTCCTGGGCTACGGCTCGGAGGCAGGATCAGCTCTTCCAGGGGGAATTCAGACTGGTTTACGTAGGGCCGCACAGCAAGCCCAGCTCTGAGTCGACTAACTAGAGCGCCTACAAATCGAAGGGTTTCGAATGAGTTGTCGCACTTCTCGTACCTGCCTCTTATGAAAGATGGCTCTAGCAGTAGCATCGGCTTCCCAGCAGGAGTTTCGACAAGCTTGACCAACGCGCGCTCGCAAACGGCAGGTAGCAGGGATGGTGCGTACTTCGAAATGAGCTCAAAGGATATCTCTCCGCGTGCGATGACTTCCGAGAACTCCGAGGGAAGCAGAGGCGCGATGTCGCGCTGCAGGATTGCGTAGTCGAAGAGCAAAACACTCTTCACGTGCGCATCGACCACGTATGAGACGAGAGCCTTGGAGTAGTATGCGCCACTGTCGTAGCTTGTGCAGGCCGCCGTGTACTGAGGAGTTTTGCCCAGATTGAACATGATTTCGGGCTCATCGGTGAATAGTGCGAGGTACATCGATTTCCCATCCAGGGACTCGTGACGTTCAGCATTGCCGACGGAATCTCCGGTGAAGGAAGCTAACTGGCCGCGCTTCCAGCTCTCACGGGCTGACGGGGTAAGTGAGCGAAGCTGGCGGACCACCACGGGGTTTTCGTCGTTGTACCGCCAGGCACCGAACACCTTGGTTTCGCCCCGCTCGAAATGATTCAGTGCCTCTCCAAGTGTTGAGAGAAGCTCCGAGTTGTCGTCCCGAATCGTTTGGGCACGGATGAACTCACAGATCGGCGAGGTCCCCCTCCACGGTGAAGCGAACGTTCCCCTCGAACTCGATGGGTCCAGCCCCAACACGCCAGCTTGCCACGAGCTGTTGGCGGCCCACTGTAGCACCTCAGGGGCAAACTCCTGGAAGAGACCATACTGTTCGGTCGCTGACAGGCTCGGGTTTACCTTGGTGAAGTCATTAATCCGCTCGATAGACACATCCGGGGCGGACGCAACGGCAGCGATGATTGATTGAGGAAATCTTTCGATCTCCCCGGGGAGGTTTCTAAGTCGCAAGACTGATAGGTGCGGGAACTCTCGCCGTTGCGTTACGCATAGTCGTGCCAGGATGTCGCACCACTGGCGAACGCCGTCGATCGTTCTGAGGTCGCTTCCCATCAGGGCGGCAATACCTTCAATGTGCTCGCTTGGGCTGAGAAACGAGCAGCGGATGAGTTGCTGGCGCAGGCCTGAGGATAGCCACTGATTGCCAGATGGCGATAAGGCATCTTTCTCTTGGAACCCAAAATTGAGGCTGCCAAGCAGCACTGGATCGCAGTCGAGGAGGTTGCAGCCGAAGAGGAAAGAAGACAGCCCAATATTCGGGCAGAACCGGCGATGAGCCTCAATGGGATCCCATTGACGCTCATTGAGCATGCGCAGTGGGCGCTCGAATGTCCATGGCGCAAGGTGTCCCCAGTACTCGCCGCAGAATCCATCGATACTCGAAAGAAGTCGGCAGTGCGACCTGCGAGTTTCTTCGTTAGTGGCAGTTAGGATCTTTGTGAGAAGTTCGGTTAGAGCAGGAGTTCCAGGGAGTGGATTCTGAATGAGGTCCGATAGTATAGCGTTTGAGAGTTCCCGGCTGACGTCACGAGAGAGGGCTTGTCCTAGCAAGACACAGAAGACGCCAACTCCCTGCTCCTTGGTCAACGGAGTCAAGAGGAGAGCCCTCTCGGCATCTGAAGCTTCACCCGAAGCCAGGCTGTTGAGCAGGTAGGTCAGCGCCCTTTCCCACGTCTCGTGGGGTTCCTCAGAGAGCAGTCCCATAAGACTCTGAGCGGTGGATCGATCCGTTGCGCTACCCGACACTGCGGCTACATACAAAGCTTGCGTTAGGAGCGCTATCACATCGGCACATCCGGGCACGGAATCGTCGAATGAAGCCTGCGAGAGTAGCATGAGAGCCGATATTCGGCTTTTGCTGCCGCCTTTCAGAAGAGCGTGTGCGACTGCGCATGCTTCTTGTGGAGATGGGAAGGCGGTGTAGGCCTCCCACCGGAGCGACGACTCAAAGGGAGCTTCGATAATCGCCGATAGAAAGGGGAGCGCTTGAGGGTCTTCATCCACGTTGCGAAAGGGAGAGGGCGGCACTACGGGCAGTTGACGATCGACGACCTGGGCCTTAATTACCTCATAGGGAGTGAGGGGAGCAGCTAGCCAGGCCGGATGCGGGGCTTCCCCGTGGTCGAGTTTCGAGAACAGCTCGCGCAGCTTCTGTATAGCCAACTCACGCGCAGCTTCCAGGGAGAGGTGTGCTCCATGGTCGCGATGAGGCGCGGCATCATTCGGCTGGGGCCGCTTGTCTTGAAAATCGGGAGACATCCGGGTGCGTTGATGAAGTCGAGCTGACGGTTGTGGCCCCGCACCCTAACCGTTCAGTATTTCTAAAGCATCTTTACGGGCCGAGATTTTTCTTCAGATGCTAGCTTCGTGCAGGGAGAGCCTGAATGCGACTAAAAACGACTCTGCCGTATGATGACCTGTGCAACGTAGAGTGAGAGATGCGTCCGTCGAGAACAGTACTGTCCGATAAGGATTCGAAAAGTAAAAGGTATGAGTTTCCGCAGCAGTCACGGCGTCCGTGAGTCGCGGAGTAACACGGAAAGCGAGCGTCTACTCCAATAGCTCCCGCGCAATAATCATGCGCTGCACCTGATTGGTGCCTTCCACGATCTGCAGCATCTTGGCTTCGCGCATGTAGCGCTCGACCTGGTATTCCTTGATGTAGCCGGCTCCACCCAGGAGCTGAACTGCATCGGTGGTGATGCTCATCGCGGTGTCGGTCGCGAAGCACTTTGCAACAGACGAAGAGAGCCGAGTCGTTGCGGGAGAAGCGCCTGCAGTGTCCAAGTCCTCTGCCGCCTTCTCAACCAGTAGCCTTGAGGCCTCAAGCCGGGAGTGCATGTCAGCGACCATAAACTGAAGGCCTTGAAACTCAGCCAATGCCTTTCCGAACTGCTTCCGCTCACGCAGGTGCTTGAGAGCAAGATCGAGGGCAGCTCGCGAGATCCCATTCGCGCAGGCAGCGATGTTGACCCTTCCTCCCGCCAGCCCTGACAGGGCCACCTTGAATCCCTCGTGAATCGGCCCTAGCAGGTTAGAGCGAGGAATCTCTGCTCCATCAAAGAAGAGCGAAGCGATCGGCGAGAGTTCGCACCCCATCTTTTTTTCTGGAGTTCCGATTGTAAGACCCTTGGCGGAAGCCGGGACTATGAAAGCTGAGATCCCGGCGCCAGAGCTGTCTTTGGTGCGCGCGAAGACCACGTAGAGGTCTGCGAATCCAGCGCTCGTTATGTAGATCTTGCTGCCGGTGAGGAAATACGAGTCGCCACGAAGCACAGCTTCGGTCGAGAGCGCCTGTGCATCAGAGCCGGCGTGGGGCTCGGTCAGCGCGAAGGCGCCGAGCGCCTCGCCTGAGGCGAGCTTGGGCAGGATGCTCTTCTTCTGCTCATCGCTTCCGAACCGTGCGATAAGCCCGCACACCATCGCGTGCACCGAGATGAAGATCGCTGGCCCCATGTCGTGCCGCGAGATCGTGTCGAACACGGCAGCCGAGGTTGCGGCTGAGGCGCCGATGCCACCGAAGCTCTCCGGCACTGCCAGCCCTGCGACTCCTGCTTCAGCAAATGACGCAAAGAGCGCTCGCGGAACCGTATTGTAGCAGGCTTCGTTCTGGTACTTCGGAATCTCGGAGCGGCAGAGGCGCTCTATGGTCTCTAGGATAAGAGTATCTGCTGCAGAAGTTGGCATGGGTCCTAGGATACTCCCGAGGGGGCTGGGTTGGAAGGGGTGGCTTGCGTGGCTACGAGGCGCGGCTGCGGGCTTCCGGCTGTGAAGGCAGCACGATCGGCAGCCGCGGCTCAACGCCGCGCGCGAGGTCGCTTCGGATAGTCTCGCTAGCCACGCTCAGGGCTTCTGCGTGCTTTAGGACTGATTGGATAAGGTCTTCGAATGAGTCGAGGTAGTCGCGCTCCTGGTCAGCCAGCTTGTCGTCGAATTGCGATACTCCCCAGAGCGGGTTTGTGAAGGGATTGAGCACGTGAGCGCGCTTTAGCTGCTCTCGGCGCTTGCAGATCAGCGCAGAGATATCGACCCAGAACGAGAAATCCTGCTGGTCGTCGATGCTCTTTCCGTTGCGCCACAGGTAGATGTTTCGCTCAGTTTCGGCCAAGAACCAGAGCGGGGGGACGGCCTGAGGCCCGCAGGTTAGCATCTCCCGCTTTCGCAGCTCGTTCTCGACAGACTTAAGAACCCCAAGCAGGACGCAGCCTTTTGGCAATTTTTGTTCGGGGCTGCGCAAAGAGTGCGTACTGGGCTTGCCCGCGGGCTTGGTTGGGTTTGCCAAAGTGATTGATCTCCCTAGTTTTTTATTGAACGCAGGGCCTCAAGGAATTCGCAGCGACAGCCGAGTGCAATCTGGAAGCCAAAGAGCGGGGGACCATGCACGCAAAGAAGCAGTCACTGTTAGTCGTAGACGATTGCCCGATGAGCAGGCACCTGCTCAAGGCTATCCTCTCAAGCGCGGGGCTCGACGTCGTTGAGTGCAGCTCCGGCGTGCAGTGCATGGATTACCTGGAGCGCGAGCTTCCGGCGCTGATACTGCTCGACGTAATGATGCCCGATGAGGATGGCTTCCATCTCCTAACAGAGATCCGGCGCAAGCACTCGGCTGATGCGCTGCCGATAATTCTAGTCACCGCCTGCAACGAAGAGAAGGATATCGTGCGCGGGCTAACCTCAGGCGCTAATGACTACCTGACGAAGCCGTTCGAGCGCACGACGTTTCTGGCACGAGTCTACAACCATCTGACCCTGAGCCAGATGCGAAAGCAGGTTGATGAGAGGCGCGGGCGTCTCTCAAGCCTGCTGGATGTCCAACGGGCCCTTGGAGACATGATTCCTGAGGCCGTAATGGTCCACAACCAAGAGGGGGCGATCATTTACAAGAATGAGGTGCTGCAGAAGATGTGCGGTGGCGACACGCATGCCCTTGCTCACCAGGTTCTGTGCACCTTTCTGCCGCTCGATCTCATTGCTGCCATGGAGAAGGAGTTCCTCAGGCAGAAGGGCGGCATTGTCGAGCAGGAGTTCTGCCTCCTCAATTCCCCGATACACCACCTGCTGGTCCGCTCGGCTGTCGTGGAGATCGGCCGAGGCGAAGTAGCCCGAATCTGGAGCTTCACCGACGTGTCGAAGATGCGCGCCCTAGAGGCTGAAACACGCGCGCAGCTTGAGATAAGCTCGGTAGGCAAGTTCGCAGGGGAGGTTTCAGAATACATGAAGGCGCTCCTGTCGCACATCACTGAGCTGACAGAGCGCCTCTCAACAGCGCAGGAGAACAATGCTCTTGCTGCGCAGTACATCGACTCCATCGGGCGCTACCTCAGCCAGGGACAGGTCTTCGCCAACAAGGTTCAGTCGATCGCGGCGAAAGACAGGGGCGTGACCCAGGGGAGTGAGGACTTGAACGAAGTGTTGCGGGTTGTGGTAGAGGCTGCGCAGCTTAGCGTTGGAGAGCGGATCTCTTTTAAGCTTGAGGTGGACGAGAGTCTGCCACGTGTGCCGCTTACAATGCGAAGCCTTTCGAGCATCTTCGGCAATGTCCTCAGCAACGCGGTTGAGGCGATAGACGGCCAGGGCTGGATCAAAATCGCAGCCAAGGCCGACGCTGACCACAGGCAGGTTCGAATCCAGGTGGATGACTCAGGCCCTGGTATGGACGAGGCCGTCGCGCAGCGGGTGTGCGAGCCGTTCTTTACGACCAAGGAGGCTGAGCCTGCTGGCCAGGCTGTTTCACCCCTGAAAGGGCTCGGCATGTGGAATGTGTACCATCTGGTTCGCTCCGCAGGGGGCAATTTGTCGCTTTCCAGCAGCGTCGGGAGCGGCACTAAGGTGGTCCTTGACCTACCGGCAGCCTAGGACAGCTAGCGACGCGCAGCATCCCATCAGGACACCATTTTTTGGGCGAGCTGCTCGATCGTTTGATTGTAGTCAGGGGCACCCTAGGCTACATTTCCCGGCATGCCTGCAGCGCCCCAAAAACGCCCACTACGGGTTTGCCACCTAGCCGACGTGCACCTCGGCTACCGCCGGTACAACAAGCTCGCCAAGAGCGGGCTCAACCAACGTGAGCTTGACGTCAATATCGCCTTCCAAGAGGCGATTACCCGAATCATCTCGCTCAAGCCAGACGTCACGATCATCGCAGGAGATCTCTTCCACTCTGTGCGGCCGTCGAACGCCGTAGTCACGTTCTGCTTCCGTCAGCTTCGGCGTCTTGCTCGGGACGGGGGGGCGCCGGTGATAGTTGTCGGCGGCAACCACGAGACACCGAAGCGCGCTGACACTGGCTCGGTGCTTCAGCTCTTCAGTGAGATTGAGAACGTCTTCGTCGCAGATTCAACGCAGGAGACCTTTACGTTCCGTGAAAAGAGCCTCGCCGTCACATGCCTGCCGCACCAGGCAATTGCGGAGGGTGGCGGGAGATCGCTGCGAGCCGATGACCGCTTCGAGCACAACATCCTCGTGGTGCATGCGCAAGTCAACGAGAAATGGGTAAGTGACTTCGGCGGCGTCGATGTCGAGCTCAAAGCCCTCTCGCCGCACGAATGGGACTACATCGCGCTCGGTCATGTGCACATCCATCGGGCAGTCGGACTCAACGCTGCCTACTCGGGCTCGATTGAGCACACATCCACCAACATTTGGGGCGAGGCTTCAGAGCTAAAAGGGTTCCTCGAGGTTTCGCTTCCAGCCGCCAAGCGCACCTTTCATCCGCTGACATCCCCGCGGGAAGTAATTGTGCTTCCATCAATCGACGCAGCCGACATGGAGCCCGAGCAGCTTACGCAGCAGATCGTTGAGCGAGGTGAGTCCGTGGCTGGTGGTCTTGACGGAAAAATTGTTCGGCTCTCGATTCATAACGTGTCGCGTGAGACGTACCGCAACCTTGACCACAAGGAGCTGCGCGCCTTGCGGGCGAAGGCCCTCAACCTGACGCTCGACATCACGTTCTCAAGCTTTAGCCCAGACGTGCAGGCTCTCCAACAGCCAGGGAAGGGGCTCCTCAAGGACCAGCTAATCGACTTCAGCAAGGGCTGGGAGGTGCCAGGGGTTAGCCAGGAGGAGATCGCCGATGTGCTCTCTGGGTACCTAGCAAAAGTGGAGGCAAAGCATGAAGCTTCGTAGCCTCTCGCTGCAGCTCTTCCGGCAACATGCAGCAAGTGTCGTGCACTTCCCCGATGGGCTGATAGGGATCCTCGGCGCAAACGGCGCAGGCAAGACGACTATCCTGGAGGCGATCGGATTTGCGCTCTTCGGTTCGCGCGCCTTGCGCGGGCGAATCGAGGACGTGCGCACCCGTTTCGCCCAGCCGAAGAGTGGGCGCGGCAGGAAGGACCAGGACCTGCGTGTCGAACTCACGCTTGAGCACGACGGAGTGCTGTTTCGAATCGAGCGCACTCTCAACGATGCTGATCTCTACGTTGGCGGCGAGCCAAAGCCAGTTGCGGCCGGGAACCGCGAAGTCTCGGCCCGAATTGGGGCGATTGTGGGAATGTCTCACGACGAGTTCGTCGCTACTTACTGTACTGAGCAGAAAGGGCTTGAATTTCTGAGCGGCAAGAAGGGCGCTACCGAGCGCGAGAAGTTTATCCTGCGGATGATGGGCTACGATCGGCTTGAGCAGGTACAGGACCTGTTGCGGGATGACCGTAAAGAGCAGCGATCTGTGCTGGCTGGATACGAGGCGAGCCTTGGAACACGCCAAGACCTGGAGCAGCGGCTTGCGCAGGAGCAGCAAGAGCTCGCGGCTATTCGCGCCAAGCATGACGAGGCCTCGGCCGCTCTCAAGAAAGGCGAAGCGGAGTTCAGCGTGCTGCGCGAGCGAATGGTGAAGCTTGAAGACCTGCGCTCTCGGCACCTGCGCGAGAAAGAGTCGGTCCAGGCGCTCACCGTGCGAAAAGAGGAGCGGGAGAAGCGTCTGAGCGCTCTTGCTGACAGCCAGTCTTTAACAGAGGAGCAGCTTGCGCGGGCTCTCAAGCCACTTGCGGGCGGGCTCGGTCTTGAGGAGGCGCTCGCGGCGGCCAAGCGCCGCGTGTTTGAGACGCGCGAGGCCCTCACGGTCGCTGCTGATGCGATGCGCAGCGCCGAGCTCGAGTGGCGCGAGGCGGTTTCGAAGGCGAGGGCAGAACGTGATGGCGTTTCGCAGCAGGTGGAGCAGATCCGTACGCGAGCGAAGCGTGCTGGGGGGCTTAAATCAGGGAGCGAGTGCCCTACCTGCGGACAGGCTCTTGGCGACTCATTCCGCCAGGTGCAGGATCACTTCGCTGCTGAAGAGCAGAAGCTCTTGCGGCGGGTCTCGGAGCTTGAAGATGCGCTCAAGTCAGTGAGCGCTGAGCCTGCGGCATTGCGCAAGCTTGGCGGCGAGCAGAAAGAGATCGAGCAGCTGCTTCGGAGTGGGGAGGCGAAGCTACAGGAATTGACGGCATGCCTCCAGCTTGAGGCGAAGCTAGTCGAGATGACGCGCGAGCGCGAGGCTGTGTTGGCAGACTTAGAGCTGGCGCGACAAAACCTCTCCCAAGCCTCTGAGAGGCTCTCGGCTCTGCGGTTCTCTGAGGAGTCTTACAGCAAGGAGAAAGGCTCCCACGATGCAGCGCAGCGTCTCGTTGAAGTGCAGCGCCTCCAACGAGTCCGGCTTGAGGGCGAGGTCAACACGAAAGAGGCGCTGGTGCAGCGCACCAAAGACGATATCGTAAAGTTCGATGAGCGCTGCCTCGAAGTGGAGCGCCTGCGCCGGGAAGTGCGCATCTTCGACGAGTGTGACCGAATCCTTACTGACTTCCGGAAGTTTGTGAACAGCTCCATCCGCCCGCGCATGGCGGAGCTTGCCAGCGAGTACCTGGCGGACCTCACCGACGGGCGCTACTCGGCCGTTGAGCTGGCAGAAGACTTCACTCCGACTGTGGTTGAAGACGGAGAAGCGAAGCGGGTTATCAGCGGCGGCGAAGAAGATATATTGAACCTCTGCATGCGGATCTCGCTTTCGCACATGCTGGCTGAGCGAGCCGGACAGAATTTCTCTCTCTTGATGCTCGACGAGGTGTTCGGCTCACTCGACGAGGGGCGCCGCGGAAATGTGCTCTCGCTCCTTGAGAAGCTTAGGAAGCGATTTGAGCAGATCGTGATCATCACGCACCTGGATGACGTAAAAGACGGGGTCCAGCACATGATCCAGGTTGAGTACGACGAGGCGAGTGGAGCTGCCTATGTGGTGCCGGCCTCTGAGGTGCCTGAGGAGCTTGCCATCGCGCTTAATGTGTGATGGATCATTGTGACGGGAGGACGGCGCTATGACACACGGCGGTGACACGATATTTGGCAAGATCATCCGAAAAGAGATCCCAGCCCAAATAGTTCACGAGACTGAGCGAGTGCTGGCCTTCCGAGACATCAATCCGGTCGCCCCAACCCACATACTCATTATCCCGAAGAAGCCTATTTCGAGCATCGCAGCGGCAACAGCAGAAGACAAAGAGCTGCTCGGCGAGCTGCTGCTTGAGGCGGCAGAGGTGGCCCGACGAGAGGGCCTTGAGGAGGGCGGCTACCGGGTGGTGACCAACATCGGCACCCACGGCGGGCAGACAGTCTTCCACCTGCACCTGCATGTTATCGGCGGCCGGCCCTTCCAGTGGCCTCCGGGCTAGCGTCGAGTGTTGTATTGCTGCCTTAGTTCGGGATACCGTACCCCCGTCATCGGGCAGGGTGCTCGACTTGGGATTTCACGGCTGCAACGTATGGTACAGAGATTCGCGCTAGGACTTCTTATTGCGGCTGTGGCTGGTTGCGGCAGCGATGCTCCGACCTTCGCCGGGACATGGGACGGCTCCTTCACCACCATCCAGAACGACTGTCCGTTCTCAACTGCGGCGCCAGAAGATATCAACCCGCTTTTCCCACAAGTTGTCACGATAGACAGCAGCGACGTGTTCACCGTCGTAGCGATCGATGGCAGTGTTGCCACTGGCGGACAGGGATACGGCGAGACGATCAGCTTCTTGGCAAACGCGGCGACCTTCGGCGATTACGGTTCAACGGCGCCCTACAGTTGTGAGTCATCCTCTGCGGCAGTTGGGTACCTTGGAATCGGGGATGACAAAGCTGACGTCACCCTCACCTACACATTTACTAATTGCACCGAAGCGGGGTCCACCAACGCCGCGATTTCGTGCGGGGTGATCTACTTCGCCGATGCGGAGCGAATCGGGTAGGGCTTTTTTGCGAAGCTGGGCACTGCTCCGGGTTTTTCGCTGCGATTTTCTGATTCACGGGCTGTGGTTCATGGTACACCCATCCCCCTGGATGCTGACTTCTTGGAGTGTCGTATGAAAGCGCTGCTTACCGCTAATAGTGTCGTGTGTGATGAAGCGCTCCGAGCGATAGCGCACATGCCGACAAAGAGCGTGCCGAGCTTGGCCGATGAGAATTTCATTCGGAAGCTATCAGACGTCGATTGCATGCGGATCGCCGTTTTCTTGGCGCAGAAGAGCTACCAGGAGGGCGGATGCCCGATAGGCGCAGTCATCATCGACAACGAAACGAGGCAGATTGTGGGGAAAGGGCACAACACGCTCGTTCAGGAGTCGCATCCGTACAACCACGGGGAGACCTCCGCTATTCGGGATGCTGGCCGAATAGACTTTGGGGGAACGACGATCTTTACGAGCCTTAGCCCGTGCGATGTCTGCGCCGCGCTTATTCACATGAGGGGATTCGCGAGAGTTGTCGTAGGGGATGCCACAAACGCTTCGGGAAATGAGCCGCTGCTTCGGGAAAAAGGCGTGCAGGTAGATATCCTGGAAGACCAGCTCGGTATTGAGCTGTACGCCGCCTTTCGCGCCGAAAAGCCGGCTCAGGACCTTGAAGACTGGCGAGGCCTTCAGGCGGTGCGAGCTCTCTCGGTGTCCAAGCCTTTAGGTTAAGTAACGCAGAGGCGCGGAAGCTGAGGAGGTCGCGGAAGGTGGTGCACCAAGGCTCCAGTAGCGACGTACTCTCTGATAAAAAAAGCTCATCGCCGGTTCCTCTGCCCCTCCGCGTAATTAAACCAAAAAGCTACTAAGCTGATTGGTGATCGGGTGATTTGCGGAACCCTCTTCTTGGAGCCGCACCTTGCCCGCGGAGACGCAGCTCAGCAACTGGTTCCGGTCGTGGGGCTCTGCAGCACGTGAACGTGCTCGTGCACGTAGACGTGAACGTACCCGAAACAGGCTTCAGGAGGCTGAAGGCATAGCGTGGAAAGGATAGCTGCAATCCTGGTCTCCTCTGCTCGCTGTGACCCACTCGATTCTGCGATGAGCAAAGAAAATTGGGTCCCATGCCCTAGCGACTACTGACTGCGATTTGAGCACGGCTGGCAACTGCTGCGGGTAGGGCCTCTAGACCCTAGAAAACCAGCTCAACAGCTCCTGCTATGATACGGAACGGCAGGGCAATGACCCACCCGAGCCCGTGGAATGTGCAGCTCAAGACGCCGCTGCAGCCGATACCTGAGTCTGACTCGGTGACCGTTTCCGTCTTCTCTGTGACTACCGTGCTGCCTTTGTCGGCTGCTGCGCTGCTATCCGAAGCAGCCACAGGTGCAGGCACTGTTTCTTGGCGAGTAACGGTGGACTTGGTCGTGGTTGAGCTGCAGCCTGGCAGGCTCGCGATCATCAACGAGAGGGCTAGGGTTAGGGAGAGAAAGTGAGTAGTTGCTGCTTTCATGGGCGCTCAGATACCACAGCCAGGCTCGGGGATGGAAGTCCTGTAGCGGAGCCGGTGCGAGGCCGAAAGAATCGGTAGCCCCCAATCCGAAACCGGAGTACCCTTAAAGGGCTCGTTTCTTCAGAGTAAAATAACGTTACGAACTATCTATGACGCCAGGCCAAGAAGAGAACACGATCCTTGTGCAGCGCAACGGGGCGGTCCGCACCGTTACGCTCAACCGCCCAGAGAGGCTCAACGCACTAAATCCCGACCTGCTGCAGGGGCTCGTGATCGAGCTGGGGAAGATCGCCTCTGACCGAGACGCGAGGGTGGTGGTGATCACGGGCAGCGGAGAGAAGTCCTTCGTCGCGGGCGCCGACATTCACTCGATGAACCAGCTTGGGCCGCGCGCCATGGCTGACTACCTGGAGCTTGGACAGCGCGCTATGCGGCTGATTGAGACGATGAGCCAGCCGGTAATCGCGGCAGTGAACGGATTCGCCTTCGGAGGCGGCTTAGAACTTGCGCTCGCGTGCGACATTATCGCTTGCAAGGAGAGCGCCAAAATTGGCCAGCCTGAGGTTGACCTGGGGATTATTCCCGGATTCGGGGGCACGCAGAGGCTGATTCAGCGCTGTGGTGTTGGCTCCGCTCGGAGGCTGTGCATGACCGGCGAGCGGCTCTCGGCGGCGGACGCGCGCGCTCTCGGTGTTGTGGATCTGGTCTTCCCCGACGGAGAGTTTCGAAGCGAGGTAGAGAAGCTCGCTGCCACGATAGCATCGAAAGCTCCTCTCGCTGTGCAAGGCGTCAAGCGAGCGATCAATCGCGCTTGCGAAGGGATGCTTCTCGCAGGGCTTCGGTATGAGGTGGAGGAGTTTCTGCGGCTTTTCGGTTCAGCGGACCGAGAGGAGGGGATGGCGGCGTTCCTTGAGAAGCGCCCCGCAAACTTCACTGGACGTTAGTATTTGCGGCGAGGGCAAGCATGGTTTGGCGAGACAGCATAGCGTTTGACCTTTCAGAAGAGGAAAACTTCGCCTGCGAGACGGCCAAAGCGTTTGCTGAGAAAGAGGTGGCGCCTCTTGCAGCGAAGATCGACAGAGAGCACTACTTCCCGCGCGAACTTCTGCCCAAGATGGGAGCCTTGGGCCTCATGGGTGCGATCGTGCCTCAGGAGTACGGTGGGGCAGGGCTCTCAACCTTGGCGTATGCGCTCATCATTGAGGAGCTGTCAGCCGCCTGTGCCTCGACTGGTATCATCGTAAGCGCCCACACTTCTCTCTGTGTCTCGCCGATTATTGAGTTCGGCACCAAGGAGCAGAAGGAGTATTTCCTGCCGCGGCTGGCCTCTGGCCAGGCCCTTGGGTGCTTCGCGCTCTCTGAGCCCGGAACTGGGAGTGATGCCGCGGCGATTAAGACCACTGCGCGTCGTGAGGGCGATGAGTTCGTCGTGTCAGGAACCAAGAACTGGATCACCAACGGTCCTGAAGCTGACGTGTGCATCCTCTTTGCGACTTCGGACACGACGAAGGGTAACAAGGGGATCTGCGCTTTCGTGCACGACATGAATCTCCCTGGGATCTCTCGCGGAAAGCACGAAGACAAGCTCGGTATTCGGGGCTCGCCGACTTCCAGCATTACGTATGACAATGTTCGGCTGCCGAAGGGCTCCATGCTCTACGACGAGAACCGCGGCTTCTTGGTTGCGATGAACACGCTGAACGGCGGACGGATCGGTGTGGCGGCACAGGCTGTCGGAATTGCGCGGGCAGCGCTTGAGGATGCGCTCAAGTACTCTCGCGAGCGCAAAGCGTTCGGGAAGAACATCTGCGAGCACCAGTCGATCCAGAACTACCTGGCAGATATGGTGTGCCACATCGACAGCTCACGGTACCTGACCCTCGATGCGGCCAAGCGAAAGGACGGCAAAAAGTCTTTCATTAGGCAGGCTGCTATGGCGAAGCTCTTCGCCTCAGAGACAGCCATGATGTGCGCGGTAAAGGGCATCCAGATTCACGGCGGGTATGGATATGTGACCGACTACCCGGCCGAAAGGCACCTGCGGGATGCAAAGATTACCGAGATTTACGAGGGAACGAGCGAGATTCAGCGCGTCCTGATAGCCACGCAGCTCCTGAAGGAGTAGGCTAAAGGGCTGTAAGCTTAAGCGTTCGCACTCGCTCTCTATGACGAAGAAACCGAATAGTTCAGCCCAGTTCGCCAAGAGTGGCTCGCACACCGAGTGGCGTGCCAAGGGCTACGCGTCACAGCGTGAGCGCAAGGAGAAGTTCTCCTCAATCAGCTTCCGGGAGCAGCCGGAGCTTGTGACTCCGGAAAACGGCGGTGCCGTTGACCATGACCGAGACCTGGGCTTTCCCGGGGAGTATCCGTACACGCGCGGGGTTCAGCCGACGATGTACCGCGGACGGCTCTGGACGATGCGGCAGTTTGCCGGTTTCGGTTCGCCGGAGGACACCAACAAACGGTTCAAGTACCTCCTCGAGCACGGGCAGACGGGGCTCTCTACGGCTTTCGACATGCCATCCCTTATGGGGTACGACCCGGACAACGCGCGCTCGCGCGGCGAGGTTGGGCGTGAAGGGGTGAGTGTCGCCACTATCGAGGACATGGACACCCTCTTCTCAGGGATAGCGCTCGATCAGGTCACTACCTCGATGACGATCAACTGCACGGCGACAGTAGCGTTCGCGTTCTACTTCGCGGTCGCCAAGCGGCGCGGCATAGGCTTTGACAAGCTTGGCGGCACTATCCAGAACGACATGTTCAAGGAGTTCATCGCGCAGAAAGAGTGGATCTGTCCGCCGGCTCCTTCGGTGAAGCTGGTGTGCGACGTAATAGAGTTCTGTTCGCAGTCTGCTCCGAAGTTTAACCCTGTCAGCATCAGCGGGTACCATATTCGCGAGGCGGGGGCGACGGCGGTCCAAGAGCTGGCGTTTACTATCGCTGACGGCCTTGGCTACGTTGATCACTGCCTCAGTCGCGGAATGAAGATCGACGATTTTGCGCCGAGGCTCTCCTTCTTCTTCGATGTGCACAACGACTTCTTCGAGGAGGTGGCGAAGTTCAGGGCTGCGCGGCGCCTCTGGGCGCGCTTGATGCGCGAGCGCTACGGCGCAAAGACAGACGCAGCCTGCAAGCTTCGCACGCACGCCCAGACTGCTGGGGTCAGCCTCACCGCGCAGCAGCCGGTGAACAACGTAGCGCGCGTTGCGCTACAGGCGCTGGCTGCGGTCCTGGGCGGGGTCCAGTCGCTGCACACGAACTCCATGGATGAAACTCTCTCGCTCCCAACAGAGGACGCGGTGCGGGTCGCCCTTCGCACGCAGCAAATTATCGCTGACGAGAGCGGTGTGACGAACGTGATTGATCCGCTCGGTGGTTCGTACTACGTCGAACGCCTGACGAACGAAATTGAGGCGGAGGCGCACAGGTACATCGAGCAGATCGATGCCATGGGGGGCATGCTGCATGCGGTTGAGACTGGGTTCCCGCAGAAAGAGATTGCAGAGGCTGCCTACCGCTTTCAGCTTGACCTGGATGCTGGGAGCCAGACGATCGTTGGAGTGAACCGTTACACAGAAGGGGGCGAGCAGGAGATTCCGACCCTCAAGATTGAGCACGAAGTTGAGCGACAGCAGATTGAGCGGGTAGTGGCATTCAAGGCGAAGCGCAATAAGGCCCTGCATGCTGATGCCCTCGCCAAGCTGGAATCAGCCTGCCGCGAGGCTCGCAACGTCGTGCCGGTCCTGATTGATGCCGTTGATGTGGGGGTTACCCTCGGTGAAGTGTCGGACATTTACCGAAAGGTATTCGGGGTGTATACAGACCCGGGGATGTTATGACAGCAGGACAGGGCACAAGACCGGTTCGTATCTTAATCGCCAAAGCGGGCCTAGACGGGCACGATCGGGGCGCGAAAGTCATCGCACGTGCGCTGCGCGATGCCGGCATGGAGGTTATCTACACTGGACTTCACCAGACTGTTGAGAACATCGTGCGCGCCGCGATTCAAGAAGACGTCGATTGCATCGGCCTCAGCATCTTGTCAGGCGCTCACATGACGCTCTTCCCCGAGCTTCTGAGCCAGCTCAAGAAGGAGAAGGCTGAAGATATCGTTGTCTTTGGCGGCGGGATTATCCCCAAAGACGATATTGAGTCCCTCAAGGGACAAGGGGTTAAGCAGGTATTCATTCCGGGCACGCACACCCAGGAAGTGATAGACTGGATTAAGGCCAATGTGCCCGTGCATGATTAGAGCCTGCTAGTATCCTGGGCGTTTCTCTCTCCTGTAACCCGAACGCGATGAGCAAGGCATTTACAAAAGACGGCGACGAAAACGCTCACGAGGTTGAGCCTGAGGTCGAGGCGTCGGTTCCCGGCGGAAAAAACTACATCACTCCGGCTGGAGCTGAGCGGCTCCGGCAGGAGCTCAAGAAACTTCGCTACGAGGAGCGGCCTGAAGTTACAAAGATCGTCTCTTGGGCTGCGGGCAATGGTGACCGTTCAGAGAACGGCGACTACCTCTACGGAAAGAAGAGGCTGCGCGAGATCGACCGTCGCATGCGGTTCCTCGCCAAGCGGCTTGAGGCTGCCGAGATCGTGGACCCACTCGAAGTCAAAGTTGTCCATGTTCAGTTCGGAGCGACAGTGTCGCTTCGCTACGAGGATGGAAGCGAGAGAACGTACTCGATCGTCGGTATTGATGAGGTCGATGTGTCACGCGGAAGAATAAGCTGGCAGTCGCCACTTGCACGCGCGCTGCTCAAGTCCCAAGAAGGCGACGTGATCACGTTCCACTCGCCAAAAGGTCCTCAGGAAGTGGAAGTGCTCGCTGTTGTTTACATAGCGATTGACTAGAGCCTCGTCTAAAAAGTTCGTTTACCTAACGACGTTGCAGTCCTGAACGAGGCACTAGTCATCTCTATAGTGTTTTAGGCGCGAAAGCCGCCTAAAACGAACAGCTCTAGTGCTGCCTTAAACGGAATCAAGGTGAAAGAACTTTTTGGATGCCGCTCTAGCGCACACCAGCTCTAGACAGCCGCTGCGGCTCCTGTCGCGCTCGCTGCGTTGGCCCTCCTAGCGCACGCACGAAGCCATCGAAGAACTCGCCATCCATAACCACCAAGAAGCGCCCCCCTTTTTGGGTAACCAACAGCGGCTCATCTGCTTTCGCCAAGTAATCAGCCAGCGGCCTAAAATGACGCAGAAACTGCGTCGCAGTAACGATCTGATCCATTCGAAACATAGTGACCCCCTTCAAGTAGCCCACACCCACCCATTCGCCCCTCCCCACCCCAAAGTTGCCCCCCACGAGTTCCCCACGAATTCTCAGAGAACTCGTGGTGGGGGTGGCGGGGGTGAGGTTGGGGCTGGTTGGGGGTGAATGTGGAGTCTCATGGCGGGGGTTAGGGGGGCGGATATCGTCGGCGACCTGCGGGAAATACGAACTGAGAGCGGATAGCGGTATGCTTGGAAAGCGGATTTTGGACGAATTGGGGGCTGGGAGCGGGAGCGCGGAGGAAGGGAGAGAGCTGGCTAAAACCTTTGCCATGTCGCCTCAAGCCCGGGGCAGGTTAACGGTGGCGGCGCGAATTGAGGGTGCGTTGGCGGCGCTGGAGGTGCGGGAGCCGCTATTCATCGACACGGAAGGCCTGCCGCATCGGGAGGGCTCGTTATTTTATCGTCGAGAGGCGAAGCCGCTCGCCACGTTCTGGCGCGAAAGTGACTCAGGGGTGCACATCTACCCAGGGGTGTACCCTGCCAATCCACTTTTCTGTCGTTGGTATCCTGCGGAGGGACAACAGGGGAGGCTGGAGGGCCCGCTGCGCGCTCCCATGACCGTACGCTCGGGCGATGTGTTGTACTTCGGGCGGACCTGCGCCGTCGCGGTTCCGAGCCGCATCGACTTCGCTCCTCTCTCGCCAGGAGAGAGCCTTGCCCTGTTGCTCGCCTTGGCGTCCGCAGGTGATACCGTCGCTTTGGGGCGTTCCGCTGTGCCGAGCTGCGATGCTTCCGTCAGTCGAGTGCACTGCACGGTGCATGTTTTAAGCAAAGATGAGAAGCCGGACGGTGCTTTCTACATGCGGGCAACCGTTGTGCCAGGCATGCCATCGGCTGGGACGGTCGCCTTGTTACGCGATTCGCTTAATATTGACCTGATTGAGGGGGTTCAGGCGCTGCCATCCGGTAGCCGCTTGCAGCTGGGCAGCGAGCATGGGGAGGTTCGTATCCCAGATTATAAACCTCGAAACTTGCCACACTAGCCCCGGGACGCACACTTTTTGGTGGAAATTGCGCCGTAGCATTTTCAATTTTGCTTCATCGCCCAAGTAGCGCCGCACACCCTGCCTCTGGTAGGTATAGGGCGCATGGACCAACAGCCTCGAATCTTCTCCCTCGCGCTCCTCGTGGCAACGCTCGGCTACTTCGTCGATGTGTATGACTTAGTGCTCTTTATCGTTCTTAAGAACCCGTCGCTGGCGGATCTTGGCGTTCCCCCAGAGCAGCGTCTTGAGGTTGGTGTAGCGCTGCTAGACACCCAAATGATCGGAATGCTCGTCGGCGGGGTGGTATGGGGAGTGCTCGGGGACAAGCTGGGGCGCACCAAGGCGCTCTTCGGCTCAATTCTGCTCTACTCCGTGGCGAACATCTTGAACGGCTTCGTTCATTCAATACCCAGCTACCACTTCTACCGCGCCCTGGCAGGGTTTGGGCTCGCAGGAGAGCTCGGTGCTGGTGTCACGCTCGTTGCAGAGATCTTGCCGACAGCCCTGCGCGGCTACGGCACAACTATCATCGCTTCGATCGGAGTGTTGGGCGCAGTGGT
>CAYPUA010000015.1:0-52471 GCA_964413875.1 uncultured Bdellovibrionales bacterium
TCACTTAGATCAAACACTAAGACGTGGGCCTCTTCTACAAGGTGTCTGAGAGCTTGGGGGGGGGCTACAAGGTGTCTGAGAACTTGTAGGATAGAACTTGTAGGATAGCTAGGGCGAGGTTTCTACAAAGTGTCTGAGAACTTGTAGGAGGGGCGTGGTCTATACCGGAACTTGTAGGAGAGGAACTTCTACAACGTCTCTGAGAGCTTGTAGGAGGGTAGGATAGGTAGGGCGAGGTTTCTACAAAGTGTCTGAGAACTTGTAGGAGGGCTGCCGCCGAAAATCGACCATCTCCTGACATAAGAGCCCCCTCTCTCACTTAGATCAAACACTAAGACGTGGGTCTCTTCTACAAGGTGTCTGAGAGCTTATAGGGGGGTAGAGGGGCAGGACAAAGCACGTCTCCTACAGAGCAAAAGGTGATCTGTTTTTCAGTACCTTGCTAGAGCTCCTTCCGCCAAACTCGGGTTTCCCACGGGTAAGCGTTGTACGGTCCCGGGCCCCACATCCGCTCGCCCGGCCACGCCTGCACCAGCGCGCAGCCTGCCGCGTAGGCAGCTCGCTCTGAGTTATCGAGCAGCAGGAATCCGCCGCGCTTCACCTTCGGTATCGCGTGCTCGATGCAGCCAGGTCGAGCCCTGCCGTCTACGACCACGAGATCAAACGATTCATCCTGGTACCCGTCTATGAACGATGCGTAACGCTCAAAGCAGCAGCCTACGTAATCGGGGGAGCTTGACGCGTAGCGGCTCTGCGTGAGAGCGCCCTTCACAGGCTCGATGAGCTGCACAGACGCGTTGGTGTAGCCGCGGGTTTCGAGGGTTTTTACGACGCTGCCGTGCCAGACACTATCGTGCTCGACGGACTGTACCCTGTGGGCTCTCTTGGCGAAGAAGGCTGACGAGCCGCCGCTGCCCCACTCGAATACGGACATCTCTGGGCTTAAAAACTTTTCAAGCCAGCTGATCGCAGCGTACGTCATCCAGGGGAGCTCGTCCTGGAGCGGTGAGGACTGCCCGCCGAGAGACCCCTGCCAGTGTGCGAACCATTGGCTCAGCTCCGGCCGCTCTTGAATCGCAGCCTCCCAAAAGCCTGACGCCCTCAAATTGTCGTTTGTCATACGCGCTCTTCCCCCTCATCTGAGATGACCCGCGAGGCGTCAGGGATCCTCGGGCTTTACTGGGTGCCCACGGCACAGGCCGTAAACCGCTAGGGCGTGGTCTGTACAGGGTGTCTGAGAACTTGTAGGAGAGGAGCTTCTACAACGTCTCTGAGAGCTTGTAGGAGGAGCTTGTAGGAGGGCTTGTAGGAGGGTTTCTACAAGGTGTCTGAGAACTTGTAGGGAACTTGTAGGAGGCTTCTACAAGGTGTCTGAGAACTTGTAGGAAGGGTAGGAGAGGAACTTCTACAACGTCTCTGAGAGCTTGTAGGAGGGCGAGGTTTCTACAAAGTGTCTGAGAACTTGTAGGAGGGCTGAGAACATGTAGGAAACTTGCAAAGCGGGCGTAACCCAGTGAAACCACGAAGGGCGCGCCGGCCAAAACCACTAAGTCACACCCAATTCCTACTAATCCATACCCATGGTAGAAACTGCGGCGGGGCTCCTTGTCGGTGCTCTTCCGCCTTAGTAGTTTAGGCCACGGATATGACACACGCTTTCATCCTCAAGACCTTCATCGCGTACCTCTTCGTCAAGGCGATGATCTTCCTTCCGCTCGCTTGGGCGTCAGCGGTCTTCTGGTGGAACGACAGGAAAGGAAGCGAGAGCGAGGTCGAGCCGTCTCTTGGCGGAGTAGCACTCGGCGCTACCGAGTAGTAGCTCGCAAGAACTCGCGAATACTGCCGTAAATCTTCTCTAGCTCCCCATCGGTCGTGCAGTACGGCGGAAGCACGTACAACACGTCTCCTAGTGGTCGAAGCAGCACACCACGCTCAAGGAAGAACTGAGTCACCCCCTTCGCCGCGCCGCTAAGGTAACCGCTTCCACTCCCAGCTTCTCGGTTAAATGCCAGGATCGTTCCGCACACTCGCACATCTGAAAGCTCAGTCTTGCTCTGTAGCTCCTGCGCAAACTCTCGATGCCTCTGCTCGATACGCGCACGCTCCGCAGCGCACGAGCTTTGCGCCGTGAGGGCCAAAGCCCGCCGAGCCACAGCGCACGCGACGGGGTGCGCCGTGTAGGTGTGGCCATGAAAGAAGGTTCGTGAGTGGTCAGGCGAGACAAACTCGTCGAAGAGAGTATCTCGCACCAAGGTCACCGCTAGAGGCATCGTGCCGCCAGTGAGCCCTTTCGAGAGGCAAAGAATCTCCGGAGTGTGTTTGAGCAAGCTCGAGGCGAAGAGCGCCCCGAGGCGGCCAAAGCCAGTCATTACTTCATCAGCTATCGTGACCACGCCGAACTCGCGCGCGATCGAGAGGTATCCGTCCAGCGCCTCAACGCTGTGCATCTTCATCCCGCCAGCGCCCTGCAACAGAGGCTCAAAGATGAACGCAGCCACGTCCCCGCGCGAGCAGATCTCGCGCATCCGCTCCTGCCCAGCCGCGCCACCGTGCGCCGGAACCCGCTCGACACGAAAGAGCATCTCGTCAAACGGCGCCGAAAACACCCCGCGCTCGCCCGCTGCCATCGCGCCGAACGTGTCCCCGTGGTAGCTATCCTCCAGCGCCACTACCCGTGTGCGGCGCCCAGCCCCTCGATTCGAGAAAAGCTGCACAGCCATCTTGATCGCAACCTCACACGCCGTAGAGCCGTTGTCTGAGAAGAAGACCTTTCCGTAGCCCGGCGGCGCAGCCTCAAGCAGCTCCTCCGCGAGAGCCACCGCCGGCTCGTGCGTAAAGGAGGCGAACATGACATGGTCAAGCTGCTCCATCTGTTCTCGGGCAGCCTTTAGCAGCTCAGGATGACCATGCCCGAGGGTGTTGCACCACCACGACGAGATCCCATCCAGGACCTCCCTGCCATCCTCTAGCTTCAGAGTGCTCTGAAAGGCTGAGATCACCGGCAGCGGATCTCCTCCCATTCCGCGCTGGGTAAACGGGTGCCAGACCGCGCGCCTGTCACGATCAACGAGCGTTGAGCCCTTAGCGCTACTCATACTGGCAGGCGAACACGCTTCGCCGCCTCGCGGATCGCCTGAGGAGACAGCACCGGAATCGTTGCGATACGGCCGAGAACCCGCACCTGCCCGAGGCGTTCGATAATGCGCTCTGTGTCGGGCAGCTCCTCACCATTAAAGAGAACCCCCATGACCGCCGCGTCTCGTGCCCGCAGTGCTTCAAGGGTGAGCAGCGTGTGGTTGATGCTTCCTAGGTAGTGTCGCGACACAACGACAACCGGCAGGTCCAAGCGCGCCACGAGCTCCATGTTCGTGTGTTGGTCGTTAAGCGGCACGAGAACGCCCCCCGCAAGCTCAACGACGATTGGCCGATCGCTCTCAGGGAGCGTTAGCGAATCTACCGAGACCGTTCTCCCCTCAAGGGCTGCGGCGATATGGGGTGAAAGCGGCTTCTTGAAAGCGCATCCTGACGGATGAACTCGTCTCGGCCCATCAGCTATGAGAGAAGCAACCACACCGCTGTCGGTTGCCCCCGCCTCGACGCCGCTCGCAACTGGCTTCCAGTAGTCCGCACCAAGCACCTCGCACAGCACCGCAGATGCAACCGTCTTTCCGACATCAGTACCGATACCGGCGACCGTTATCCCGCGCACAGGGCCCCTTAGAACGCCGCCAGGTACTGTATCGTCGGCACCGACGCATCACGAATAATCGCCGGGATGAGAGACTCGCCCTCAAGCGCCTTCTCGATAAAACCCTTCTTTTTGTTGGCATAGACCAGGTTCGGAACCTCGGTGGCCTTAAGCTCTACCTTGGCGAGCGACAGCGCAGCGCGCGCCGCGTCGTACACATCTCCGAAGTCATCAACCAGCCCGAGCTGCTTCGCCTCAGAGCCGAGCAGCACGCGCCCATCGGAGAACGTGCGCACCTTCTCGATCGGGATGTTACGGCCATCCGCAACCGCCTGAATGAAGTTCTGGTGCACCCGGTTCGCTACGTCCTCAAGAAACTTACGCTCCTCCTCGGTCATCGGCCGGAACTGGTTGCCAGCATCTTTCAGGGCGCCGCTCTTGATCGTCACCATGTCAACGCCGACCTTATCGGCAACTGTCGTAAAGTTTGGAATCTGCAAGATCACTCCGATCGACCCGGTCTGCGTTCCAGGCTGGCAGAAGATCTTGTTCGCAGCGAGCGAAGAGTAGAGCCCGCCCGAGGCTGCAACTGAGCCCATAGAAACCACGATCGGCTTCTCGCTCTTCAGGCGCCGAATGGCATTGTATACCTCTTCTGAGGGAGCGACGGCGCCACCGGGTGAGTCGACTCGCAGCACTATCGCCTTTGTGTCCTTGTCCCGAACCTCCTCGTAGAGCGCCTTGAGGATCTCGTTTGACTCGGTGATGACCCCCGCCATCTCTATGACAGCGACCTTTGGCCCAAGCACGCTCTTGACCGCGCTCGCTGCACCACCGACCACCGGCACCACTACCAACACAATCACCACGATCGTGAGAAGCTTCGCCAGCCAAACCTTGTACTCCTTCATAGATGCCCCTTAAGAACGCTGGAGTGTGATAGCCCAGCTGCTGCAAAAGCATACTTGAAACTGCCGGCCTACCCCTGTCAAGGGGTTGAACTCTCAAGCCTCCCCTGGTTGAGGCAAAGTCGCCCCCAATTAGCCCGAGCTACGCCCGAGGTTTTAACGTATTTTCATCCAGTACCCCCTTTCACCGACCGGGTTTCGATTGCATTATTTCCACTTCGGGGCAGAGGCGAATGTGAGGTGCGGGATGGCTGGGAGATCCGTTTGATCGACCGCCGTCGCGAGCACAGAATACTCCCCGCAGAGAGGCCGATTTGTATGGAAAAGAGTGTTGCTGCAATCCTGACTGAATCTGCGACGCTGAAGGCGTCGCTGGCGACGGACCCCAAGTTTCTTGCAACGGTGACTGCTGCCTACGGACTGATCGCTGACTCAGTCGCCGAAGGCGGCACCGTGTACGCCTGCGGCAACGGCGGCTCGACCTGCGACGCCATGCACCTGTGCGAGGAGCTAGTGGCGCGCTACAAGCGCTCCCGGCCAGGGGTTCGCGCGATGCACTTCATGGATGCCGGGGTGCTCACCTGCTGGGGAAACGACGTTGGCTTCGAGGATGCTTTTGCGCGCTGCGCAGAGACGTTCTGCACAGCCAAGGACGTGCTCGTGGCGATCTCCACTTCCGGCAACTCACGCAACGTCATCGCCGCTGTTGCGAAGGCGAAGGAGCGGGGCTCGAAGGTGATTGGCCTGCTCGGCAAAGATGGCGGAAAGCTAGCCGCAATGTGCGACGCGGCTGTAGTCGTCCCGGCGCAAGCAACCGAGCGGATTCAAGAGGCCCACATCACCGTGATCCACATCTGGTGCGAGCTGCTAGAGACGATCGGCCCAGCCGCAGGCAACTAAAGACCGCCGCAAAGCAGCCAAGCCGACATTTTACTGACTCACCGTGCCTACGCAGGCGTGACCGCCCGCCCTATCAGCTCTGCCGAGCGCGCCTCGCTGTTTGGAAACGCGATCGCTAACATCTTCGCCCGGCGCAGGTAGAGGTGAATGTCATGCTCCCAGGTGAAGCCGATTCCCCCTAGGCACTGGATGCAGCTCTCGCACACCGCTGACGCAACCTCAGTGGCGTGGGAGATCGCCGCTCTTGCAGTAAGAGCTCGCTGCTCAGGCGACGACGCAACTGCCCAAGCAGCAAAGCGCGCCAGCGCTCCTAGCGACTCGCTCGCAGCGTATGAGTCCGCAAGCTTCTGCTGCACCGCCTGAAAGCCGCCGACAGGGACCCCAAACTGCTCGCGTGTCTTGACGTACTCGCAGGTAACCTCAAGAGCCCTACGAGCAACACCGTAGGCTTCACTCGCCTTCATGACTTCAACCAGATCAAGGAAGGTAGCCGATGCACTTTCAGAGAGGAGAAACACCGGTGTCTTCTTTAGCGTGTACCTCCGAAGCCGCACCGTTAGGTCGAGCGATGACGCGATCTCCTCGCTAACACCCGCCGCTGACTTCGAGAACACCACGACCCGCTCTGCACCCGCAACTGAAACGACCGCCAGTACGAGTTCCGCATCCGCCCCACCAAAGCACCAAGCGATCTCGCCCGAGACAACCTTCCCCTTGGCGTCCGCCTTAAGCGAGCAACATTCGCGAGGCGCGACCGCCGTCGGCTTCCCTTCGAGCGAAGCGGTGTACGCTGCAGCCTCTTCAGCGCCGACCAGCCGCGGAAAAACTCCCTCACACAGCAGCCGCTCACACACCGGCTCCGGCATAAGGAACGCCCCACACTCGGCAGCCAGTATCCCAAGCTCTGGAGCCCCATACGGTGCCTCGGGGCCACAGAACCCCTCGCGCAGCCCAAGCTGGCTTAGGAGATCAAGCAGCTCCCGCTGCTCAAGTTGGGGACTCTCGATTCGCTTGCGCACAACGGCAGAGGTCACATGCTCCGCGAAGAAACCTCGCAGCAGGTCCTGTAGCTCAATCTGGTCTTGGGTAAGCTCCACCGTGCCTCCGCCTACATCATCCCCAGCAACCCTTTAACCTCTTCAGAGGGCTCCCAGGGCGGGCTAAACGTAATATTCACTGTGACCTTGGTGACACCCGGGACTGCGCCCACCTTGAGCATCACGTCCTGCTTGAGCTGCGGACCGGAGGGGCACAGCGGAGTAGTAAAGGTCATCTCAATCACTACCTCCCCCTCCTCTATCTGAATACTGTAGATCAGTCCCAGGAAGTAGATATCGAGAAAAAGGTCCGGATCCTCGACCGTCTTGAGGGCCTCAATAATAGCTTCTTTTGATGGTGATTCTGACATCCCGGAGACTCTACCCCTTTCCGCAAGAACTTAAAAACCCAGATCTACGCGCCCCCTCCGCCCCAGCCCTAACCCTCCTCCTCCTCCTCCTCCTCCTGCACCTGCACCCCCTCCTAATCTCTCTCTCCGTAACCGCTCCCGCCAACGAGGATTAGGAACTCAGTGCTGGTGCAGGATTAGGAGGAGGAGAAAGATGGCTGGGAACGAAAGCAAAAAAAAAAGCGCGGGAGGCTCTCACCTCCCGCGCTTCTCCGGAGCAAAAGCTCCTCAAGGATTAGAGAACCCTCTCCTTGAGCGCCTTAGCAGCGGTGAAACGAACACGCTTCCTCTTCGGAATGTGGATCATCTCGCCGGTTGCCGGGTTGCGGCCAGTGCGAGCCTTCGACTCACGCACGTAGAGCTTGCCGAGGCCCATGAGCGGGATCTTGTAGCCCCTCTTGAGGGAATCCATCACGAACGAAGCGATGTCCTCAACGAGCTGCTTAGCCTCTGAACGCTTGTTCAGGCCGCAGAACGCACGAACGTTCTCAACGAACTCTGACTGAGTGTAGCTGAGAGTCGAGGTGTTGCGTGGCTTCGTGGAAACCTTAGCCTTAACAGCTGGAGCAGCAACAACCTTGCCCTTCGGGGCCTTCTTGGCTGGCTTTGCAATCTTCTTAGCTACCTTCTTCTTCGCTGGCTTCTTTGCCATACGTTTTTCTCCTAAATACAATTGGTATGTATCTACCGTTAGCGTCGCACACCGTCAGGGACCGCCCTCGCCATCATTGGAAAGATACGGCCACGAAACAGATTCCTTCGACGATGTACGAGCCTCGCCCTCGCGGGGGAGCCCCATTTTTCGGGCCGTTTTTACGCAGCCAAAAAAATAAGATCTCGTCGTCAGATGCGAACAAGCGCGATGATAGTTACAATTCTCGCGATTGATCAATAATATTTTTTCGTGACCATGAGCAAAAAAACGCGCTCCCGTCGGGCAAAAATCACCCTCTTGCGCTTCGGCGTGATC
Organism: uncultured Bdellovibrionales bacterium; assembly: GCA_964413875.1. Taxonomy (GTDB): domain Bacteria; phylum Bdellovibrionota_C; class UBA2361; order UBA2361; family OMII01; genus OMII01. The sequence continues at coordinate 7,914 of CAYPUA010000015.1, forward strand.
TCGATGTGCGCTCTCGCAGCCACAGCATGGGCGCTTCGCGCCCCCTCCGTTGAGAGCCTTTGGGCGCAAGCCGCATCGACCGAAGTGCCGTGTGGAAGCGGCACCGGTATCGTGCTCGGCCTCTCCGATGACTGGCAGCCGATAGCCTTGCAGCAGCAGGGGGTTTTGTGTGCTTTTCGCAATAAAAACGGCGGATTTCCAACACTTAACATCATCCAGGAGGCCAACCCTCAGCCCTCAATTACGCCCGGAGTGATGGCGCGAGAGGCTGCGGTTCGGAACGCCTACCACCTCGTGGGCCTCACCGATGCAACCTTTTCGGAGTCACGCCTTGAGCCTCTAGGCGAGCAAGAGAGCTTCCATACGACCGTGCGCTACATGAACCAGAACATGCCGATGGAGGGCTTAATCTTGCAGGTACAGCTCCCTGATCGGCTCTATACAGCCAGCATCGTAGACCGCGAGGGGCACCCAATTTTGGCAAAAGAAGCCCTTTTGGCCACCCTTCGGAGCATCCGAATCCCAGGAGAGAACGGTCTTGGGCGCTCGCTTAGCCCTAGGCTGCCGGGGCTTACGGCCCTGGTTGTCATCGGGATAATCGCCGCCTCGCTCCTCTTCTTCGGGCTTATGACAGCGCGCAGGCGTCGTTAAGCCCTGCCCGGCGGTGAGTATTTGAGCTTCGCAGCCGCACCTGGTGTCCAGAGACTCTTTGCATCCAGGACTGTCGCGTATGATACTGCCGCATCACCGATTCGTGGTCCTGTCAGGCACGAAGAGCCCCGACTCAGACCCGCACAAAAAGAGGCAAACCATGAGCGACTCCATTCCCACCGTTTCACCGTCGGATGCCAACGCCAGCCGAAGCGCATGCCTCTTGCTCGACGTCCGCACCCCTGCGGAGTTCGAAGAGATGCACATTGATGGCGCCGTGCTGCACCCCATCACAGAGCTGAATCCGGCAAAGGTTACGGAGCTTATGCAGGGTCGTGGCTGCATCGTTGTGTGCAAGTCAGGCGGGCGTGCTCGCAAGGCGGCAGAGGCTCTGGTCGCCGCAGGCCTTCAAGGCGTTCGCATCCTTGAGGGTGGCATGACCGCGTGGAAGTCTAGCGGTCTCGCCGCAGTCGAGGGGAAGAAAACTATCTCGCTAGAGCGGCAGGTGCGGATCTGCGCCGGTGCGCTTGTATTTATCGGCTCCTGCCTCGCGTACTTCGTAAACCCATTCTGGGTCGCTGTTCCCGCCTTCATCGGTGCCGGTCTCGTTTTCGCTGGGGTCACGGACAGCTGCGGGATGGGGATGATTCTGGCGCGCATGCCCTGGAACACTCGCGGCGCGTCATCGTCCTCAACGAAGAGCTCCTGCTCTATGACATAGCAGAAACAGAGAGGCAGCATGCTCCTTCGGCAGATCTTCGACCCATACCTCGCCCAGTACGCTTACCTCGTTGGGTGCCAGCGCACCGGCGAGGCGCTTGTCATCGACCCAGAGCGCGACATCGACCGCTACGTAGCGCTAGCACGTGAAAACGGGCTGCGCATCACAGCCGTGACCGAGACGCACATTCATGCGGATTTCGTGAGCGGAGCGCGAGAGTTTGCCCAAGACCCCTCGGTAATGCTCTACCTCTCAGGAGAGGGCGGCGCTGACTGGAGCTACGGCTGGCCAGGCGTTCGCCCCAACACGAAGCTACTTCGGGATGGCGACACCTTCACCGTCGGAAACATCGAGGTCAAAGCCCTTCACACCCCTGGGCACACCCCTGAGCACCTCTGCTTCGTTATCACAGACAGAGGCGGCGGAGCATCTGAGCCCGTGGCAATCGCAACGGGCGATTTCCTCTTCGTTAGTGATGTTGGGCGCCCGGACCTGCTCGAAACAGCGACCGGACAGGCAAACGTTGCTCTATCCTCCGCTGAGCAGCTACTCCGCTCGCTGCGCGACCGGCTTGCCCCGCTCGGCGACTACGTTCAAGTCCTCCCAGGGCACGGGGCTGGTAGCGCCTGCGGCAAGTCTCTTGGGGCGATTCCAAATTCCACACTCGGTTACGAACGCCGCTTCAACTCGCCCTTTAAGCTCGCTATCAGTGACGGCGAGTCCTTTCTTAAGGAGATCCTCCAGGGACAGCCAGACCCTCCCGCCTACTTCGCAACGATGAAGCGCGTGAACCGCGACGGCGTGGCTGTCTTGGGCGCGCTACCCGTCGCAGAGCACCTCACCCCCGCACTCTTCTCAAAGAAGGCGGAGGCCCCAAATACCTATGTCGTAGACGCCCGCACAAACACGGACGCGTACGCAGAAAATCACTTCCCGAAATCACTCTGCGCACCGCTTCGCTCGCCGTTCTTTTCGGCGGCCACCGGCTCCTTTCTATCAGAGCGCGATGGAGTCTTGCTCTTGGTGGAATCAGAAGCTGATGTGGACCTCGCCGTTCGGCAGCTCTTCCGGATCGGATTCGACAGTATCCAGGGATGGATGACGATCTCCGAGGCGCAGACAGCCGGGCTGCTCACAGAGAAGAGCCGTTCGGTGCCCTTCGCCACCTTCGACCCCGCAAAGGCACTCGCGGCAGGGGCAGTCATCGATGTTAGGACCTCATCGGAGCACGCCCAGGCTCACATTCCAGGGGCTCTTTCAGTGCCGTACACGAGGCTTCTCGCGCGGCTCGGTGACGTGCCAACGGGGAAGCCGCTCTTTGTGCACTGCGCTTCGGGGAAGAGAGCGGCACTCGCGTCGTCGTTCTTGCGAAGTAGGGGCTTCGATGTGACTCACGTAAGCGGCGCCTTCAGCAGCTGTGCTGCTCTCTCGGCCGAGGCTTAGGAGCGGCTTAGGGGCGATACCTCCTTGTGTCACACTGCCTACAACGACACTCCGCTCGCCCTTCAGCACAACACCTCGGTCGCAACCTCCTGTAACGAAGGCCGACACGGAAAGCCGGCCGTCTCGAACGCCTTGCGCCGGACGGGGTCTCTGGCAATTCCGACAAACTGTATTCCGGCTCCTTGGGCTGCCAGCGCGTCGGTTACAGCATCTCCGACGTAGAGTACCTCTCCTCGCGAGACTCCAGCCAAGCACAGCATCGCGGGCTCAAAGACACGAGGGTCAGGCTTGTGTGCTACAGCCTCTCCCTCGGCGACGAGGGCGCAAAAGCGCGACTCTCGCCACTCTAGGTGGCGTAGGCTATGCAGCAGAACCTCCCTTGAGAGAGACGTCACAATCCCCAGCTTATACCGCTGACCAAGCACATCAAGCACCGAGCCGCTCTCGCTAAACGCCTTGAGTGGATACCTCTCTGAGACCTTGAGGTAGCGCGAAATATCAACGGGCCTGCCGCCGTTAAGGGCAGCGATCATCTCCTTGAACGGCCTGCCCCACAGCGCCTCTACCTCTTGGCGCCGAACCTCAAGACCGTACTCCTCGAAGCAGAATTCAATGATAGCTGGAACCTTCGAGCCAAAGGTGTCTACTAACGTGTCATCAAAGTCGAAGAGGACCGCCCGAATGTTTCCCATCGTGCTAGCGGCTACGCCCTTGCCTCGCTAGGCTGCCGGCCGGAAAGGCGCCAGCCCCGTAGCCCCGCCAACGAACCCGATCAGGTCCTCAACCGCCCGCTCCGGGTGCGGCATCAGGCCAACCACGTTGCCACTGCGGCTCGTAATGCCAGCGATGGCGCGGCAGGAGCCGTTGACGTTTACCTCGATATCATCAGGTCGCACGTCGCCGTTTGCGTCGCAGTAGCGGAAAACAACCTGCCCGCGCTTCTCAAGCTCGTCGAGAACCGCTGCTTCAGCGAAGTAGTTCCCCTGGAAGTGCGCGATTGGACAGGTCACCACATCTCCGGCCGTCAGCGACGACGTAAAGAAGGAGTTTGTCGACTCGACCCGCATGTGAACGAAGCGCGAGAGGAACCTTCTCCCGACGTTCTCAAGGAGAACTCCCGGAAGAAGCCCGGCCTCGCACAGAATCTGGAAGCCGTTACAGATGCCGATCACCTTTCCGCCCGCTTCGGCGTGAGCCTTTACCGCCTCCATGACTGGCGAGAGCTTCGCCAGCGCCCCGGTGCGCAGGTAGTCTCCGTACGAGAACCCGCCCGGCAGCACGACAACATCCGAGCCGTGAAGCTCTGTCTCGCGGTGCCAGACGCGCACCGTCTCCTGCTTGAGGAGCTTCCCGTACACGTGCTCCATGTCTTGGTCGCAGTTGGTGCCAGGGAAGACGACGACGGCTACCTTCACGCAACCTCCTTGATCTCGTACTGCTCGATGACCGGGTTGGCGAGGAGCAGCTTGCACACTTCGTCGACCTGCGCCTTGGCTTCGGCGCCGGCAACTCCGTCGACCTCAAGCTCGATCACCCGCCCAACGCGCACGTTCTTGATGGCGTCGAACTGCTTGTCCTTGAGCCCGTTCTCAACTGCCTTCCCCTGCACATCGAGCACACCCGGCTTAAGCCTGACGAGTACCTGGTATTTCATGGCGAATCCCCCCTACACAAAAAAGCTACAGCGCGAGCGCCCGGTCAACGATCCGGTCCGCCTCTCTCAGGTGCCGCGCGAGGTCGAACACCGCCTTAACTTCGTCGGAACTCATGCAGCCAGAGACCTTCGGATCTCCGCTCACCCGTTCCAGCAGAGATGCGCCGCCATCGAATGCAGCAAGGGCGTGCGCCTGGACGAGCGCGTACGCTTCTTCCCGCGTCATGCCCTTCTCTACGAGAGCCAGCAGCAGGTGGCCAGAAAACACCGTGCCGCGAGTCATCTCGAGGTTCTCAAGCATTCTCTCCGCCGAAACAACCAGGTTCCGCACGACCCCTTCAAAGCGCACAAGCATGAACTCTAGCGCGATGCAGGCGTCTGGCACCGCAACTCGCTCGACCGAGCTGTGGCTGATGTCACGCTCGTGCCACAGCGCAACGTTCTCGAAAGACGGCTGCGCGTACGAGCGCACCAGCCGCGCGAGCCCGCACAGGTTCTCTGTCAGAATTGGGTTGCGCTTGTGCGGCATCGCCGAGGAACCCTTCTGCCCAGGCGTGAAGCCCTCCATCGCCTCACGCACCTCAGTGCGCTGCAGGTGACGAATCTCTACTGAAAAGCGCTCGATCGAGCTGGCGATGCCTGCCAAGCAGGCCATAAACTCGGCGTGCCTGTCGCGTGAGACGACCTGCGTCGCGACCGTCTCCGGGCGCAACCCTAGCCGCTTCATGACGTGCTCCTCTACGCGCGGGTCAATGCCTGCGTAGGTGCCAACCGCTCCTGAGAGCTTGCCAACCGAGATCGTCTCAATTGCGCTGTCGAGCCGGGTGCGCTGGCGCGCCATCTCAGCGTACCAGCCAGCCAGCTTAATGCCGAAGGTTGTGGGCTCTGCGTGAATGCCGTGAGAGCGGCCGATACACGGGGTGCGCTTAAACTCAAGAGCCCGAGCCTTGAGCGTCTTCATCAGCGCCTCGACACGCTCTCTGAGCTGCAGGCCTGCGCGCCGCATCTGGACTGCAAGACATGTGTCAACGACGTCGCTCGAAGTCATCCCCTTGTGGACGAAGCGCGAGAGAGGCCCAACGTGCTCAGCTACGTTGGTCAAGAACGCGATCACATCGTGCTTAACCTCGCGCTCGATCTGGTTCACCCGCTCAGCGGAGAACTTCGCCTTGTCGTTGTAGGCGTCTAGCGCCTCCCTTGGCGCCCTGCCGATCTCAACCATCCCTTCAAGGGCGTAGCGCTCAATATCGAGCCAGATCGAGTAGCGGGCTTCGTCTGTCCAGAGGGCCGAGGCCTCGGGGTTAGAGTAACGCGGAATCATGCGTTGACTAATACCTTGGCCGGATGGGGTTCATCAAGCTCAAGTGTCGGCAAACTCTCATAAACATTGCCACAAAGGAGGGTTCGGAGCCCTCCCGAGCGATCAGCACACCGTTTCAGGTAACGGTTCGCGCATTCCAGGGCCAGGTTCGGGGTGTTGCTGTTCTCGCTCAAGTGCCCGAGCACCACGTGGAAGAGCTCCGGGTGCATGATCTCTTCGAGCAGCTGTCCCGCGGCTTCGTTACACAGGTGCCCGTGAGCCGAGGCGATGCGCTGCTTAAGCTCCCAGGTGTAGCTGCACGACTGGAGCATCTCTAGGTCGTGGTTAGACTCAAGAACGATCGCGTTTGCCCCCCGCACGTGCTCCTGCACCAGGGTTGTAACCCGCCCCAGGTCTGTCAGCATGCAGAGCCGAAAGCCTTCAGCGCGGATAACGTAGCCAACCGGATCGACCGCATCGTGCACGATGCTAAACGGCGTGACCTCGACCGGGCCTACGCAGAAATCCTGGCCCGTCTTAAAGATCTCACGCCCGCGCGGCTTCTTGATCCGCTCCATCGTTCGCTCGTTGGCGTAGACCGGCAGCCCGTAGCGGCGGCTGAGCGTTGCAACTCCGTTAATGTGGTCCTGGTGCTCGTGGGTCACGAGGATCGCCTCGAGCGACTCGGGCGCTATACCCACCGAGCGCAGCCGCTCCTCAGCCTGTTTTCCGGAGAGCCCGCAATCGACAAGGAACCTCTTACCGGCGGCCTCCACAAATGTACAGTTGGCCTTGCTGCCGGATGAGAGGACGGTAAATCGCATCCCCGGATACAACCAGAAAGGTGCGCTTTCTTCAAGGCTCGCGTTGCCCCTTATTAGGCGCGGTAGAGCTTCTCGAAGTAGTCACGAACCATGCGCTCAGCGCAGAACTGCTTGCTGCACGAGCGAATGCTCTCAACCATCATCCGCTTCCAGCGCTGCTTGTCGTCGTAGTAGGTCGGAATAACCTCCTGCTCGAAGACTTGGTAGAGGTTTAGGGCGTCGAGCCGGTCCTGTTCCTCAACTGAGGCCGGGACGCTCTCGTCTCCAATCGCCCAGCCGTTTTCGCCGTGTTGGCAGGCCTCGGGCCACCACCCATCGAGTATGCTCACGTTGAGCACGCCGTTCATGGCGGCTTTCATTCCCGAGGTTCCGCACGCCTCAAGCGGCCGGCGTGGGTTGTTGAGCCACACATCGGCTCCGCGAGTCATGGCAGCGCCGATAACCATGTCGTACCCCGCCAGGTACACAACACTCTCCGGGAACGCCTTCGACATCTTTACCAGGTCCGCGATCACTGAGCGTCCCTGCAGGTCGCGTGGGTGCGCCTTTCCTGAGAAAACCACCGCCAGCTTCTTGCCGTTGAGCAGCTTCTTCACGCGCTCGAGATCCGAGAAGAGCAGGTTTCCGCGCTTGTACCCGGTGGCTCGGCGCGAGAAGCCGACGAGCAACACACTCGGGTCGAGCTTCACGCCGGTGCGCTGCTCAACGAGGTGAAGGAGCGCCTGCTTCTCGGCGCTGTGGGCCGCCCAGACCTTCTCTGGGTCGCTCGGCTCGCTGAGAAGCGACTCAGCGACCCAGGTGCGGCGATGCACCCCGTTGGTGATCGAAAGGATCTCTGAGCAGCGCTGCTCGTGCTTCCACATCTCGCGCGCCGTCTCGCCGTGCAGCTCAGCCACAGCGTTCGCCTTGCGCGAGAGCCTTAGGGCCGCAACGGTCATATTGAACGGGGTGTTTCCGATGTAGCTTAACTGATCGGTGGTAAAGCCGAGGCTCGCCCCCGTATACATCAGCGCCTCAAGTGGGTGCTTCTCGTTTCCTGCCGGGATCGGGGTGTGGGTCGTAAAGACCGTGCGGCTGCGCACCTTCTCAATCGCATCCTTGAAGCCTACCCCGCTCTCGACCTCCTCCCTGAGCATCTCTAGCCCAGCGAAGACCGCGTGCCCCTCGTTAAAGTGGTAGGTGCCAACGTCGATTCCGAGCGCCTTGAGCGCCTTGTATCCGCCAACTCCGAGGATAATCTCTTGAGCGAGCCGCTCCTCCGTTCCGCCGCCGTAGAGGAACGCCGTGTAGAGCCGCTCTCCATTTGTCGGCAGGTTGGTGTCGAGCAGGTACAGTGGAACGTTGCCGAACTTGGTCGTCTTCCACACCTTGCAGCCAACCCGCTGCCCCTTAATCTTTACCGTGACGGTTACGCCCGTGTCTTCCAGGAACGGGTACTCGTGCTCCGGGTAGCAGTCCACAGTCTTCCCGTCGGGAGAGATCACCTGCTCGGTGTAGCCGCGCAGCCACTTGATCCCGACACCGACAACCGGCGCCTTGATGTCGTGGGCCGCTTTCAGCATGTCGCCTGCAAGGATGCCGAGCCCGCCCGAATAGAGCTTAAAAGAGTTCTCTAGCCCGTACTCCATGCAGAAGTAGGCGACAGTTTTCGTTCCGAATGACATACGACCTCGCTCGTTCTCGTCCTATCGTTACCAGTTACGCTCGTACACCTCAGAGAGGTGCGCCAATCGCTCGGCGGTTCCCTCCGGGATCTCCTCGAAGCGCCACGACCAGTTGCTCCAGGCCGCAGTGCCGGGGTAGTTCATACGGTGTCCCCGCCCTAGGCCCAAGACATCCTGCAGCGGGAAGATGCACACTCGTGCCGGCAGCGACATCGCAAGCCGAATGAACTGCTCCGGCACCTCGCTCGCACGGCAATCGTTGAGCAGCCCACGAACCTTTGCCTTGTTCTTCTCAGGCAGATCTGCGAACCACTCTCCTGTCGGCGCGTTGTCGTGGGTTGCCGTGTACGTAACCGTGTGATGCGGGGTGTTGACGGGATGGTGACGGCTCCTGCTTGAGCCACGCGGGTCGCCGCTGAAGGCGAACTGAAGCACCCGTGTGCCCATGAGCTTTAACCTATCGCGAAGCGCATGCACCTCGGGGCTTATCGTTCCAAGGTCCTCTACGAAGAGCGGCAGCGACCCAAGCTCTCGCTCAATCGCCGCGAAGAGCTCAGCCCCGGGCGCCTTCATCCACTTGCCTGCGCTAGCTTCTTTGGCACCGCCGGGCACAGCCCAGTACGACTCAAAGGCCCGGAAGTGGTCGACTCGCACGATATCGAACGACTGCTGCAGCTCACGGAACCGCTCGACCCACCAGCTAAACTTCTGGCGACGGAGCGCCCTCCAGTTGTAGAGCGGCGTACCCCAGAGCTGCCCCTTGGAGTTAAAGATGTCAGGCGGCACACCAGAGACGAGCAGGCTCTCCCCTGTGCGGCGATCGACCTCAAACAGCTCTGGATGCGCCCACACGTCAGCGCTGTCATTTGACACGTAGATCGGCACGTCGCCGAAGAGGTAGACCCCCTTCTGCGTCGCGTACTCGCGCAGAGCTGCCCACTGGCGAGAAAAGAGGCACTGCAGCGCGAGGTGTGGACGGAGATCATCCTTCGAGAGCGGGCGCTCGAGCGCGCCGGCAAGCTTCGCTGGCTTAAACCGAACAGCGAGCGGCCAGCGCTGACGCGGCGCGGCGAAACGCTCGCGCAGCGCAGCGTACTGAGCGTAGCCGCGTGCCCAGTGGCGCTCCTTCGTGAAGCGCTCGATCGCCGCGTCTGCTCGACGACCAGAAAAGTTGTGAGCCGCTAGACGAAGCAGCGGGACCTTAAAGCGCTCCATTGACCGGAAATCGACCTTACCGGCCCGCGTAGAGAGCTTCACCGCTGCGAGCTGCTTGCGAAGGTCGCTGCGACTGAGCAGCCCATCAGACACCAAGGAGTCGAGCGAGAGCAGCAGCGGGTTTCCCGCGAAAGCTGAAACGCTCGCGTACGGACAGTGAAACTCGTTTGCTGTCGTGGGCCCCATCGGGAGCACCTGCCAGATACGCTGCTTGGCAGAGCGCAGGAAGTCGACAAACTCAAAAGACGAACGCCCCAAGTCTCCGATCCCATGCCCGCCAGGAAGGGAGCTGGGATGCAGGAGAATACCGCTGATTCGCTGCTCTAAGACCGGGGTTTCTGCTGGTTTCTTCGCCATAAGTCGTGCGCCGCTGGAGCATACTGCAACATCGAGCTAGAGGCTACCCAGACAGGTTTTTGCTGCTACCCGGGAACCCCCGGGGCCCCAGGGCCTTCAGGCCCGGAGTCTTTCGGCGGGGCCTCCTCTGTCTTCGGTGACGGCTTTGCCCGCTCGCTTCGGCCGACGTAGCGCTTCTGCTGGTTGTAGAGCGCCTTGTACTTCCCACCACGCTTTACGAGGAGCTCCTGCGGGCGCCCCTGCTCAACGACCTCACCCTCATCAACAACGATGACCCAGTCGCAGGTGTTTGCCTGCTCGTACTTGTGAGTCACAAAGAATATCGTCGGCCGCTTCTCTAGGTTCACCAGTACGTTGTTGATGTGCGCCATCATCGAGGGCCCCAGTGCTGAGAGCGGCTCATCGAGAAGCAGCATCCCAGACTCAGCCGCAACGGCCTGCGCCAGCGCAATGAGCTGCCGCTGTCCGATAGAGAAGTTCGTGCTCTTCTGGTTACGTCCTGGAATGACGGTGTCGAGCCCTTCAGGCTTGTTCTTGCAGAGCAGCTCCCGAATACCGAGAAGGTCGACGACCTCCTCTGCGCTCATGCCGCGATTGGGCGGACGGTAGCGCTCGATGTTTGCGCGAACCGACACCCCCGCTAGCAACGTGTAATCCTGCGTGAGGTTTCCAGTGAAGACCGAGCTCGTTCGGGTGTCGTACGAGCCAACCGAAACCTTGCCAGAGGTCGGCTGCAACCGCCCCGAGATGAGCCCAAGCAGCGATGACTTCCCCTGGCCGTTGTTTCCTACAATCCCTACTACCATGCCGGGCTCAATGCTGAAGTTTGTTTCCTTGAGGGTGTCGCGGTTTGACCCGCGCCGGCGCAGCCGCACCTTCTCAAAAGACACCGAGCAGGGCTCATCGAGAACCACCTTCTCGCGCCTGTCCCCAAGCGACTCTGCGATATCGAGCGCCGCGTGGCGATACGACGCTAGCTTAAGGTCTGTGACCTGGCTGCTAAACAGCGTGCCGATCTCGTTTATGTTCGAGCGCAGCGACCAAATCGAGAGCATCAGCCAGATGCACGCCGCTGAGCTAAGCTCACCAGTCATCCACTGCGTCATAAAGAGCACGCACGCTCCGGTCACCGGCACCTCAAGCAGCCGCGCCACCCTCCAGCCATCTCGCTCATTAGCCTGATAGGCGTCCAGGCGGATGTTGGCCGCCTCAGCGCGCAGCTTGGCGACTTCATCGACAACCTTGTCGTGAGCGTGCGCGAGCTGCAGATTGCTGATCGAAGAGTTGGTAGTGAGCGCCCGATCGCCATCTTCGTAAAAGATGTCGATCTCATTTGCGCGCTCCTGCGCCGAAACCTCACGCTCTGAACAACGCGTCGCACTGCGGTAGCGCAGGTATCCGCCCATCGCTACCGGGATAATCCCAAGACCGCCTCCACTGAGGATAATCGCCCCTGCGGTGACAGAGAGCTCAACCAGCTCTTGGCTTAACTTGATAATTCCGGTCACAAGCTCTTTGTTCGACTTCTCGTGGTGCTCCATCAATCCGATAAGCTCCGAGACATCTTTGCGCTGTCGAACCTCTTCTGGAAGCGAGCCTGAGAGCGCACGGATTGACTTGTAGATCTCCAGATCAACTTCGTTGGCGTGCTTCTCAGCGATGATGTCAGTCCTGGTTTGAGTGCTCTCTGCGAAGTACCAGAAGGCGATGCTGCCAGCGAACCAGCCAAGGGCTGTCGCCACGGTGTTCAGCGGTGCGCCAAAGATCGGATGAGTCTCCGCGTCTCCTACAAGGGCGAGCGTCTGCGAGAATGCAAAGGTTGATGTCGCGGCACACAGGGCCCCGACCGTCGTATACGCGATCCGCTTCGTCCATGTAGCAGGCGAGATCTTCCAGATCTCTTGGACGCTCCGCCAGTAATCGGCCGCGGGCGATCGCTCGTTCACCGTTTTTGCGATAAAGCCAGCAGTCTGCTCCTCGCGCGCGTTGTACTCGGCAAGCTGCGCCTGCGCTTCGCTCACCTCCGGCCGCGGCTTCGCTCGCCTGCCCCTACCGCGAGGTTTCCTCTCGCGCTGCCGCTCAGATGCAGGTTCACTCATGTCGGCGCGCGCAGGCGGCTCCACACTCGGCATCCGCAAGATATTCATCGACTCAAGCGGAGGGCTCTGCTCCGGCGCAACGCGAGCGTCTTTCCCCTGCGGGGTAGCAGCCTTATTTTCGTTGTTTGGGTTCGGTATTGCGCCGGGCGACATAGGTTGTCGACAAGGTACCCGCAAGCCAGATCTTGGTAAATACGGTCCACCGCCCTGCTTCTACCGGGGGCGACCGATTACGGCCTTTTGCAAATCGTCCGCCCGATACTTGTTTCAGACAAACCCCAGACCGCTCGATCACTTCGGCAGTCTGTCCCCGCAGATCGCATATTCACCCCGCAACTCCGCGCAGCTCCTCTTCTCGAAGCCCTCCGTGCGTATGTCCGCGCTTGGGTGAATCAGGCTAACGCTGGGTCCGCGATAGCGGATTGGTGCGAATCGGATCTGAGCTGCACGCAAGGAGTAGCGCACCTCAACCTGAAAAACCGGCCGTGCCACCGCAAACCAGTGCGGTTTTGTTGACTAGGTTTTGCGCCACAAATACGGTCTCTCAATACGATTGGTGAAACTCCTGTCAGTCATGACTTTCTGACTTTTCTCGCACGGCGGGCGCGAGCTTCTCTCTGCCCTGCCCCACGCTCAGTGCCACAAATTGTTCATCTAGGCCGGCATTTACAGTCGCTCTCCCAGGGGGCTGCCATGACCGAAGTGCTCCAGGGAAATAGGAGTGAGCCGCCTCTCATTCTCGTCCACGTTTAAGCAGCCGGAAAAAAGGGGAAAGTCATGACTGACAGGGGGTTTCGACAAGGGGTTTCGACAGGGGGTTTCAAGGCGGGGGTCTGCAGGAAGGGGTTTTCAGACATGGGGCTGTCACCTCACCCAAAACCCAACCCCCTCGCTCTCAAGCACCTGCCCCCCTTCTGTGACTGCCACGGCCCTGACTGTGTGGCGCCCTGGCACGAGTGCCCAGAGGTAGCGCGGGGAGTCCCCGGGGCGCCTGGCTACCTCTCGGTCATCAACGAACCAGCGCACCTCACGCAGCGGGTAGCCGCTCTCTAGGTCGAAGGGGAAGGCCTCTGAACTATCAGGTATCCTAGGGTCGCGCGCGATGTGGAGCCCAGGGGTCGGAAGGGTGACTTTGAGGGGCCTCTCGCCTTGAAGCGGCACTGGCTCGTGCGCTGCGGGCGGCTCGTCGTGCACGGCGCTACAGCTCTGCTGCGGCGCGCTTCCGGGCACGAAGAGCTCTTCACGGTGTGGGCAGCGCGCTCCGGCAAGCTTCCCGGTAAGCGGGCACACAGAACGGCGCTCAAGCTTCTGGCTGAGAGAGAGCCCTTCAGGTTCCCCTGCGCGCTCAAGCTCCGCGAAGATGCTGCGCAAGAGCAGTGCCGGGCCGCGCGCGCCGCTCACCTCCCTCATCGAGGTGCGGTTCATGTTCCCTAGCCAGACCCCGACTGTGTAGCGAGCGGAGAACCCGATCGCCCAGGCATCTCGGTAGTCGGTCGAGGTTCCGGTCTTGACGGCGGTCTGAACGGGGAGCCGAAGCAGGCCACCTGAGCCGAATTCACGCCGCCGCGCCTCTGGATCTGATAGGATATCAGCTACAATGCTCGCCACCTCGGGCGTCGTGAGTGCGCGCTTCTCTCCCGGCCTGCGTGCCTGATCGGCCGTGTCGTCACGCGCCACGACCAGCTCTCGCAACACCCCACGGTTTGCGAACGCGGTGTAGGCGCGCACAAGCTCGTACAGCGTGACTTCACCGTTTCCGAGTGCCAAGCCCTCGCCGTAAAAGCTGGCAGGCTGGCGCAGGCTGTCGAAGCCCGCCCTCTTCAGGAAAGCAAGGAATTCCTGCTTCCCGACAAACTGCACCGCCTTGATGGCAGGCACGTTGAGCGAGTTTCCGAGCGCCTCGCGCAGCGACAGCTCTCCGTAGTACACACGCGAGTAGTTGCGGAAGTTGTGGAGCCCAGCACCAACAGCCTCCGAGAGCGGCGCATCGTCGATCACCGTCGCCGCTGTCCAACCGCGCTCAAGCGCCAAGGCATACAGGAGCGGCTTGAGCGTCGAGCCCGGCTGCCGAGCTGTCAGCACCCCGTCGAAGTGGCTCCCCACGTCATCGCCGAGGCCGCCAGCGTTCGCCCAAGCAAGCACCTCTGCCGAGCGGTTCTCAACCACGAGGACTGCCCCGTCTGTTACGTTATCTGCCGCTAGCGCGCGCACACGGGTGTCGAGCAGCTTCTGCACGTGCCCCTGAATCGCCGAATCGAGAGTAGATGCAACTCGCCCCTCGCCCTCTTCTGCGCTCTTCTGAGTTTGCAGGAAGCGAACGAAGTGGTCCGCCCGCACCGGGAGCCTCGCCCTCTGTAGCTCAAGCCGGCTGAAATCGAGCGAAGCTCGTGCGTCAGGGGAGAGCGCGCCGACGCCAAGAAGCCTATCAGCGAGCCGCTCTGAGCCAGGCGCCGCAGCGCGGCTGTCGTGGTACAGGTCGAGGCGCTGCGGAGAGCGCACGAGCACAGCCAGCGTCAGGGCCTCTTCTTGGCTTAGCGTCTCAAGGTCGCGGTTAAAGTAGAAGCGCGCCGCCTGCACGACTCCGCGACGGCGCGCCGCGTACGGCACCTGGTTCAGGTAGAACTCCAGTATCTCGCTCTTCGAGAATCGTCTCTCTAGCCGCTGCGCCTCGATCCCCTCGACCAGGCGCGACCAGACGGTTCTCGGCCGTGGATGAAGCATCCGAACGACCTGCTCGGTTATGGTGCTTGCGCCGCGCACGACGCGCCCGGCCGTAAGGTTCTGCCACAGCGCGTGGCAACGCCCGAGCCAGTCGACCCCTGAGTGCGAGAAGAAGCGCGCATCCTCAGCTTCGATGAACGCCGTTGCTAGGAACGGCGGGAACGCCTTGAGCGGGCGCTGGTCGCTCACGTTCCACTCCGACGCAAAGGTGTACGAGAGCGGAGCCCCGAGCCTGTCGAGCACCTGAAGCTTCGGCACCGCAGCGTCTCCCGGCGGAGCCAAGCGCTCGGGCAGCGGCTCAAGGGAGAGCCACAACCCGGCGGCGAGAACTCCGGCCCCTGCTGCGCCGAGAAGCAATGCCCGACGGAGGAGCTTTGGAATCACTGGGCCCCTGCTCCCGCCGACACGACGAGCCGATCCCCCGCAGAGAGCCCGAAGCTGTCGGGGTCATACATCTCTTCAGCCCGAGCTGGAAGCGCCACGAACTCGCCTGAGGCTATGGCCTGCGCCGTGTAGCTCAGGTGGTAGTTCCCTGCCGGCAGATACGACGAGTAGAAGCGCGCCGCGCTGTTGCGCAGCTCCTTGTGGTAGAAGCTCCAGAAGGTATCTCCGTAGTCGATCCAATCGCTCGCCGTGAACCAGAACGAGCCGCCACTCCCCACGAAGGCGCCAGCAGCCGCGTCTCGTTGCGATGATGTCGCGAGGTCGCGATTGACCGGCTCAAGCCCGCCCGGAACCGGATCGTCCACCACCACGAAGTTCTTCGGGCCGCTCAGCCGCAGGAAGAGGTCGACCTTTACCACCTCGCCCTGCTCAAGCGCCACCGGCGCTGTCAGCAGCTTCCACTCACCACCTCGCCGCACGCTGTACTCGCGACGGAGCTCCATGCCAGCAATCGTGGGCTGCGTTGGAAGCCCCTTCGGCGCGTACGAAAGCCTGGTCGAGTAGTAGTAGCGTCCTGTGCCCTGCGGCGTAACGGCCAGCTCCTCGCTCTTTCCGGCATCGGTGGTCCGAAGCGGGCGAGAAAGCTCAGCAGCCTCGGATCGCACACTCTGGAAGGAGGCTGTGCCGATCGTCTCGCCGCCGACAGAGGCGCTCAGGCTTAGCTTCGGCTCACTCGCTTCGTACAGCCGCGCGTACTGGCCAAGGGCCGAGGTGCAGAAGAGGTTCTCTTGTGTGTTCTCCCAACGGTCCTTTCTCTTGCGCTCAAGGGTGATGCCGCGCACGATCTTCGGAAGCTGCGGCTCAACCAGCCGCTTTCCCTCTGCCGACTTCGCCGCGTACGTCAGGTAGCTAGAGAGGACTGCGCACTGCGTTCGCATCGCAGAGTCGAGCATGTACCCCGAGCCTGTGTCTACTCGCTCAACAAAAGCGAGCTTTCCGCTGCTCTCCCGACCCGCGGCCGCGATGCTTGAGTACACCTCCTTGAGCTTCGCATCCGGAAGCCCAAGCGAGACCGATGCGTCGAGGAACGCAGCGCGCCCGAAGATGCTCATCTCTTTGAGGGCCGGCTTGACACGCTGCAGATCAGCAGCCTTTGCCATGCCGCGGCGCGCCAGCGCAGCCAACGCCACCGCACGCACACTGGAGCGCATCTCAGCCGAGCTGCGAGCCGCGCTTGAGTCGTTCCTGAGCACCCCGTCAATGTACTGCAGCAGCTTCGCTTCTGGCTCAGCCGGTACGAGCAGCCCACCATCCTTCATCCAGGTCAGGGCCAGCGCCGTGTAGGCGCTCAGGTACAGATCAACACGCTCGTCGTCAGCCGAGTAGTAGCACATTCCGCCATTCGGCGCCTGGTGAGTGGCCATATCGTTTAGCACCGTCTGCGCCATCTCTCGCGCACCGTCCCACACCACTGCCTTGCTTAGGTATCCCCGCAGCGAGAGGTAGTTGAGCGCCATGACACCCTTCGAGAGCTTCTGCTCCCAGCAGTCGTACGGATAGTCGCGCATGTACTCAAACGCGCCGTCGAGCGCGCCAAGCACTGACGGAGAGAGGACAACGCCGACGGATCCCATGTCGGTGCGCATCTCAGCCGGGAACGAGATCGGCTGTGTTACGGCCGCGCCATCAGAGCTGCCAAAAGTGGCGGAGGTTGTCACCTGCGCCGATGGAAGCACCGCCACCTTCGCTGTGAGGCCATCCTCGCCCAGCAGGTCGCTCGCCGTTGCTACCAGCGTGCCCTCGCCAACCGCCTTCGCACTGAGCGCGAGCGTGACCGGCACGCGCTTGAAAGGCTCGGCCTTGACCGTTGCGCTCTCCGTTTCTCCTGCGAGCGCTCCAGCTTCAGAGCGCACCGTGACCGCGATGTCACGCACAGCATCAGTGCGGTTCATCACGGTGAAGAGAGCTGAGAAGGTGTCACCCTGGCGCACGATGTTAGGCAGAGCCGCACGCAGCTCTGTATTCTTGTTGACCCCGAAAGCCCCCTCGCCGAGCCCCATCTGGTCGCTCTTCGTGAACGCCATCGCGAACACCTTCCAGCCCGTTAGGTTGTCGGGCGCATCGAAGGTAAACGACGCGCTGCCATCGGGGCTCGCGGGAAGCGCTGGGTTCCAGTACCCGACGTACTTCTGCAGCGATCGCATGTCGAGCTTCCCGCCGCCGTCTCCGCCGGGGTTCGCTCCCTTCTTCTCAAACTTCTGGCGCCCGATCAGAAACCGCAGCAGATTGAAGTTCTCAACGTCCAGGCCATCCATGGTGTAGAAGCCTTTGTACGGGTCAAAGTTCGCCCGTCCCGCCGAGAGCAGGTCGAAGACCGCCTCGTCGAGCACCGTGACCGCGAACTGCACTTGAGCCTTCTCTGTGCCCTTCCCGCGGGCAGCAAGATCCACCCTCACCTTCTCGCGTGGCTTGTAGGTCGGGGCGCTAGGCTTCACCTCGACGGTAAGCTGCTTGGCAGCATCAGTGACATCAACTGCAACGTACCCCATGCGGAAGGTTGGCTTCCCGAGATCCACCTGGCCCTCGATCGGCTTGTCGACGCGCGGCGAGGTGAGGACGGCCGAGAAGAAGAAGCCCGGGATATGGTCGGGGGTAACCGGGACCTCAACCACCTCAACGCCGTCAGTCAGCTCCTTGGTCCACGAAGAGATGATTCCGTAGCGCTCCGTCGTAAAGAGGGCGCGCGCTGAAGGGAACGGGTTCTTGACGACGAAACGAGCGACATCACCAACTTTGTAGCTCGCCTTCTCTGCACTGACAGAGAGCGCGGTCGACGATCCGTTGTCCCACGCAACGAAGCCACGTCCGGCCGCCCAGAGCGAGATCTCGCTCTTGTGTTCGCGGCCGCGCGCATCTTTCACGCTCGCCGTCACGCGGTAGTCGCCCGCAACCGGCGGCGTAAAGCGGCACGGCACCGGAAGAGCCCCAGAGACGAGCGAACACTCCGCAACCGACACCCAGGTCGACTCTACCTTCGGCAGGTAGGCATTGCCGGCGCTCTTGACCCGCGAAACCTTCGTCTCTTTGCGCTCAACCACGACCCGCAGCGCAGCTCCAGCCGCAGCCGCCCTGTCGGGACCGATCACGAGCGCCTCTACCTGTTCCTCTTTTCCAGCCTGGAGGTACCAGCCGTTAAAGGCGAGCCCCGCAAATCTCTCCGCTTCGACGTACGGCGCTTTGGCCACCGTTGCGACAGACTTGCCCCTGTCGTCCTTGACCGCGCTCTCGACGCGCAGCACACCGTAGGGGACGTCTGCCTCAGGAATCGCGATAGTGAGCTCGTTGTCGCCCGCGGCGTTGAGGCTCACGACTTCGCTGAACACCTCCCTGCTGCGCTCCTCAAAGCCGAAGTCGAAGCGCGAGAGGTTCGGGTCAGCCGCCACGAGGCGCGTTGCCTCGACGGTGGCACTCACCCGAACTGGAGCGTCAGCGTATGGGCCGCCGGCGTGCAGGCGCGCTTCCGTGATGAGCTTCGCTGCGTCGCCATCTTTGTACAGGGCGCGGTCGAGCCGTGAGGAGACCTTGAAGGGCGCTGGGGTGAAGTCGCTGATCAGGACCCTGAGCGGCGAAAGCTCAACCTTCGAGAACTGCGGCTTGAGGGTGAAGGTGTACCAGCCAACAGCAGATGAGGGAGCTGTGCGCATCTCTCCGTGGAAGCCGCCAAATTCAGAGAGCTGTACCCCCGGAACAGTGTACACTACCTGCCCGAGCGGGTCGCTCACCTCGAGTGTGTACTCCCCGCGTGGGGCGCTCGTGAGGGTCTTGTCGTCCTGGTTTCTCACCCAGAGAGAGAACTGCACAGAGTCGCCAGCTTTGTAGAGCCCCTGAGCTGTCGTGCCCCAAGCTCGCAGGTGGCCGTACTTCTCTGATGTGCTGGGCCAGATCCCCTCTCCGTACACCTCGAACTCGTACCCGATCGGCACGAGCGCAATGTCTTCGCCCTGCTCAACGCGGAACATGAGCCGCGGCTTGTTGCGCTCCCAGACATTAGCGAGCGTCCGCTGCGGGTCGATCGACTCGCTCCCTGGAAGCAGCGAAACTCCGTCGGCGCCAGTCTCGCCCACGGCGAGAACCTTTGGCGTAGCTGAGAGTGTCGAGAGCGTGTCTTCAACGATGCTGACTTTTGCGCCCTGTATCGGCAGGCCGGTTGCGAGCGAGGTCACCCACACAAGCGAGCTGAAATGCCCGAGCTTTGCGTGCACCGCGAACGGAGTGACCTGCGAGAAGAACACTCGCGGCTCCTCTGAGGTCTTGGGCACCGTGCTCATTTTGCCCTGCACGAGACCAGATCTGCCCCCGAGCAGCTCTCGAACACCGATCGGGTACGCGTA
This sequence comes from uncultured Bdellovibrionales bacterium, assembly GCA_964413875.1. Classification (GTDB taxonomy): domain Bacteria; phylum Bdellovibrionota_C; class UBA2361; order UBA2361; family OMII01; genus OMII01. The sequence goes on from CAYPUA010000015.1 coordinate 27,338, forward strand.
CGCGATGTCCTGAACATCGTAAGGCTTGTAGCTCTTTGAGAGGTTGTCATGAGCCACCCCACCGACGATGGTGCGGTAGGAGAGATCGACAGCAGAGACGTTGTTGACCACTATCGGAAGCTCGGTATCGACCTCCTTCTCCAGGACAGAAACCTCGTGGTCAAGCACCATGCGCGGCAGGCGGTGGTCCGTTGCGAAGGCGAGAGTCACCTCCTTCGGCAGTGTGCGCCCGAACATGTCTCGCACTCCGTCTGCTTTGGCTTGCACGGAGTAGGACGAGATCGCGCGCAATCCGTACGGCAGCGGAACTGGGTAGCGCATCCCTTTTGAATTCACTACCCCCTCGCTCACCTCCGGCGCGTACTCTCTCCACAGCTCGGCGAGTGCCGCAGCATCCTTCGTGAGCGCGGGGGTGACTTCGACGCCCGTTGCAAGCCCATCAGCCACGACAGGCACAGAGAACTGTAGCGCTATCCGATTGAGTGGGTCGCACCTCTCGGGCTTCTTGCTCCCTGCAGGCTCGCCGACTGGCATGAAGACCTCATCGCCCTTGAGCGACACGCAGCCAATCCCGAGCAGCTTAAAGGCCGGAAATGTGTGGAGGCTGAGGAATTCCCGATCTTTGTCGAGCGCTAGCTCGCCGACTGAGGCGCGCAAGCCCTTGGTGAGAAGCAGCTTGTAGCTTGTGTCTGGGGCCAGCGGTTCGGCTGGAGTGGCGAGCCACTCCTTACCGCTTTCAGTGCTGGCCGCTGCGCTCGCTCCCGCTGGGGGCTGCGGCTTCACCAGCTTCGCTCTCGTGCGCTTTCCGTCAGCAGCCTGGAACACGAGATGCTCAGAGAGATCGCTTTCGGAAACCGGGAGGCTTGGGTTTACGGTGATAACTGGCTCAGTGGGGCTCTTCCAGGCCGTGATCCAGGGCCAGAGCAATCCGGGCAGCTCCGTGGTGAAGCTCGTTTCGACCGGCCGCTTGAGTGCCTCGCGCACCGTGGTGTCAAACTGCGGCTTCACCATTACCTTGTAGCGCGTAGCCGCGGCCATCTTTCCGCCACTCGGAAGGAAGCACGAGAGCGTCGATGTGTCGGTCCAGCGCCACTGACACGGCAAGCTCGGCGAGATGGTCACCCCGATCTCGCTCGCCGCTCGGTCCATGCGCCCAAGCGGAACGGCGGCGCGGCTGAACTGAATGACTACAGTATTCGTGTCTTCGTTTATTCCTTCCCCTTCGGGAGTTACCCGAAGCACCTCAAGCGGAAGCTGGGCTGATGGGTCGGCTGCGAAGGTGTTTGAAGAGGCGCAGAGAACCAGGAAGGCGGCGACGAAGAGGCGTCTAAGTAACATATGGTGGCAGGAGGAAGCGGTAGGCATCACGTGCGAGGGAGCGGCTGCTTTCCTCGTTACAACGGGGGGTATTAGTACATGAACGGAGAGGGAACAAAAGGGACGCTCATGGTGAGATCGAGTCGGCGAAAAGCGAGGGCAGAGACTTTGTAAGCCCTTGTTTTAACCCGGAGCCGCTGCCGGAACCGGAGCCGGAGCGGCTCCCGGATGGCGGAGCACACGCCGTGACACTTCTTACCCGGGCACGGCACCGGGAACGGCACCGGTTCCGGTCCCGAGAAGCCCACCCGCGGGTCACTTGAACCTTAGTTACGGGTAAAGACTATTCAGGGATCTATCTACTAGGCGGGGGATGGGAACAAAGAGAGCGGCGAGAGCAGAGAGGGAAGGTCCTGTTTCCTTGTTTCCCCCCTCGCCGTTCTCGCCGCTCTCTTTGTTTATATTGAGCTGATGCTAGTGGAACGACGGCTGGGCCGGTGACGGCTACGTGCACGTTCGGGAGGCGGGCTGTTTGGGGATGGGAACAAAGAGAGCGGCGAGAGCAGAGAGGGGGAAGTTCTGTTTCTTTGTTTTTTCCCCTCGCCGTTCTCGCCGCTCTCTTTGTTTATATTGAGCCGTTGCTAGCGGAATGATGGCTGGGCCGGTGACGGCTACGTGCGCGTTCGGCGGGCGAGCTGATTGGGGATGGGAACAAAGAGAGCAGCGAGAGCAGAGAGGGGGGAAGTTCTGTTTCTTTGTTTTTCCCCCTCGCCGCTCTCGTTGTGAATATTGAGCTGCTAGGGTATCGGCTCGCAGCGGAAGGCTGCTGCCCATCATATTACCCAACTGTTTTTACGGTACCTTTGCCCTGTCTACGAGCGCGCAACAAAGCGGGGAACAGCGAATGATTAAGGTACAGACTGGACAATGCGGAATCTGCGTTCACTTCGGCGAGCCACATCAGGAAACGGCCGAGCTGCAACGTATCAGATCAACCTCACGGGCATCGGAGGTGTATACGGATGAATGTGGACACCCGGTGCTTGCGCAGATGCGCCTCCGAGTCACGCCAATCAGCGGCTGCAAGGGGTTTGAGGCTACACAGCAGGCTCCGAGCGAACGCGCTCGACCCGAGGCTTCGCAGTAATTCCGGACCCCTGTGAAGTCCCCGCAACGGCTCAGAGAGCTTGGGAGCATAGCGGCCGCTGCTACCACGCCACTGCTCACAAGACATTACATAGAACTATCTTGCTTTTGATTTCATCGAAGCGGCTCTGCGCGCGCTTCCCTCGTGCTTACGATGTTCACTGAACAGCGGCTTGACCGCAAAGTTCCTGCACAGCCGCTCTCCGAGATTCAGAGCCAGCTGCCTCCCTACGATTGCTTATCGAAGGGGACCTTTGACTCGAAACAGAAGACTTTTATGTATTTTGATACACGTAAAGAAGCGACCCGGCTGAGGAATGCTGAGTAGCTGCGAATCTTATCTTTGGAGCTCGTGAGAATCATCCCTTTTCTTGCCTCCGACGTCCTGTGGCTCGGGTATGTAAACCGGGGCGTTAAAGCCCAGTATTCAATGAACGACCCGTTTGACTGTCGTTTCCCCAGCCTCCAGTGGGCTCCGACTAATTTGTTGTTCTGCACCACATCACCGAAGCCATCTGGCTCATGCTGGTAGACGCTAAATCCGTTATCTTCCACGGCTGAAGGTTCTGTGAAGGGTACATCAGACTCAGCTACGTAAGAGGTAACGTACGTGCTGCCAACTCTGTTTTTGTAAAGATCACCGAACGCCTTCAGGGATCTTAAGGGTACACTCGCTGGAATTACATTTGTTGCGACGGTTTTCCCGTTTACTAACGTGCCGACTCGCACGAACTCCTTAAATAAAATCCAGTACTCGGTGTATTGAGTCGAGGTCTCTGCCCCCCCGAGCTTCGGTCGGTAAACAGCCCCTACAAGTCTACCGTTCTGGTAAAGGAAGTTGTGTGTATCAAAACCAAATTGCTGACGGTCTAGACCGTAGGCTAGCCCAACGCTTACCTGAAATAGCACCAGAAGAAGAAGTATGCGCCTGACCATGAGTGTCTGTCGGGTGGTGCCCCGAAAAACTTAAGGAGAAAACAGGTCCTCTTTTCGCCCCCCTGCCAGCCCCCTACTCGAAACTTTTCAGTAGCTCCGTTATCGCTCGAGGGATTTTTTACTTCGGGCATGGGGCTCTACCCCTCCCCACAAGCACCCCAATCAGGCTAGTCCGGGGCATTTTCGTCTGAAACAATGGAGACCATCGCAGCAAGGTAACTCAACTAGCTTCACACCCGCTCCAACACTCCCATCACAACCTCAACCAAGATGAGCAGGATGATGATCCACTCCAGAACCTCCGAGCGGCGCTGAGCGGCCCGGTCGGCGAGCTTCTGGTAGATGCTGTCGAGCGCGTCAAGCTTTCTGCGGATGCTTGAGTGCCACTCGGGGAGGTGAAACTTCTGGGATGCGAGAGAGTACACGCGCGCCAGGTACTGGTCACCAAGGAGCTTCAGCGCGTTTTCAACCGCCTCAAAGAGAATCGCCGAGTCCACTTGCAGCCGCGCAACCCGGTTTAGGTCAGCGCCCCCCTTCTTCTTGACTGTGAGGGTCTGGTAGGCGCTCTCGAGGTAGCTGTCGAGCTGCTCGTCGAGGAAGCGCATCTCAAGAAACTCAAGGTTACAGAACTCAAGCACCGCCTTAACGTCGTCGATATCCTCGCCGAAGAAAAGCGCGCCGTTCCAGTCGACGACCACCAGGTCGCCGCTGCCGTACGAGGTCTTGGTCGAAACCGCGTCCCGCACCTCTTCCTCACCGAGATCTCCGGTCTCAGAGCGCAGGAGCCGGGCAAACTCGCGCGCGTGCTCGTTGACCAAGGTCGGCGGATGAACCTCAGCGTCGAACTCCTCCATGTGGAACACCGCAAACTCTTCGATCGAGTCGCTCAGGTTCGGCCGCACGATGCACTCCTTGAGCTCGTCCATGAGCTGCATGACGCGCTCGCGCGCGTCGTTACACAGGTACTCGTTGTTGTAGAGCACATCGCTCAGCTCAATCATGTGCCCGATCGGGCCCGAGATGTCGATCTCGTAGATTACCGAGCAACCGCCGAAGTCAAAGAGCGTGAGGTCAGCTTGCGGCCTGGTGAAGAACTTTCCGACATTGACCTGCCGCCCGTGCTGAGAGACGCGCAGCGGCGGCGGGTCGTAGTCGAAGTAGCGCGGAGCGCGACGGTTGCGCCGAAACTTGGTGCGCTCGACCGCCTGCTTCAGCACGGCCGCCGCCTGGTCGAGGTTAATCGAGAGCCCAAGCTCGAACGCGAACATGACGAAACAAACCCCGCGCCGAAGCTGCGGGATCGGATGCTTAATTACTGCCAATGAGCCAGTCGGCTCTCGAACGTCGTGGCTTGCCACAAGACACCTATGATTTGTTAGCTTTTTGCCAATTGGGGCGGTGAGTCAGCACTCACGCCAGAGGTCCCGGTATTCTACCCCACCCAGTGGTGCTAGCGAAGGAAATACCTAACTCTCTGATATCAAACAGGAGTCTATCATCTGCCCCGCATGAACGTTTCAGAAAGCGAGCCTAAACAGGCTCAGGCACAAAGCGAGCGCATCGGGTCCCAGCCGGTCTGCGTGCAGGTACCCGCTCGAGCCTTCCTGCTGCCAGCACCAATATTCACAAAGAGAACGGCGAGCGGGAAAAACAAAGAAACAGGACCTCCCCCTCTCTGCTCTCGCCGCTCTCTTTGTTCCCACCCCCAAGCAGCCCGCCCCAGCTTTCCTGCCGCTAGTAACAGCTCAATATTTACAAAGAGAGCGGCGAGAACAACGAGGGGGGAAAATCAAGCAAGAGGGCTTCCACCTCTCTGCTCTCGCCGCCCTCTTTGTTCCCATCCCCAAGCAGCCCGCCCCTAAAACGTGAACGTGCACGTAAACGTACCCGTCCCTGCTCCAGCCCCCTCACCGTAAGTAACAGATCAGTTTTCACAAAGAGAGCGGCGAGAACGGCGAGGGGTAAGAACGAAGAAACAGGACCTCCCCCTCTCTGCTCTCGCCGCTCTCTTTGTTTCCATCCCCAGGCAGCTCGCCCCTAAATCGTGCACGTTCGTAGCTGCGGAATCGGAGCCGGTACCGGAGCCGTTGCCGAGGCCGCTCCCGGTTAGTGAGCCACGCTCCGCACCCCCTTCTCGCCCGGGCACGGCAACGGCAACGGTTCCGGCTCCGAACAGCCTGCTGGCCATCCCTCTCTGCTCTAGCTGCCCTCCTTGCTCCCACCCCCTAGATCCCAATACGTTCCGACCATTTATCTTGTTGACGCGATCGCTTGCCTCTCCTACCCTCCGCTCATGCAACTAGGCTCTCGAATCAACACAAGCGACGCTGCTTTCTTGACGAACTCTGGCTCCTTTCGTGCGCACCTAGAGCGGCTCAAGAGCCTGCGCGCTGCCTCGCTCCCCGACCCGGCCGACAGCGCTGTAAAGAAGCACCACGAGCGCGGAAAGCTCCTGGCTAGAGAGCGCATCGCGCAGCTTATCGATCCGGGCTCAGCCTTCCTTGAGGTTGCGCAGCTTGCTGGCACCGGGCTCTACGATGGGGTTCGCCCGGGTGCGGGTATCGTGACCGGCGTGGGTCTTGTCGAAGGGATCCCATGCATGATCGTCGCAAACGACGCGACAGTTAAGGGTGGCACCTACTTCCCGATCACCGTAAAGAAGCACATCCGCGCCCAGGAGATCGCTCTTGAGAACCACCTCCCCTGCATCTACCTCGTGGATTCGGGCGGCGCGTTCCTTCCGCTCCAGGACCAGGTCTTTCCAGACCGAGAGCACTTCGGGCGGCTCTTCTTCAACCAGGCACGGATGAGTGCCGCCGGAGTTGCTCAGATCGCAGTGGTGCTCGGTTCGTGCACAGCGGGCGGCGCGTACGTGCCGGCCATGAGCGACGAGGCGATTATCGTCCGTAACCAGGGGATGATCTTCCTCGGCGGACCGCCACTCGTGAAGGCAGCTACTGGCGAAGAGGTTAGCGCCGAGGAGCTCGGCGGAGGCGACGTGCACTCTCGTACCAGCGGCGTGACCGATTACCTCGCGGCCTCTGATGCTGAGGCGCTCTCCATGGCGCGCCGCAGCGTAGCATCACTCGCAGCCGTTACTCCGGAGCGGCTGATGCGCTCAGAGCCGCGCGCTCCTCGCTTTAACCCGGCAGAGATCGAGGGCCTCATCCCGGCAGACCCGAAGCACCACTTCCCGATGCGCGAGATCTTGGCGCGCATCCTCGACGACAGCGAGCTAGACGAGTTTAAGGCGAACTACGGCACAACGATCATCTGCGGCTTCGCACACATCGATGGCTACCCAGTTGGCGTGATCGCAAACGACGGCATTCTTTTCTCAGAGAGCGCAGAAAAAGCGGCGCACTTCATCCAGCTCTGCGACCAGCGTGCTATTCCGCTCGTGTTCTTCCAGAACGTGGTCGGCTTCATGGTAGGGAAAGAGTACGAGCACAAGGGGATCGCGAAGGATGGCGCCAAGATGGTAACCGCCGTCTCGTGCGCGCGTGTGCCGAAGTACACCGTCATCGTCGGAAACTCGTATGGGGCCGGAAACTACGCCATGTGCGGACGCGCCTACGAGCCGCAGCTCCTCTTCTCATGGCCACAGTCCAAGATTGGAGTGATGGGAGCCGACCAAGCGGCGAGCGTAGTCACGCAGGTGCGCGCAGACAGCGCCAAGAGCAAGGGCGAAAAGTGGCCAGACGCCGAGCGCACTAAGCACTACGAAGAGATCAAGGCGCAGTACACCGCGCAGACCGACGCTGTGTACGCAACTGCGCGGCTGTGGGACGACGGAATCATCGAGCCAGGCGAAACACGATCTGCCTTGGCGCTCGCCCTCTCCCTCTCACCGCTCCCACCGATCGCGCGTGAACGCGCCTTCGGAACCTTCCGGATGTAGCCCGTATGGTTGCGTCTCGGACGATCGCGCGAGTGCTGGTTGCAAACCGCGGCGAGATCGCGCGGCGGATCATTCGCACCTGCACGCGGCTCGGAATAGAGAGCGTTGCTGTCTACACGGATGTCGACGCGCACGCGCCGTTTGTCACCGAGGCGACGGCCGCACTCGCACTCGGCGCTCCAGAGAGCTACCTCTCGATTGAAAAGGTGATCGCCGCCGCGAAAGAGAGCCGCGCTGACGCGGTGCACCCTGGCTACGGCTTCCTCTCTGAGAACCCGGCCTTCGCCGCTGCGTGCGAGGCTGCGGGCATAACGCTCCTCGGCCCAAGCAGTGAGACGATGCGAACGCTCGGGAGCAAGACTTCAGCCAAGCAGGTGGCGCAGAGCGCAAACGTGCCGACCGCCCCGACGCTAATCTTCTCGCAGGACCCGCTCCTGCCGCGCGCTGACCAGCTCAAGGCATTCGCCGAGCGAGTTGGGTATCCTGTGATGCTCAAGGCTGCGGCCGGTGGCGGCGGGCGCGGTATGCGCCTCGTGACAGGTCCCGAAGGGATGGCGCAACAGATCGAGAGCGCCGAGCGCGAGTCGCTCAAGGCCTTCGGCAGCGACGAGATATTCGCCGAGCGCTGCATCACCCCAGCGCGCCACATCGAGGTCCAGGTCGTGGCAGACAGCCACGGCGGAGTGGTGGCGCTAGGCACCCGCGACTGCACCCTGCAGCGCAGCAACCAGAAGATCATCGAAGAGGGCCCGGCGACGGGGCTTGCTCCCGGTGCTGAGCTTGAGCTGTGCGAGGCTGCCTGCCGGCTTGCGAAGACGGCTCGCTACCGGAGCCTCGGCACGGTGGAGTTCCTCTACGCATCCGATGGAAGCTTCTACTTCCTTGAGGTCAACACCCGGCTCCAAGTTGAGCACCCCGTCACCGAGATGGTCACTGGGCTGGACCTAGTAGAAGCCCAGATCCGAATAGCCGAGGGAAAGCGCCTCACTGATCTAGGGATTCAGGGCAACCCCAAGCAGCAGGGGCATGCGATCGAGGCTCGCCTCTGCGCTGAGGAGCTGCGCGCCGGCTCCTTCGTGCTCTCCGCCGGAATTGTGCAAGAGTTTGAGGTTCCCACACGCAGCTTCGGCGCGGCGCAGGTGCGGGTCGACTCAGGGGTTGAGCCGTGCTCAGAGGTCACCCACTACTACGACTCCCTAATCGCCAAAGTTATCGTGCACGCCCCTTCCAGAGACGAGGCGATTAAGGCGTTGCACGAGTGCCTCTCTCGAGCGCGCATCTCAGGGGTGCAAACAAACCGCGGGCTCCTGCTGCACCTCCTCGCTCATCCCGTCTTCGCCGCTCAGTCACACACCATCCAGGGCACAGCGGCCCTCTTGCCGAGCGAGAGCGACCAGCTCAGGGAAGCCGTCATCGCGCACGCAGTTGTTGCGGCGCTTCGCTGCTCAACCGGGCGCTCGCCGTGGGCAACGCGCTCACCCTGGCTTACCGTTGCACCAGCCTCCCCGAAGCTCTCCTTTCCCTGGCTCACCGCAAGCTCCGGCCACACGATCTCTTCTTCCACCACGGCGACCGACGAGGGGGCGAACGTGATAATCTCGGTCGGCGGCGCCGACACCTCGCTCACGGTATCACTAGACGATATCGCTCCGGCTCAACCAAGTGGCACCGCCCTTCGTGCAGCCGTCGGTCCCGACTCACGAGAGGTGCGGGCCACCATCGTGCGGGACGGCGCGTACACCTGGGTGCACCTGCGCTCTGGCTCGGTGTGCCTCGAAGAGCGCACGGCTCTCCCCGCTACTCGTAGTGGCAGCGGAGCTCATATAGCGCGCGAAGTTACTGCGCACATCCCAGGCAAAGTAGCGGCTCTCTCAGTAGCTGTTGGCGAGCAGGTGTCGGCCGGACAGGTCCTGCTCGTGCTCGACTCCATGAAGATGGAGCACCCGATCAAGTCACCCGTCGCCGGCAAGGTCACGGCACTTCCCCAGAAAACAGGGGCGATCGTACAGACTGGTGCGGTGCTCGTGACGCTCGAGGATGGGTAAGGGCCACGGTACAGGCTCTCGCTAGCCAGGCAGTTCTCGCGCTCCAAGGCGCCTTCCGACTTCTCTTAATAGCTTCTCCGGTGGATGGCTCTTCAGACTCCTTCCAACATGGCGCATTTTTTCTTGACGCTCCGCGCAACTCTCAGCCTCGCAACTCCGAGTAGTATCAGCTAGTAGCCGCGGATTCCGTTTTTGCGTCTGCCTGAGGAGTCTGAGGACACTTCAGATACCTCTGAAACGCTCTCCGCGAAGGATACAGAGGGGCATCCGATATACCAGGACCATAAATAGTCTCCGCACTCGTTTCCAATTCGGGATGCAGCAGGGCGGAGCGGATTAGAGCCAAGGGAGTGAGCGATGAACGAGAGCGGCGGCAAGAATCGACAGAGCAGGGCCGACGTGACAGGCGAGTCGAAGCCCGTGGCTCCGGACGATCCTGCACCGGAAGGGGGAGCAGTAACGGGGAAATCCCAGAGCGAGGTAGCACGAAAAGGGCCCGTGCGAAGGTGGCGCATGATCCTCGCTCTCGTCGGACACGAGCTGCGCTCGCCGCTAGGGACCATCGTGTCCGGGATAAAGCTCCTCGCCAGACATCCCTTGAGTGATGAATCGAAGAAGGTCGTAGCAATGATGGAGCGGCAAGCCTCACACGCATCACGCCTGATAAGCGACCTGCTGGACCTCTCTCGGGTCTCAAGCGGCACCTTTCGGATTACTTTGGAGCGTACTACTGCACAGGAGATACTTCAGCTCGTAATGGAGAGCTGCGCTCCCCTCGCCCAGGAACGCTCGCGCAACCTTGAGTCGCAGCTTGAGGATGGGCTAGCGCCGTTTCTCGGAGACCGAGACCGTCTCGTGCAAGCGCTCCGTAACCTGGTCGAAAACGCTATCAAGTTCACTCAGACAAACGGCCTTATCTCTCTTCGGGCTACCGCGTCAGAAGCAGGCATACAGTTCTCGGTTTGCGATGACGGGATCGGGATTAGCCCCGAAGACCTGCCGAGGCTCGGTCTTCCCTTCTCGCAGCTTGAAACAGCACGGGCGCGAAGAGCTGATGGCCTAGGGTTGGGGCTGCACATCGTTAAAACGATCGCCGAGGCTCACGGCGGCTCGCTAGCAGTCACAAGCGATGGCCCGGCAAAGGGCAGCTGCATCTCGTTTGAAGTGCCGTGCCGCGAGTCGAGCGACGGCTAACGACGCTCGTTGCAGAGTTCCCCGAGCAGCTTAACGACACTGGCGTTGAACTCAGCTTGCTTGAGGTAGCTCGGGCCAAGGATCGCGCGCAGGAACGGCACTAAGGCGCGCTTGACTGTGGCGATGATCGGACCGACAAGCTTCCGGTGGGAACGGGTGACTTCTGGCTTAAACTCTACGTTGAAGGTGCGGCAAAGGGTCCTCAGCATCTCAAGCCTGGCCGGAGTGGTTGAGAAGCTCTCTGGCGAGAAGAATACCTTCAGCTCCCGCACCAGCCGCTCGTCGCTCTCAGTAAGGGCTCCACTTGCGCGCCGCTCAGCGACCTCGCGCTCTAGCCTCTCGGCGAGCGCTGCACCAGCCTCACCCGGCGCTGAGATCCACGATGTTGTCTCTGCTGTGACCTCGTTAGTCATAAGGGGGCAACAGTAGCACACACGGGGAGCCCGATGAAGCTGCCCCAGGGACCGCCTAAGGCACTAATTTACCGCGAAATTGTCGCCCACTGGGAAAAATCGACCTGCCCGAAACCGGTCTTGTCGCTCGCCGGAAACCGGTCCTAGCCGCTGATTTAGTGCTGCGCCTGGGGGCTCCAGACTGTACCATTAGTGGACGTACTTTTTCGTTTTAATTCCATAGGGTCTTTATGGTTCACCTCTCTCGGGTCTCCCCGTTCGTCGTAGCCGCGGGAGCGGCGTTGCTCTCAATCTCCTGGGCCGAGGATGCCTCTGCGGATAAGCTCTGCCTGCGCACAAGGACGAAGGTAGTTAACGGATTTATTAACCTCAAGACCGGCTTGAAGACTGCTGGCTCTTGCCCGAGAGGCTTCACCGCTGTCTTGGACACCGATACCTTCGAGGGAGCCGATGGCTCGCTGCGGGTTTACGGAGACGGCTCCGCCGGTGCGCTCTCGGTTGCGAGCAGTACCTCGTTAAACACGGTCGATACACAGTACACAGACGTAACGATAGCTGCCGGCCAGACACTGACTGTGCCGTCAGGCACGATCATTCGATGCACGGGCACCTTCACCAACGAGGGTACGATCTCGGTTCTTACCTATGCCCTCGGGGGTAGACACGGAACGACGTCAGCTGCGGTGCTGACGACCCAGTCGGGAGCAGCGCACCCCGGGATAGGCGCGTCAAGCGCAAGCAACGGGGCTTTCGGAGACAACACTGCGACAGTCCCGGGAGGACCTGAAGCTGGGGGTCTCTCAGAGGCGAGGGCTCGGCAGATCCTTAAGCCTGGTGCCTTCGGCGGTGGCGGCGGAGGTGCCGGCAGACTCGTGGGAGGTTCAGGCGGGGGCACGCTCACTGTGTTGTGCAAGGGAGCAGTGGTTAACAACGGTACCATTTCTGCAAACGGAGGTTCGGGCTTTTCGGGGTTCGGTGATGGGGGTGGCGGCGGCGGGGTTGTGATACTCGCATCGCAAACGTCGGTCACCAACTCTGCTAGCGGGACGGTGAGCGTTACTGGCGCAGCCGGAGCAGCATCTTCGGCCGGCGGCGGGGCTGGTGGTGGTGGTGGTGGTGGCTGGACCCATTTTGTAGCACCCGTGATCAACTCCGCTGGAACGGTCAGCGTAACAGGCGGGGCAGCCGGCTCAAACAGCGCAGCGGTGACAGATACGACTCGTTTCGGAGGAGGTTGCGGAGGCTCAAGCTTCGGCAAGGGCGGTTTAGGCGGAGCCGTGTTCGCACCGAGCACCGCAAATGCCGCAGCTGCCGGCGACCCCGGTCTCGCGCTTGAGACCCTGACCGACCCGACATCTCTCTTCTAAACGAAGCGGTGACGGTGCAGCTCAAGGAAGCGCAGCCTGAAGTACTCGTCTTTGAGTGTTATGTAGCCGCTGTCGAGCCCTGCCAGGGCTGAAATCACGATTGCTGCGCTCTTGATAAACTCAGGGCCGGGGTTGTAGAGCGTTGCGCCAGAGCAGAAGATCACCTCGCCGCGCTTCACCGCCGGGACACTCTCCCAATCAGGGATCGCCTCCAGGGTCTTGAGAGACTGAACGCTCTGCTGCAAAGTCGAACCGCTCGGCGCGATGATAATCACATCGGTGCGGAACTCGACAACCTCGTCCCAGCCAAACGAGGTGTGCTCTCTTCCGTCGGCACGCTCCTGCGGCTGGCCCGTCACAACCCGAACCAGATCCGGGATTAGCCCCGATGCGAGGCTCAGCGGCTGAACAGAAGCGAGCACCGTAACCTTCTTGTTGCGGGCCCGCTCGTAGAAGTTCCTAGTCCAGTCCTGAATCTGAGCCTTGGTGCGCTGCGCCAGCTCTCGCCCGACCCGGCTGTTGCCGATCGACTCAGCTACCCCTTCAAAGGTAGCGTAGAGCGCTTCAACTGAAGCTGGATTGAAGTGCCGAACGACAACGCGCTTTCCACAGCGCCGCTCCAGCACCCCTTCTGCCCATGAGACGAACTTCTCAGGCTCATCCTCTGTGCACTGCGTAAGGATTAGGTCTGGCTTCAGTTCAACAAGGGCCGGCAGATTGAGCGTATCCGCTGAAAGCCCTTGGGCCAGCCTTTGATCATCTCCCGAGCCGCCCCCCTTTCCGCCCTGAGCCGCCGTAACTACCGCAGGTCGGCCAGCTTCCGGGGCGACAACACAGCGGTGCGTAACCCCGCACACCTTGGCTCCCGCGCCGAAGGACAACAGAAGCTCGGTGAAGTAAGGTTGAAGCGATACGATACGCATGAATGAAGCCTTTCGAGCCCTGAAAAATGTAACGCCAGTTTACTCACTTAGAGCCCCGGCGAAAGGATCTATTTTCTCTCGGAGCGGGGACGGCGTTGGTTACGTGGGCGTATCGCGGCTGGAATGAGGAGCGCCTCTTGCTCCAAACCGGGAGCGGGAACGGCTCCGGTTCCGGTTCCCGTTCCGGTTCCGAAAACCAGCGGTGGAAGCTACGCAAGCATGTGCTCGGAGCCGGGGCCGGAGCCGTTCCCGTTGCCGGTTCCGTTCCGGGTCCGGTTCCGAAAACCAGCGGGGAGAGCTAGGCAAGCATGTATTCGGAGCCGCAGCCGGGGCCGTTCCCGTTGCCGTTCCCGGTTACGTACCCGGTTACGTGCCCGGGCGGATACTGCGAGGCCGAGCGTTTCTGAGCACCTAACCTCTTGACGGTTCCAGCCTTAGGCGACACTGTTAAACGGTGTTGCCGCATGGTCGGCACGGTTCTCACATCCCTCTCGCAAGGAGTTCTCCATGACGGTTTTCTCGTCGTTCTTCCGCCCTTGGGGCGTCGCTTGCCTAGCTACCGCGGCATTCGTCGTGGGCCTGACTGCCTGCGCCAACCGGAATCCTCAGTTCTCGGCGATCCACGATCAGGGGCTCATCCCCGTGAGCCGCGACAACCCATACGTTGGGACTAATCTGTACCTCGCTTCCGAGATGGAGCAGAGCTCCTACCTCTTCAACTTCTTCAAGGAGAACGGCGTGCCGCAGGCGATCGAGCTCGTAGGCGGGTCGGAGGACTCTGCAGAGCTTAAGATGTTCTACAACGGGAAGAACCAGCTGTACGTCGCCACTCCGATCCAGAAGCGCGATCCCGACGCGGCCGAGTGGGTGATCCGTGGCCCGTACAACATCGACAAGAACTACTACCGGCAAGTCTCGCAACTCTCGACCCAAACGGCTGCAAGCTTTGAGCTGTGGGGACGGCGCGAGACGGTAGGTGGAGTCGAAGCCGTTGCCGAGCAGCGTGTGATACTACCCGCCTTCGTGCCGACTCCGAAGCCGAAGCCAAGAGTAAAGCCGACCACGGCAAAGAAGGATGATGCCACGAAGCCAGCGTCTGGCGAGGGGCCAGCAATTAGCGGCGTCTACTCCGCAGGCCAGCCCGAGCTGACACTGGACCAGCAGGCGCTGATGGAATCGAAAGAGCACGCTGAGCGCAGCCCGAACGGAGACCTAATTCACGTTGTGCAGTCCGCAACCGAGACTCTTGGGCAGATCGCCAACTGGTACGCAGGCTCAGGCGAGCACGCCCAGAAAATTGCACAGAAGAACAATCTCCCGCTCGATGCGAAGCTTGAGCCGGGATCGCGGGTCTTCATTCAGGCTGACCTGATCGTTAATCCTCGCGCGATGAAGTAGCGGTTAGCGCCAGCCCGGGCGCGGGAACGGAAGCGGCACCGGCTCCAGGAGCAGCGCTCTGCTATTCACCCGCTCACCAAGGAGCTTCGGAGCTTTTTAGTTAGGTAACGCGGAAGACGCGGAGTCCGCAGCGTTGGTGCTTTCTTATCAGAGAATATGGCGCTGCTGGCGCCTTGGCGCATCACCTTCCGTGCCCCCGCGAGTTCCGCGCCTCCGCGTTACTTAACCAAAAGGCTTGAACACCGAGACAACTCGCTGTTCACAACTGATCGTGGGCCTATTCTCGCAGCCTCAGTCGATACCGAGATCCTCTGTTTAAGAACGCGGGGGCGCGGAGTCCGCAGCGTTGGTGCTTTCTTATCAGAGAATATGGCGCTGCTGGCGCCTTGGCGCATCACTTTCCGTGCCCCCGCGAGTTCCGCGCCTCCGCGTTACTTAACCAAAAAGCTTAAACACCGAGACAGCTCTCTCCTCACAATCGGCCATGGGCATATCCTCGCAGCTTTAGGCCCGGGAACGGCGCCGGCTTCGGTTCCGGCACCGGTTCCGGTACCAGTTCCGGTGGGTACGCGGGTGCGGGGAACAAACACGCGCCATGAAAAAAGCGTCAACAACTCCTCGCCGTTTACGCGCACGTATCAGTCTTCGAAAGAGACTTCAGCGGGTCAATGTATGCTTGCAGCTAAAGCAGCCCCTAGTTATTCGGGCAGTGGGTCCGCTGCTTGAAGCCAACCCGGTCGTTGCGGCTCAGTACTACCCGAGTGCCTTGGGAGGTGTGCCCCACTACGCGGTACACGACGCGACGCGGAGCCGACAAAAGCGGCAGCAAAGTGCTTGTCCCGATGAACCGCCTGCGCCCTGCAGAGGTCGGCTCGGCGAACTCAAACAGCACGTACGCCGAACGGCCGGGAAGGACCCTGCTGGGCTGAAAAGGCCGAAGCTCCCTTGAGCGCACAACATCCCCACCGACGCCGAAGATCTGGTAGCGTAGGTAATCTACCGTCACAGACTGGCTGAAGCCGTTCTTGATGATAAGCCCGAAGTACGCGGAATTAAATTCCTCATGAACGGTCTCACCCGGATCGGAGGTGTCTCCGTCTGAGTTGTTGTCGTTGCTTGCACAAACCGTGCGCGATGAATCGAGCGCGAGGTGGTGCACGTGCTTGAAGTTATCGGGGAAGCTAACGAAGGTCCCAGCCGACTCGCTTGGCACTGAGAAGCTTGAGTCAAAGGGAACGAAGGTCGAGGCGTAGACGATCTCGGTGGAGTTCGTGGACTGGGCGTTTGCGCCCAAACAGCTCCCAAAGAACGCTGCGAACACTATGACCGCGCCCTGCCACCTCTTCTTGACGGAGCCGATCTTCATAGGATTATTTCGGATTATTTTAGCGTAACGAATGGTGCCCAAGAGAGGACTTGAACCTCCACGACATTTCTGCCACCAGCACCTCAAACTGGCGTGTCTACCATTCCACCACCTGGGCATTCGTTTTGTGTGGCTCTGCTCCAACACTCAAGGCGGAAGGTGCCGCCTAGCCGCCGCAAAGCCGGCGCGACTTACTGAGCGTTGTTGACCGGAGGTACTACGCCCGGCGCCTGAGGCGCTTGGGGAGCAGCTGCAGGTGCTGAAGAGGTGGTCTCAAGACTCTTAGAGTCTAGCCCCTCCAGCACATCCGCCTTGGTGCTGATGCCGATGTTGTCATCGGAACCGAGCTTCACAAGGAATATGGAAGTTAGCATGAAGCAGATCGCAATTCCAGTCGTGGCTCGGACGAGAAGCGATGAAGCTCCGCCGACACCGAACAGAGTATTTGCGCCGCCACCCGACATAACTGCCCCAACGTCGGCACCCTTTCCCTGCTGCAGAAGCACGAGGACGACCAGGATGATCGCCAGGATGACGTGGAGTGCTAAGACGAGATCGTACATGCGGTAACCCCTTCCAAAAAACTTCCGTTTTCTACCACTTTCAGCGAAGGGCGGGCTAGTCTCTGAGGACGTTTTTTGGAGTTACCTGATATCGAGCTTCTCGCTGAGCTCTGGGCTAACAGGGGGTCGCTTGGACTACCTCTCACAGGAGGTCTGGTCGGTCAGAGCGGCCATTATATCCTAGGAAGACCAAGATCTTACCCCCCCTCGCCGTTCTCGCCGCTCTCTTTGTGTTTCCTCCTGACTGCCAGCCGTCCTTCGAAACGACGCGCAGGAGGGATGGCCACAAAGAGAGCGGCGAGGGCAGCGAGCAGGCACTAGTTGACGATGCTCAAGCCCGGCTGAGCGCTCTTGCGAGCCTCCAAGATAGATATCACCCGGGCAGCCAGTGTGTGGAACTGCTCCGCTGTGGGTCCCTCGCCACAGGCGACCGGAGTGCCGGAGTCTCCCCCTTCGCGCACCTTGAGATCGATCGGGAGCTTCGCAAGCAGCGGAACTCCGAACTCCTGCGCTGTGCGCTCGCCTCCGCCGCTGCCGAAGATCGGCATCACGCTGCCGTCGGGCATCGGGAGGCCGGACATGTTCTCGACGATCCCGAGCACATCGACGTTGACCTTCTTGAGCATGTTGATCGACTTGCGCACGTCAGCGAGCGCCACCTCTTGCGGGGTCGTGACAACCACTGCCCCGCTAATCTTGACCATCTGCGAAAGCGAGAGCTGCGCATCGCCCGTTCCTGGCGGCATGTCGATAATCATGTAGTCGATCGCGCCCCAGTTCACGTCCTGGAACATCTGCGCGAGCGCCTTGTTGAACATTGGGCCGCGCCAGATAACCGCATCGTCCGGGTGTCGCAGGAAGAATCCGAGAGAGATGTACTTGATGCCGTGCTTGACAGGAGGGATGAGCCGCTCCTCGTGATCAGGCACGACCTGCCCTCCACCCATCAGGGTCGGAATGCTCGGCCCATAAAAGTCGCTGTCGATTAGCCCGACTTTTGCGCCTGTGCGCGCGAGCGAGATCGCTAGGTTCACCGCAACGGTCGACTTTCCAACTCCGCCCTTGCCGGAGATTACCGGCACGATCTGTCCAAGTGATGTGTTCATCTTTAGGCTGCTCCTGTTCCCCGAATTGTGTCCTGTTCGCCCTCTAGCAGCGGCTGATCATCCGCCCTTGGCTGCACCCAATCCTCTCCGTGGTGCGCCCGCATCGCCTCACGCTCAAGCAACGAGCGCGGGATGAGAGAGTCTACTACCTCCCACGGCAAGATCTCATTAAACCCGATCCTGCGCGAAACGTAAAAGTCTACTGGCGGCACGCCGTCTACAAGCGGCTCCTTGGTGCGCTTCATGAGCCACTTCCAGCTCTCGCCGCGCAGCTCCGCCTCGCGCAGCAGCCTTCCCACTCTGCGGTCACCGCGCGACAGCAGCCCCTGAAAGTAGCTCTCCTTCGGCGGCTCAAAGCGCAGCTCAAGGTTCGGCACCTTCATCACGAGCTTCCGAACACGCTCGATCTTCCGGTCGAGAACCTTCGTGTCGAGCATCGGCTCCCACTGAAACGGGGTCGACGCCTTCGGAATAAACGGGTTGATCGAGAGCGCCACCCAGGCGAGCTTCCCTGAGGGCTTCGATATCTCAACCACTGCGTCACGGATCGTGATTGCAAGCTGTGCTATCGCGTCGACATCCTCGTCGGTCTCTGTCGGAAGCCCAACGATGAAGTAGAGCTTGAAGCCACGAATCCCGGCCTCAGCAAGCTCTTTTGCCGCTGCGATCACCTGCTCGTTGTCGACACGCTTTCCTGCCGCGCGACGCAGCCGGGTGCTGCCCGCTTCGGGCGCAAGCGCGACGGTCTTGTACTCGCTCTCTGAAATGCTAGCCGCAAGCATCTTGGAGACCTTCTGCGACATGATTGAGCTGAGCGAGGCACGCCCGCCCTTCTCCGCAACAGTCGCTGCCAGCTTCGCGATCGACTTGTGTGACGACACCGCAGCTCCGACGAACCCCACCGCGCTGCTGTTCTCTAGCCCTATCTGGACCGTGTCTTGCAGCGACTCTTCGCTGCGCTTGCGGATCGGGCGATAGATGTAGCCCGCAACACAGAAGCGGCACCCCATCTCACACCCACGGCCGGTCTCAGTCAGGAACATCGACTTAAACTCAGTCTCTGGCGTAAGGATGCGCGAGTATGTCTTGAACTTCGAGAGATCTTTGACGAACCTGCGGCGCGGCCGCGGCGGGACATCATCACGCGCGACGACTCGCTCCATCGAGCCGTCAGCAGCAAATTGCGGCTCGTAGAAGCGCGGCACGTACACGCCCTCTACCTGCGCCAGCGCAAGCAGCGTCGCGTCTCGGCTCCACCCCTCCTGCTTCGCGCGGTGAACCACGTCCATGAACTCAGGCAGAAGCTCTTCCGCTTCGCCGATAACAAGCGCGTCAATAAAGTCCGCAACCGGCTCCGGATTGAGCGTCACGGCGGTTCCGCCAGCGATGATGATCGGCATCGAGAACTTCGACTGCGCTGCCGCCTCATCGCGCTCCTGCCACGAGGAGAAGAGCAGCCCCTGGTTGTTAAGAATCCGCATCAGGTGCGGGTAGTCAGTCTCAAACGAGAGGCTAAAGCCGAGCACATCACAGTCCGCGAGCAGCCTGTTTGACTCAAACGAGCGCCATTTGGTGCGGCGGGACTCATCACTCTCGGAATCTTCGGGGAGGAACCCGCGCTCGACGATCACTCGCTGGTCGCGCGCGAGGATGTCGTACACCGCCTGAAACCCGAGGTTCGACATGGCGACCCAGTAGTGGTTCGGGTACGTGAGGTGAAAACGGATATCCCCAGTTTTGTTGCTGTACGGGACGACGAACTTCTCAAGAGCCTTGAGGTCCTTTGTGGACGGGTTCTTAATCTGTTGCCGTTGGCTGCTCACGCGCTTACTGCCCCGAGTCGTCGTCGTTGTCTTCAGCCTCTTGAGCTGCGCGCTTGCGCTTCTCCTCCGATACGTTCTTCCAGCGGCGCAGGTTCAGCTCCGCGTCGCGCGCCCCGATTCCGGCTGAGATCTTCTCTTGCTCTGAAGCGCCTGGCTTGAGGCGGTACGAAAAGGAATCCGTCTTGACGGTCTGGCCCTGCATGTTGAGCTGAAACACGTCGAGGTCCACCGAGTACTCGTCCTTTGTGTTGTTGAAGACCTTCATCGACCAGCTGTCCTGCGTTACGCGAGAGACAGATCCTGTGATCGGGGCTAGCCCCTCACCTGAGATATCCTCGCCGCCAAACGGCTCGGGCACCTCAGCCTCGGCTGCTCCCGACTTGAGCGACGTTGAAAGATTTCCGCTCTGCGGAAGCTTCGAGGGATCCTCAAGCTGGGCAGAGGCCGTGCGGCACACGAGCACGCTAAGACAAACGGCGAAGAGAAGCGCAGAGAGCTGACGAGCCATCCGTAGTGACCTCGATTAGTGGACAGTCGCGAGCGCAAAGTAGCCCTCGCGTTTCTGCCAAACATTAGGTATGAAAACGCCTGATATTAGCAGCTTACCGATCCTTGAACAAACCGGGAGCCAGTGATGAGTATAATCATCTGTTTAGTCACCTGCCCTTCCTCGGAGGTAGCGAGCGCCATGGCGAAAGAGCTGGTTGATCAACAGCTTGCGGCCTGCGTCAACGTGCTGCCCGCGGTTCAGTCTACCTACCGCTGGCAGGGTGCCGTGTGCGTTGAGAACGAGGCCCTGATGGTTATCAAGAGCACCACCGAGCGCCAAGACGAGCTCAAACGAGCCGTACTTTCGAAGCACCCGTACGAGACACCGGAGTTCGTTGTGCTCGACACGCAGGAGGTCTCAGACCCGTACGCACGCTGGGTCGAGGAGAGCGTTGGTCATAAGAAGCTGCTGTAGCGGCTAACGCCTAAGCCCAGCACCTGGCACGCGCGGCTCTACTGGCGCTCCCGGCTGGCCCGGAACACCGCCCTGATTGAAGCCACCGTCGCGGAAACGGTCATCGATAATTACTGGCGGCCATCCGCCGTAGCCACCGGGCACTCCGTAGCCAGAGGGAGTCGGCTGGTTGACCGGAACTGGCCCTGCCGATGACCACACCCTCATCTTCTTTCCGCTCTCTGTCACGATCTCCTCGCCTGGAAGAACCGGCGGAAGTCGTGGGTCGTACTGCTTCTGGCTCGGCTGCAGTTGTCCCTGCTGCACGGGCGCTGCGCCTGAGTTGTTGTAGCTCTCGTCAGCGCTCGCCTGCGAAGCAAAGCCAACGAGCAGCGCGACAGCAGCCGTGGCGGTAAAGGTAAAGAGGACTGGCAGCCAAGGGGAAGTTCTCATATGGTACCCTCGAGAAGCGGCACAATGCCGCGCAGCCTTTAGATGCGCGCTCTATGAACGAGGAACGTGCCGTTTCGGTGCTTATCTCAGGAAGAGGGAGTAACCTCAAGTCTCTACACGAGAATCGGCTCGGTTACCGGGTCAAGGCGGTGCTCTCAAACCGCCCGGATGCCGGGGGCTTAGAGTACGCGAACAGCCAGGGGCTCCCGACCAAAGTCTTGCAGAGAGAGCACTACCCGAACCTGGCGGCGTTCAAGGCCGCCGTGCTTGCGGCAACAGCGGAGACAGAGCCAGACCTAGTAGCTCTAGCCGGATTTATGATGGTGCTCCAACCGGAGTTCATCGATCACTTCCACGGCAGGCTAATCAATATCCACCCTTCACTCCTGCCGCAGTTTCCTGGTCTCGACACACACGAGCGTGCGGTGGCTGCCAAGGTGCGCCATCACGGCTGCTCAGTTCACTTCGTCGACAGCGGAGTCGACACCGGGCCGCTCATCGCCCAGTCATCTCTCGCCCTGAGCCCAACTGACACGGCTCACGACGCGGCAGCTCGCGTGCTCGCCCTTGAGCACGCTCTCTACCCTTGGGTGCTCTCGCACCTAGCCCTGGGCGGCATCACCCTTTCAGGACGCGCAGTGCAGTACTCGCCAGAAGTGGAGCGTGAGGCAACGCAGCGCGGATTCCTGATCTTTCCATCGTAATCTTTCCCTTTGAGGAGCAACTTATGGCGAAGAGCAGCATCACCTACGCAGGACATTCGGCGGTCATCGTTGAGATCGGAGGAAAACGGATCGCGATCGACCCGTGGCTCAAAGGAAATCCGCTCTGCCCAGACTCGATGCACCACATAAAGAACCTCGACCTCATCGTGCTTACCCACGGACATGCTGACCACGCGAGCGACGCCGCGCGCGTCGCCAATGAGAGCGGCGCGCAGCTCGCTGCAACGTACGAGCTCGCAATGATTATGGGTGCGCAGGGAGTCGCGCAGGAGAAGCTCATCCCGATGAACAAGGGAGGCGCAACAACGATCAGTGACGTCACCGTTCGCCTGACGAACGCCTTTCACTCAAGCTCCTTCGACACAGAGAACGGCACTGTGTACGCCGGCGAGGCGTGCGGCGTAATCCTCTCCGCGAAGGGCTTTTCAGTTTACCATGCGGGTGACACCTGCCTCTTTAGCGACCTGAAGCTGATCGGCGAGCTGCACAAGCCCGACGTCGCCCTGCTTCCGATCGGCGACCTCTTCACGATGGGGCCGCGCGAAGCCGCGCTCGCAGCCTCGTGGGTTAAGTGCCGCGTTGCAGTGCCGATTCACTACAAGACCTTCGGGCTGCTGACTGGCACCTATGCCGAGTTCGCCCAAGAATGTGCCCGGCTCGGGGTAGAAACCACAGAGCTAGCCCCGGGCGAGACGCGCCCGTTTTAGCGGCTTCGGCTTCCTGCGCCGGTCTGAGCCATGAGCGGAGCGGACAAAAAAGGGGGCAGGACTGGCCCGCCCCCTCCAGACCTACAGCTGGTCAATCGTGCCTGCATACTTCACGTAGCACGATTTCCGGGCGTCGGAGCAGCTCCAGTTCACGGTAGCGCTTGCTCCTGAAAGCTCCCTAGAGAATGGATACGGGGAGATTGTCAGCGTCACATTCGCCGTGCATCCATACTCCGGGTAGAAGGCATTTCCGGCCATGATAATTGACGAAGCGCCACTCCTGTAGCCACTGGCGGTAATCCTCTCGTCAATTCTGGCAGTAACCCCGCGGCTGGTCTCTCGCGCAACGACGGTAAAGGTCTTGTTGGTCACGGCGAAGCTGCAGGTATTGTTCGGTGGAGGTGTTGGACCACACCTTCGAGAGCAGTTCCTCGGCCTGCTGTTATCACAGACGTACGTGCACCTCGGCTCAGCACTCGGGACACTCCCGGTAACGCGCCACGTTCCCGTCATGTTGGACGGAAGTGTTACGCCCTTTTTCGACATCGTGCCTCCGCGCTTAGCAAATTTTCGCCTCTCGTCTTTCGGCGCAGCCTCAACATCAAACTCGCTGCACGAGCACCCTTCTGGAAGGTTGCACGAGCTCTCTGGCTTGGAGCAGCAATCAGGCTTGAAAAAAGGGCACTGCGGCCCATCAGCCACAGCCATCGGCGGCGCGACAACGACTCCTCCAAGAATAGCAACTAGACAGAAATACTTCCTCATAAACGAACACCTCACAATGTACAGTTTGTTTTTAGCGCGCCCTACAGATCATCAGTGCAACGGCCAAGGCGCTAGACCACGGCGGCGCAAGGGTAGCATCAACGCTCTGCGGTGATTCCCCCAGTGACTTCAGAGATCCGAGGACCCGACAAGGTAGGTCTTAAGGCTTGAAGACCTAACATCTCGCGCTTTCGGCGACGCACCGGAGGCAGCGGGCGCGTGTTGACTCTTCGCTGGAGGCGGCGCAAATGAAGATGGAAGCGGACCTAGTCAGAGAAAGCACGAAAAATACCCGGAGAATCGGGGGAAACCGAGAAACTCTGCCCCCGCGAGCGTAGCCGCGCCGTCTGCCCTAATCTCCGTCCAGTGGAGGCTCTCGCCGAGCGATTTGCCTGTGGTCTACAACAGGGGGCAGCGTTAGCCCCGCCGCCTCGTAGGGGCTGAGGGCACGCTGTGCATGAGCAACCAAGCAGCCCTCAGGCTGGCGGTGCAGAGGCCCATCCTCAGTTGGAGCCCCCGCGCGCCCCCACCGGCACTCTCATTGCGGCGCAGCAGGAGCCCGAGCCGGCTCTTGCTGCATCTGCTGCTGCTGAGCTGGCTGCCCGGCTGGTGGAATTTGCGCCTTCGTGGCGCCGCGAGCTATGTAGTAGAGCAGCGCAACGATCGCAACGAGCGCCACGACACTGATGATAATGGACACTGGCGAGCTATCGCTCGACACTGATGATGGGGTTGTTGTGGTTGCCATAGAGCACCTCCGGCTTACCGCGGAGTGTGCGCCCCAGAGGATACGGGAGATATGATCAAGGTGGGGCAGCTGCCGCATTGAGGAGTTGAAAACAACCTTCAAAGCAGCAGAAGCCCCATGGACGACGCGGGTCAATCGGATCCAAGGACACGATTGACGAGGTCGGGAGATGCTCCACTGACAGGGATACACGACCGCGCGCCTATTAGAGCATCGCGATTTCTCGGAGCCAAGCTCACCTTTGCGGCAAGATCAGCAACGTACTGTTCCTGAGCTCGCAGAAGCTGCATGAGCACAAGCTCTGCATCCTTCACCGTATGGCTCAGGAGATTGCAGAGCGAGGCACACGCACTGCTGCGCACCTCGTAGCTGCTGTCAGCCAGCCGTCTCGCGACAGCCTGCACGATCTCAGCCCTCGCCCAGCTGTCGATCCGGTCGATCGACCCCTCTTTAGCCATCTCGATTAAGGCAAGCAGAACATCGAGCCTAATTTGGCCGTTCGGCTCCTCAGCGAGTCTAGCGATCAGAGGGCGGACAATCGACTGGCAGCGGTGCCTGGCAAGAAGAAGCATTCGAATCGCCTCCTCTCGCTGACCGTCGCTCCCGATGCTGCCTACCCGGACGAGCGCCTCGAGAGCGTCATCGGGTATTGGATTCGCTTTGGCGACGAATCGCCTAGCTATCTCCAGCTCCACCGTCGGATTCCCGCAGCTCACGAGGGGTCTCGCAAACTCTAGATCCGCAGCCGACTGAGTTCCGAGCCACTCAAGGCACTCGGTCCTATCAAGCAGGTCATCTCCCGCCAGAATCCGGTAGAGATTTCTCCGCCGGAGCTCCCGAAGCCCTGCCGAAACCTTCGGCAGAACAAAGTAGAGAGTAATCAACCCAACCAAACTGAAAAAAAGCACGTCCATCGTGGACACTCCTTTCGTCCTGAAAAAAAAAGATCACCGGAACCCTTCAGCACTGGAGCCACCCCAGTGCCCAACGGATTCCGGCGGGAACCTTACTCTTCCTCAAGCGACAGCTTTTGCCCTCTCACCCCCCAAACAGAGAGGGTAAAAGCGCAAAGAGCTGTCACCACATACCCATCACCAAACTGTCAAAGACCCGGGCTAAACCCCCGAAACCTCGATTCTAAGCCGAGCATTATTCTGAATCAAATGAAGGAGCGAGCTATATCTTGCTAATCACCCCCCAAACCCCCTCCTACCTACCGGCGCCGGCACCGGGAACGGCACCGGTTCCGGTTCCGAAAACGTGAGTAAACAAAGAGACCAGCGAGAACAGAGAGG
>CAYPUA010000015.1:52571-58701 GCA_964413875.1 uncultured Bdellovibrionales bacterium
GAACAGAGAGGGGGAAATTAATCCCTCCTCGCTGCCCTCGCCGCTCTCTTTGTTTATCTTTCCTCTGTTCCCGGTTAGTAGGCCACGCGCAGCGACACTCCCTACCCGGGAACGGCTCCGGTTCCGGTTCCGAAAACGTGAGTAAACAAAGAGACCAGCGAGAACAGAGAGGGGGAAATTAATCCCTCCTCGCTGCCCTCGCCGCTCTCTTTGTTTCACCCCCAGCCGGCCGCGCGTGGATACGGGTACGTTCACGTGAGCAGCCCGCTCCCGTCTGCCGTTAGCAACTGATTGAGCTTTATAAAGAGACCAGCGAGAACAGTGAGGGGTTTTACCGAGCAGCCCCCCTCGCCGCTCTCTTTGTCCCATCCCCCACG
Organism: uncultured Bdellovibrionales bacterium; assembly: GCA_964413875.1. Taxonomy (GTDB): domain Bacteria; phylum Bdellovibrionota_C; class UBA2361; order UBA2361; family OMII01; genus OMII01. The sequence continues at coordinate 52,949 of CAYPUA010000015.1, forward strand.
AGCCGCCCTCTTTGTGCCCCCCGAGCCCCCCAATTCCGACCAGGATTCAGTGTCACTATAGGGACTTCCCGACCACATCCCGCTCCGTGGTACTATGTCACGATGAAGTGCCAGAGCGGGTTAACTTCCCGCCTTTTCTTTTTCTGGGTGACGCCGTTTATTAGGCGCAACATCGCTCGGCCACTCACGATGGAGGAGCTGATCGAAGCGCCTCCCCGCTTCGATGTGTCGACACACCTGGCTGCGCTCCAAGAGCAGATTGCAACGTCATCTTCTCGGTCGTTCTTCCTCATTCGGGCGCTGCTCTTCAACGTACGTCGGGAGATCGCAAAAACCACTATCTGCGCCCTACTACTCCTTGCATCAGGCCTTCTCATGCCGATGGTCTTGCGCCGCATACTGCTTACGCTCGAGGGGAAGCATGTGCCTCCCGCGTGGGCGGAGGAACTGGGGACCGCTATCGGTCTCGCGCCAGCCAACACGTTCTCTCTAGCATGCGCTCTCCTACTTTTTATTGTCGCAATTACCGGCACCCTGAGCGTTCACCACCTCTTCTACAATCAGGTCGGGATCTCGATTAAGGTTCACGCCTCTCTTAGGGCACTGATCTACGACAAAGCGCTCCGGCTCGCCCGAAGCGAACGCGGAGAGGCTTCGAGCGGCGCAATCCTGACCCTGACGGGAACCGACTCCGGCAGGATCTTTTCGTGGCTGCAGATGCTTCACGCCATCTGGTACCACCCGCTACAGGTGACGCTAGCCCTTGTGCTGCTGTACCGCCTGGTCGGCATTGCGGCGATCTTCGGAACGGCGAGCCTGGTCGTTCCGCTCATCATCGCCTCAGCGCTCGTCCGCAGCCAGAATCGTATCCGCAGAGAGGTCTTGGCTATCACCGATCAGCGTGTTGGCTTTACAGCGGAGGTTCTGGCGCACATTAAGACTGTGAAGTTCCAGGCGTGGGAGCGCCCTCTCTCAGAGCGCATTCTGACGCTTCGGGCTGAAGAGGTGAGCCGCCTACGGCGAGTGAACCTGCTATCGAGCCTTGCAGGCCTGGCCTCAAATCTCGCTCCTACTGCGGCAATGGTTGTCACGTTCTCGGTGCTCGTCCTGCGCGGGGGAACGCTCGATGCGGCGACGGTATTCCCGGCAATGTCGCTTATCCTGCTCCTGCGCTTCGCCATAAACTCGCTGCCTGACACGATCATCAACACGATGGAGGCGCTGATCTCCGCCGCCCGTATCGAGTCGTTTCTCAAACGCAGAGACTTTGAGCCGCGCCCTCCCTTGCGATCAAGCCCCTACGCTATCGAGCTCGAAGATGCCTCGTTTGAATGGTCGCCCGGGGTTCAGGCGCTGCACGTTGAGCGCCTCCGGGTAAACCCGGGGGAGCTCGTGGCGATCGTAGGCGGGGTCGGAAGCGGGAAGAGCGCCCTGCTGCTCTCAATCTTGGGCGAGCTATCACTCACCGCTGGAAGCGCATCAGCCAACGGCACCCTCGGTTACGTAGCGCAGCAGCCTTGGATAGTAAGCGACACGGTGCGCAACAATATTCTGGCTGGTGCGCCCTTCTCAGCGGAGCGGTACGAGCGAGCCCTAGCGGCTTCGGCTCTTGGGCCCGATCTTAAAGACCTCCCGCAGGGTGACGCCACCGTGATCGGTGAGCGCGGCGTTAACCTATCCGGGGGACAGCGGCAGCGCGTTGCGCTCGCCCGTGCCCTCTACCTTGAGTCCGATATCTACCTGCTCGACGACCCGCTCAGTGCGCTCGATACCCGTGTGGCGAATGAGGTCTTTGAGCGGCTGGTGTGCGGCGAGCTGGCGGGCCACGCCCGCCTCCTGGTGACACACCGGCTTGAGTACGCGCTGCGTGCTGACCGAGTTATAGTCGTTGAGGGTGGCACCATTGTTGAGTCCGGAACTCCGCAAGAGCTTAAGGCCCGGGGCTCGCGCTTCACTGAGCTGCTCGATTTCCACTCTGAGTTAAGCCACATCGCCCAGGGCAGCCTCGACCACACGGAAAGCTTAGACGCAGCTCCAAGGACCAGCACGCGTCCAGAGGCGACCGCTAGCCGCTCGGTCGTTGAAGTCGAAGAGCGCGACGTCGGCGCAGTAGATCGCCGCGTGCTGCGCACCTACATGCGGCGCTTCGCTCCTGGAATTCTCGCAGTCGTAGTCGTTGCCGTGGTTCTCTCCCGCCACATCGCATCAGTCGCCACCGACCTCTGGCTCGCCCTCTTCTCGCGCGGAACTCTCCCTTCGCACATGGAGTTTATCCTCGGGTACGCCGGACTGCTCACGATCCTCGCCATTTTTCACTTTGCTCGCTGGTACCTCTTCCTCGACTGCGGGCTAAAAGCCGGCCAGAGATCTCACGAGCACCTGCTCAAAGGGGTCCTGGCGGCGCCCCTGCGATTCTTTGAGGCGAATCCGACCGGCCGGATCGTCAACCGCTTCAGCCGAGACCTAGACACCGTTGAGGGCCTCCTGCCGCGCACCCTGCAAGACACCTGTACCTGCGTTCTGGACGTGCTGGTGGTCTTTATCCTTCTCTCGGTGCTGGAGCCCTACGCGCTGCTGCTGCTCTTTCCCCTCACGCTCGTGTACGCGCGCTACGGGAAGGTCTTCCGGCCGACATCCAGAGAGGCACAGCGCCTTGAGTCGATCTCGCGCTCGCCGATCTTTGCTCTCTTCTCTGAGTCTCTAAGCGGGACCGACACGCTGCGCGCAGCGGGGCTTCGCGAGCAGTTCGCGGAACGCATGCGGCAGTACCTGACCACTAACATCAACGCCACCTACACCATCAACGCCACCAATCGCTGGCTGGGAATTAGGCTTGAGCTTCTCGCCGCACTGGTTCTCCTAGCTGCCGCGATTACAGTCTCGCTGCTCTGTCCCGCCGTCATCCCCGCATCCGTCGCTGGACTGCTCCTCGTGTACTCTAACTTCGGCGGGCCGATGAACTGGGTCGTGCGAAGCTTGGTGATGGCAGAGAGCAGCCTGACATCCTTTGAGCGCATGGAGTACTACGCCAACACCCCTCCAGAAAATCGTGGCGGCAACGCAGCGCCGATCAACTGGCCGGCGCAAGGCGACCTCTGTCTCGATTCTCTGACTGTGCAGTACCGCCCGGATCTCCCGCCCGCCCTCGACAGTCTCAGCTGCTCTATTCCCGCCGGCTCTCGTGTCGGAATCGTGGGGCGAACCGGCTCTGGCAAGAGCACCCTGATCTTGGCCCTCGGGCGGCTGCTTGAGCCAAGCGAGGGACACATCGAGCTAGACCGGGTCAACACATCAACGCTTTCTCTTGAGGCGCTGCGCAGCGCAATCACCGTGGTGCCTCAGGAGCCCGTGCTCTTCTCGGGACCGCTACGCGACAGCCTCGACCCGTTCCGCACCTCAAGCGACGCTGAGATAACCGAGGCGCTCAGGCGCGTGGAGTTGGATCGCTTCGTCGCAGAGCTACCCGGGGGCTTAAGCGCAACCGTGAACGAAGGCGGCTCTAATTTTAGCTGTGGGCAGCGACAGCTCTTCTGTCTCGCCCGCGCGCTGCTTAGGCGCTGCAAGGTTATCGTGCTTGACGAGGCTACCGCCAATATCGACGTTGAGACCGACTCAGCGATCCAGCGCACTATTCGCCGAGAGTTCGGCGGCGCAACCGTGCTGGTTGTGGCTCACCGCCTCGGCACGGTCATCGACTCAGACCTGATGCTCGTGCTCGAGCACGGCAGGCTCTCAGAGTTCGGGGCGCCGGAGCAGCTCCTCGCATCGCCGAACTCAGCTTTGGCTGGGTTCTTGCGGGAGTTGCAGCGGGGGGTGGGGTGAGATCTGGCGGCACAAATGGGAGGACGGAAGAGAGGGTCTAAAAAAACCCTCTCCCCGTAGCCCGTCCCCGACTAGCTTGCAGCCCGGTTATTGGCAGCATGCGCTTCTTGAGACTCTTCAAAGTACTGCTGAAGAAACTCGGCCATAAGCACAGCTGACTCGCGGTTCTCAACACCGGGCAGCCTGAGCGATCGGCCCACAACTTTCCCCCCAAGCTCAAGAGCGAGCTTGTAGAGACCACCAGGAACAGCCTGGTTAATTGTGCTCCATCCCCCAAAGTGAACCGACAAGGTCCTCTCTTTGGGTTGGAAGTGGTAGACGAAATCAACATCACACACGCGAGGAAACCACGCGCGCTCGAAGCGTTCGGCGCTGACGACAATGCGCCAGCCACCACGATCAATAACGTCCACTTCCACAAACTCAGAGGGCGACACCATCATTACCTCCAAACTTCCCAGCGCGCTGAAGCAACGTGCTCCAGCCGAAACGCACCAGCGCTTCCTACAGCCTGCGGCTTGTGGCTCTAGGAAGTGCTGGGCATTAATCGGGACAAGAAGTTCGATGATACACGCCAACTAATCGGGTGACCTCGGAGCCTATTGCAGGGTCCAGGACCACGGAGGCAAGAAAAAAACTGTGTATACCTTGCCCTCTCCTCCATCTCCTCCGCTTCCGCCGCACCGGACGTCAACGCAAGAGACTGGAGCCGCCATCTACCCAATACGATTTGTGGGGCCGTGCTGCGGCAGAAAAGCCCCGCGACGCCCTAGCTGAAGAGTATCCTCCCACCAGAGCTGGTAGTCACGCGCCGGGCCCGAGGAAGCCCTGCCACGCGCTCTGATCCGGCCAGTTTAGTGCTATTTGCGGCAGCGTCACACCGACTGCTCGCTCCGCCTCAGCTCGCCATCGCCCTCTCAATCTCCGCCATCACCGCCTCGTCAAGCCGCGCCACAATCCGGGCTGCTTCGAGGTTCTGTGTGAGCTGCTCAGGGGATGTCGCGCCGAGAATAACGGTGCTGACGTGTGGGTTCTTGAGGCACCAAGCGATCGCTAGCTGCCCGACTGAGCATCCAAGCTCCTTCGCAACGGACTCAAGCCGAGTCACAGCCTGCAGCCGCTCTGGATTGAGAACCCGCTCCTTCAGCCACTCGTAGCCTGGAAGCGCTGCTCGTGAGCCCTGCGGGACCCCTTTCGTGTACTTTCCGGTGAGAAGCCCTGAGGCGAGCGGGCTCCACGTGGTAAGCCCAAGCCCGATCTCCTTGTAGAGCGGGGCGAAGTCCCTTTCGACCTTCTCGCGGGTGAAGATGTTGTACTGCGGCTGCTCCATCTGCGGCTTGTGCAGGTGATAGCGGTCTGCAATGCGCCAGGCCTCAAGGATCTGCTCGCCGGTCCATTCACTAGTGCCCCAGTAGAGCGCCTTTCCCTGCGAGACGATATCGCTCATGGCGCGCACTGTCTCCTCAATCGGGGTGCTTGGGTCTGGACGGTGGCAGAATATCAGGTCGAGATGGTCGAGACCGAAACGCTTCAGCGAGCCGTCGATCGCCTGCATCAGGTACTTTCTGTTGAGCGTGTTCTTCTCGTTTGGGCCATCGTGCAGCCCCCAGAAGAACTTCGAGGACACGAGGTACGAGGAGCGCCGCAGCCCGAGCTTCTTGAGTGCTCGGCCCATAATCACCTCTGCGTCGCCGCCGCTGTAGGCCTCGGCGTTATCAAAGAAGTTGACCCCTGCGTCGTACGCCTGTTTTATCAGCTGAGCAGCCTTCGACTCATCTATCTGTGGGCCGAATGTCACCCACGAACCAAAGGAGAGTTGGCTAACCTGTATTCCAGCCGACCCAAGACGGTTGTATTGCATATCTCTATCCCCCATTTAATATCGCCACCGAGCGTTATCCCCTCGACCATGGTTCCGGTCTTGGCTCCGG
>CAYPUA010000015.1:58801-68290 GCA_964413875.1 uncultured Bdellovibrionales bacterium
TCCGGTCTTGGCTCCGGCCCCGCTCCACCTAGCGCTGCAGCAGCACCACCGCCGAAGCGAGAACCCCCTCCTCACGCCCGATGAATCCCAGGCGCTCAGTCGTGGTTGCCTTAATCGTAACGCGCGAGGGCTCGCAGCCAAAAACACCGCTCAGGCGCTGTTGCATCTCAGTCACGTACGGCTTTACTTTTGGAACTTGAGCTAGGAGCGTTACGTCAGCGTTTACGAGCTTCCACCCCTCTTTCTCTGCAAGCGACCACACCTTCTGAAGCAGCCCGATGCTGTCTGCATCCTTAAAACTTGCATCCGTATCCGGGAAGAGCGTCCCGATATCGCGCTGTCCGATCGCTCCGAGCACAGCGTCCATCACGGCGTGCGTTAGGGCGTCGGCATCCGAGTGTCCGAGCAGCCCGCGCTCAGAAGGGATCTCAACACCGCCGAGCACGCACCTGCGCCCGGCTTCGAACGCATGAATATCAATCCCCTGGCCAATCCTAATCTCCACTGAGCTACCTCGATCCAAGCGCAGCAGCAGCCACCAAGAGATCCTCGGGCTGCGTCACCTTAATATTGAGCCTGTCGCCAAGGACGACCGACACTGGCCGAAGCCGCGCTACGAGCGCGGCGTCGTCTAATCCTTCAATCCCCTGCTCTGCCGCCTCACGGTGCGCGCGCAGCAGCTCAACGCCGTCGAAACCCTGCGGGGTCTGAACCGACCACGCGGTCGTCCGGTCAACGTAGCCGGCGATCACATTGCCCTCAACCCGACAGAGCGAGTCAACCGCTGGAACTGCTGCCGTTACGGCTCCGTGCTCTGTAACACCCTCTAAGACACGAGCAATCACCGCCGCCGACACGCAGCAGCGCGCCGCATCGTGAACCAAAACGGTGCCGCCTGGAACGAGCCGGCCTTCGCGTTCAAGAGCCTCTACGCCCTTCAGCACCGAACGCTGGCGGGTGCTCCCGCCTGCGACGACTGTTACTCTTGGCTGCCCTAAAAGGTGGCTTGAGAACTCCTGCACGTGCTCACTCGGCGCACAGACGACGATCCGTTCGCAGCGCTCGTCCGCGGCGAAGATTTGTGCTGTAAGCTGCAAGATTGTTGCGTGGGACTCGCCCGGCGAGGCTCCTGGCCTGAGCATAACTTTCGGCACGGCAGAGCCCATGCGGGTTCCACTTCCTGCCGCAGGGATGACAACGCAGTACCGCATGTGGGGCCTTGTTGACGGGCTCTTACACGAAGAGCGCGCGCAGCTCGCCGGCTACCTTCTCGTGCGGGCGGGCCTTTGCGATTGCGATCTCAGAAACGAGCAGCGCCTCAGCCTGGTCGAGCATCTTCTTCTCGCCAAACGAGAGCTCTTTGTCGGCACTCAGAACCGAGAGGTCACGGAGAACCATCGCGATCTCGAATACCGAGCCGGTCTTGATCTTCTGGGTGTACTCACGGAAGCGGCGGTTCCAGGTCTGGGTGTCGATCTTGAAGTCGCGGTCCTTGAGGATCGAGAAGACCTCGTCGATCGCGCGCTTGTCGACGATCTTGCGGAGACCAACCGATGCCGCCTGAGAAACCGGCACCATGACCTTCATGCCGCTCTCGATAATCTTGATGTTGTAAATGTGGTGCTCCTGTCCACCGAGGACAGTGCTGCGAATCCCCTCGATCTCGCCTACGCCGTGGCCGGGATACACGATCTTGTCACCCAACTTAAACGACACGGTCGTCGTCGAAGTCGAAACAGAAACCGCAACTCTCTCCGCCGTTACAGCGCGAACCGGGGCCGGCTTAGCTTGGGGAGCATCGAAACCGAAGTTGCCTGAGATTACCTTCGAGCCGAATGGCGCTGGCTCCGAACGAGTGATCTTGGTAGCTGGAATCTTCACGCCGAGTGCACGCTCTTTGGCGCCTTTCACAACAGCGCCCTTAACGACCGCCTTGGTAACGAGCTTAAGCTCCGTCTTTTTCCCCTGCGGAGTTGACTTTACGAGACGTGAGGCAACGAGCCTCTCGGTGACCGAAACTTTTACGGATGAGCTTGGGTTCGTGGATGCCGCAGCGCCCTTGGCTGGAACGGCCGCCTTCGCGGGGGCGCCCGAAAGCTTCGGCGACTTTTGGGTAGCTGGAGCCCTGCGGACGGGCTTCTTCGCCGCCTTGATCGCGTTGGCTGCCTTTGGCTTCGAGACTTTCGCCTGGGTCGGCTTCGCTACCTTCTTCTTAGTCTTCAAGAGTAAACCCCTCCACTGGGTCGACACCGTTCTGGCCGCCGGACGCAAAGGGTTCGAGGGAGCCTAACGCTCACCGCCAACCTTTACCGACCAACGAGTTCCAGAGTTCTGTTAGCTTTTCTTGCTCAGACTCTCGTGATAGGAGAGACGAGCTCTTGCGCTCACGACTTCGGGACAACCTGCGCAATTAACCCACTAGCGCCCACGAAGTGTACCTTAAGCACCCCGTCCAGGTCAAATAAAGCGCCCCTAAAAGCCCAGTTTCCCGGGTATTTTCAGCATTCTGTATAAAGCTAGCTAGTTGGACGAGTTACCCCGCCCTGCTGTCAAAACACGTATTTTTCGACCAATGCTAGCCGCTCTTCCCGCTGACTCAGACCGGGGACCGGCAGCGGGAACGGTTCCGGATTCCGGCTCCCGCTCCGCCTCCGATTCTGCCCCTACGCTACCCGCCGCTCTTCCCCCCAAGCCAGCCCAGCCTCCTGAACCGAGCGGCAGCCACGCTGCTCCATAAAGGCCAGGAGCCCCCGATTGAGGTGCTTCACGAGAGCTGGGCCCTCATATACGAGCGCCGTGTAGACCTGCACCAACGATGCGCCCGCATGCAGCATCGCCAGCACATCATCAGTGGTCGAGACTCCGCCGACACCGATCAACCCGAGCCGCCCTGCGAGCCGCGCCCCGATGAAGCGCACCATCTCAAGCGACTTCTGGCGGAGCGGAGCACCGCTTAGGCCACCAGCTTGGTCGATAACGGTGACGAGCCCCTCGCGACTGAGGGTTGTGTTGGTTGCGATAATTCCGGTGCAGCCAGCCTCGAGGCAGCACTCGATCACCTCCTCCACAGCGCTCCAGGTCAGGTCAGGCGCTACCTTCACCCATATCGGCCGCTTGTGGGTGTTGGCGTCCCTGAGGGCGAGCAGGAGCGCCTTGAGGCGGTCCTTCTCCTGAAGCTGCCTCAGCCCCTGTGTGTTAGGCGACGAGACGTTGACCGCCACGTAGTCAGCGAGTGGCGAGAGGAGCTTAAAGGAGTAGCAGTAGTCGTCGATCGCCTGGTCGATCTCGGTCGCTTTCGACTTCCCGATATTTATCCCGATCGGCGGCAGCGCCGGAAATGTGCGGCGGATCCGCTCCAGCCGATTTTTCAGTGCGTCGGCCCCACCCGACGGAAACCCCATGCGGTTTATGAGAGCCTTGTCAGCGGCGAGCCGGAAGATGCGCGGCTTCGGGTTGCCTGGCTGGGGCTGCGCGGTAACGGTGCCGAGCTCTAGGTGCCCGAAACCAAGCCCCGTCATGAGCCCTACGAGCTCGGCCTGCTTATCAAGTCCGGCTGCCAGCCCGATCGGGTTTGGGAACGAGAGCCCGCCAACATGCACTGCGAGCCGGGAGTCCCACACGTCGTACAACGCACGCAGCATCCGCGACACTGGACGGTTGTTCGCCACGCGACCGGCGGCACGCATCAGGTCGTGCGCCCGTTCCGGGTCCAGCGCGAAGAAAGCGGGCTTAACGAGCGTTTTGTACATGGGGTGCTGCCGTCGCGGGTAACGTGTTCGCAAGAGACTCTGCCTGCTGGGCGTCGCACAGCTCAGGCTCAAGCGTAGCTCGGTCGTGCCACTTTCGCGCCTCGACCTCGTAGCGCATGGTGATACCATCCTCGCCGTTGTCGGAGTAGTAGTTGCGGCGCAATCCGGCCGCCATAAATCCGCACCCCTCGTAGAGAGCGCGTGCGGCGATGTTCGACACCCGCACCTCAAGCGTTACAGAGTTAATTCCTTCGAGCCGCGCACAGCGCAGGAAGTCCTTCAGCAGGAACCGTCCGCCGCCCTTGGCGCGCCACTCGGGGGCCAGCCCAAGGGAAACGATGTGCGCCTCGTCAAAGACCACGTGCGCAATCAGGTAGCCCACCAGCAGATTTCCAACGAAGAGCCCTCGGACACGAGCTAGGGGCTCGTTAAGCTCACGCTCGAAGAGCTGGCGCGACCACGACTTTGGGTTCCAGGTGGAGTCGATGGCAACGAGACGGGAAGCCCAGAAATGCGAAACCGGCGCAACCAGGAAGTTCTCCTGGCTGACGCCGGTTCCATGCGACCCCGGGTTGTTTTCGTCCCGGATGCTCATGCCTGGCTCACGCCTTAGTTGAGAGCAGCCTTCGCCTTCTCAGCAACTACAGCGAAGGACGCAGGGTCAGAGAAGGCGATCTCGGCGAGAACCTTGCGGTCAAGCTCGATGCCAGCCCTCGAGAGCCCGCTGACGAGCTTCGAGTACGACAGCCCGTTAGTGCGAGCTGCAGCATTGATGCGGATGATCCAGAGACCACGGAAGTCGCGCTTTTTAGCGCGGCGATCGCGGTACGAAAACTGGAGGGCCTTCTCTACAGCGCGCTTAGCGAGCTTGAAGCAGCCGTTACGACGGCCACGGAACCCTTCTGCTAACTTGAGACGCCTCTTGTGACGGCGACGTCCTGCAAATCCACGTTTAACTCTCATGGTACACCTTCTCTTGAGAAACTATCGTTACGCGTACGGGAGCATGCGCCGAACAGCGTCGAGGTTGGTCTTGTCAACTTGCGTCATCTTGTTGAGGCGACGGTTGCGCTGACCGCTCTTGCTGGATGCACGGTGGCTGTGGAACGCGTGAGCACGCTTTACCTTCCCGTTCTTGTTGGGAAACAGCTTCTTACGCGCAGTCCTGTTTGTCTTAATCTTCGGCATTTAGCACCCTTAACTACAAAGAGCCCCCTTAACTACACTGTACCCGTCACCAGATCAAGCCGGCCACGGGGGCTTAAACCAGATCCCAAACCACTCAAAGCCCTCGCCCGGCTCACTCTGAGCGTAGGCTAAAAGCCTTCATCCCAGTAACGCCTGGGCGCCACCGAGTTGGTGAAAAACTCCTGTTCTTAACGGGTTGGGTCCGCAAGAAGGACTACTGGTAGGCGCGCACAGAGTCGAACTGTGGACCTCTTGCCTGTCAAGCAAGCGCTCTAACCAACTGAGCTACGCGCCTAAAGGTCGCGGGAGTATAGCTAAGCAGCCCTACGACTTCAAGTCGTCAGCGGCCTGGGAAGGCTTGAAAACACTGAATGTTTTCAGCAGATCGAGGGCCCGACGGAACTGGGCGTCCTTCTTCTCCCAGACCTGGATGTCCTCCTTCTCTGGGTTAATGGCTGAAATATCGGGCCGAACGGTAGGGGTCTTGTTGATCTTCTTAAGCGGGTTGGACTCCTCAGAAGCGTCGCCCTCGGAAGGGTTCCCGATAGCCCCAGGGAGGTCCTCCTCACGCAGCTCGCCGATCGGAGCACGTGTCGCGCCGGCTGGCTCAGTCGCATCAGCCGCGTCTTCTACCGCTATGTCGGGCTTTACGCCGCGGGCCTGAATCGAGTTGCCGCTCTTGGTGTAGTAGAGCGCCGTGGTGAGCGTAAGAGCGCCGCCGTTCTCTAGCGGCGTTATCGTTTGCACTGAGCCCTTGCCGAACGTCTGCGTGCCGAGCACGAGAGCGCGCCCGTGATCCTTCAGAGCGCCAGCAACGATCTCGGAGGCTGATGCTGAGCCTCCGTTGACGAGGACGATGATCGGATAGTCAGGCTGCGTGTCTTTTTCGCGCGCGAAGAACTTCTGCTTCTGCGCGTCAACGCGGCCGTCGGTGTACACGATCACGCCGTCTTTCAGGAACATGTCGCTCACGCGCACAGCCTGCGCAAGGAGCCCGCCTGGGTTGTTGCGCAGGTCGAGGATCAGGCCGCGCAGCTCTGGCATTCCGCTCTGCTTCTGCAGAGAATCGAGCGCGCTCTTGAGGTCGTCTGCCGTGTGCTCCATGAACTGGCTCACGCGCACGTAGCCGAAGCCCTCGCCGAGGTAGCGGCTCTTAACGCTGCGAACCGCGATGTTGTCTCGCACGATTGTGATGTCGATTAACTCAGACGCCCCCTTGCGGCTAATGGAGATCTGAATCGGGCTGCCCTTCGGGCCGCGCAGCCGCTTCACCGCGTCTACGAGCGAGAACTCTTTCGTGTACTTGCCGTCGATCTTCACGATTACGTCGCCGGGACGAACGCCCGCGCGCTCAGCCGGCGAGCCCTCCATCGGGGCAACAACGACGAGCAACCCATCCTTGATTGTGATCTCAATCCCGAGCCCGCCGAACTCTCCCTTCGTCTGCACCTGCAGGTCTTGGTAGAAGTCAGGGTCGAGGTAGCCGCTGTGCGGATCGAGTGTGGCGAGAAGCCCTTTGATCGCTCCCTCGACGAGCTTCTTGTTCTCTACGTCAGAGACGTAGTCGCGCTTCACGACAGAGAGAACATCGGTGAACGTTTTGAGCTCTTCAAAGAGGTTCGTCTTCGCGCCCTCTTTGGCGCTGACTTCAGGCAGGGACCGTCCAGAAAAAACGAGCGCGACGCCGAAGAGAACGCACACTCCGCTGATAATTTTTTCGCGCGTCGATAGCTTCGACACCATGTCCTACCTCGTTGGAGAGAAACCTGTTGCTTCGGCCGGCAGCTCACAGATCGCAACACTGTGACCCTTGATCAGCCGATCCTTCACGCACCGCTTTTACGCAGATTCTCCGCGCAGCGACCGTCTCATTTGGATGCAGCGCTGCCGGATTCAGTACCGCGCGTAAGCCATTACTATGAAAGAACAACGCCGCCGATTTCGTTGCTCGGCGCGCCGGGCCTCTCCCCTGCTGACAAGATACGAGAGTGCCAACCTCCTGACAAGGGCTAAGCACCGAATTTGGCGAGGGAAAATCGATGCCATGATGGTCGGCAACCTGAGCCCACGAGGCGCTCCGTCAACAGCGCGGGGCTCCGGTCGCTCGCTGCGCGAAGGAAGGACCACCATGAGCCGGGTCAACCCGCATCTCAGGCCGGCTCTGAAGCTACTTTTTCACTTGCCAGGAGGACTCCCTGCGCTAGGCTTCGCTGGCTTTTTACGCTCTTCGGGAGTCAGCTATGGCGGGAACACTTCTAGGCATCGATGTCGGCAGCTCATCCGTCAAGGTTTCCCTGGTCGACATCGATTCGGGGAAGGTTTTGACCCACGCCACGAGCCCCGAACGCGAGCTTGAGATAAAAGCCCTACAGCCTGGCTGGGCGGAGCAGCATCCTGACCTGTGGTGGGAGCATGCCAGCCGAGCTATTCAGGGGATCCGTTCGGCCCGTCCTAAGGAGGTCTCTGCCCTTAAAGCCATCGGAATCGCCTACCAGATGCACGGGCTGGTGCTGGTTGACCGTGAGGGGCGTCCGCTCCGCCCATCGATAATCTGGTGCGACAGCCGTGCGGTGCCCCTCGGGGCGGAGGCCTTCAAGAAGCTAGGCGAAGAGCACTGCCTGAGCCGCTTCGGGAACTCCCCTGGGAACTTCACGGCGGCGAAGCTAGCCTGGGTCAAACGAAACGAGCCTGAGCTCCTGGCGAAAGCAGCGTACATGATGCTCCCAGGGGACTACGTGGCGCTGCGGCTGACCGGGCGCTTCGGGACCACCCCGCAGGGGCTCTCAGAGGGAATTCTGTGGGACTTCCGCGAGGGGCGCCCGGCGGTGCAGGTGCTGGAGAGCTTCGGGCTCACTTCAACGCTCATCCCTCCGGTGAGTGACAGCATCGGCGAGTTTGCAACGGTATCGAGCGAGGCAGCACGCGAGCTTGGGATCCCGGAAGGGGTGCCCGTCTCCTACCGCGCCGGAGATCAGCCGAACAACGCCCTGGCGCTCAACGTGCTCCAGCCCGGCGAGGTCGCCGCCAACGCCGGCACCTCTGGCGTGGTGTATGGGGTGACCGATTCTCTCGGGGTCGACCGCGCCTCTCGCGTCAACAACTTCCTGCACGTCAACAGCACCGAGCAGGCTCAGAGAGTCGGCGTGCTGATGTGCGTCAACGGTGCCGGCAGTTTCTACCGCTGGCTGCGGCAAACCTTCGCCCCGACTGTCGGGTACGCCGAGCTCAACGCGCTGGCCGCGTCTGCTCCGAACGGGGCGCGCGGCGTTGTGGCGCTGCCTTACGGCAACGGCGCAGAGCGCACGCTGGGAAACCGCAGCCCAGGCGCCTCTCTCGAGGGCCTTCAGCTCAACATTCACGAAGCAAGCGACATCTTCCGCGCCGCGCAAGAAGGCGTGGTCTTCGCTCTCAATTACGGGCTAGAGATCATGCGCTCGATGGGGCTAAAGCCTCTCAGGGTGCGTGCCGGCTTCGCCAACATGTTCCAGAGCTCCCTCTTCCAGCACACCTTTGCGACAACGACAGGTGTGCCGCTTGAGCTCTACACAACCGACGGCTCCGAAGGGGCTGCGCGTGCCGCCGGAATCGGCGCTGGACTCCTTTCCATCTCGGATGCGTTCAACGGACTGCACCGCGAGGCGACTGTCGAACCTGACAGTGGCGCGCGCGAGGCGACAGTCGAAGCGTACCAACGGTGGAAAGAAGTGCTTCAACGACACCTGTAACAAAAACGAGGAGAACCTATGACCAAGAAAACGCTTCACAGCCTCTGCCGCTGGACTTTCAACTCTGGCAAGGGAGGTTTCGTGCCGGGAGACATTCGTCCGGCCTGGACAGCGCAGAAGCTAGATGTGCCTGAGATCATCCGGCTCATCTCCTCGAAGATCCGCCCACGGATTCCCGATCACATCGAACTTGGTTTCGAGATGCACTACAACACCGAGGTTGACGAGAAGACCGCGCCTGCAGTTGCTGACGCCCTGACCGACGCAAGGATGCACCTGGCGATGATCACTCCGGGTCTACACTCCCACTACGGCTTCGGCGGTGCCGCGTCTCTCGACTCAGCGGAGCGCGAGGCGGCCTCCCGTATCAGCTGCGGCACAGTCGACCTCGCCTACGGCCCGCTCAAAAAGAACTGGCACCCGGATGGGAAGAAGGCCCCTACCCTCGTGCTGTGGAACGGCTCGTACGGCTACGACCTCGCCACGCCGGCCATCCGCCACATGTACCAGAACCTCAAAGAGAGCGTAGCCCAGCTCTGCGCCTACGAGGACAAGAAGGGAGCGCAGCTCTACTGGGGCATCGAGCCGAAGCCGAACGAGGGGCATCCAGCGATGCTGCTGCCGACCGTCGCGTCAGCGATCCTGTTCTGGAAGCGGCTCAAGGAGGAGTTTGGCGTCAATATCGAGAAGCGTGGGCTCAACAAGGAGTTTGGGCACTCTGAGATGATCGGGCTCGACGCCGTGTACGACACGGTCGAGGAGCTCGACAACAAGGCGTGCACCCACATGCACCTCAACAGCCAGGGCTACAACGACGGCATCACCAT
>CAYPUA010000016.1:0-53252 GCA_964413875.1 uncultured Bdellovibrionales bacterium
GTTGGAGTGTTCGTAGGAGTATTTGTTGGAGTTACCGTGGGGGTGTATGTCGGAGGCACGAAGTTGCCGATGCAGTAAATAGGCCTTGTGAAGGAGCAGTCGCTGCTTGTATTGAGGAGCCAGGCAGTATCTGAATTCGAATTGCCGATTACAGCGAGTGAGCTGCCTGTGAACACCCAGTTGCCGCAGGTGAGCGAGCTGACAGTTCCATTGGCGTTCGATCCAGTCCAAGGTCCTGCTACATCGCCTGGGGGCAGCGTTCGGTCCTGCTCGTAATTAAACCTGTTGGTCCAGGTCGAACCGTTGAAGAGAGCGGCCTCCGACGTAACGACAATCTGGCTGTTCATATTCCAGATATTACGGGTCTCGCCCCCGGCGCCGGTGTATCCAAGAACGTTTCGAGCATCCCAGCCAGTACCTGAGACAAGAGGATACCAGGTTCCCCCGTAACCTTGCGCGGTAGCTAGTGACTGACAGGTTGAGCGCATTCCGTCCAGGCCACCCCACGAGCCGCCGTTGTTTGTGGTCGTCGACACGAAGATGGAGAGGTCGGTCGTATCGTTCTTCCACGTCACGTTCCAAGTTGGCGTTGGGGTTGCCGTCGGGGTTGGCGTGTTTGTTGGAGTGTAGGTTGGGGGTACGTAGTCACCGATGCAGTAAATTGGTTGTAAAGAGTTGCAGGTAGCCTGATACCCTACATTCATATAGCCGAATGATGATGAGTACATGTCACCCTGCTCGGCCGAGGAGCCTGAACTTGAGCTTGTCCAATTGCTGCAGCTGTAGCCTGAAGAGTGATAGCCAGCTGTTGTTGAGCCAGTCCAGGGATAATTTAACGACCAGTCCATTTGCCTGTTTTGATTAAAGCCAAGCCAGCTGCCGATGCTGTCATCCCAGAAATCCGACTCACTCGTCGCTACTATCTGGCTGTTCATGTTCCAGATATTGCGCGTCTGGTTGCTCGCAGGGTCGGTTACGTTGATGGCGTCCCAAGTGCTAGTTGAGGCAAGCGGGTACCAGGTTCCGCCGTAGCCTTGCGCTGTAGCCAGTGACTGACAGGTTGACCGCATGTTCTCAAGGCTTGCCCATCCGCCGCCGGTGTTGGTCGTCGATGAAACGAAGATAGAGAGGTCCGTAGTGGCGTTTTTCCAGGTTACGTTCCAGGTCGGCGTTGGGGTAGCCGTGGCTGTAGGGGTATTGGTGCCGGTCGGAGTGTGAGTAGGCGTAGCCGTGTGGGTGGGAGTGTGGGTCGGAGTATTAGTGCTAGTTGGAGTGCGGGTGGGCGTATTCGTGTTTGTGGGCGTGTGCGTTGGTGTATGAGTCGGAGAGCTAGTATTGGTAGGAGTATGAGTAGGCGTTCGGGTAGCAGTAGGGGTATGAGTCGGCGTGTTTGTGCTAGTCGGTGTTGGGGTGGCCGTGGGCGTTGTATTGGCGGCATAGAATTCCGTCACCGCGATCCAACTTCCAGCGTAGCTAGGGTGTGCTATTCGCAGGTATCGAGCTGTAAAGGACACCGGTACGGTCTGAATTCCTTGTGTGAAGGTTCCGGTATTGAATGCGTACGTCCAGTTGGTGTTGTCTGTTGAGTACTCGATGTTCTTGTTATTCGTATAGGTAGTGCCCCAGCCACCGGCAAGGGTGTTTGAGAAGTCCGAGCCGACCACAACTGATACGACGTTGTAGTTGCAACCGAGGTCCATTTTGACAAATTCGGTTCCACCAGAGTTGGTTCCAGTTTGCAGCGTCTCGGCAAAAATGCCGTTGGTCATCCCGGCATTAGTAGCTGCTGTGTTAGTTGAATAGACGGAGCTCTGGGAGTAGGTAATGTTGGCGAGGGAGAAAGCCGGACAGGAAGCGGCTATATCCGCCTCAGTGCCGCCGACATCCGTGAGAGAGTACCACGCGGAGTAATTCAGCTCTGGGAAGAACTGAAGCCTTGCTCTCCAATGATAGGCGGTGCCGTCGGCGATGCTTGAAATAGATTTTGTCAGGTCAGTCCCAGCGAGGGTGGAGTCAGTCCATGAGCCGTAAGCCAGGCCTGTGTTATTGAAAGCAGTTCCCACCGCCTTGCTCTCGACGATCAGTCGAGCCCGAGTCCGGCCCGCCGGAGTTCGCGCTGTGAGCCGCACGCTGTATGAGTCGTTGCCGGAATTTGCGCGATTTTGGACTACGGTGCCGCTTGAGTTGAGCTGGCGTGGGGCGACAGAGAGACCGCGACCGCCGTTTCCGTAGTAGAGGTAGGCTTGTCCTTCATCGGTTGATCCGTTGTCAAACGTAAAAGCGCCGACGAGCACGTCCGAATAGCCATCACCGTTAACGTCGCCTGGACCCGAGACAAAGTAGCCATAGTTTGAGCTTGCTTGATTACTTTCGCCGGTCCATGCCGCGGTGGTGGCGAGCCCAGAAGCTGTGCCCAGGTAAACGTACGTTCGTCCTTCATCGGTCTGACCATTATCGTAATTATGGGCAGCAACTGCCAAGTCGGAGAAGCCATCACCGTTGACGTCCCCTGCCGATGCTAGGCGTACACCGAATTGAGCGCTTGCCTGGTTCGACTCTCCCACCCAGGCTGCTGTCGTAGCGAGTCCTGATGCGGAGCCGTGATATACGAAGGCACCGCCTTCGTCGGTCTGCCCGTTGTCGTACAGGTATGCACCGATGACAACGTCGCTGTAGCTGTCTTTATTCACATCGCCAACGCTGGCGACCGATACCGAGAAATTTGCTGAAGCCTGGTTGCTTTCTGCTGACCACGACGAGGTAGTTGATAATCCGGTGGATGATCCGTTGAAAACCCACGCCTTACCCTCATCAGTTTCGCCATTATCGAACAGGTATGCGCCGATAATGACATCAGAGTAGTTATCCCGATTGATATCACCGGCGCCACTGACTGCCTGGCCAAGCTGAGCGTTGGCCTGGTTTGCTTCATAGGTGCGGGCAGCTGTTGTTGAAAGTCCGGCTGAGGCGCCAAGATACAGATACGCCCTGCCCTCATCAGCCTCCCCGTTGTCATACTTCCACGCTCCAACTAACACGTCAGAGTAGCCATCGCCGTTCACATCCCCAACGCCGGCAAGCGAAGAGCCGTACTCGGCATTCGCTTGATTCCCCTCCGCGGTCCATGCAGCAGTAGTAGCGAGACCGGTCGCTGAGCCGGTGTACAGAAAAGCGCGACCTTCGTCCGTCTCGCCGTTGTCAAACTGGTACGCGCTGACGATAACATCGGAGTAGCCATCTCCATTAACGTCGCCTGCGCCGGCTACTCTGTAGCCGAAGTATCCGCCTGCTTGGTTCGACTCTGCAGTCCAGGCAGCTGTGGTAGCAAGTCCAGTTGAGCTGCCATGGTAGACTCGCGCCTGCCCTTCATCGGTCTGCCCATTATCGTACGACAGGAGGCCAACAATGACGTCTGTGTAGCCGTCTGCGTTGACGTCCCCGGCATATGCCAGTGAGTAGCCGAAGTAGGCATTTGCTTGGTCGGATTCGCGCGTCCAGCCTGAAGTCGCCGACAAGCCATCCGCTGATCCGTAAAAGACCTGTGCGATACCCTCATCAGTGCTTCCATTGTCAAATCCAAATGCTCCGACCAAGACGTCCGAATATCCATCGCCGTTGACATCTCCGGCAGTGTGCGCGGCTATTCCGAAGAAGGCGCTGGTCTGGTTGCCCTCGGCCGTCCATGATGCAGTCGTAGCGAGTCCACTGGAGCTTCCGAGGTAGACGTACACCTGCCCTTCATCCGTGCTGCCGTTGTCAAATTGGTAAGCGCCAACAACTACGTCAGCATATCCGTCGCCGTTGATATCACCGGCGGGGTTTGCAGCTATGCCGTACGCGCTGCCATTTTGCGAGGACGAGCCGGTCCATGAGCTTGTAGTGCTTGGACCGCTCGAAGAACCGAGGTAGAGGTACGCACGGCCCTGCCCGTTGGTATGATTGTTGGCTCCGACCAGTATATCGGCGTACCCATCGCCGTTTACGTCACCAGCAGATTGGACAGGATAGCCGTAGTAGGCGCTGGCCGAGTTTGGCTCGACCGACCAAGCAGCAGTCGTGGACACTCCGGTGCTTGACCCGTAGTATACCCATGCTTTGCCCTCATCGGTCTGGCCGTTATCGAACTGGTATGCACCGACGATGACATCCGAGTACCCGTCTCCATTAACGTCACCAGCGGTTGAGACATTACGCCCAAAGATAGCTCCAATTTGGTTTGATTCGCGTTGCCAAGAGTTGGCCGTAGAGAGCCCCGAAGCTGAACCGTGATACACCCACGCGCCTCCCTCATTGCTCTGCCCGTTGTCAAAGGCATATGCTCCTACGATCACGTCGGAGTAGCCATCGCCATTAACGTCACCAGCAGTAGAGACCGAGACTCCGAAACCTGCTGATGCCACGTTTGAGTCTCTAGTCCAAGCCGCGGTGGTAGCGAGACCGGTTGCTGACCCGTGATAGACATATGCGATACCCTCATTCGCCTGGCCATTCGAGAAATTGAAGGCGCCGACGATTACGTCCGAGTACCCATCACCATTTACGTCTCCAGCTGTTGAAACTGCGTATCCGAAGTATGCGTCGGTGCTGTTTCCTTCCCGTGACCATGCGGCTGTGGTGCTCAAGCCACTTGCTGAGCCGTGGTACACAAAGGCCATACCCTCGTCTGATTCCCCGTTGTCGTATGTGTGGGCTCCGACGATTACGTCTGAGTAGCCGTCTCCGTTCACGTCACCGGCTGAGGCTACGCTTCGTGCGTACTGAGCGCTGATCTGGTTGCTCTCTCCAGTCCAAGCTGCAGAGGATGCAACGGGGTCAATCGTGAGCGGGTACTCTGCGCTCGAATCGTCGATCACGATGTCGAGTAGTCCACCGGAGCGACTCTCGGTGTACGACATTCGCCCCGCGACATCCCTGCCTTGCGAGTCCCAGATCCGGAGCCCCGCATACGTCAGCACCGGCGTCCCGTCATGCGAAAAGGACAGTGACGTCGCGCTGCTGCTTGCCAGCCGGAGGTTGGTCTTGATTTTCGCACGCAGGACCAGCTCTCCAGCTCCCTGCGGATGGGGCGGACTCTCGATCGTGAATCCTTGCTCGACACCCTTAGCGGAATTCTTGTACCACTCCGTCAGCCCTGCACGGTGAGTTCGGATAACCGAGTCGCCCTCTAAGACAGGCTTCTCTGAGCTGGCAATCTTCTCAGAGAGACGGCTTCTGCGCACTTCGCTCAGCTCATACGACCACATCCAGGGCGATTGATCCTGGGAAGCCTTCTGCGTTCCAGGCACCTGCTTCGGATCGTTAGAGGCAGGCGCCTTCTGCGGCGAGAGCTGCCAGCCGTTACTCCCCACGGTCGAGTCAAGCCGTTGAGGAGGATTGGACAAGGCGAAGCCGGAGTTCTGAGCGCCGCGAATCGGCTTCGGCTCAAGCTCGTGGCGGATTAGGTCCTTCTCGATC
Source organism: uncultured Bdellovibrionales bacterium (assembly GCA_964413875.1). Taxonomy (GTDB): domain Bacteria; phylum Bdellovibrionota_C; class UBA2361; order UBA2361; family OMII01; genus OMII01. The sequence continues at coordinate 5,455 of CAYPUA010000016.1, forward strand.
GTTGCAAGCCATGATTCCGGAATAGGGGAGCTGGCGACCGGAGCAGGAGCAGCAGGCTGCGGGTTTACAGGAGTGCCGAGTCTTTCAGAGTTCGCTGTGAGCTCGATCGAAGCGAAGAGAACACAACACGAGAGCGTTGCGAGCAGGAGCAGGAGTGCGGAGTAGCAGCGTGTAATAAAGAGCGGAACTTGAGCGGAGGATCTGCGTGTGCTGTCACCGCACACTTCGAGCGCATCACTCTGTGTTGGTGAGGAGCGCTCGCAGCGCTGTGCAGCCGCATTGCGATGCGGCTCTCTATGTTCCTTCTCTACACTCACGACTCGAAGCGACCCATCGTCTCATCAAATCAACCGGTTATCGTTAAGATTGGGGGTCGGTTTGATTGGTTTCGTGTGCGTGAAAACCGCATTTTAGGCGGTGGACCTTAGGCCCCTATTTTGTGCGCCAAAGTTCCCGCTAAAAGTCGGGCTGGGTGCGAAAAACTGATAGCCCTGCTCGGAGTAAGTAGGAAAAAAATGCCTGTTGAATTCCTAATCCCGTACGAAAAATATTCGCGGGCAGCTGCCAGCTCCTTGGAGGAGTGCAAGTGCTTGATTTGTCGTCTTTGGTGCCTTAGGTCACTGAGCGTGCGATGCGATTACGGAAAAAGTCTGGACCGCAGCTCGTCGCACATCTCACGTTTGCGCGACACCTACTTTTTACAAAATTGATACAAGCATGCGACTAAAACAGGAGGCTTGCAGTAAAACAGGTTGGAGCTACGGAGCAATTTGAGTGGGCACTATTGCTCAAGTGGCAGGTGTTTTGATTGTGCAGTCCCTCGGACAACGGCTGACATTTCCGAATCGCTATGGGAAGGAGCGATCATGGGGTAGGTACATCAAGTCCCGTCGGTGATCGCAATTGCAGCATTTTTAATCAGGCATCCTTTGGCGAGGTGCTACATCCGATCCTCATGAATCGAGCTGCTCGAGCTGGAGCAACGCTCTGTAGATTGATCTAGCCTTCCTGACAGAAGCACCTGCTCATTACCTGTCTCGGCAGAGGGCTTGGAACAACAGAAATAGTGGCGGAATGAGAGTAGGTGTCGGACTTTTCTTCGTTTGAGCTACGTCACATGCCCCACCTTTTCCTTGTTAAGCGGGGCTCAAGGTGCCATCCTTCCCCTACCTATGACACTCAAAAAACTCGACGAGCGCTCCTACTCAATCCCAACCAGGCTGATCTATGGCGAGTCTTTCACTGCGACGTGGGACTACAAACACCACGTCGTGCCGCCGATCACGGCATCGAGCACATTTCGCCTCGATTCAGCGACGCGAGGAGCCGAGGGCTTCGAGGCGATAGGGCAGGCTGGTCTCTCAAGCGATCCGATCTACGTTTACGACCGGATGGGCGAGCCGAACAACAACATGCTGCAGCAGTCGCTGGCGATTGCGGAGGAGGCTGAATGCGCTGTCACCTTCGCGACAGGCATGGCAGCTGTTCACGCCGCTTTGACGTTTGCCCTCGATAAAGGTTCCGAGATTATCGCGCATCGCACACTGTACGGCTGCACCTACAGCCTGCTCACAAACTGGATGCCAAAGTTCGGCATTAAGGCGCATTTCGCAGATCTGCGAGACGCATCTCTCATCGCTCCGCTCGTCAACGAGAACACGCGGGTGGTGTACATCGAGAGCCCAGTAAACCCAAGTCTTGAGCTGATCGATATTCGTGCGGTCGTGGCAGCCGTCGCCAAGCTTAACGAAAGCCGCCCGGCAGAGCGCCGCATCCTAACAGTGATCGACAACACCTTCTGCACTCCAGGCGGACAGCGCCCAATTCCGCTTGGAATCGACGTCGTGGTGCACAGCTTGACCAAGGGCATCTCAGGATTCGGCGTCGAGATGGGCGGAGCAGTCGTTACCCGCAAGGAATTCTTCACGCCGCTGATCCTCCACAGGAAAGACTTCGGAGGAACTCTCTCGCCTACGGTAGCGTGGAACATCCTTGCGCATGGCCTTCCAACTCTCCCGATTAGGCTGCCACGCCAGCAGCACAACGCGCAGCAGGTTGCGGAGTTTCTTGAGAAGCATCCGCTCGTGGACACCGTCAAGTACCCAGGGCTGCCTTCCTTCCCGCAGCACGATCTTGCGCGGCGGCAGATGCTCGACTACGAGGGCAACTTCGCTCCAGGCTTTATGGTGTACTTCATCCTTAAAGGCGGCTCACCCGAAGAGTCACGTGCCCGCGGCATGCGCATGATGGACTACATAGCTGAGAACTCCTACACGATAACTTTGGCGGTTAGCCTCGGGCAGATCCGCACATTGATCGAGCACCCGGGCTCCATGACTCACTCGGCTTACTCGGCAGAGGAGCAGGTGAAGCGTGGGCTTGATCCAGGAGGTATTCGATTAGCGGTCGGGATCGAGCCGGCGGATGATGTTATTCGCGATCTAGAAGCTGCTTTAGAGCACTGCAGGTAGCCTCGTCCAGTCGGGGGGAGTCCAAAAAAGAGAAGGTCTCGTATCTGCTGGGCAGAGGTCTCGGTGTGCCAAATGCCGAATTGAGTTGGGAGGTCAAAATGCCCCGCGGAGGCACGGTCTTTTCGGTCCTTAGTGGCCGCAACATGAGGGCTTAGCGTGTGGTCAGAACTCCTGTGGTATGTTACTCCAATTGGCGCTGATACAGAGCTCAGACGCATACCCTTCGATCCCAGGATGATCGGCAGAAAATGGAACAACAGAAACACTCCGGCATAGGCATCGCATCTTTCATACTCAGTCTTTTGGGCCCAGCCTTCTTCCTTCTGCTGGTTATTGTAGCCGGTGCGCTCGAGGCATCAACGCCGGGAGGCATGGATGAAAACTCTGCAGCGGCGGGAATCCTGGGAATTTCACTAATCGCAGTCGTGATAATTTCGGTAGTCTCCTTCTTTCTTGGTATCGGAGGGCTGTTCCAGGCAGACCGCAAAAAAGTCTTCTCGGTGCTGGGGCTTGTGTTCTCAGCCGGCGGCTTCTTCCTTGAGATGCTGCTTCTGCTGCTTGGCATGGTAGCCAGCTAAGCCGCGCAAAGGGAGCGAATCTGCGCACGAGCTTTTCTGCTAGCATCGTGCCAGCGCGGAATCGCTAAACTACAAAGGGGCAGGTCTTTAGCGAGCAAGCAGCCTCTCGGCTCGTTTAATCGGCTCGTCCAGCCGCACATCCACGGGTGCGCGAAGCTTTATGTGCTGCAGGTGACGCAGGGCAAGAGTCGGCTGCCGCTTTGAGAAAAGCTGGTCAGCCTGCTCGAGCTGCTCGCTCAGGCGCTCGGCTTCGGTGGAGAGCCGAGCAGCTTCTGCATGCTCGGCGCGGGCCTCCTGAAGAGCAGCCTCAGCAATAGCTGTACGGCCAAAGAGCCAGTCAAAGAACCCGCATCGAGAGCGAGCGGCAGCCGCAGAATCAAGCTGTAGCTGCGCGGCTTCGGTGAGCGCTTGTCGCTCCTCATACAGCTTGCTCAAGGCCTCGGTGGGATAGCCACCTAGAAGGTCTCGGATAGCTTTTATTTCATTCGCTACGTAGGAAAACGCTGGGCTCTCGGGCTCCCTCCTTTTTGGCTTTATCGGGAGCTGCGCCAGCAACACTTCCTCGCGCTCACCGTGACTGCTTTCGCGGGCGGAGCGCAGCCCGGAGAGAAGAAACGGGGCTTCATGCCGCGACTCTGCTGCACGGAGAGCTGGAATGTTTGGCTGCTGGATGTCCATCGGCGAAGAGGCTAGCAAAAAGCAGCTCCGTCGTCGCGATTTTTTCTCGTCTTCTGGGTCGATGCTGCGCCCTCTAGTAGAGCGGCGAAACGGCTCCTCCTCTAACCACCACGAGCTGCATCGGGCCATCGAAGCTGCGGTTTGGCTTGGTCGAGATCCGACCGAGAGCACCCGGAAAGTCCTTAAGCGCTGCGATAGTGTCAGCAGGAGCGGCTGTGCTCAGGCCGAATGCGAGGATCCGCGCGGCATCGTACCCGAGCGGCGCAAAGGTCGTAGAGCCATCCGGATAGCGGCGCGCCAGGCTGCCGTAGAATTGCGCGGAATCCTTGCTGCCCTCCCTCGCGAACCAGAGGCCATCAAATGCGTTGCCAGCTGCGCGGATCTCGTCGGGGCTCTCAACCTGGTTCGTGGCGAACAGCTCGCCCTTGTAGCCGAGTTGCCGGATCTGCTTCGCAAAGAGCGAGGCTTGTGGCGGCATGAGGGTCACAAAAATTCCGTCTGGGTTCGCTGCGTGGAGCTGTGTCGCGAGAGCGCGAAAATCGCTCTCATCTGGATTTACCGCGATCTGCTTGATGTAGCTGGCGCCCCGCTGGGCCGCGAACGCATCACGATTGGCGAGCATTCCGTCGTGCTGGGTTGAGACCGAGCCGATAGTGTTGAGCTTGCGCCGCGCTGACTCTTCAACCAAGGGCTTCGTTATCTCAGACGAGGACGGCATGCTGCGGAAGATGTAGCTGCGGCCAGACTGGATTTTGTCAGTTGAGCCGAGCGCGATCGTTGGCTTCTTTGCGCGTTCCAGTAGGTCAGCCACGGCTAGGCTCGGGGGAGAGCCAAAAACAACAAATCCTCCGCATGAACCAGAGAGCAGCAGTTTTTGGACAGCCGTAACTGCACGATTGGGCTCTCCGGCATGATCTTCAAAGGAGAGCGATGCCGCGTGCAGGGCGCAAGCTGGCTCGGAATCGAGGCAGCTTTTCGCTTCGTCAAGAGCCAGCTCCGCGCCGCGGCGAATCGATTCGCCGAAGGGAGATTGCCCTCCACTGAGGGGCAACACGAAGCAGAGCTTTAGCTGCTCAGCGTCGGCAATTCGAATTTGATCACAGCAGGCCAGAACAGTCGCGGTCAGAGCGAGAGTTGCCCTCAAGCAAAAGCGATTGAGAGTAAGAAACATTAAGATCATGACTTCTTTACAAATTGCGACTTGAGCTTCATCGGCCCGACCCCGTCGATCTTGCAGTCTATGTCATGGTCTCCCTCAACGAGCCGAATGTTTCGTACCTTCGTGCCAACCTTAACGACAGAGGAGGAGCCCTTCACTTTCAGATCTTTAATGACCGTAACGGAGTCTCCGTCCTGTAACACGTTACCCACAGCGTCCTTGATGACGGTTTCAGCCTTCACAGTCTCGGTATCGGTAGCGGCTTGAACGGTCCACTCGTGTCCACACTCAGGGCAGACGAGCAGGTTGCCGTCTTCGTAGGTGTGTTCCGAGGCGCACTGAGGACATCTGGGGAGCGTGGTCATTCGACTCTCTTACCAGATGGGTAGAGGCGTGGCATCTTCTTGTGCCGAATAGTGCATAAGCGCAGTAAATACAGCGTGTTGGGTACCCTGATGGGCGCAGGCTGGCGCTAGGCGAATCCCAAACTTGGTGCGGGCAGGCATTTTAGACCCGCTAACCGTGTTTCACCTTTTTGCAAACATAAATTGAGCCGACGGGTGCCGGCCGCGGTGACTTTCGCGGACGTTAGTGCAACAGTGCCGCGGTCAGCGGGGTGCCGCTCAAGCAAAAAAGGGATTGGCGATGAAACATAGTAAGAGTGTCTTGAAGCTTGCGGTTGGCGTAGTGGCTATCCTGGCTTTCGCGGCTCCGCGAGTTGCCGCTGCGGGTGATGAAGCAAAGGGTGCTTCCGGCAATGTTATTGCTGACAGCGGTTTCCGCCCGAACCCCAGCGGATTCGCTTTCGAGAACTGGGGAGGAGACGAGTACCCGTACTCGGACCTCACAGGCAACGATGCTGTCGCTCTCTTCGGCGACCGCGTTTGCGCTCGTTTCGATGGCAACAACTGTGTTCCTACGGCGGCGGCTAAGACCTGGCTGGAGCAGATGAACGAGATGATGAAGGGCGGCCACTGCGAAGGCATGGCCGCGCTCAGCGCAGCGTTCTACGTCAAGCAGGAGTCTCCATCAGACTTCGGCGGCAAAGCTGCTTTCCAGCTCAGCCCGAAAGACGACGCCCTCATGAGCACGATCTCGGCGTACTTTGCGACTCAGGCTTTAGAGCCGGTTCAGTCAGTGACCTCTTCAACCCGCGAGTGGCCGCTGCAGAAGATCGTCGATTCGCTCGTTGCGTCCTTGAAGTCTGGAAAGGACTACCCGACGCTTGGAATATACGGCGAAGCAGGCGGACACGCTGTGACTCCGTACAAAGTCGAGCAGCTCGCTCCTGGCTCGTACCGGGTGTTCGTGTACGACAACAACTACCCAGGCGCGGAGAAGTACGTAGACGTTGATGCGTCGCACAACCAGTGGAGCTACGCGGGTGCCGCCCTCAATCCGAGTGAAGATCCCTCTCCGTGGCAGGGCGGAGCAGGCGACATGGACCTCACTGAGCTGTCAGTGCGCTACGAGCCGCTGGCGTGCCCGTTCTGCGGTTCGCACCAGCCTCCCCGTTCTCCGGCTCCGAAGCCTCCAGCTCCGTCCCACCCCCGGCAGCCGGCTAAGCCGACTGACTCATACTCAGTAATCACGCCGAGCCGCTGCTCGCAGGTCCAGGCGACACGCAAGAAAGACAAGAAGCAGCTTTCTCGCGGAAAGAAGGGCGCCAAGAATGAGATCCCCGGAGCGACCATGACGAGGCTGCGCGGCTCTCGCGGATGCTCTGTGCGCCTGCCAGCGAACGAGCAGTACGACCTTGCGCTGGTTGATGATGGGCGTCCGTCTACGGGAGCATCACAGCTCTTCATTTTCGGACAGGGACAGGCTTACGGCGTCTCGAATCTCCAGCTTTCGGCGAATACGAGCCAGGTCTTCTCGCTCGCGCAGACGGGCTTTGCGTATCAAGCCGGCGGCACGCAGCGTCCGACCATCGTGTACGCCACTGACACGACTGGCCCGAACGCCTACTACGAAGTGAGCGGGTTTGAGATTCACGATGGCTACTCGTTCAATACAGAGACGAACGACGAGGGTGATGTCACGTTCTCGGACAACGACCCGGACCTCGACTCGTTCGATGTTGACGGAGAAGTTATCAGCGAAACAGGCACGGAGGAGGTCGACCTTGAGGACTTGAGCGCGAGCGACAAGGGTGAGGTGGAGCTTGAGGTGGAAGACGATGGTGACGTTGATGTCGACATCGACAGCGATGCCGATGGCACGGAAGACGAGAAAGACCTCGATGACGACAACGACGGAACCCCTGACACATCAGACAAAGACGACGACAACGACGGAATCGCTGATGCTCAGGAGAAAGAAGACGAAGATCATGATGGCACGCCTGATGCCGCAGACGCCGATGATGACAATGACGGCACGCCAGACGCAGCAGATGCCGACGATGACAACGACGGCACTCCAGATGCGCAGGACGACGACAATTCGGCTGATGGCGCTGCAGCTAGCGCGGATTCAGAAGACACGGATCACGACGGCACGCCTGATGCCGCAGACGCCGATGATGACAACGACGGATCCCTTGATGCTCAGGATGCCGACGACGACAACGACGGTGTTTCCGATGCGCAGGAAGATGATGGAGCCCAGGACGATGCTGACCAAGGCGATGCCGAGGGCGGAGGAGAGGAAGAAGGCGTTAGCAGCGAGGGTGACGATGCTACCGATGACGGCCAAGACGATAGCGGCGGGGACGATCAGGGCCAGGAGTAGTCGTAGCCCTGTCGCCCAGCCACCGCGTATCGGGTGCGCTTAGTTCAGTGGCTTGTCAGCTCCAACAAGGCACAAGCGCTCCAGCGGATCGGTGTTGGAGTTTGGCACATCCTCTAGCTTAGCCGTTATCCGCACAACGTTCTTGAAGAGCGGCGAGTAGCCACTTGCTCCGAGGCAGTGAACAGCAGCGTCTCCCTGGCGGCTCGATACTCCGATCGTCTTCTGCACCTTGAAGGCGCTGCACTTGTTGAGCCCTAGGGTGTCTCGTTCAAATTCAGAGCAGCCGTTAATTCCTTCGATTGGCCAGCGGTCCTTGTTCTGGTTGTCTCGGACCACGACGCTAAAAACGTCGAGGTACTTTCCAGAGAGCACGATTGCAGCCTTGCCGCCGCACTCCTTAACGGCCGGCCGGTACTGTACCGAGTTGCTTACATCCTTTGCGCAGACGCACGGCTTAAAGAGCCCGCCTTGGCACATGCGCTGGCGGCTATTGTCGTTCACCGGCTCGCGTTCGGCGAGGATCTCTTTGATAGTCCAGCTCTTCCGGCTTGATGTCTGCGCGCTCGCCGAATTCGGCAGGCAGAGGAGAGCCGCTGTGAGAGCGGCGGCTGCAAGGTGCAGCGAAGTTTTTGGATACATACGAGTCATGGGGACCTCCCTTGATGGCGCAGGGTGCAGGGCCTATCCCTGTCCTGTTCCAGATGGGAGGCTGACGGGGTGGGGCATGAAATCATTCGCCTACGGCCGAAAAATTGTCTTTTTGGTAGTGCTCAAGGGGGCTTAGAGAGTTCTGTTGAGACTGTCGTTCGGTGACTGATGTCACCGAAGCCGGGTGCGGCAGCATTGATGTAGCGAGCTCAGGGAACTGGGTTCTCCTCTGATTCCCTCGATGGCTGTGCCGCTGACCCCCAGTGGTACCTTGAACCAGCACACCTGCGAGGGTGGCGATGCTCTTTGTCATTCTTATCAGAGGAGGGTCTCTGAACCTTTAAAAAGGTTTTTTCTGTTCCCTAACTCCCCTTTTGGGGAAAGGAGTTCCGATGACTGCGGCGACGCATGTGCTTGTGGCGTTAGCAAGCGTTGGGCTTGAGCGCAATTTCACCGGCTTGTTTCCATCCTTATTCAGTTTACCCCTGATCGTCTTGGGCTCTCTCGCCCCTGACATCGACAACCAGGGAGCAATTGTCAGGTGGGGCCGATGGTTGCAGCCTTGGGTTGGAAAGCGGACCGCGCGGGCCATCGAAGCGCCGCTACTCGCCCTGAGCGGAGTAGTTAGGTCGATCTTCGGGCACCGTGGGTTCCTTCACACCCCGATCTTCTGCGCCTTGCTGTTCGCAGCGGGGATAACCCTAGAGCACGAGTGGCTGATCCACTTCGCCTGGGGCTACGCGACTCACATCGCGGCTGACTGCTGTACCGTGTCGGGCGTGCCTCTTCTGGGGCCGTTCACCAAGGGAAGAGTCAGTATCCTGCCGATTCGAACCGGTAGCGTGGGAGAGCTAGTGGCAGTAGGGACAGTTCTCACCGTTCTTGCTGTGACAACCTGGCGGTCTGTTCTCATGTAAATGGGATCAGTCCGTGGCACGCGAGAGGTTCTTTTTCTTTTGGTTCAGAGCCCTCGCTGCCTTAGCCCCTCCGGCGCCCTACCGATTCCTTCTTCAGACATGCGGTGCCCGCTCAGACTTCTCCCTGCTTTCAAAGCATACTCAACGCATATTCAAATCATACCGAGTAGTGTCACTCCCACCCTAACTGCTCGCCCCACTTCCACTTATTCAAACGCCCCGTAATTTACCGCTACCACGAGTTCTCTGAGAGTTCGCTCGCTCGCCCCCTGAAGGGGGCGAAGCGGCTCGCCGCATTTAAGGGGGCGAGGCCTACGGCTTTGGCAGGGATTGGATTAGGCGGGTGCCGAGTTCAGTGGAGGTTTGGACGCCGATGAAACGGTCGGCGCCGGGGCCGCGGGCGAAGACGAGGATGGGGGTGCTGGTGTGGGTGCCGTTGCCCCAGACGGCGCTGGTGCGGGCTGAGGCTGGGCGGCCGAGCAGCACGGCGGGATTGAGGTCTTCGTAGGGGTAGAACGCCCCGAGTGGGCAGCGGGAGCTGTCGACTTTGGGCTTCTTTGAAGTGGTGTCGAGACAGGCGAGAAACTGTTTAGCCTCATCGATCGAGAACGGATGTCCAGAGGCATGTGAGGCTAGGCGAGCAAGTGTCTCGGCAGAGCGCTTCTCGTCAGGGAGCGAGAAGAACTCGCGCAGGGTGTCGCGGTTTGAGCGCCGAGCGCGAGCGACGGAGCGCAGATCGTCGGCGTCTGCAAAGTGAAGATGTGTGCCGTGTCGCTTCGCGTCAGGTGCCTCGTCTTTGCTCGCTTTCCGGTACGAGAAGCCGAAGCTGCCAGTCTCATGGTCGCCAGTCACAAGCACGAGCGTGTCAGGGTTGCGCTCGGCAAACTCGTTAATAATTCGTAGCATCCGGTCTGCACGCCGCATCTCTGCGAGCAGCCACCCCACATCGTTGTCGTGGCCAGCCCAGTCGATCTGGCCGGCTTCGACCATGAGCGCAAATCCGTTCGGGTTTTTGAGCAGATCAAGCGCCCGCTCTGTCATCTCCTCAAGTGTTGGTTCGCTGCCAGCTCCTTCCGAGAACGCTTCGCGCATCTCGTTTGGGGCGAAGAGGCCAACCAGGGGCAATTGTGAGGCAGCGCGCAGACCACTGCGGCTGCACACCAGGGAGTAACCGCGCGTTGAAAAGTCCCCGAGCAGGTCGTTCGAGTCGGCTCTGACGCTGGGCGCTTTAAGCGCAGCACAGTCGGCCGGCAGCGCTGCCGCGCTATCTTTCGGAAGGAAGAACGAGAGCCCGCCAGAGAGCAGCAGGTCGATCCCGGAAGCAGCGATCTTCTCTGCTATCTCAGGCTCGCTGCCGCGGTTCTCTACGTGCACCGAGAAGGATGCTGGAGTGGCGTGCGTCAGCCGGGTGTCCGAGACCACTCCGGTTTTCATGCCAAGCTTCTGTGCAACTTCAATAAACGAAGGGCAGGGAGCGCCGTGGCTGTCTACTCCTACCTGCTGCGGCAGACACGAGCACCCTGAGCCGAGCTGAGTTGCCGAGCACGCTGAGTCGTTGACAACCGAGTCCTCTGAAAATGGCAGGTGAACTCCGATCACCGAGCTCTCCGCGAGATCGCGAAAGCCTTCATTGCTCTCTGGGTCTATTCTTCCGAACGCAGAGAGAATTCCCAGCTGCTGCGGGCCTAGGCCATCGCCCATGACGAGGATGATGTTGCGAGGATTTCTTCCCTGCGTCGTGGCGAGCGGGGGTTGGGGATTTGTAACGCAGGAGCTGAAAAGTAGTGCAGACGAGAGAAGCAGTCGGCGCATAAGGCAACGTTGGCAGCGGAGGGTAACGAAAAGCCTACGCCTCAACGAGCTGCCGCCGTGCGAGGCGCGCAGTCAAAGCCGCAGGAGAGTGCTAGGAGAGTGTAGCAGCAAAGAGCACCCAGCCCCAAGAGCCGAGCTGCATGCGCGACAGAGGAAGAGGAACTAAATCACAAGCACACGTTCGGGAGGGGGCAGAACCGATATCACCTTTATGTGATACGCTGCTCCTCCAAGAGTCAGTCCTTCATCAACGTCGAGCCGATCGCAGCCGACGTCATTAAGGTGACTCCTCCAAAGCACACCAGAAGCTGCAGTCTTCCGGAACCAGGAGGCATTGCGCAAAGGACGAACGCCCCGAAGCCACAAGAAACGGCACCAATTAGTAGGTACTCGAGAGCCTTGGAAAGAGTAGCCATCGTTATCTCCCTAAGAGTGAAAAGCAGTAAAACCGACCATCGGTTCCACCACCTCCCGAACGTACTCAGGGTTACATTCGGTATGAAATCTCTTGGCTAATTCGCCTCATTCGCCCGATTACCCCTCAAAATCGCAAGAGTTTTTTAGGCCCGTAAAGCCCCAAGATAGCGCCCTTTTAAGCAATTCGATTCCCTCTCTCCACGCGCCCAGGTTTTCTCTTTGCCCCCACGTTTTGGTACTCTGATGCCCCATGAATCCAGCGCCCTCAAACGATCTTTCTGCTAGCGCCTCACGCGAAGAGTCCTTGAGCATTCCGGATTCAAAGATCCTTTCCCAGGCGCGCGAACATGCCCTTGAGAGGCTGCATGCCGAGCGAGTGTCTGAGCTCGCTGCGAGATCAGCTGCCCGACCCGTGTCGCGGCGTGATGCGATTGCGGCATTAGGCGCCGGTGCTGTTACGGCAGCTGCGTGGACCTCCCTGCTGTATTCGGTCAGCGCTGACGCGCGATTGAAGCAGGGTGCCGAGCCAGTGGAGCACAGACTCTTCCGTCTTGAGGATGGGTGGAAGTTTGCTTGGGAGGCCGTGCTCTTTCAGGGTGGACAGTTTGCTCTGGGGGTAGCGTGCCGTCGGCTCCAACTGCCGATCGGAAATTCTGGCTTCAAGGTGCGAGAGGTGCCGAAGAGCAGCGTCGTAAAGGCGGTAGAGCTATTTGAAAAAGATCCTTTCCTGGCATACCGGATCTACTCGACGGTAGCCATCACTGGTCCGTTCGCCGAGGAATCCATCTTTCGGATCATGCCGAACATGTTCCTCAGCCGGGAGGGCACGCAGTGGAATGTGGGGGTTCCGAGCGCTCTGCTGTTTGCGGCTATTCACAATCTATCTACCCACGGACCGGCAGGCTCCAGCGTTGAAGTGGCGCCGGGGGTTCGATTGAGCCTGGATGTGGTTCCCCTGCCACAGTTCCTCCTAGGAGCTTTCTGCTGGCATGTGATGCGCCGATACGGCGACTTGGCTCCGTACGTAGCTCACGTTTTCAACAACCAGGCTGCAGCCATCGGCGTGGTTTGGGGTGGGCGAGTTACCATGCAGGACTTTCAGCGCATCGTGGCGGAGGAGCTTGAGGTCATCGAGGCTGGCCAGAAGAGAGGCGATGCGCCTGGGGAGTCGCGATAATCAGCGCGTTTGGTAACAGGCAATAAAAAAGCAGCGAAGAGTTTTTCACTGCTTCGCTGCTTTACGTTTTGATAAGAGGCCGCCAGGAGCGGCTCTTTTCAGTTCGTCAGCCGACTAGCTGCCGAAGGTTGAGATCGCGTCGGAGATCGGGTCGAGATCGCCTGGTGTCTCAGCTGCGGCTGCATCTGTCGTGCGGAGGAACGTGGAGATAACCCAGAGGAAGGAGATCGCTGCGTATACTGCGCGAACATCTTCCGGGAAGCGCCACATTACTGCGCTAGCAACACCGAGCCACACATCGATGAAGTTAACAGAGCCGGTGAGCTCATGCTGAACCAGCACGATTCCGATCGTTACTGCCAGGATGGCCGGCGAGAAGCTAATCTTCACGCAGAAGAAGGAGAGCATGAGCACCACGGCTCCGTAGATCTTCCAGCCTTCAGCGCTGTTAACACCGAACGCTACTGCGAGACCGATAATCGCTGATGCTGTTGCGAGCTTGTAACCGATGCGAACCGAAGTAGAAGGACGGTTTGACTGGAGCTCTCTCCAGTAGCGGCGCTGACGGACGATGCAGCAGCAGATGAGGAAGAGCAGAACGAAAGTGACTGCTCGGTGTTGAATGATATCCATGATTTCTGTGGACATAGTTTTCTTACTTCAAAAATTGCCTTTCGGCGGTTGTTACTCCGCTTACGACAACCCCTTGGTAACATGAGGGGAAATCTTATTACAGTTTCCAATGGTTAGAGTTCTGTTTGCTCAGGATTGGGGATTGTGAATAGTAGGCTAACAGCCTGCAATTGCTATTAAAAACGCCTGTTTCTGAGGCGCTGTTTTCGGAGCAGGGTTCAGAGGAGATCTGCGGCAGCGGTTTGAGGGGGTTACCGAGCGGAGTAATGTTGTTCTGAACTCCCCATTTGTGGCCACCAAATGGTCCTCTGCGAGGGCTCTTTGCAAAGGGTGGTGAGCAAGGTGGTCCAAGGTATTTAACCTTAAAGCTTGCTCACACCCGTTTAGCTATCTCCAAGACTTAATAAGCTCGATTGCTACCTGACCACCGATAAAGGTGATGGCAGCGATAAGCTTGACCCAAACCGAATAGTTTCGATCACCAATCATGACAGACCAGAGGAATTGCTCCGGCTTGTCACAATCAGGGGCCTTGGCGATAGCAGGAGAAGGCTGAGGCTGTACGGGTGCTGCCACCTGAACAGGAGACTCTTTCCTTCCCCGACCGATTACGATGCAAACGACCGTCAAAACAAGAAACCACTTCATGTGAGATCCTTTCACTTGTGGGTTCTGAACCTTCGAGCTTGGAATCCATTCCTTGCTCACCAATTAACAGTTATGGGCGATCCCTCCTAAAATGAACCCTAAAAGACAGATTCGCCCCTTGATTACTACTCCTCTTAGTCCTTCTAGGTAGTTATCCTGGTTCTACCCCAGGCAGCTAGCGGCCCAAAAGGCTGGGTGGTGACGAGTTCCAGCAAGCTGTAGAACCGCTCGTATGCGAACTAAATCTGCCGCTACTCTCCTCTCGGTCGCCCTAGCTGTCACATTGGGTTCACTCCCCTCCGCTGAGGCCGAGGAGAAAGGATCGTCTCCGAGCATAGTGAAGCAGGAGAGCCTGACTTTCTCCGGACCTCCCGCGATTCCAGGTCTCTCAGCGGCCTGGGCTATCGGCTCCGAGAGCGGCTCAGGGCTCTACGCTCTGCGCGTCAAGCTCAAGGCTGGTAGTAAGCTTCCTCCGCACACGCACCCGGACGTGCGGCTGACAACAGTTCTCTCGGGCACTCTTTCGATAGGCTTCGGTGAGTCATTTGATGAGAGCACGCTCGTTACCGCTCATGCGGGTGACTCGTACCTCGTGCCCGCAGGGCAGCCGCACTTCCTCGTGGCTCGTGATGGTGATGTAGAGTACCAGGAAGTTGGAAGCGGGAAGACGGGGACGGAGATGGTTAAGCGGTAGTGCCGGGACTTGGGAGTTACAGAACGAGTGTTGCAGGGGCGGAGGCGGAGCTGTTCCCGAAGCCGATAAAAATGCGCCAAAGATCGCGATCCACAGAGAGCAGTGACGGCAGGTTTGAGGGGATAGAAACACCTAGAGCGCGATACTCGCGTCAGGATCGAAACGGGGAATATTAACAAAGAGGTCAGCGAGAGCAGCGAGGGGGGTATGCTTGGGTTTGCCTTTGGCCTCTCTGCCCTCGCCGATCTCTTTGTATATAATCCTTCCTCCATTGCGCTGTAGAAAACGTCTGCGGTGTCAATTCAAGTCGTAGCTGTTTCATTTCATTCCTCGTCCTCGTCCTAGTCTTCCTCCTGCACTTGCACCCGACTCCTCGTCCTCCTCCGCTCTCTTTCCGGGCATGTTCAGGGGAAGCCCACGGCATTTCTTGATTATGAGCAGGAGGCGGTGCAAGTGCAGGAGAAAGAGAAAGAAGAAGACTAGGACAAAGATGAGGAAGAAAACGGCCGGTTAGTACCTCATTCGGGATACAACGCCTTTTCTACAGAGCAATTCTCCCGTATTTTTATCGGTTTCGGGAACGTGCACGTGCCTGTTAACAAGAGCGAGGGACTAGGCAGCGTTTGAGGGCGAATATGAAAGAGGGATCGGTTACTTGTCTTGGAGTTATCCCGGTTCGGCTAGAGAGCAGCCGTTTTCCGAACAAGCCGCTGAAGGTTATTCACGGCAAGACACTCGTTGAGCGGGTGTGGCTTCAGGCCTCTCGCAGCAAGCGCGTTACTACCCTCGTCGTCGCAACGAACAACGAAGAGATCGCGGCAGAGTGCTCGAAGAAAGGGATGCGTTGCGTGATGACGAGCTCGTCTCACGAGACCGGGACCGATCGAGTGGCGGAGGCTTGCGCGCTGCTCGAAGCTCAGGGGGCTTCGTTTGATCTCGTTGCGAATATCCAAGGGGATATGCCCTTCGTAAACCCTGCAGTGATAGACAGCGTGGTGGCTTCGCTTGCTTCGGCTGATGCTGGGTTCGGCATGGCGACTATCGGAACGCCGATTACCTCTCTGGAGGAGTTCAATAGGGCTGCTACGGTGAAGATCGCTCTGGGAGAGTCCGGGCGAGCCCTGTATTTTTCACGCGCAGCGATTCCGCATTGGCGCAACTTCCCAGGCGTGGAGGGTGTCACAGCCGAGAATCCTCTGGGCTACAAGCACATGGGGCTCTACATCTTTCGGCGTGAAACGCTCGATGTGATCTCGCGACTGCCTAAGGCTTTCACGGAGCAGCGCGAGTCGCTTGAGCAGCTCAGGGCTCTGGCGCATGGAATCGGGATCAGGGCGCACATTGTGCCGAGGGATCAGGTTGAGCCGTGCATCGAGGTCGACACGCCTCAGGATCTTGAGGATGCTGAGCGCTACGCGCGCGAGAGGGGGCTTTAACAGCCCGAGTTACCTTCTGCGCCAGTGGCGCCGCTGCGGGCGCGGGCGTGACGGCTTGTGTTTTGCGAGCCGCTCGACGAGCTCAGAGAGGGGCTTATCTAATGACTCCTGAATGTCGCTTCGGCGTTCCATAGCCGCAAGAACTTCGCCTACGGTTTCAACAGTTGAGAGGCATCCTTTCCGAGGCTCTTTCCGGATCCGGTCGTAGAGAGAGCGCCTCTTTGGCTTCAGCACAAGACGCGGCAGCTTGAGCAGCCAAGCGTTTCGCCACCACAGTGTCTTCGCCTGGCTCCAGGTTCCGTCGAGCACGATGAAGCCTTCAAGCCGCTTGAGAACCTCGTCTTGATCGGGACGCGGCTCGCCGTTCTTGTTGACGACGAAGAGCGAGCGGTCGTTCGGAAGGTTCTCTACGTGAACGCTTCCGAGGTAGAGCACGCCCCAGCGCTGGTTCTCGGCTTCTCGTCCTAGCGCCTTTTTGAGGTTGGCCCACGATAGTCCGGTGCGGACGATGGCGTCGGGGAAGCAGGCGGTGATGATCGGAACGGTGCCGATGTCGACCCCAGGCTCCTGCGGGTGCTGTAGTATGAGGAGCTTCGTTTTAGTGGTTATTGGTGCAGCGAACTCACACACGCAGTAGCGCGGCTGCCTGCCGCAGGATTGGCAGGGGGGAGGGAGCTCGTGGAGGGCATCGGTCGACATCTGTGGGAGTATAGCCGGTAGGGGATGTTGAAGCCACCTGAGGGCCGGAGCTGTACGATTGAGCTGGATTGGGAGGGGCGTCTCCGTTCTGAATCCTCGCCTGAACTCTCCTCCGGTCCCTTTTCTCCGGCAGATCCGCTACCGTGCCAGCGCCTTCCCGGAGACCTTAAGCATGGATGACCTCTATACCGTGGTATTTGACGAGAGCTCGCTGCTCTTTGACTGTTATCCGGGTGGCAACGACACCTTCGTTTTTGCGAATCGCAGAATCAAGCGCAACGATTACGAGCGCGCACAGGCGATTATCCGGTCACGCTACGGGCACTTCCAGCAGGGAGGTTTCCTTGAGCGGCCGCGGAGCAAGCAAGCTGCTGTGCGGCTGCAGATGGTGGGCGGGGGGTTTAGCCCGAACACTGCGCGCTCAGTGGCGGCACAGCTGGCAGATCTCTTCTGCAGCAATCGCGAGGCGATTCCTTTTGTTCGATGGGATCGCATCTCGGTCAACCGGGAGTGCCTTCATATCCCATTTGAATTTTCTGGCAGCCGAGAGGTGCTCCAGTCCATTGTCTGGGCTTCTGGCGGCGAGTGGCAGGTGGAGCTAGAGATGATGCGCATGTCGGGCGCGCGCATTGAGCGAGCCGTTCCGCTAGTGCTGGACAACCGGGAATGTCGCTGTGATGTGGTGATCCGGCCGGGTCTTGCACAGGTTCTCATTGACGAGAATGAGGCGCCGTTCTCTGAGTCCCGGCTCGCAATCTTTCGGCACATCGTAGCGGTTCGAAAGCAGCTCGACCTCTACTCACATCCCATCGTCGGGATTGCATGGTGGAAGAGAGAGCAAGAGAGCCTCAGCATTCGCCCAGTTTCTTATTATCGGGGGAGTGACACGTGCTACAACGAGACCGCTTCCGGAACGGCGGCTGTGGCGCTAGCCCTAGCCCTGCACGACGGCAGGTCGCGCGCTGTTCAATCAATCATGCAGCCGAGCGGCGAAGAGTTCCGCGTTCGAATTCAGCCTGGGGTAAGCGAGAGCTGCCCGTCACGCGTCTTCCTCACCGGGCCCGTCGCCCTGCGCGGAGAGCGCAACAGCTCTTACCAAGCGCCTCAGCAGCAGCTTGAGACCCGAATTCGGCTCGTTCAGTAGATTAGATTTTCCGCTCACCTCTCAAGACCCTTCCAATTCGATCTCAAACCGACTCACGATCCCCTTTTCTTGGAAATGAGGGGGAAAGCCTGGTAAGGATTGCGCCGTCATTTCGTTGTGCGGAGCACGTTGTGTCGGGAGCCAGCAAGGCAGCAAATCAAGCTACGAGCATCTCTGGGAGAGGCAGCCTTACCCTCGATCAGCTTGGGCTCAAGCTGCCGGCGCCTCAATCCGGATCGGCTCCCGCTGAAGTAAAGCCCAAAGGGGTGTTCAATGCAGTTCTCGACGAGTCGCACACCAGCTTGATGCTGCAGGAAAGCTGCGAGCGGGCATGGTTCCTTGGAAGCGGGCTCGCTCCCGGCATCGACGAGCGTGAGCAGCGGCTGTTGCGCTCGTTATCCTCCTACATGAATGGCCTTGGAACGGTTGTGCACGAGGGTATCCGCCGAGTGCTCGACGCGCACCGCGAAAAGCTTAACCCAGAGGGGCGAGTCCTCAAGAGCCAGACGCCGTACGAATTTGACCGCATCTCTGAATCGGTGCTTGAGCGCTTCAGCTTTATGGAGGGGGACTCTTGGAGCGAGAGCTTCCCGAACGGCCGAGCTGATCGCGATCATCCCAGGTTTCGGGAGCATGTAAAGCTCAAGGCGGAGCTCGCTGGCAGCAACAATCCGGCCCACGTTGTTCTTCCAGAGAGCTCGCCCGATGCGAGAAAGTTCGAGCGCTGCAAGGAGAACTTGCGGCAGGCGCTGGTGAACTGGCACGAGGTGATGTACCTCGACCGCGCTGATGTCTTTCGTCACGACCCACGTGCGTTGGTGCCGGCGGGGGGATTACAGCGCGTCGACCCGGCACTGATCCTCGAAGTGGAGGAGAAAAACGTCGCGTACTTTAAGCAGGATCCGTTCCAGCTCCTGAGCATGGGCGGGCTCTCTATTCCGTACTATGAGATAGAGGCAGCGGTAAGGAACCCTCCGGTGCCAGAGCTAGCTCAGCGGGGCGTTTCCGCAAATTTCACGTTCCGGGTGAAAGCGGTCCTGGATTTTGTCTACCTGTCGTTTGCTCCCGACGGGCGCCCTCGTTTGGTTGCGATGGATTGGAAGACGAATGCCCTTGATGAGCACTCGGGACGGCCGGCGCTCGTGGCTCAAGACGAGCACACCACACAGCTCAAGCACTACGCGCTCTACCTCATGCAGCGCTATCGCGACGTGTTCCAGCGCTTTGAGCCAGAGATACGGCGCGCCTTTGAGCGCTCAGGGCGGCCGGTCCCGAAGCTGCCGACTGAGCTGACAGCAGACATGATCTTTCTCGGGGACGTGTACCTATCAGGCGAGGAGCTCTCGGCGCCGCGTCGCTTCAGGCCAGTTTGCGCTGCTGACCTAGACCTGGACGCCTTCGTTCACACGCTTCGGCAGCGGCTGATTGCGAAGGTTGGGAAGTTCTCGAGCATTTCACCCCCCGTTTCGGCACTCTCCCGTTGGGCGCCCAATGGGCTGGACGAGGGGCGGTGTCAGGGGTGCAACCAGGCTCCGCTCTGCCCGGATGCGCCGGCGGACGTTAAGAGCGAGTGGCCGCTTTCCACAATTGGGCTGCTCTCAATTCTCAAGCACCCGATTCCGAAGCGCTAGCAGCTCCGTCGGCGCCCGGCTCAGGCCAGGTCTCAGACGCCCCCAGGGCAGTGCGCATCCACTGGTACTTCTTGATAGCGCTCTGGAAGAGGTGCCACTCGGAGGTGTTACGGGTCACATGGTAGAAGCACTGCCCAACTCGTCCGAAGAAGTTCTCTCCGTCTGGCCGACCGACTCGCCCGACCTGCTGGATGAGCTTCTGCGCATCGGCGTGCATCGAGTAGATGTGGGCCTCTGCCGCTGCGGATAGGTTGTGCCCAACTGCGAGGCGGCTGGTTGCCACGAGGATCTCCACTCGCTCGCCGGGCTCACCCGGCTGGCGCTGGAACGCGGCGCGGATCTCCTCCCATGAGCCGAGAGTGTTTTTTGTCCCGCGGGCTGCGCCGGCCCGAGCGCTCTCAAGATCCGCGAGCAGCCGATCTGCAAAGCCGTCGCCTTCGCCTGTGATGAAAGCTGTACGGATTCCTTTTGAGGTGAAGCGGTGGTGCAGCCGGAGTGCCAGGTGCTTCGTCAGGTAGCGTGGCTCAGCGAAAACGATGATGCCACGGGCCTGCCCGAGGCGCTGCAGCTCCTCGATACGGCTAAAGAGCTGTGCCTCTTTCGGGTGGTCGAGAGTTTCGCGCTTCGACATCTCAAGCAGGGCAAGGTCGAGGAAGAGGGCTTTGCGCTGCTGCGGTGAGTCCGGGATACCCGCGTCAGGGAGCCCGAAGGCAGCCTTTAGCGCATCAGCGCAGGTGGCCGACTGCAACAGGTGAATGTACGGAGTGCCCTCCGCAACAGCGCGGATCACTGCACGGAAGTGCGGATTTCTAAAGAAGTCCTGAAACGCCGGAAAAGCGCCGAGGCGGCGCGGAGCCTCAAGCCAGCGCTGAATCCATGTTGATGCAAAGTCGTGCAGAAAGGCGAAGGAGCCGGCAGCGGCCAGCAGGTTCGTGCGCGACACGAGGCTCGACATTCGGGCGATGTTGAGCGAGGCGAAGTTTATCTCAGTTAGGGCCTGAGAGCCGCGCTCACAAAGCTGAAGTCCCTGTTCCCGCAGGTTGGCCTGACGCTCGCGTACGGTTGCCCGAAGCTCTTGTGCAGATGCCTTGAGCTTCTTGAAGGACTGCGAGCTGGGTGGGCCAAAGCTCTCCATGTGTGGCTTGCGAGTGAGGTAGATGCGGCTGGGGAAGAGGGTGGGGGTCTCTTCCCCGAGCATCTGGCGCACGAGGGACTTGGCGTTTGCAATCTGCTCCCGGCACTCGATGTACGGCTGGAACGAGAACCCGTGCAGCTCTTCGACCAGCCACTTGAGCCTCTCAGGCAGAAACGAATTTAGCAGCTCGTGGTTCTTCAGCGGCTGCAAGGTCTCTGGCACGAGCACCCCTTTAAGCGAGACGAGCTGCTGCTTCTCGCCCAGGTCCTCCGCGTCGCGCGCCGGTGTGCCCGATTGCACCAGGATCGGGACGCCGGCAGCTTCTGCGTCGCGCGTCAGGAGCGCCATCGGGTGGTCTCCCTCAGCTCCCTGGAACTCGTCGATGATCATAGCGGAGAGCGAGGAGAACCCATCAGCCTCCTTCGCCGCAGCAAGCGTTTTGCGCAGGGTTTCCGGAGTGCCAACAAGGATCTTGTTTCCCTTGTCTGCGAGGATTGCGCGGCGCTGTTTTGCGGAGACTTCGCCGTTGAGGATCGCGATGTCGGAGTCTTGAAGGTCCAGAAACTTTAAGATCTCGCGCTTTACTTGCTCGCACAGGTCCACATTTGGGGTGACGTACACGAGTCGGCGGCCGCGGCGCGTCTCGGCCGGCCTGCGCGGCGAGTCGCCTAGGATGACTGCGGCGACGAGGCAGGCGAAGGGTGTTTTTCCGAAGCCAGTTGGGGCTTTAATCATCCAACGGAGGTGTCCGCTCTCAAGCATCTCAAAGAGCCGCTGCAGCTGGTCAGGGCGGGGCGTCAGGGTTGGCTTGACGAGGGCAATTCCCAGCGCCTCATTGAGCTGTTCCACGGTAGTTGGCAGAGACGCTCGGTCCACCTTCGGGGGAGGCACCCTGGTTGGTGCCGGAGGTGGCGGTGGTGCGAGCGACTGCATCGTCGCATCGTCAAACAGGAGCTTCTCGCGCGCTTTGGGCAGAGCAACAGCGATAGTGTTTCGCGCGCGACCTGGCGGGCTCCCTGCAGGCGGCTCGGCGGCAGCCGGTGGGTGGGTACCAGCTTCGACCGTCTGTCGTGCCGACTCAGACGCAGCAGCCGGCTCTGGCGCAGCGAGCATCGCATCGTGCAAGGTCCGCTCTACGGCAAACAGTGGCGACTCAGAGCGCAGAATCTCGACCTGCGCGGAGCTAAAGTGGGCTCTGCATCGGGTGATAACTTCGCGCGGTACGCTGTGCATTCGATCCGACTCAATCACCAGTGGAGAGAAGATGAAGAGACGGGAGATATCATCAGCGGAAAGGGAGAGCAGCTCAGCTACAGGCATGACGATGACCTGCGCGTGTGATCCTTTTTCCGCTAGGGATGTGCTGACAAGATCGCGCCCAGCTTCGCGCACAAATCCTGGAGGGGCGCCGTTGAGCGCTGCCCGCAGCCGCGCAGCGAGCGGGGATGCCAGCTCGCTGCTCGTCGCGATCACAATTTTCTCCCCAGGGTTGGCGATGATTCGAAGCGACTCCTCAACGACGCGCTGCTCTTTGGCGTGCAGCGGAGCCCCGCTGCTAGATACTTTTTCGAGCGAGCGCTTGAGGGCGGTGGGCAGGGAAGGCGAGAATGAGCCTGCGGAGAGAGGGCCTAACCCTGCGGCCGAAAGCTGCGCGTTTACAGCGTCCAGCGTCAGCTGGTGTCGATACACCCGCTGTAGTGGGGCGGCGAGGAGAGTCGCCGGGGTATGGAGTAACGAGAGGTTTTTCACGCTGCGCGAAAGAAAGGGACCGACCCCGTACGCGCCGAGGAGTGAGCCGAGGAGTGCGATTTCGTGCAGGCCGTTGAAGAGCGATCGAATCTCTTTAGCGTCAACTGACTCTGCTTTCAGAAGCCGCTTGGAGCTGGCAGCGAGCGCAGGCCATGGGGCGACAAACGGCAGGCCAGCTTTGAAGAGGCTGGTAGAGAATTCGTCTAAGAGGGGGCCCAGCACCGGCCGATTGCGCTCGAGCACCGGCTCAAGCTGCGAGATGACCTTCGCCCAGAGCTTTGCGAGCTTCTGCAGTCCTGCTGATTGCGAAGGGCTCAGCTCACAGGAACGGGAGCTGCCGGACAGAGGCGTGTCGAACAACGAGGGCAAAACGATCGCTGGAGCGGGTTTTGGCTTGTCGTCAGGCTTGAGCATGGCCCGGTTGTAGTCGAAAAGCAGGGGCACTTCCAGAGCAAGGGCCAACAGCTGCGCCGAACGCCCTGAAGCTGGTGGTTTTGGTAAGAAACGGATGTAGGCATAGGCGGAGATACCCCTGTTAGGCGGGGGCTTTGGGGACCGTTCGGCTGCACGAGCCTTGAGGACAAGAACTACGTTGTGCAGCGCCTCAGTGCAGAGCTTCGTGCCGGGCTGGTACGGCCCTCCAGGCCCCGGTGCCATGTGATCTTCGACACTTTGCGCAAGCTCCACCTGCGCGGCTCGTAGTAGATCTCGACGGCGTCGATTCTGATCTCCCTCAGCCTGAAACGGCGGCACAGCGGGCCGTTGTTGCGCATGAAGCTCGCTGCGAGCCGCTCTAGGTGGATATACTTCTCGTTTGTTATCGCTGATACGGCTGGATGATGCCGCATAAATCGCTTGTGCCTGGTCTTTACCTCTGCGACTACGATCGTTCTTCCGTCGACCAGAACGACGTCGGCTTCAAGGCGGCCAGCGTGCCAGTTGCGCTTGATCGGGATCAGGCCCCGCTCGGCCAGGTAGCGACAAGCAGCCCGCTCTCCCCACGCGCCTACTTCGATTTGTGAGACTACACGGCGATAGGCGTGTGCAAGACGCTGTCCGAATTTTCGGAGGGCTTTGAGATGCCAGCTACTCCGGCGAACGTTTTGCGGTGCACACGGCATGGGCCGAGCTCCAGAATCGCTTTCTTGTGGCTCGGTGTCGGGTAGCCGGAGTGCTTCTCGAAGCCGTACCCAGGATAGCGCTCACCGAGCGCCTCCATGAGCCGATCTCGCCACACTTTCGCCAAGATAGACGCCGCCGATATCTGCACGTGCAGCCGGTCGCCGCCGACAACCGTACGCTGCGGGAACCGGCATGAGATCGGCTGATTGCCGTCAATTAGCACCAAGTCAGCCTCTACACGCTCCACCGCGAGCTTCATCGCGAGCTTAGTTGCCTGCAGGATGTTGAGCTCCTCAATCCTGCGGGGGCCCACGGCCACAATCGACCAAGCACGCGCTGTCTTCTGGATGTATTCGAAGAGCGCGTCGCGTTGTTTCGCGCTCATGGCTTTTGAGTCTTTAATGTCGGGGTGCTGGAAGCCCTCGTCAAACACGGCCGCCGCGGCTACGACCGGCCCGGCAAGGGGACCACGACCGGCTTCGTCAACTCCACAGATGAGCATTATGACCTTCCTACGCTACCCTGTTCTCTCTATCCGGTACGTTAGGGCGGGCGAGGGGGAAAGTAAACCAGCAAATGAGCCGAGGCAGCTACGCCACGCCACAGCACTGTGATACTCTCGGTTGCATGGGGCATCTGTAGCGGCTACCGTTGGGCGACTCAAAATACTATGACACGCAGTAAAGGGCGAAATTCCATCACTTCACGCGGGCGAAGCCCGAAGCCTCATTCCAGCAGAGACGGGACCCCACGAGTGCCGGGGGTCCGTTCTCCGGGACGCGGCAGCCGAGGAGAGCGCCGGAAGCACCTCGACGAGCGGCTGAGGCTCCTCTACCAGCGCGCGATGGTGATCGAAGATGAGCTTCGCAAGCTCGATGAGGACCGCTTCTACCGCGTGTGCATCTTCGGCAGCGCCAGGATCAAGCCGGAAACCAAGGCGTACAACGACGTGTTTGAGCTTGCGCGCTTCTTGAGCTGGGAGGGGATAGATGTTCTCACCGGCGGCGGCCCGGGCCTCATGGAGGCAGCCAACAAGGGCGCACGCCTCGGCCGCGAGGAGAAGAAAACCAAGAGCCTTTCCTATGGACTCTCGATCCAGCTTGAGTTTGAGCCTGAGCCGAACAAGCATCTCGATATTAAGCGGCATCACCACAAGTTCTCATCGCGTTTGGACGACTTTATCCGGCTCTCGCACTCCGTCGTCTGCACACCAGGTGGAATTGGGACGATGCTGGAGTTCTTCTTCGTCTGGCAGCTCATTCAGGTGAAGCACGCTACTCCCCGTCCGATCGTGCTCTTGGAGAAGGAGTTTTGGAACGGAGTGATAGACTGGATGAAGCAGGTTCCTCTTGGCCGCGGGCTCGTAGGCGAGAAAGATTTCAGCATGATTCACATCGTGGATACGCCGGAAGAGGTATTTGAGGTCATATCTGCACACCACCGGGATTTCCGCTCTCGCGCCGGTATCGTGGATGAACCGAGCTAGCTCTATCTCCCTCCTCGTTGAGTAAAATACTCACCGGCACCGCTTCCTGCTCATAATCAGCTCATTTCCGCGGATTGCTTACGCTATTCGTTTCGGAAAAAACGGATTAGGACGTAGAATCTAGTGCAAGTGCAGGAGAAGGAGGACGAGTTGAGGAGAGAGTAAGGAGCGGGCCGCTATGAGCCCTCCTGGTTCCGACTTGCGCATTTAGCTGCGGCAATTCAAGGAGGAGCGTCTATTCCTCATCCATAGCAGCTTCACGCCTCTCGGCGGCTGCCCGGATCGCTTCCAAGAACTTCGCCCGGATCTCTTCGCGCTTCTGATCTTCTTCGGCCTGATTTTGCGGCTCATCTGCCTCAAACGGCTCCTCCGCGTACTCCGGCTCCTCTTCTTCGACTGGGGGCGGAGGCGAAGCTGAGCCACCGCCTGAGGATTCGGACCCAGCCTTCTCAAGGAGGCTGTAGAGATTGCCGCTCTTGGCGCTGTTGGCAGGCTGTGTCGGCTGCTGCTCTTCTGGCTCTGCGACCTCGCCGACGGTGCCGTGAGAGGTCTCGATAACTGAGGCGCGGATCACCTCCGGGTAGTCATCGAGCACGAAGCGCACCTTCACGGGAGGAGAGACTTTGCTGACATCGCCGGTATTCGCCGCTTGCTTCGGGGGCTCAAGAGCCTTCTCAATAGCGTTCGTGGACGACTGCTTCGGTTTCTCGCCCTGCGCGAGAGGCTGCACGGCGGCGACAGTCTGCGGCTTGCTGGTCGCTGCGTCCTGCTGGGTTGCATTCATTATGACGACCGCGCTTCCGACGCCGATAGCGGCGGCGAAGAGAGTGCTCAGCAGCTTGAAGGTCTTGCTCTCACTGCCGAGGAGCCACGACTTAATCATTGCGAGGTCCGAGGGAGGCTCGCCTCCGGCATCGGTGCCCGGCAGCATCGCTCCGGCTCCTGCAGCAAAAGCCGCATTTCGCGCGCCCTTGCCCTCCTCCGCGTTCTCTTCCCGCAAGCGACGCTTGAGGTCTTCCATCATCTGGTTAGCCTCTGAGCCTGCCTGTCCGAAGCCGATGGTGCGCTGTATCGACTGGCCAACCTCGATGCGGGCGATGAGTGAGTTGTCGATCCAGGAGTCAGGGCGGTACGACAAACTGGGGATTACGATCAGGCCATTTTTGGCGCGTGCGAAGTCGAGCAGCACCTCCGCAAATCGCTCCTTCCACTGGCTGGTGAGAACCTCAAACGGCTCGTTGATTATGAGCGCCTTGTCTGGCTGAGAGACAGCAACGAGGATGCGCACTCTGCGCTCCTGGTCTGGGGAGAGAGCAGACACTTTTGTTTCGGCAGTTGACTCTAGTCCGTGCGAGTTGAGGAGGCTTTCGAGTGCGGCGTCGCGCACGCCAGCTTTTGCGAAAAACTCCCGGACAGTCAGTCCTGCGTGCGGAGGCGCCTCGCCGAGCCCCACAACGTTGTGGCTATCGTGGTTGTAGTCACCGCCATCTACAGCAACAACCATTTTCTCTTTGCCCGAGATCCCGATCAGTGCGCGCTGAAAAGGGCGAAGGTCCGCGGGCGTATTGCCACGGAACACACTGATCCTGCCTGCAGAGCAGTTAATGACATTTAACAGCTCGCCTGACGCTGAGAGCGTTTTAAGTTGGAGCTTACTAGGCATTCCTTCCCCAGAATCCCGAAACAGTTCCCCTGCCTTGTTATTGGCAAGGTAAAGGGTCGGCATATCTTGAGATCTTCATGACAGTTATCTCCCATTTCCTTTAGCGCTGAGAAAACAGCCGGTTATGCTAACAAATGCGGTTTTATTAAGCGGCTTGCGAGGCATTTGGCCTTGGCTGGCTGCGGATAGCTGCAGGAGTTACCCAGGTTACAGTTCCCTTGAAGTAGTTGCCACCGACGCCGACAGCTCAGCCTGCGGCGGTTCTGATAGCTCGACTCGGTCAAAAACAGCGGCCTTCTCGAGTGCGCGCGTTTCGTCCGACCGTTGTCCTTTCTTGATCCGTACCGGACCGTAGAAATCCTCCCCACACACCGTGATCTCGATTCCGCGCCGAGTGCGCTCGGCTGGAACAATCACTCTTACGCCTTGCTTGAGCTCCCCACCGCGCTGGAAGACGAAGGCTGAGTACTTAATGCGGTGCTTGTTGAAGCCGAGCAGAGAGTCGAGCTGGCGGCTCAGGGGAGGCTGGCTCCAGGTAAGAGAGCCGTGGCACCAGTCTGTCTCTGAGGACGCCAGCATCGGGCACCGTGAGCTGCGAGTGCACGGGAAGAGCGGAGTAATATCTTTGATCAGAGAGTCCCTGATCTCCATCAGTCTGCGGGTGTGCCTCGGCTGTCCCGGCTCAAGCATGATGAGAAAGCCCTGAGGGCCCAGCAAGGCGAGCAGGCGCTTGAGCAGCGCATCTGCATCCTTCTGCCCGAGTTCCGCGAGCGAATTCGCGGCGATGATGACATCGAAAAGCTCGCCGTCTTGCGGCAGCGACGGTGTTAGCGCGAGGGATGAGAGGGTGCTGCTGCCCTTCCAGCTCTTCAGGAGCCGCTCCGCCACGGCCCGCATTGGGGCAGAGCGCTCAATGCAAACCACCTCAAGGTTGTTTGGAATCGTGGCGAGCAGAGCCAGCGGCGCCGTGCCCGGACCACTCCCGAAATCGAGAACCTTCAAGCAGCGCTTCGGCGACTGCACGAGAGGCGCAAGGTGGGCGACCTTCGCGGCGTTGATCGGCAGGTAATACAGCGCGTACGCCTCGGCAGCGAGTAACGAGTCGACCGGCTGAGCCAGGGTAACGCCCACCTCGTGTTCAGTGTAGGAGCGGGAGATGCGGGATATCTCTGACACGAAAGGGCGCAGCTCGGCGTGGCCTATATCACCACAGCTGTGCTGTGCCGAGGCTGCCGGCGAAAGGAGCTGCTCTACGAGGTGCCGCTCGATTGCGGCCAGGGGCGACGCCACAAGCCCTTCCGCTTCTTTAGTCAAGAGTGTTCTGCCCCGGAGTCCAGCCGCACGGTGTCAATTTTTCGGTCTGGAGAGCATCGAGCACGCGCAGTACTTCGTCGACGTTGCGGCCGACTGAGAGGTCGTTCACCGAAACCCACCGAATGGTGTTGCCAGGGTCGACGATGAAGGTTGCTCGTAGGCAAATGCCCGCTTCTTTGTGCAGAACTCCCATGTTCGTTGATAACTCTCGCTTGATGTCGGCGAGCATCGGGAAGGGGACGTGCTTTAGGCCGGGATGGTCTTTTCTCCACGCAAGGTGCGAGTACTCAGAGTCCGTGCTGCAGCCAAGAAGCTGGCACTTGCGCTTCGTGAACTCAGGAGCCTTGTCGCCGAACTCGATGATCTCGGTCGGGCAAACAAAGGTAAAGTCGAGCGGCCAGAAGAAGAGCACCTTCCAGAGCCCCTCGTGCGAGGAGTCTTTAATGGTTTGGAACTCCTTGCCGTCCTCAGCCGAGACGCAGCTTTTGAGCGAGAATTGGGGGAGCCTGTCTCCAACGGTCAACATAGGGATTCCTTTTGCGGGTTTGAAAGACCGGCGCGCACCCTATTTGCCGAACAGGTTGTTGTCAAGAAAAGGGGAAGTTGGTCTATTAAGGGTCCACATGGGTGAGTATTCACCACCTCTTTAGGTCCGGATCGATACGACTTGGATGTAGTGTACCTGTAGAGAGCTAACGTAGGGGATGACGCCCGTAGCCGGATGAGAGAGAAGATCGTCACACGAGAGAGAGCCGCGACACTGCGTGAGGAGTTTCGCAGGGCAGGCAAGAGGGTAGGCTTCACCTCCGGGGTGTTCGATATCCTGCACCCAGGTCATGTGGAGTACCTCGAAAATGCCCGAGCTCAAGTTGATGTCCTCATCGTAGGGCTCAATTCCGACGCCTCTGTCCGGGCAAATAAAGGGGAGCAGCGGCCGATTAACGGCGAGCAGCAGCGAGCGGAAGTGCTGGCCGGGCTCCAATCGGTAGATTTCGTTTTTGGTTTTGGCGAGCTTAACAACAACCGCAACGTGGAGCTGCTAAAGCCAGACCTCTACCTTAAGGCAGGCGACTACGACGAGTCGCAGCTCTCCTCGAAGCCCCTGGTTGAGTCGTACGGCGGCGAGGTTCGGCTCGTTCCCTTCCGGGCGGGGCTCTCAACTTCGGGCATCATCGAGCGCATATCCGCGGCGGCGGTGACAGCCGATGGGCCAGCCATAGCCTACGAGCGGCGCCCGGCTGTGTTCGTCGACCGAGATGGCACAATCAATGAGCACGTCGAGTACCTGAGCGACCCGAAGCTCTTCAAGGAGATCCCCGGAAGCTTCGCCGCCCTGAAGTCGCTCCGCGATGCCGGCTACCGTATCGTCGTTGTCACCAACCAGCCAGGGATAGGGCTTGGGTACTTCGCGCGCGAGGACTTCTTCGCCGTAAACCGCGAGATGATGCGCCAGGCATCGAAGCAGGGACTCTCAATCGACAAGATTTACTTCTGTCCACACTCGAAGGCTGACAACTGCGAGTGCCGGAAGCCGCTGCCGCACTTCCTGAAGCGTGCCGAGCGCGAGCTCAACGTCGACCTCGCCCAGAGCTTCATGGTCGGCGACATGAGCTCGGATGTGCAGACCGGAAAGAACGGAGGCTGCCGCTCTGTTCTGGTGAAGACGGGGCGCGGTGGCGATGATGGAATTTGCGAGGCGAAAGCGGACGCGGAGGTTTCATCGCTCCCGCAAGCCGCGGAGTGGATTTTGCAGCAGGGACCGGTGAAGGCCGGCGCGGCAAACACGCAAGTCGCCCTCCCGGGGGGTAAAGTCGAAGAGGCCGTCACCAAGCTCTCTGGCGCGATTGGCCATGATTTCAACACAATTCTCGGATCGATCCTCGGCTGTGCTGCGCTGATCGGGCAGCGCACAGCAGGCAGAGACGGCAAATCGAGTGTCGGAGACATCCTCTCGATGCTCCGCAAGGCTGCCAACCGCGGACTTGCCCTCTCAAGGCGCCTTATGTCTGTGGCGGGGCCCGATGAAGATGAGAAAACGAGAAAGTCGCTGCGCTCGTGCGTCGATGCGGTTGTGGAGCTGCTCGCCAGCTCTCACGGCCAAGAGTGCCATTTCGAGGTGCTCGTTCCAGAGGACGTTGAGGTAGAGCTGGCGGATTCAACCGTGGCGCAAATGTTGCTCGAGCTGGGAGAGAACGCTCTCGACGCGATGCAGGGGCTGCCCGAGCGCTTCATCCTCTTTCATATCGATCGAGTGGAGGTGCGTGAAGATGCTGCCTTGCTGGAGGTAGCGCCGGGCACCTACGGCCGAGTGAGCATCGTTGACCACGGAGATGGAGCAGAGCCGTTCGACGACGATGGAGTCGTTCAAACAACTGTCTCTGCGAAGAGCGCACACCTTGGCCGCGGACTTGGGCTTAGCATGTTGATGGCGAAATCCGTCATGAAGAAGCACGGCGGAACGGTGACGCTCGCTTCAAGACGGAAAGCAGGCACGAATATTTCCCTCTACTTCCCGGTCTCGTGAGGCCAGGAGTTGTTTTGCGATTGCTGCTTTGAAGCGATAAAGGTTCCGGCTTCTAGCTGCTGAGGAACGCTTCTACGACTACTGCTATTTCTTTTTCTTTGTTGAAGTCGATGCGCGGCTGTAGTTTTTCTTGGCGGGCTTCTTGTACTTCGTGTAGCTCTTCTTGGAGGGGTACTTGCGCCTCGACGGCGCTGGCTGCGGGGCCGGGCTTATGTTGAAGTGCTCCTGAAAGACGAGACGCGCGAGGTGAGAAGCTTTAGAAGAGTAGCGCGGATCGACCGTAATGACGGCAAGCGCAAGCTCCGGATTCTCCATCGGGGCAGCCCCGATAAACCAGTTGTTCAGCCCGATCGGATCGTCACCCTTGAGAGTCCCGGTCTTTCCAACCACTCGCAGGTTACCGAGAGTCGGCCTGTTGCCACGCATAAACTCTCGACGGCTAGTGCCGATGGTGGTCGTGTGCTCCATCATCTCCATCAGTAGCTTGGCAGTCTGTGGCTGCACTACCCGTTGTAGCGCTTCCGGCTCAGAGTCGTGTACTACTGAGCCGTCAGCGGAGACGATCTTATCGATCATCTGAGGACGAGGCATGAGACCCCCGTTGGCCACGCCAGACATGAGCGCCGCTGCGTGTACCGGGCTGATGCGTACATCACCGAAGCCGGCGGATGTCCGGCTCAGCTCGTACAGGCTGTTGTTAGGAATCGTGGCTTGGCTGGTTGGCAGAGGAGCTTCTAGATCAATCGAGCGGTTGAAACCGAAAAGCTGCGCGTATTTCGTCAGGATCGAGCCGTTGAGGTAGCGAGAGCCAAGGTGGCCGAATACAGGATTGCAGGAGCGACCAAGGGCATCCGCAACCGTCATTGACTGGCGATCTCGACGGGGATCCGGGATGTAGTTCCACTCGTTGAGAGTGTAGGTCCCGCCCCGGTATGAGATCATCGACCCTGGTTTAATGCCGGCCTGTTCAACTGCAGCCGCCGCTGTCACGACCTTGAACAGCGAGGCAGCCGGGAATCCGGCATGATACTCAATATCCGGCACGCTGCGAGACTTTCCAGCTATGGCCAGGATCGCACCGGTACGGGGATTCATCGCTACGACTGCCACGTGGCTAGCCTGCGCCTGGCCCACGAGCTTCGTGACGTACTCCTGAAGTTGCGGGTCGATCGTATAGAAGACGTAGTTGTTGTTGTGCGTGAGGTTGGCGAAACGATCTCCTAGGCGCGTATTGAGCGAGGGGCGCTCCGAAAGCCGAAGCGCACCGGAGGTGGTTGAGGTGACTGAAATTCGATCTAACTGAGGCGGCGGGTAGACCCGACCAACACTCACATCCCGTCGCTTGAACGCAAGCTGGTTGGGGTCCTCAAAAGCCGCCAGGTCGCCAGAGCTAAGGGCCACGGAGTCGTCTGTGCGTGAGGCAGCTGAATCGGACCTCGGCACATCAGCGGCTGAAGCGGTTCCAGACGGGGAGGATGGTGTAATGGCAAACGCTAAGACTAGCAGCAGCGCTGCCCCAGCTGTCGTAGAGCGGCGTAGGAGTTTGCGCCAGGCGGCCGTCGCCCCTGACGAGGACGCATCTTGCCGGTCAGCCTCTCCTGAACGGACCAGACCTGAAGGGACAAGAGTCATCGTACGTAAGTCTCCGAGGGCAGCTTCAGCGCTGCGATCGACCCGCTCAGCCAACTAACAGTGTGCATCGCTACAACCGAAGCGCGCCACCAGAATCCGCGCCACCAGAATCTCTGAGCAGGGTTTGGATGCCGCAGCGGTCGTTTTTGGACGACGGTCGCCACTTTGTCCGAGGCTCAACTCAGAAGTGACGTCGTGCGGGAGGCAACAAACACTTAAGAGTTGAGTTTGCACGGAAAATCGGGGCTTGAACAGCCCCCTTGGAACTGCAGAATCGCGCTGGCACGCCGATTGCTCGCGCCGAAGTCTTCGGGTGAGAGGGGGTTGTGGAGCTACGCGATCGGATGAGTCAGTTTCGGAGCATGGGAGGGCAGGCGCGATGAGGCACCGCGGCGCCAAGCGCGCCTTGCGGACGCGTAAGGACCTACTTAGTTGCTGTTGTTTTCTAGGGAGACTGCACAGGCCAGTTCGTGGTCAAACTTTTTAAATTATTGCCCACCAAGCAAGCTCTTCTTGAAGTCCTCCCGCAGGTGCAGTAAACACCGACCATGGTTTGGCCTCTCAAGAAACGAACATCCCCCCCCACGGCAGCTTCCGGCTTCTCTCTCGGTGAGGGGCAGGCTGCTCCCCAGAACGCCGACACGATACAGAGGCCGGCAGCGGTCGCCGAGGCTGTTCCAGCTGGCTCGTACATCGTGCCAGAGGGTTATAAGGTTTCTGGGGCGATTTCAACGACACGGCCGGTGATCATAGATGGCCAGGTTGTAGGCGGTAGCCTAACAGCCAACGAGGTTGTCGTGCGTCGAGGCGGCTTCCTTGCGGCGCCAGCCGTTGTTGGTACAATCGTTGTCGAAGGCCAGGTCGAAGCCCCGCTTTCGGCACGAGAGGGAGTAGATGTGCGCCCTGGCGGCACGATTCGAGGTCCGGTTGAAGCTCCAGCGCTTCGCGTTGCTGCAGGGGGTGTCATAACCAGCGCGCAAGTTTCAGTTGGCAGCTGGGAATGAGCCCAGAACTGCTCCGCGCTCGGGGAGGCCCTAGAAACAGGCCCAAGTTGATATCTGAATGTTGAAAGCCTGAGCGGCGCATTGTAAAGCCTTGGGGGATGGCGCCACTCCCAACAAAAAAGAACAAAAAAGGCGGCCTCAGGCCGCCTTTTTCGTTCTTGCCATCTCGCTGCTCCTCGCAGCGGATCGCTTAGGCTGCCTGTGTGCCGCCCTTGTCGCTCTCAGCGCCCTGGTACAGGGTCTTCATGCGAGTAGCCTTGCCACGCAGCGGCCGGAGGTAGAACAGACGGGCGCGACGAACGCGTGCGCGAGTCATGATCTCGACCTTGTCGATGCGCGGGCTGTGGAGCGGGAAAGTTCTCTCAACGCCAACGTTGTAGGAGACCTTGCGAACAGTGAAAGTTGCGTCAGCCGCATTGTTGCGCGCGCGCTTAATGACGACGCCCTCGAACACCTGGATACGCTCCTTGGTTCCCTCAACGATCTTGGCGTGAACACGAACTGTGTCACCGATCTTGATCGCCGGCAGGTCGCTGCGAAGCTGGGTGCTGTTGATAGCCTTAAGAGCCGCCTCGAGGGTCATCGTAGGGGTCTTCGTTGTAGCTGCCGTAGTAGTAGTGGTCTCTTCGCCGGCTGACATGTCCGTTATCTCCGATCTGCTAAAAGGTGACTCAAAACTTCAGCCCAAGTCCGTCCGTCTGATCGGGGTTCGCCCGAAAGCTCCGACCGCTTGCGCTTGCAAGCGTCGGTTTAAAGCCAGAGATCAGAGTATCTTATCTTCTGGGACGGTGACTTGGCGTCTTGCCAAAAAGCCACGGTTCATTAAAACAATGAGCGGGGGTTGTAACACATTAAAAATGGTAGTTCAATCAAACCACCCGCTGTAAGATAGCCGAATCGCTGCTCCCAAAGCGCCCGTGTAAGCCACTGAAATCCCTAGAGGAGATACCTTGAAGGTCCCAAGCCAGATAATCCGCAAGGCTAAGAGAAAGAAGAGCTCCCGTCCAACATGGTCGAAGGAGCAGGAGGCTCTCTACAAAGAGCTGTTCGAGCGGCTGGAGGGAATGGGATTTGTCGTAAGGCGCGAGGAGCTTAAGCGCGGTCACTGCTGGAAGGTACTGAGCGGTTCCTGTCGCTCTCTCTCGCAGAAGCTGGTTTTCATCGACAGCCGACTGAGCCCAGACGACCAGATCGCGTTCCTGCAGTCCAAGATCACTGAAGCGACTCCTGACCCGGACTTCGCTGGCAGCAGCGTGGCGCAAGCTGCGTAGCAGCGCCCCGATCAGCTACATAATTCTTCTTCGATAGTAGTAGGTACAACGAGCTGCCTCGTTGTATGCTGCGCAGCCCCCGGGCGTGTCCCCGGCGCTGGACGCTTGTCAGCGAATGTAGTTGTAGTGGTGCCTATGGTCTTCAACGCCGTCTTCGGACTCTTCTCAAACGATCTCGCGATCGACTTCGGAACTGCCAACACGCTCATCTTCCAGAAGGGGCGCGGCGTTGTGTGCAACGAGCCAACCGTAGTTGCCGTGCAGAATGAGAGCCCACGGTCGAAGCGCAAAGTACTGGCAGTCGGAAGCGAAGCGAAGAACATGCTTGGCCGAACGCCAGGCAGCATCTCGGCGATCCGGCCGATCAAGGACGGAGTAATCGCTGATTTCGAGATGGCGGAGGAGATGCTGCGGCAGCTCATACGCAAGGTGCACAACCGGCGCACCTTGGTGCGGCCCCGCATTATTATCTGCGTTCCTCATGGCATCACCGAGGTAGAGAAGCGGGCGATGCGAGAGTCCGCAGAGTCGGCCGGGGCCCGCGAGGTCTACTTGGTTGAGGAGCCGATGGCAGCAGCGATCGGAGCAGGCCTGCCGGTAAACGAGGCGCGCGGCAGCATGATTCTCGACATCGGCGGCGGCACGACGGAGATCGCGATCATCTCGATGAAGGGAATCGTCTACTCGCACTCTGTTCGCGTTGGCGGCGACAAGATGGATGAAGCGATAACGAATTTCGTGCGCCGTCGGCACAATGTCCTCATTGGAGACCGAACTGCCGAGCAGATAAAGATAGCGATCGGAAGCGTGTTTCCTAAGGATCCGCGCGAAGAGGAGCACGTGGAAGTCAAAGGAAGGGATCTTCTGCAGGGCATACCTCGGGCCGTTATCATCTCCGAGAGCGAGATCCGGGAGGCGCTGACTGAGCCGATTAACCAGATTGTCGAAGTCGTAAAGATTGCTCTCGAGAAGTGCCCGCCAGAGCTAGCGGCCGACATCCTCGATCGAGGCATCGCGATGGTCGGTGGGGGATCGCTCCTTCCGCACCTGGACACGCTCATTACTCATCAAACTGGGATCAAAGCTGCGGTAGTGCAGGATCCGATGTCTGCTGTGGTCGTTGGGTCCGGTGCGGTGCTCGATGAGCGCGAGCTGCTGAAAGAGGTGGCGATTTAGTTTCGAGACAGGGCAGGAAGCGCATGCCGTGCGGACAGGTATAGGATAGTCGGGAGAGTTCGGAGGGCGAGCCCTCTGTTTAGAACTTCTCGAGGTTGCGCCGGGACGGGAAGACGGCCAAATTTGCAACGATTGCGAGCCCGATGTAGGGCAGAGAATCGGAAAAGTTCTTTGAGATTAGCGAAAGAACGAATCCAAGCACCGCAATCGCCTCGTGCAGAGCGCAGCTGATCGCCATAGCCCCGAAAAAGCCCATGTGCCGCTTGCTGTCGGAGGCCTCAAGATCCTTGGCTGTAATGCCGCCGTGCTTGTTGTGTGCACGACTCTTGATAAACCTGAAGAAGACGGCAGAACCGAGCAAGTTCACCGCTGCAAGAATTGGGAAGATGCGCAGGAAGGCGTCCCGCTCAGGGGTGGATGGAACAGGGGTAGAGTCGCCGCCCATGGCTCCGGCCGCGAGAAGCATCAGCAGGACAGTCGCCGTAATCGCTGACCAGACAACAAGAGCGACGCGTTGCGCTTTCTCTGCAGTAAAAGGGGGTGGAGTCTGATCGTCTGTCATACGTTTTATAAGAGCATACCTGTGGAGTGTGCCGCTACCGGGTTTGTCCGAATACGGTGGGCAAAGGCTTAGCTGTTTCTTTCACGGCCTGACAGCTCGATACTTCGAGCGTTCCCGTCAGCATCCACCCAATTCATCTGCACCTTGCGTCGCCTGGGCGCTGAGCCCTTCGCGCGTTGCTTGCGCGGGGCGGGGGCGTCGCCGATTAAGGCGAGTTCAACAGCAATTGGCTTCGAAGGCGATTCCTCCCGTGAACGGTACGAGCAGGTGAGTGCCCGTCCCACATAGTACTCCCACTGGTCGTCGAAGCAGAATTGCGCTCCATGCTCTAGCATGCTGAGCGCGAAAAAAACCGTGAAGCCTCGAAGCTCCAGAGTTGTGGGAGTGATGGCGTACGTGGCTCCGGGTTTCGGGTCGAGAGCTGTCACAAAACGGTCTGCGAAACGGATCAGGCTGCACGAGTCTCGCTTGTGGCTTGCTCCCGGGTCGGGATGACGAATGGCGCTCGTGAGCACGAGCACGAGGGCGATGCCGCAGGCGCTCAATCTGCAACGGCCTGCAGCGATGCCCACTCGCGGGGAGAGAATCCTCGCCGTTTGTTCGACGATAGCAACAACGGCGAGGAAGAGGGCTAGCACGATAGGCGCAAGGAAGTACGAAATGAGGTAGTCAGCTAGTGGCTGGAAGCTGCGGGATAGGGCTAAGACCGTTACGATCCATGAGACGAGCAGCAGTAATCGCAGGTGGAAAAACGCGCCGCGTTTGGGCGTCGTGATAGCGACGAGCCCAACTAACACCAGGGGCAGAAGGTTAGAGGCATCTTGAGGGAGCCCAAAGAAGATGTTGAGCCTCTTCGCCGTCAGGTGCCAGACGGCCCAGAAGGCCCTGCTGAGCGAAGCAGTGCGGTGCTCTTCGAGGAAGGATCGGGCTATCACGCCGAGGTTGCTTTCCGGCCCGAAGTGCCACCAATCGGAGAGTGGCCCCCACCACATGATGAGTGAAACCGCGAGTGATACTACGAGCGGAAGTGCAATCGCTGACCGCGCACCACTTTCGCCCCGGCGCCTCCAGATACCTGCGCCCAGAGCGTAGAGAAGTGTGGCAGCGAGGAAGGGGGGCGTGCTGATGTGACATTGGGCTGTGAAGCTTCCGAGCAAACATGCGAGGGGCAGGAACCAGAAGCGTGCGTGGGCAAGGTACACGAGAGCGAGCAGGTAGGCGCAGGTTAGGGCCGGCACAGGGCAGGGGTTCCAGTAGTCGAACAGGGTGCGAGGGGTAATCATGACGAACGCCAGGGCAGGAAGGAGCAGCGCGTAGGTGCGATGAGCCGTTAACCCGGCCAGAAGGAAAGCTGCAAGGCCGAGAGCGGCGCAGTTAAGCGCCAGCACGGCAACGCGGTAGCTGTCTTCCTCGGACATGAATGTGCCGAGCACCGAGCCGGCGCCCGCCAGGTAGTAGAAGAGCGCTGGGCCAGGATGCCGGAAGCCGGCATGGCTAAATGCGCCCTCGAAGGCTTCGCCCCGCTTGGCTACCTCAACGCTTAGGTGGGTGTAGGCACGGTCCATGTTCTTCACACATGGAGCATTCAAAGCGTGTCGGTTCCACAGGAGCACCGAGGCGAGGAGCAGAAGTGACCCGAACAGGCTCAGGAAAGCGCGATAGAGCATAGGGTTAATGCGGGCAGGGCTTCTTTCAGCTATCTGACCGGGGGACCCTACCACAGCCTTTCGCTAGCAGGCACCCTCCCTGGGGCCAGAGACTCGTAAAATGAGCAACATATCGAGCATCTGCCGTGAGAGTCAGGTGTCGGTTCCGCTGTATTCTCTCCCTGGACATGGTAGCATCCCCCGCCTGTTTGTTGCAGCCGCCGCTGGGCGTCCCGGTCGTGGTTGCATCTCCCCTAAGGCTTGAGAGCAATGGCGCGAGTGCTGCTAGGAATCACGGATCGTTTCTCTGCTCGTGGGCAGGTCATAGGCACCGCCATCGCGCTTCTCTGCGCCTCGTTTCTCCTTACTGCCTACAGCTCCCGTCATCCTGAGGTCGCACAAGTGGGCAGTGTAATGGTAGCCGAAGTAGTGGCACCGTTTGGCTCAGCGCTTGAGTCCGCTAAAGACGGCACGAGAGCGGCGTGGTCTCGTTACGTGTACCTGAGTGGAGTTTCAATCGAAAATGAGCAGCTCAAGCAGCGACTCGCGCGCGTAGAGGGTGACCTCGCGTCGATGTCAGAGCTTGGGCGAGAAAACGCTCGGCTTCGGGAGCTGTTGCGTTTCTCAAGTGAAGCAGGAGTGGCAGGCGTTGCGGCATCCGTCGTTGGCAGCGACGCATCAGGTTGGGTTCGAGGGGCGCTGATCAACCGCGGAACTGCGAGTGGTGTCGACATCGGCATGGCAGTTGTCACTCCGCAAGGAGTCGTTGGGCAGGTGGTAGCGGCCAGCCCAGACACGGCTCGGGTGCTGCTCATTACTGACCATTCCTCGGGTGTTGATGCGATTGTGCAGTCCACCCGCGTGCGAGGGGTGTTGCAGGGGGCAGGAGCGTCGGGGTGCGAACTCCGTTTCGTGACGAAAGATGCGGCGATTAAGCCGGGTGACCTCGTTGTCACCTCCGGACTCGATCGCGTGTACCCGAAAGGGCTCGTGCTCGGCACGGTTGCGGCTCTGTCCGCAGCTGGTCCAGGCCTTTTCCAGGCCATTTCGGTGAAGCCGGCTGCGGATGTGCAGAGGGCTGAAGAGGTGCTGGTTGTGGGTGTGCCGAAGCATCTCGATCCATCGATACCTGGAGGCGCGAGTCGATGAGCACTGCTCGTTTCCTCATCTGTGGGTTCGTCGCGCTCATCTTGCAAGGAGCGCTTGCGCAGCTTGGATTGCCTGTTGTTGCGCTCCCTCAGCTCATGTTGCTCGTGGTGATCGGCGCAGCCTTCTCAGGAAGCAACGTGCCGGGGGTAATTTCAGCATTCTTGTTGGGTATTGTGCTGGATCTCTCCTCAGCTGTGCTCGTGGGCCCGTGGGCCGGCGCTTTCGTAACGGTGTATGCCGGCCTCGCGCTCGTATCGCAGCGGCTCTTCCTTGAGTCTGGTCTCGTGGCGGCGTTTGTGGCTTTTGTGGCAGCGATCATTGCAGGCTCTTTCTTCGCGCTTCTCAGTCCACACAGCGACCTCGCTGCGTTAGAGCACATTGTGCAGATCTTCGGACAGGCTGCGGTCACAGCCGCGCTCGCGCCGTGGCTGGTGGCAGTAGTGGCAAAGCCTGGACAGAGCAGGATGGCCACAGCTGTTCGAAACTCGTCGTCTCTCTCAGCAGCGTAGGTTGCCATGGCAGGATTCGACCGCGGCCAGGCTAATCTTCAGATGCGTGCTTGGGCTGCACTTGGTCTTTGCTTCGTGTGCCTTTCGCTGCTCGTTGCTCGGCTGTGGTACCTGCAGATCGAGCAGGGCGCTATCTTTCGTGATCGCTCGGAGAACAACAGGCTTCGTACCGTGCACATCCCGGCCGCCCGGGGCTTAATAGTCGACCGACTGGGCGAAGTGCTCGTGCGAAATCGTCCGTCGTTCAATATTGAGCTCGTAACGGAGGATTGCCCAAATCCGAAAGAAACGGTCGAGGCACTCGCGAGCATCGTTGGGCAGGATCCCGAGGAGCTCAAAGCGCGGCTTGCAAAAGAGGGCAAACGGAGACGCTTTGAGCCGAAGATTATCATGCGTGACGTCTCGCGAGACGTTGTGGCGCAGGTTTCGGCGCAGCAGCATCGCCTGCCTGGCATCGTTGTGTCGGCCGTCCCAACCCGTGATTACCCCTACGGGGAGCTGTCAGCTCATGTGTTGGGATACATCCGCGAGGTGTCAGGGGATCAGCTAAAGAGCGCGGCGTACAGCGACTACCTGATGGGCGACGTGGTTGGGCAGTATGGTATCGAGTCGGAGCTTGAGCGGTACCTGCGTGGCGAGCGAGGCACTCAGGGAATCGTCGTCAACGCGCGCGGCAGCAAAATCAGTGAAGCCTACCGCAGTCCGGAGAAAGCTGGCAGCAACGTCGCGCTGACGATCGACCATCGGGTCCAGATCGCCGCCGATGCCGCGCTCGAGGGGAAGAAAGGGGCGGTAGTCGTGATGGACGTGCGCTCTGGCGAGATACTGGCTCTTGCATCTTCTCCACGCTTTGCGCCAGCGATCTTCACCTCAGAGATACCGCGGGATGTCTGGGGCTCTCTCGTTGATCCAAAAGAAAATAGGCTGTCGAACCGTGCTGTGCAGGGCGCATTTGCGCCTGGCTCGGTTTTCAAGATCTTTGTCGCGGCAGCTGCTCTATCCGAAGGAGTGGTGTCGCCGAGCGAGAAGATTTGGTGCCCAGGCTACCTCAAGTTTGGCAAGCGGACGTTCAAGTGCCACAAGCACACAGGGCATGGCTCAGTCAGCCTCTTTGAGGCTATGGCGCAATCATGCGACGTGTACTTCTACACGGTAGGGCAGCGGCTCGGCGTCGACCGTATTCACCACTACGCCCAGGAGCTCTTCGGTCTTGGAGAGCTTACTGAGGTGAGCGGGAAGGACGAGAACAAGGGCATCGTGCCGTCGACGCGCTGGAAAGAGGCCTACTTCAGGCGCGAGGAGGACAAGAAGTGGTATCCCGGAGAGACACTCTCAGTCGCCATCGGACAGGGCGCAGTCACGACCACGCCGATTCAGATAGCTCGTAGCCTCGCGGCCGTGGTCAACGGCGGTAAAGTTCTCAAGCCCAGGCTGGTGAAGCGAATCACCGCAGCGGATGGTCGAGTGCTCTTCGATGCGCCGGCGGGGCCTGAGGTGGTCAGGACGGTTGAGCTTGAGCCTGACGTGGTGGAGCGCATTAAGGCGGCGATGGTTGGTGTTGTTGCAGACAAGCGTGGCACAGGCCGGCGCGCTGCACTGCCTGAGAAGTTTGGAATTGCGGTTGGCGGCAAGACCGGCACTGCCCAGGTCGCTTCACGCGAGTCGGGCATCAAGGAGGAGGACCACGCGTGGTTCGCGGGGTACGCGCCGGCGGACAACCCGCAAGTTGTTGCCGTTGCCCTGATCGAGAATGGCGGGCACGGGGGAGTTGCAGCAGCGCCGGCTGTCCGCAAGGTTCTCGCTGCGTACTTCGGCGTGCCTGAGGAGGTTGAGCCGGAGCCCAAGCCGAAGCCAGAGAAGAAGAAGCGCAAGGTTACGGTTGCTGCACAGGCGGCTCCCCCACCAACGAGGGAGGGCTAGGCGATGTTGGCGCTGGGTCGAAAGGCGTTGTCACATGTGGACTGGGCATTGATGGGTGTCACATGCCTTCTGCTCTCCTGTGGCTTGGTGGTGCTCTACAGTGCCGGGTACGATCCTGACTCGTCCGTGAACCTCTTCGGCTTGGCCACGGTCGATTTTCCGAGCGCCGCGTGCCTCAAGCAGCTCGTGTACATAGTAGCTGGCATTGCTGTGGTGGTGGTTGGGATGAGCATCCCGACGCAGTTCTTCTTTCACTACGCGTTCCTGCTGTACGCAATCTCGGTCGTTATGCTGCTCGGCGTTGCGGGCTTCGGAGTCGTCGTCAACGGCTCGCGGCGCTGGCTCGACCTCGGTTTCGCCAATCTGCAGCCTGCCGAATTCGCAAAGCTGGGCCTGCTGGTAACGATGGCGCGCAGGCTTTCTCGCAACCCTCCACGGGACGGGCGTGCGTACCAGCTCACAGAGCTGATCGTTCCTCTCGCAATTATCGCTCTCCCTATGGGGCTCATTATGCAGCAACCGGACCTAGGCACCGCGTTGTCGTTGGGGCTGGTGGGCGTCTCGCAGATTCTCTTTGTTGGTGTCCGGCCCAGGGCGCTCCTGACAATCGTGGTCGCGCTCTCAGCGCTCGCATATCCAGCCTGGAACATGCTCCACGAGTACCAGCAGCGCCGTATTCTGGTGCTACTCAACCCAGAGAGCGACCCGCAAGGAAGCGGCTACCACATCACGCAGTCAAAGATCGCGGTCGGCTCAGGGGAGCTCTTTGGGAAGGGGTACCGCGAGGGCACCCAGAGCCAGCTTGAGTTCCTCCCGGAGCATACGACTGACTTCGTGTTCTCGGTGCTTGCAGAGGAGTGGGGGTTTGTCGGCTCAGTTGCCCTCATAGGGCTCTTTTTTGTGCTGGTAGCGAGCATGCTCCGCATAACGGCCCGCAGTCGCGATGCATTTTCGGCGCTCGTGGCTTTTGGTATCACGTCCCAGTTTTTCGCCCATATCGTTATCAATATAGGAATGGTCATAGGGCTCATGCCGGTGGTGGGTATTCCTCTGCCGCTCATCAGCTACGGCGGCTCTGCGATGCTGTCGCTGATGTTCGGGATAGGGATTCTACAGGGCATAAGCATGCGGCGCCTGATGTTTCGGGAACGTTGATCCCATAAGCGCAAGCGCCCTTCAGGTTGCGCCTCGCGATGACTCTCTCCTTTTGATAGGCTTTCGGAGCATGAAGGTAGAAAGGTTTGTAACGCTGGTGCTCTTGGCATTCTCGTTGGTGGCGCCTCGCAACGTGTGGCCACAGCCAACCTCGGAGGCTTCGCCAACGGGAGTTGCAACAGCCGAGATCAACTTTTTTAAGCCCCCAACGGTCGATCAGCTCGATCAGTTTGTCGACAGCGTCCGTTCGAGCGTGCACCTCGATACGCCAAAACAGTACTCCTCTCAAGTTGTTGACTCCACGACTTCTGGCCTCTGGGCTGGAAGCAAGACGAAGGTGAATTCGACGCTCGGTGACCTGAAGCTCACCTTCAGGCCCAAAATGCAGGCTCTTCTCGATCTCGCAAATGCGGGTGACTCAACTGGTAGCGCTCTCCTGGAGGAGTTCGAGATTACGGTGCGAGCTGAGCCTGAGCGACTTTTCGTAAAGCACAGCGACGTTCTCGATAGACGAGACCAGTCTGGGTTCTACGCCCGGCTCGACAGGCTGAAGGGAGCTACACCTCTAGCCTTCGTCGGTGGTCAGAAGCAATCAGGAGTTTACTTTGCAATGCCAGTTCCCACGGAGCCCGAGCAAAACTGGGGCCTCTTTGTCTGTCCGCGGCACGTTGGCGACATTGATGTTAGGGGAGGCACTGGTATCGACCTAAAGCCGTCATCGTACGAGCTGTC
This sequence comes from uncultured Bdellovibrionales bacterium, assembly GCA_964413875.1. Lineage (GTDB taxonomy): Bacteria > Bdellovibrionota_C > UBA2361 > UBA2361 > OMII01 > OMII01. Next base: position 48,679 of record CAYPUA010000016.1, read on the forward strand.
TGAGGCGGCTTTTACTATCTACGCGGATGGTTCAGGAATTCCCGCCACGGCGGGCCAGAGGGGTCGGGTGAAGGTGCAGATGTTTGTGTCAGATGGGTTGCCACAGCCAAAGGTGCCCGTCGATGAGGCAGTGTCGTCGATGCCGAGCGCTTCGATTGAGTACGCACCAGCAACCCCGTTTGATTCCTTCCGCTTCGCCCCATTTAACGATGTCCAACAGGGAATCGTTACCTTGGTAGAGATGCAGAACAAAGCAGGCTACATCCGGCGCCAGTTCTTTACGCACCAGCGCATGATTCACAAAACGGATGAGCCTTCGCCGGTAAGTCTCGTGATCAAGGGGCACCGAGTCTCAAACGATATCGGGGAGTGTTTCATTATTATCGAGCAGAAGTACTCCTGGACTACCTACGACAAGCAGCCCCCAACCTTTTGAGCGGCTCCGGTGGCTGCAAGCGACGGGGAGAAAACGCACCGCTTTTCCGTAGCCTTACAGCCTCTTTAACTTGCTGCCTAGCTGAGGTAACCTCCTGCCGCAACATCCCGGGACCGTCGGGCAACGCCAGCCGTTGGGGGTTGCATAGGTCTCGGAGCAGCGTTGCGCACGACCCGGCAGGCGCACCCCGTTTTAACAGGAGGCCTTGTGGCAGTAATCATCGACGACGTTTCCCATACCTTTCACGAGTTCCTGCTCTTGCCTGGGCTCACCAAGAAAGAGCACGTGCCCGCCAACGTCTCGCTCAAGACCCCGATTCAGCGCTTTCGGGTTGCTGACGGGATGAAGGGTGCCCTCAACGCGCCATTTGTCTCAGCCGCGATGCAGGCCGTCTCCGGACCAGAGCTCGCGATCGCCCTCGCGCGCAAAGGAGGAGTTGCTTTCATCTTCTGCTCTCAGTCGATTGAGTCGCAGGCGAAGATGGTGAAGCAGGTCAAGGAGCACAAAGCCGGCTTCGTTGAGTCGGACTCGAATCTTGCTCCGACAGCGACGCTGCAAGACGCGCTCAACCTGCGTCGCAAGACGGGGCACTCCACGATTGCGATAACCGAGGGTGGCGGACGCAACACGAAGCTGCTCGGGCTCCTGACGAGCAAGGACTTCTGGGAGTACAAGGACGACCTGACCCAGAGCGTCCAGGGTTTTTTCACTCCGCGAGAGAGGCTCGTGCTTGCCGAGGAGGGCGTTAGCCTCCAGGACGCCACTAACCTGCTCTGGAAGCACAAGAAGGAGTGCCTCCCGATCGTCGACAAGCAGGGCAACCTCAAGTCGCTCGTGTTCCGCAAGGACTACTACGATCACCACTCCTACCCGGACGAGCTGACCGACAGCCGCAAGCGCCTCGTCGTCGGCGCGGCGCTCAACACCTACGACTACATGGAGCGCGCTTCGGCGCTCGTCGAGGCTGGTGTCGACGTGCTGTGCCTCGACTCATCGGACGGCTACACCGAGTGGCAGGCAGACGCGGCGAAGCAGCTGCGCAAGAAGTTCGGCAGCAACATCATCCTCGGGGGCGGCAATATCGTTTCAGCCGACGCCTTCCGCTACATGGCGACAGAGGCCGAGGTTGACTTCGTCAAGGTTGGAATTGGCGGCGGCTCGATCTGTATCACCCGCGAGCAGAAGGGCATCGGGCGTGGTCAGGCTAGCGCCGTGATGGATGTGGCGCGTGAGCGCGACAAGTTGGCGAAAGAGACCGGCATCTACGTTCCGATCTGCTCTGACGGGGGGCTCAACTCTGACACACAGATGATCATGGCGCTCGCTATGGGGGCCGACTTCGTGATGATGGGGAAGTACTTCGCGATGACCGAAGAGAGCCCTACAGCGAAGATTAGCTACCGCGGAAGGCTCTACAAGCCGTACTGGGGCGAGGGCTCGAACCGCGCGCGCAACTGGCAGCGCTACAAGCAGAGCGAGGCCGCTCATCTTATCTTTGAAGAGGGAGTTGATGCCTACGTCCCATACAGTGGTCCGCTCTCGGACAAAGTTGATGTGTCGCTCGTCAAGCTGCGCTCGACGATGTGCAACGTAGGCTCCCTGTCGGTGAAGGAGCTGCACGAGAAGGCGCGCATCACCAAGGTATCAGAGATGACGGTGGTTGAGGGCGGAACATCAACCGTTGAGATGCTCGACCGCATGCAGCCGAGTATCGACTAGGCGCTTATGTGGTTCACGCGCGAGCAGTTTAAGCTTGGCAGCGAGCTTCGCACCTGGGGGCTAGAGCCGCGCTTTGAGCCCGGAGACATCGTTGCGCGCGGATTCGCCGACTTGGGACACGAGGAGTTTCAGGTTCTGCCTGGGCCAAAGCTTCTCTCTCTCACGGCAGGAACCACAACACCGGTTCCAGACGGCCACACGCAGCACTTCTTCTGGATACCTTCAGCAGACGAGTGCGTGGCGCTGCTAGAGAGACGGGGCGTTGCGTGCCTGAAGTGCGAGCGCGTAGACGGCAGGGAATGGCTGGTGCAGGCGCAGTGCTGCGGAGAGATCGAGGCACACCGCGCCGCATCGCTGCACGAGGCGCTGCTTACAACGCTTCTCGCTGCCTGCAAGCGCGCCTACAAGGAGAGAACGGCGTGAACACAGCCCAATACCGCATCGTGTTGGCCTCTTCTTCACCGCGGCGCCGCGAGCTGCTCGGGCAAGCCGGGGTCGCTTTCGAGGTGATCGTGTCTGGCTGCGACGAAACTCCCGTTCCAGGAGAGACCCCGCAGGATATGGTTGAGCGGCTCGCTCTCGTCAAAGCCGCAACGGTTGCCGACCAGCAGCGAGATGCGCTGGTTATAGGCGCTGACACAACGGTGTTCATCGACGGCAAGGCGCTCGGCAAGCCCGAGTCAGTCGAGGAGGCAAACTCGATGCTCGCGACGATAGCCGGACGCACGCACGAAGTTTGGGGCGGAATTGCGCTGGTGTGCCGCGAGCGCAGCCTCTCTCAGGTGTGGTCGCACGTCACGCAAGTGACGATGGCTGGCATGGACCCTGAAATGATCGCACGGTACGTCGAGTCGGGTGAGCCGATGGACAAAGCCGGCGCCTACGCGATTCAGGGGCTAGGGCTGCAGTTCGTTGAGAGCGTATCGGGATCCTACTCGAATGTTGTTGGGCTCAATATCAGTGCGCTCATGCAGCGGCTGAAGAAGCTCGGTGCGGTGGTTTAACAAAAGTCGCATGATGGATTCTGGCGCAATCGCAACGCAGCTCGATGGTGTCCTGGCGCAGATCGAAGCGGCGTGTGGCCGCAGCTCTCGAGCCGCCGAAGAGGTGACGCTCGTAGCTGTCAGCAAGAGGCAGCCACTGCCAATCGTCCAAGAGCTCGTTGCCCTTGCACAGGCGCGCGGCATTAAGCCGGTGCTCGGCGAGAGCTACGTGCAGGAGCTTAAAGCTAAGCGCGCTGCAATCGGCTCTGCAGCGGCCTTTCACCTGATCGGACCCCTGCAGAGCAACAAGATACGGGATGCGGTGAAGGTAGCAGACGTGATTGAGTCGGTACACTCAATCTCCGTGCTACAAGCCATCGCCGCCGAGGCGCGCAAGATTGGCAAGAAGCAGTCAGTTTTTTTGCAGGTGAATATCTCCGAAGACAGCGCAAAGAGCGGGTTCTCCCCGCACGAGGTCGCCGCTGCTGTTGGAGAAGCTAGCAGCATGTCTGACGCCGTCTCGCTCCAAGGCCTCATGACGATTACTGCACTCTACGACACTGCCGAAGAGGCGCGCGGGGATTTCCGGCGCATGGCAACGCTGCGTGACGAGCTCGTGCGGTCCGGAGTACACACCGCATTCGAGGGGTGCCGCATCAAGCTCAGCATGGGGATGTCAGCAGACTTCGGCGTGGCGATAGAGGAGGGAGCCGATCTCGTCCGGGTTGGAACGGCGCTCTTTGGCGAGCGGGAGCGTTAGGGGGTAGGAGTCCGCCACTTTCTCGCGACCCATCCAGGATTGCCCCCTGGTCGCGGCTTGATAGGAGCAGCTCTGGGGTCGTGGACCGAATGTAAGCACCTTAGCTGATGCATCGGTCCTTTTTGCCCTAAGTTCGAAACAGCCCCTGAACTCACCACGTTTCAGCCGCTTAGCCGCTGTTTTCGGCTGCCCTGGTGGGGCATACGAAAATTTCGCATGCACTAACGGAGAAATAGCGACGGGTAAAGCCACATCTGCCCTGAAGCAAACATATCCCTAAGTAGGACTTGGGGTTATGGGCGCTAGTGCGCCTGCGCGCCTCTTTGGTGGGGCGCTGGTTTGCGAGTCGGAAGGCACGAGTGGCGGGACCGGTTCAACAGAAGATCACTCCTCAACCTGAGGAGAAAGGTGCATCGCACGAGCAGGCAAAAGCCCAAGAGCGCCAGGTTGCGCCTCAGCTAGCCCCACAGGAGGTCTCGGTTCTCGCACAACCGATCCCGAAGAACGAAGTGAACGCAGCGATTGAGCGCCACATAGCGCAGCGTCACAAGCAGCAGGACCAGCAGGAGCTCTACTCATCCGTTTGGGCCGGGCTTGCAGCAGCGATAATCAAGACACAGCCCGCGGCCCCGTCTTCGGACTTTCGCCGCAGAGTCGAGCAGCTCGTTCAGGAGCT
>CAYPUA010000016.1:53352-66424 GCA_964413875.1 uncultured Bdellovibrionales bacterium
GCGCTCATTCAGATGGCGCAGCCGAACGTGAGCCCGTCGGGAGGAAATGTCTCGCTCCCCGAGATTGAGCCGATTGCCCGGCAGCTCTTCCCGGCCGCGAAAAATCTTGGTTTCACCGGCACCCGTGACCAGTTCACCGAGGCCCTGTACATGCTCTCCCACAAGGTCGAGAGCGCTCAGGGGATTCGAGCGGACCAGATCCTGCACCTCACCGAGCAGTCCCTCTCCCAAAATGGAGAGGTGCCAAACTCGCACCTGGTGTCGATCATGACCGACGTGCTTGCGCGCGTCCAATACGCCAAGGCGGCAAGCATCAACTCCGGAGAGGCTGCACACTTCGTACTGCGGGATGGCGAGAAGCCAGCAGAGGTGCGTGGCCAGGTCCTCGCGGACAACGCGGCTCAGGTTCTTGAGGGAACCGGTGGATTCGGGCTGCTCGGAAGCCACGGGTTTGGCCCCCCGCCTGTGCCTGCCCCAAGCGCCGAAATCTCTGAGCCTCTAACTCCAGTCAGCCTATCGACACCAGGAGTGCGAGGCACAGTGGAGCGTGAGGTGGTGCGGAACCTCGACACGTTCAGCAAGGAGGGTGCACCTGCGGAATCCACAAAGATTGGTGCTCCCACAGGGGCCTCTGCAAGCTCAACACCAAACGGCGCTGTCACAGACAGTGGCGCTGCCGCCAAAGAGAGTTCAGCGGCAAAGGCGACACCCGCGGCAGGCACACCGAGCGTGGCCACTTCTCAGGAGAGTGCCGTTACAGCTCCTGCCAAGGCCACTGCAGCGCCGGCGCCAACCAGCCCAGGCACGTCCGTCGCCGTTCCTGCGCTCAAGAAGATAGTTGCTGGCGCTCACACGGCCGAGAACCTGGAACACAACCCCGAGATTGCGCTGCCTGCAAACAGCGAAGCCCCGAAGTTCAAGGTATCGTCTGTTGCTGAGCTCACTAAGAGCCTCAAAGAGTTGGGAACGAAAGCTGCGCAATCATTGGCGCAGGGCGAGATCGAAGCGGCCCGAAATCTTGAGCTACAGGCGAATGATTCCCTGCTCGACAATAAGGCCCTAATCGCTGGACGCTCGATGCAGGAGCAGACAGTCATCAAGAATCTCGCCATTCAAACGAAAGCTGCCGAGCTTAAGCGACTGGAAGGGGTGAAGGCTAGCGCGGAGAAGGCGATCGCCACGCTTCAGGCGGAAGTCGCCAAGGAGCTAGCGTCTAAGGCGATATCTGGAAAGGTCGAGCCTGAAAAGGCATCGGCGCTTTTTGCAGAGCGAACGAGCGCGCTCTTGGCACAGATCGACCCAGATGCGGCCGGCCTTATAAGCGCAGCCGAAAGAGGGGCGCAAACGGAGACATTCCTCAAGGAGCTATCGAAGCAGGCCACTCAGGTAGCAGAGGCTGATCGCAAAGCTATTGAGCGGGAGAAAACTGCGGTTTTAGCGAAGCTTGAGGACGAGCGCCGCGCAGCGCTACAGAGCACAAACGCGGCAGGGAAGGCACTCGATGCCGCACTTGAGGCCTCCTCGGCTGCAGCCTCAGCCCAGCTTGAGAAGCGGTTCGCCAGCGCGGAGCTTCAAGCAGCCCTGGCGCGAAACCCTGAGGCACTCGCCTCGTTGCGAGAAGTGATCGCGGCTGAGAAGAGGCGAGCGCCAGAAATCAGTGCGTCCGCCGCAGACTTTGTGAAGCGAGCAGAGAAAGATCTGCTCAATGCGCTGCAGTTTAACCCGGATGTGGGGGAAGCCATCCTGAGTGGACCAAATGGAGCCCGGCTCCTCCACGGGCACCTCGCGGGCCTAAAGAATGGCCGGGAGCGGATCGGATTCCTTTCGTCTCTTAAGACCGGCATGGGCCAGGAGAAGTTTTCCGCGATCATCGACGGCTACGACAGGGCTACAGGCCGCCCGCTGACACTCGATATCGTTGAGATGTCGGAGGGAGCTAATGCCAGACGGGACACGTATCAGCTGTTGATGGGCCCTCAGACGTGGCTGCTCACGCTTGAGCAGAAAACGAGGATAGTTAATGCTATCCAGCGGGACATCGCCCTTACTCAGGCGGCGATTCGTGAGGAGCTTAAGCCCATCGATAGCCAGCTCGACGCCAATGCCAAGCGAGCCGTCGAGGCGAGGAGGCACCTGGCCACGCTGCTCGGCAAGAGTGAGGAGGAGCTGCAGAAGCTTCCGTACCATTCGGCTGATGCTGTGCTTCTGCAGGATGTACGGAAATCGTTCGGGCTGGATGCCGCTCTCTCCAAGGCGAAGGTATACGAAGAGCTTCGATCGCGTTGCGGCACTCTGACAGTGGATCCACAGACGGGGAAGGAGCAGTACTCGCCAGTAACACCAGAAGAGGAGCGGACGGCTGCAGTATTGGGGCGGCTGCGCGAGCTAGAGGGAATTCAAGATGACACCACGAGGCTACGCGAGATGCAGGCCGGTGGTATCGACAAGGAGCTTGAGCGCCATCAAAATGCGGTCCACTCCGTGTACGGCGCTGACACATTCTCTCCGGAGCATCAGGCTCGCCTCGAGAGAGGAGCAACAGAGTACCTGAGGGGCTTGCAGTCGAGGATTGAGCACTCAAGTGACGCGGAGAGCCAGGCGCTTATCGCCGAGCGTGATGCCATCGAATGGCGGGTGGCCAGAAACAGGCTAGCCCTCTCACTAGATCCATCCCGCGCCGACGCAGCGGCAGCGACGCTGACGCTTCGGGCGTTCCTGACTGACAGCAATAATAGAGGAGGGCGAAGCAAGCCGTTCGTCGAGGCTGCCGAAGGAGTGCTCGCTGCGATACAGCAGGTTGAGAAGTACCGTGAAAAGTCTATCTCGCTCTCGGCAGTGGAGAAGAGCGCAGAGGGAAAACTTGATGTACTGCTCAAAATTGACCAGAAGCTTTCGCTCAAGGACCTCTCGACAGCATCACCCAAGCAGACGTTTCTGGCTGGAACAGAGAAGAACAAGCAGCACCTTCTCGGCAAGATAGTCGGGGCTGCTCCGGTTGCTGAGTCAGAGCTCATGAGCGCCGAGAGGCAGCACGGGCTAAAGCTAGGGGGCTCAACGCAGGAGCATGCAGTCCTCCAAGAAGATTGGCTTGCTGTGCAGGGCAGGGCGCGGCTTGCCCACCAGCAGCTTACACACACTTCCCTCTCACCGACTCGGGGCTTCTTGAGCAAGAGCGCGTCAGAGCTTTCAGAGCAGAGAGTAGTCGAAGCAACGGCTGGTATTTACGATGTAGTCCGCCGTGAGGCAGGGAGCCATTTCGATGCGGTAGAGCTAAAACGGCTGCGCACTTTTGCAGCGCATGATCCCCGCTTGCAAGCAGCCTTCGCCTCCATTCCGGATTCGCTCATTTCAGTTGATCCAAAGGAAGAGTCGCGATTCCTGCTCGCCCAGCTATCGCCAGAAGACCAGCAGCGGGCACGGCTGCTCGCCAGCGTTTCGGAGCGTAGCAAGCAGCCTGCTTCAGAGCTGGTAGCCTCGACCAGAAAGCTCAGCGGCGAAGCGCTCAGTGTTGCACTTGATTTCGAGCTGGCCCGGGCAAAGGTTCATCGCGTCCAGAGCGCCCTTGACTCGCTGTCAACCGAAGAGCGCCAGAAAGCCGAGACGCGCTTCGCCCAGATCCACGGCAGGTCGATAGGCTCCACTCTGTTAGAGACCCGTCCGCTCGGAGGAGGCGGCGTGCAGATGCTCCTCACCCTCAGTGCCACAACCGTGGTGAGCTCGGCAGATCTCGAGAAGTTCTTCCCAACAGGCGCTGCGATCCCGGCTGATCCAGGGAAGCGAACGGAGATCTTGGCTGCTCTAGCCAAGAAAGATGCCACGGTTCAGTTCTTGAGCGCACAGGAGCGCAAGGCACACGATGAGGCGACCAAGAAATTGGCGCAGAGTCGGGGGCATTGGCTGGCAGTCGAGCAAACAGCAGCCGCCTCAGGTAACACAGTTCTTGCAAGCCGCGCCCGGGCTGAGCGCCACAAGCTTGACCAAGCAGTCAAGAAGAGCTCAGACGATCTCTTGGGCCGCTACAGCCCTGACTACGTAGCTCGCGCGGGGCACCGAGAGCTTTTCACTGCGATCCAGAGCCACAGGGATCACTCAGTTGCTGCATCGGCGCTCGCTGCAGACTCGCGCTACGCATCGACGTCACGACGAATCGTCGATGCGCTGCGCGAAGCTCCAGCCGATCACGTGAAGGCCACAGAGCTGATGCGAAGGGGCTCTTTCTCAGAGGCAGAGACAGCGCTTATTGGTGCGCTCTACGCCGACCAGGCGAAGCAGAAGCCCGTATCCGAGAAGCAGTGCGCACTGACAGGAGATCTCGCGCGAGACCTTTCAAAGAGCAGTGATCCGAATGATCCAGAGACGAAGCGTGCGGCGCTTCTTGCACGCGGCGGGCAGAGTCTGTCCGAGGCCGACGTCATGTTGCTTGTTGACGCGATTGCCCGCGGAGACAAGCGCGATTCCCTGAGAGCGATCGTGGCTCTGAAAGCAGTCGGAGCGTTGCACGAGGCGAATGAGCTTCTCAAGAAGCTTCCCCTCTCCTCAGAGGCAAGACAGTACGCCGAAGCAGTCAAGAACGACGATACCGTTCGGGAGATTGGGTTGGAGCTCAAGTCAGGGCTTGAGACAGGTGTCATCTCCTCAGCCGAGGCGCTCTCGGCGGTGAAAGGAATGGGTTCCGACGCGCTGCAGCAGCTTGGGTCTGTTGAAGGCCTCGGCGATGCAATGGGCAAGTTCAAGCCCGCGTGGGAGCAGATCGTAACACCTGGCATGTACGAAGATGGCGTCAAGTTAGCGGCTACAACCGCGCTGACGCTCAATGACTCACAGTCAATGCTTGCATCCTTCGCGCTCCTCCCGCCTGAGAAAGCAGGCGAGCTTTCCGCTCACCTCGACAGGTCGGCGCCCGGCGGAAAATGGCTTGAGCACGTGCGCTCTCGTGATGGCTGGGCAGGGGTGTACGATGCTGCACTCATGGAGCAGGTGGTTGGTCTCGGCGCAACGGGCAGAGCTTTCTCTCCGGAGCAGCTCGCGAAGCTACGGGCGTTACGCGAGTCGGTTGGGGAGCAGATGGTGCCTCTAACAGAGCTTTACGTGGCTCGCGACGGGCTCAACAAAAAATCGCACGAGATCTGGCAGCAGGTTCTCCGCGCTCGGACCCAAGCCGAGAATGAGGAGTCGAATGCACCGGTCCTTAGCTTCGTGTGTAGTTCATACGGGCTCCGTATTGAGAATCACCAGGATTTCTTAAAGAAGCAGGAGCAGCTCTGCCAGGCCCAGTACAGGGGAATGTCCGACATTCTGCAGACGAAGCGCGTCATGACTGTCATGAGCGTGGTGATGCTCAAAGACATCATCAAGGAGCAGGCGGAAGGGATAAAGCTCTCACATATTGAGACTGAGCACTCAGATCTTCGCAAGCGGGACGTCCAGCGTGATTGTTGGGTAATTGCCCGCCCTGAGCACCTTGAGGCATGGCAGGTTTTGGATCAGAGGTACCGCGAGAACATCCATCGTTGGGAGCTCGGTGCCGAAGCCGTTCAGTGTGTAACGAAGGTTGTTGTTGTGGGAGCGGTCACTTTCTTCGGCACGCCTGCGGCAGGATTCTTGGTCGCGACCGCCTGGAACGGCTTAGACAAAGCGTACCAGGTGAGTTTCAACGGAGTAGACCTCAATACGGCCATGTGGCGCTTCGGAACAGAGGGCTTCTTCGATGTCGTCTTCATGGGTATCAGCGGCCTTAAGTTTGGCACCGTTGTGAGCTCCCCAGGCAAAGCGGTCGAGGGGCTTGGCCAGAAGGCGATGCAGGAGCTCTCTGAAGGTGTGTCCAAGAGAGTGTGGCGATTAGATATCTTCGGCAAGACTCGACAGGCAATAAAGCTCAACAAGGCCGGTACGGATATCGTGGTTCATGCGGCTGAACTGAAAGGTGGGCTGCAGCTTGTCGAGGGCGGTGGAGCAAAACTGCTAGAGAAGCCGGCACAGCTCGTGGCTGAAAAGATGTACTTCAAGCTTGCAGAGGCCAACACCGGACTTCAGAGCATGCTCGTCTCGGTTGCCGAGCGGTCGCTGTGGTGGACGAGCGGCTTTGGCGGCCTCACGCCACTCCTGACCGAGGACAGGGGAGAGAAGCGCCAGCCGGAGCTGCGAATCGAAACGCCGATTACTCCGCCTCCAGTAGAGGCACCAGCCCCTCCGGTGCCAATAAAGCCGCCGGTAGTCGTGGAGCCCGTACTTGAACCACAAGCGGTGGTCGATAGAGTAGCCATCGAGAAGGCTCGCGAGCTAGTTGAACAAGGACAGCAGGCTCTCAAGGAGGGCTACCATGCCGCTCTTGAGAAGCTTCAACATCTCAGCAATCTCATCGAGAAGGAGCGCGAGCGTCAGGCTGCTGAGCAGTTCAAGCAGTTCATTACTAACGTGCGGGACTGGGCTTCGCCGCTCATCGCTGCGGTCACCGAAGAGATTAAGCAGATTGTCCGGGGAGAAAACAAAGGGCAAAAACTCGAAAATGCGGGTCCCTTACCGGCTGACCCAAGTAAACCCATTCCGGAGCCACTCCCCCGGCCGGATGGGCCGCTTTTCGACAACTTCGGCGGCATGTTCGACAACTTCTTTGCCTTTACGGATCGGCTGAACACGGGAGGCATATTCAATTCCAGTCAGGCGCCAGTAATCGCCTCCCAGAACTTCCCGCCTCCACAGCCGCCACCCCCGCCCGTTCATGAGGCGAAGAAGGATCCACCACCGCCGCCGCCGAAGCCGGGGTTTGGACCAACGCTCAGCCCAAGCGCAGATGAGACGATTAACACGTACGTCATCCAGCTTAGGCAGGAGCAGAAGCTGGCTGAAGCTCAAGCTGTGGCGAGAGCCGATCAGCTCGCCGAAGCTGCCAAGAACCAGCAGGCAAGTGCCCATGCGACAGCGGTTGCTTCGCAGCAGCAGCTTGGCCAGCAGCAATCGCTCGCCGTAGGTCAGGCGCAAACTCAAGAGAGCTCGCAAGCCGTTGCGCAGGAAGGCGCCGCAGCATTCCGAATGAGCGCTGAAGCCATCGCCCAACGCAGCGCATCGGCGCAGCAGTCGGCGACGAGCGAGGGCCAGCAGCAACCGACAGCCTTCGCACAGAGCCAGTCTGAGCCCGTGCGCCTGCAAGAAAGCGTGAGCGCAGAGGCAGCTCCCTTCGCGATTGCCAGCACCTCTGAGAGCCGCCAGCGTCGGGCAGCACAGGCTGCTGCGGACGAAGAGCAGCAGATTGCTTTGGCAGCCCTCGTCGAGAACCCACAAGGCAAGAAGCTCCAGGCAGCGAGCCCAGTCCGCTTGGCTGAAAGCGCAGAGCAGGTGGCTGAGCGTGCCGCAAATGAGGCTCAGGTCATGGCCGTAGCTGAACGCCAGGCAGCGGTTAGCCAAGCTAAGCAGCGCCAAGCTGAGCGCGAGGCTTCAGTGGCGCTTGAGCGTGAGGTTGAGCTGCTGGTTGCACAGCGTGAAGTTCGAGAGTCGGGCAGGCCGTTGGGCCGCGGCATCTCTGCCAATGAAAGTGGAGCTGAAGCAACGAACGGCAGGGCAGCTCGGGGCCTTGCGGCTGATTTGCGCGGCTCCCCAGGGCAGGGCAGCGCCGAGCTCATGCCTCTTGAGAAGCTTGAAGCCGCACTTCAGGCGATCGAGGCGGACGAGCAGGGGGACGACTCCCTAGACGACGAGCACCGCCGAACGCGCAAGGCGAAGGCGCTCAAGGCGAAGGCCCGCTTGCGAGAGATCCTTATTCATCAGCTTCAGTCGGTGCTCTTCGATCAGGCTCGCAAAGAGCGGATGCTGCGGCTCCTGATAGCTCTTGGCATCTCAGAGAGCGAGTACCGCGCACTGGTCGCTCAGATCGGCGAGATGGAGGCCCAGGCAGAAGCCCAGCGCGAAGAAGGTCTCAAGCAGGCCCGGCCCGCCACCGTGCGCCAGGAGGAGCCGCAGCGCACGAAGGAAGCGCTTTCGATCTCCTCTGGCACGCTCCCTGGAAAGACCCCGCTACGCATGAAGGAGCCAGAGTCTGCGCCGGCGCCCACTAAGGCGCCAGCCGCGGCCAGCCGCATTAGCCGCGCTGAGCTGTACGTGCGGATGAAAGAGTAGCCCAACCGAGCGCATACCGCTCCGGCTCGCCTGCCGCTACCGTGCGGGCATGGAAATCAACGAGATAATGCAGCGTGACGTCGCAGCGCTTGACCCTTCGTCATCGCTCTTAGATGCCGTCGACCTGATGCACGAGCGTGGAGTCCGGCACGTGCCCCTCATAAAGGCTGGCGAGGTTGTTGGGATAGTTAGCGACCGGGATGTGCGCTGCTACATGAGCGACATTTTTGAGCAGCTCCAGGAGAAAACCGCAGGCGCGTACAAAAAGAGCCTGCTGCTCAGCCAGGTAATGCAGAGCAAGCCCCTCGCAGTCGATCCGAGCGCGGACGTGCTCGACGTGATCGACGTCATGCTCGAAAACAAGGTGGGCGCAGTTGTGGTCTCAGACAGTCGCGGCAGGATTCAGGGGATCGTGAGCTACGAAGATCTGCTGCGCCTGCTCCGAGACGAGTACCTGAGCGCCTAGCAAACTGGAGGAACTATGCTTCAAGAGACACGCACCATTGAGAAACCGAGCTGGAGGCCGTACTTCGACTCGATGTCGTCGCGCCTGCGCGGTCAAGGGGTAGATATCTCGCTCTCGTCAATTGAAGGAAACGTGCACCAATCCCGCCTCTGGCAGCTCCACGGACTCACCTACGACCCGCACGATGACGCTCTCATCGTCTCGTGTCGCCAGCAGGAACACGTCATCTCTGCGCCGACCGATATTCGCGTGCAGGAGGAAGGCATGCGGATCGCCGCGATCGAGGTCTCACGACAGGACGGAGACCGTGAGATCATCCGCTTCATTTCCCCGGTCTCAATAACTGCATCGTGAGAGAGATCACTGACGCCAAAGGCTGCGTCGTGAGAGAGCCTGGCACCGGGCTGTGAATCCGGCACAAAATCGTTAACGAGTACGGGGGAATTGTATGAAGAGCGACAAGCAACTGCAGCAAGATGTTATCGACGACCTCAAGTGGGATCCGAGCGTTGATTGCTCGAAGATAGGAGTGGCAGCGAGCGGGGGTGTGGTGACGCTGACGGGCTCAGTTCCGAGCTACTTCCAGAAGCAGAACACGGAACGCATCGTCAAGCGCGTAGCGGGCGTGCGCGCAGTTGCGAACGACATCGAAGTGAGACTGCCCAGCTCCACTGAGCGCACCGACTCGGACATCGCCACAGCAGCGCTCAATGCGATCAAGTGGGACACCTCGATTCCGGACGAAAACCTCAAGCTCTCGGTCAGCAAGGGCTGGATTGCGCTCGAGGGGAATGTCGACTGGAACTACCAGCGCGAGAGCGCAGAGAAAGCGATAGAGAAGCTGATCGGCGTTAAGGGAGTGACGAACCGAATCTCCGTCGCGCCGCACGTTCAGTCGAAAGAAGTAAAGAGCGAGATCAAGGCTGCGCTGCACCGCTACGCCGACCTTGAGTCGCGCAACATCGACGTTGACGCCTCCGAGAGCACGGTGACGCTGCGCGGCCAGGTCCGTTCGTGGGCCGAGCGCAAAGAGGCAGAGAGCGCTGCATGGATGGCGCCAGGCGTGACGCAGGTGAAGAACGAGATTATCGTCTCGGTGTAAGAGGCGACGAAAAAGAGGAGACGAAGAAGGGGACGGACACCATTAACCGCGGCCGAGCCGCATGGTTAATGGTGTCCGTCCCCTTTCTCGTGGGCTACACTCCTTATCATGGCTCAACCGACTTCGTACCTTCGCCCAGCGACGAATGGCTTTATTGTTGAGCTCTACATCGCCCCGCGTGCAAAGCTTTCAAAAGTAACGGGGCTGCACGGTGGCTACCCGAAGCTGGCGCTGGCTGCTCCGCCTATTGAAGGCCGGGCGAACGAGGAGTTGGTGAGGTTCCTGAGCTCTCTACTAGCTATTCCCAAGGGCAGCATCGAACTTCTGCGGGGCGCCACCTCAAAGCGCAAGTCGCTGTTAATACAGGGCGTTCCTGCTGAAATTATTAGGCAACGGCTTGAAACCAAGGGCTGTGGTGATTAACCTGCCAGAGGGCCCCCGGTTGGCGCGACAAGGCTCTCGTTTGAGGGTACTATGGGGTCTCCCGCTGGGGTCTTGCTGTCGCGGCGGGTAGTTATTTTTCAGTAGGGTTTCGTTGTATGCCTATTTACGAGTACGAGTGCCCGGTCTGCGGCCGGTTCGAGGTCATCCAGAAGTTTAGCGAGAAGCCCCTCAAGAGCTGTCCGCAGTGCAAAGAGAAGGGGAAGAACAGCCCCGTAACGAAAGCGGTCTCGGCTTCAGCATTCCACCTCAAGGGCAACGGCTGGTACAAGACTGACTACTCATCCGGCAGCTCTGCAGGATCTACGTCAAAGAGCAGCAAGAAGGGCTCCACCGAGAGTAAGAGCGACTCCAGCTCATCGAGCTCTGACTCATCTTCGACTCCGCCCAAGAAGGCGTGTGGGTCGGGGTGTGGGTGTCACTAAGCCAAGACGCGCCGCTTCTGCGGGTTGTATCTACAAGACGTCAATGTTCTCGTATCGGAACCGGAACCGGAACCGGAACCGGAACTGGAACCGGAACCGTTCCCGTGTGGGCGCGCCCGTGGTTAGGAGACCAGCTTCGTCATCATTGGGGCAAGGGCAGAGCGGGTGGCAAGCCGCCGCTCTGTGAAGCGCTCTACTGCATCGAGCAGTGTCGCAAGTGCCTTGCTGCCGGGCGGCGCGTCTGCCAGGTCGATGATCCCTGCGTGGCGCGCGAGCGAGGAGAGCGCCACGTACACCGCGCGCAGTGAGCCCTTGAGATCGCTGGCTTCATCAATCGCGTTGAGCGAGAGGTCTAGGATCTCGAACACCTCCCGCGAGTCGTCGCCGCTTTCCTCGTGTAGCAAGAGGTCAAACACCTCACACAGCATTGATGCGAGCGTCAGCTTGTCGAGGTCGTGCCGCACCGTCTTGAGGGAGTGAGAGGGGGTGAACTCCTTTACTCCGAAAGCGCCGCTGCGCTCGCGCGAGAGGCGGGCTGTTCCGCGGTCGAAGAGATCGAGCGAGCTGGGAAAGCGCTTGCGGCTGCCGCGAGCGTGGCGGGCGATCACCGAGATCTTGCCGAGGGTGGGGGTGAGGAGGTGCGCGATGATATCGCTGTCTCGATACGGCGTGATGCGCAGAACGAGCGCTGGCAGCGAGAGATCCTGGCCTTTTTTTAAAGTTTCTATGGGGTCTACGGCGCTCATGCGGTCCAAAACATTGAAAAAGGGTGGGGTAATGTTTATAGCATACAGAATTGACACCGGATTAGGCGTGTTGCTCAACCTTTACGAGTCGAGCCGGGCCGTTTCCCCACACAAAGAGTTTACGAATGGCACACGAGCACGACAGCGGTAAGGCTGCCCACGAGGGCTCCGCGGCAGAGGAAGTAGAGGCAAATCAGCACGTTAAGGACGGCTCCGGCGTATCTGAGGTTGACCAACTCGTTAAGGAGCTGGCCGAGAGCAAGGACCGTCAGCTACGGCTGATGGCCGATTTTGAGAATTTTAAGAAGCGAGCCTTGAAGGAGCAGTCTGAGCTGCTTAAGTACCAGGGAGAGCGTCTGGTGGTAGACCTGCTGGAGGTGCTCGACAACCTTGAGCTGGCCTTGGCGCACAGCTCGGCTGAGTACGACAAGCTCAAGGCTGGCCTCGAGATGACCCACAAGCTCTTCGTTGAGAAGCTGGGCCGCTGGGAGATTCGGGGCGAGGTCGGAGTAGGAAAGGCTTTTGATCCGCAGAGGCACCAGGCGATCAGCCGCGTGACTTCGGGGGACGCCAAGCCAGGAACGATCGTCGGGGAGCTGAAGAAGGCGTACTTCTACAAAGACAAGCTGATCCGGCCAGGAGAGGTGGTTGTGGCGGCGAGTGCCGATGGACAGAACGCCTAGCACTGAGCAGATTTTAGGAAAAGGAGCGTTAGCAAAATGGGAAAAGTAATTGGAATTGACCTTGGAACCACGAACTCGTGCGTTGCCGTCATGGAAGGCGGGTCGCCAGTCGTAATCGCAAACAGCGAAGGGAATCGCACCACTCCGTCTGTGGTTGGCGTGAATGACGCAGGCGAGAGGCTGGTAGGACAGATCGCAAAGCGCCAGGCAGTCACGAACCCGAAGAACACGATCTTCGCGGTGAAGCGCCTGATCGGACGCAAGACTGACTCGGCAGAGGTCGAGAAGGCGAAGAAGGTTCTCCCGTACGAGATCACAGGCTCTCCGAACGGTGACGCTTGGGTGAAGATCAAAGGCGACGCCAAGAGCCCGCAGGAGGTCTCTGCGATGGTGCTCACCAAGATGAAGCAGACCGCAGAGGACTACCTCGGCGAGAAGGTAACTGATGCCGTTATTACGGTTCCAGCATACTTCGATGACGCACAGCGTCAGGCGACCAAGGACGCTGGCAAGATTGCGGGCCTGAACGTCTTGCGCATCATCAACGAGCCGACAGCAGCCGCGCTCGCGTACGGCCTCGACAAGAAGCACGAGAAGACCATCGCCGTGTTCGACCTCGGCGGAGGAACGTTCGACGTGTCGATCCTCGAGCTCGGCGACGGCGTGTTCGAAGTTAAGTCCACCAACGGCGACACGTTCCTCGGTGGTGAGGACTTCGACCTGATCCTCGTTGACTACCTCGCGGATGAGTTCAAGAAGGAGCAAGGCATCGACCTTCGCAAGGACACGATGGCTCTCCAGCGCCTCAAAGAGGCTGCGGAGAAGGCGAAGCACGAGCTGTCGTCTGCGCTCGAGACCGACATCAACTTGCCGTTCATCACTGCTGACGCCTCTGGCCCGAAGCACATGAACATCAAGATCACTCGCGCGAAGTTCGAGCAGCTCTGCGCGCCGCTCCTCAAGCGCCTCGACGAGCCGTGCAAGACGGCCCTCAAGGATGCTGGAGTGAAGGCGAGCGACATCGGCGAGGTAATTCTTGTCGGCGGAATGACCCGCATGCCGGCTGTGCAGGCGCGCGTGAAGGAGATCTTCGGCAAGGA
>CAYPUA010000017.1:0-65677 GCA_964413875.1 uncultured Bdellovibrionales bacterium
GAGCATCTGACTACGAATCAGAAGGTCGGTGGTTCGAATCCTCCAGAGCGCGCCATTTTCGTCCCGCTCGGTCGGTAGTTGCGTCGGGCGGTCCCCACTTTGGTGGAGAGATGGCCGAGTGGCTGAAGGCGGCGGTTTGCTAAATCGTTATACGGCCCAAAAGCTGTATCGGGGGTTCGAATCCCCCTCTCTCCGTATCTTTCCGATTCGGACTTGGCTGCGCCAAGATCCGAATTAACGGCCAGGGCTGGGCGCCCTGGACCATCCGTTCTCGCGTAGCACTCCTCCTCCTCTTTCTCCTGCACCTGCACTAGCTCCTGCTCATAATCGGTACTCTTCCCCGCCTTTCCCAGGAAATTCCCGAGGGACTGAACAGATTAGGAACAGGAATTCAGTGCAAGTGCAGGAGAAGGAGGAAGAGAAAGAGAAGGATTTGTGGCCAGGGCTAGGCGCCCTGGACCATCCGTTCTCGCGTAGCACTCCTCCTCCTCTTTCTCCTGCACCTGCACCGACTCCTGCTCATAAGCGGGACTCTTCCCCGACTTTCCCACGAAATTCCCGAGGGACTGAACGGATTAGGAACAGGAATTCAGTGCAAGTGCAGGAGAAGGAGGAAGAAAAAGAGAAGGATTTTCGGATTGGGCTGGGCGCCCTGGACTATCCGTTCCCTTTCGTGCGTCGTGTGGTCCTAGAAGCGGCGAGGGGTGCTGGCGAGGCCAATCAGGAATCCTACGGCGGCGCCGCCGATGTGGGCTGTTGAGCTCACCTCTGGCACCATCGTGTCGAAGATCGCTTGAAGCACAACAATTTGCCCCATCGAAGAGAGCTGTGCTTTGGCAACGGGGTTGCCCGTTCTGCGGTAAGCCTTAAGCGCGAGAGCGCCTTGGATGCCTACCAAGCCGAGCACGCTTGCTGATGCTCCGAGCAGAACAATTGGGTGAGGCGAGAGCCAGTACGCAATCAGCATCCCGAGGGTCCCGCACGCTAGGTACGAGAGAACGAACCGCACCGGTCCCAGTAGCGCCTCCGTTACAGGCCCAAGGAACCACAGGCCGAGCATATTGCAGAAGAGGTGCATCGCCCCCCAGTGCATGTACTGGGCAGTAATGAGCCGCCACCACTCGCCCTGCGCGAGTAGTGGCGTGAAGAGGGCGCCTAGCTCGACGAATCGGACGGGGTCGTCGGTAGCGTGATTAACAAACTGGTAGCCGAAGAAGCAGAGGTTGACGCTGATGAGGAACTTGGTGGCGGGTGCTGGAAGCCGCTGAGGCGGGGTTCGGCGCCGAGTAAATGCTTTGACGGCGACGATGTAACAGATGAGCGCTGCAAGAGCTAAAACGCCCGACTGCTCTGGAAAGAGAGCCCACGCGGCTGCGCAGAGAGACAACGCGGAGATATTTGCGGGCAGCAGCCAGCCGGGGAGGTACTGTCGAAAACGCACAATATTGTACAGGTCGCCAAGAAGGTTTAGGACGGCGATGAGGAGCAGCACGTTTTGTATGTCCATGACCGCTCGACGATACCGTTCAAGAAGCTCAAGGGGCAACAGTGGGGATACTCCACCCCAAAGCAGCAGGCCGCACTCTGTTTATGATCAACTCCGTAGCTGAAAGGCTGCTCTGGACAAGCTTTCCTTGAGGTGTGTGATTTTCGTTTTGTGAGCCGCGTCTCGAACGCACGAAGCTGCGGAGGAAATAGTCGTGCATGAGCCAGCACAAAAAGCTGTCCAACTTGATTGATACCCCAATAAAATCATTGTGCTAGGGCTAGCACCCTGTGTAAAACACGGGGCAATATTCAACGCTTTTCTATCGTGTTGGCGTAATTTCGCCCCGCTGCGGGTCGCCGAGGAGTGGTATGGCTCACAATCTTTTTAATTCCCTTCAGGAATTTTCAACAGGCTCAGGCTCTTCAGCCAAGTTCTACTCGCTTCCTGCCCTTGAGAAAGCTGGGGTGGGGCCAATTTCACGCTTGCCCGTCTCAATCCGCATAGTGCTTGAGTCAGTGCTCCGCAACGTGGATGGTTCTCGAGTCGAGGAGCGCAACGTGCAAGAGCTTGCGCAGTGGAAGCCAACAGCCGAGCGCACAGCCGAGATTCCTTTCGTTGTTGCGCGAGTCTTGCTGCAAGATTTCACCGGGGTACCGCTGGGAGTTGATCTCGCGGCAATGCGCACGGCTGTGAATGCGTTGGGGAAAAACCCGGGGATCATCGAGCCGCTAGTGCCAGTCGATCTCGTTATCGATCACTCGGTGCAGGTTGATTACTCGAATCGCGATGACGCCCTGCAGCTAAACATGCGTGCCGAGTTCGGTCGTAACGAGTCACGGTACCAGTTTCTCAAGTGGTGCAAGCAGGCCTTCAACTCGTTCAGCGTTGTTCCGCCGGGATTCGGCATCTGCCACCAAGTTAACCTAGAGTACCTTGCACAGGGAGTGTTGCAGCGCGATGGTGTGTACATGCCAGACACTCTGGTCGGCACGGATTCGCACACCACGATGATCAACGGGCTGGGTGTTGTCGGCTGGGGTGTCGGAGGAATCGAAGCCGAGGCGGCGATGCTGGGCCAGCCGGTGTACTTTCTTACGCCAGACGTCGTTGGCTTCCACATGCACGGCAAGCTTGCTCCGGGGGTGACAGCAACCGATCTCGTTCTGCACGTTACAAATGTGCTCCGCAAGGCGAAAGTAGTCGGAAAGTTCGTTGAATTCTTCGGAGAGGGCGCAGCCTCAGTTCCAGTCACGGACCGCGCCACTATAGCGAACATGGCTCCGGAGTACGGCGCTACAATGGGATTCTTCCCGGTAGACGACCGCACCTGCGAGTATCTGCTCGCAACGGGCCGTGACAAATCAAAGGTTGATACGTTCAAGAACTACTACAAGGCTCAGGGGCTCTTCGGCATCCCGAAGCGCGGTGAGTGCGACTACTCGCAGGTGATTGAGCTTGATCTCGCCGATGTAAAGCCGAGTGTGGCCGGCCCGAAGCGCCCGCAGGACAAGATTGAGCTTGAGAACGTGCAGGCGACCTTCTCGTCGCTCTTCGTAAAGCCGCTGGCCGACGGCGGCTACGGGAAGAGCGAGCAGGACGCGCAGAAGGAATTCTCAGTGACCGTGCCCTCGCATGGGGTGGGGAGCGCTGACGCTGCAACAACTGCGGTGCAGGTGCAGCACGGAGAGGTCTTCATAGCAGCGATCACGTCATGCACGAACACATCCAACCCGAGCGTGATGCTTGCGGCTGGATTGCTCGCGAAGAAGGCAGTAGAGCGTGGGCTCAAAGTGAAGCCTTTCGTAAAGACATCTCTTGCGCCGGGCTCGCGCGCGGTGAGCGAGTACCTCGACAAGACGGGCCTCCAGCCGTACCTCGACAAGCTAGGGTTCCAGGTAGTCGGCTACGGCTGCACCACCTGCATCGGAAACTCCGGCCCCCTCGACCCGAAGGTAGAGGAGTGCATAACGTCGAACGACCTGGTTGGGGCATCAGTTCTCTCTGGCAACCGAAACTTCGAAGCGCGCGTGCACCAGAACATTAAGGCGAATTTCCTGATGAGCCCGCCGCTGGTGGTTGCCTACGCACTAGCCGGCTCGGTGCGAACTGATCTGACGCGCGAGCCCCTCGGCACTGACACTGCCGGGAAGCCGGTGTTCCTGCGCGACATCTGGCCGACAAGCGAAGAGATACAGGCGCTCATGCCGCAGGCGTTCAACCCTGAGATGTACCGCACGCTGTACGGAGATGTGACAGCGGAGAACCCGCTCTGGGATCGCGTGCCCTCAAGCACCGGCGTTGTCTATGAGTGGGACTCGTCGTCTACCTACATTCAGGAGCCGCCGTACTTTGAGGGCTTCAGCCCAACTCCGGGGAAGCCGCCGGCAGTCGAGAAGGGGCGCGCCTTGGCCATCTTTGGCGATTCAGTCACGACAGACCACATCAGCCCAGCAGGTGCCATCAAGAAGGACTCTCCCGCCGGCCGATACCTGATCTCGCGCGGGGTGCAGTTTGCGGACTTCAACAGCTACGGCGCTCGCCGTGGAAGCCACGACGTGATGGTTCGCGGCACTTTTGCGAATGTGCGCATAAAGAACCTTATGGTTCCAGGAGTGGAAGGTGGCGTAACTATTCACCAGCCGAGCGGAGAGAGGATGGATATCTTCGACGCAGCGGTGCGCTACGCTGAGACCAATACTCCGCTTTTTGTGTTCGCTGGAAATGAGTACGGCACAGGCAGCTCTCGTGATTGGGCAGCGAAGGGGACGAACCTGCTAGGCGTGAGAGCCGTTGTTGCTGAGAGCTTTGAGCGTATCCATCGCAGCAACTTGATCGGTATGGGAGTTCTGCCATGCCAGTTCAAGAATGGACAAAACGCTGGGTCGATTGGGATCAAGGGAGACGAGCTCTTTACGCTCAAAGGGATCGGCGCTGATGTCCGCCCGGGCCAAGACGTTATCCTCGTTGCAGAGCGACCAGACGGCACATCGTTTGAGGTTTCGCTCAGGCTTCGGATCGACACGCCGATCGAAGTTGAGTACTACAAGCACGGCGGAATTCTTCCATACGTTCTGCGCCAGCTCATTGCTCGTGGCTAATCGGCACGCCGTAGCCTCGATACCGTGTTTTTTGGGTTGGGGAGAGTGAGCTTGTGTGCCTTAATACGGCGCATGAAGAAGCTCATGGTCCTCGCTGCCCTCATCTCTGGCTGTTCCTACGTGTCTCCATACACCAAAGAGGTTGTTGTGCCCGTGAACAAGGTAGACTCGAGCGGCGTGGGCGAACAGATCGGCACGATTACGTTTGCAGACAGCGAGAGAGACGGCTTAATAATTATCCCGAATCTCGCAGGCCTCACCCCAGGCCCGCACGGGTTTCACGTCCACGAGAATGCAAGCTGCGAGCCGAAAGAGAAGGACGGCAAGATGGTCGCGGCGCTGGCCGCGGGACCACACTACGACCCGGGAAAGACAGGGCACCACAAAGGGCCGCGTGGCGGGGGGCATGCGGGAGACTTGCCACGTCTCGATGTTGACGGAGACGGCAACGCGACGAGCGTTATTATCTTCTCCGATACGACCACAGCGGACGTCGCTGGGAGGAGCATCATGATCCACGAGGGCAGCGACAACTACTCCGATTCTCCGGCGCCCCTCGGCGGCGGAGGCGCTCGAATAGCCTGTGGCGTGATCCCTCAGTAGGGCGTCCGCCCCAGTGAGCTGCTCAGCTTATTGCTCCTCTTCGAGCGCAAAAATCGCCACAATTCAGGCGCATAGCGCACCCTGCAGTTGGCCCATCAGGGTAATTAACTTTTTCGCCCTTCTAGCCGATAACCTCCTGTAGGCAGCAGGTTATTCGGAATAAATGGATACCATCCTCATAGTCGAAGACACCGCCCCTCTGCGTGAGGCGTTGCACGGCGTCCTGGAGCAGGAGGGTTACCGCGTGTTCAGCGTTCCCTCAGCAGAAGCGGCAATCGACCTCCTAATCGCTGAGGAGGTTACCTGCGTCCTGGCCGACTTCAAGCTTACAGGCATGAACGGCATCGATCTCGTCCGGCAGGTGCGGGTCGATCACCCGCACCTGCCGTTTCTTATCATGACGGCCTACGGCTCAGTCGACATCGCTGTCGAGGCCATGAAGTGCGGCGCTAGCGACTTTATCTCAAAGCCATTCGAGCCGACGCACCTTATACCGATTCTCAGGGAAGTGATTGAGCACAATCGAATCGTGAACCGCACCATCACGTGCAAAAAACGCGCGCTCCAGGGGGTCTTCACCGTATCCGCTGCGGTCGAGAAGGTTCTCTCTCAGGCTCGGCAGGTGGCTCGAGTCGATAGCCCGGTTTTGCTGCTCGGCGAGAGCGGGACTGGGAAAGAGGTCTGCGCGCGCTACATCCACGAGCACAGCCCGCGACATGACAAGCCCTTCATCGCGCTCAATTGTGGCGCTATTCCTTCCGAGCTGCTGGAGAGCGAGTTTTTTGGGCACGAGCACGGGGCTTTTACAGGCGCCACACAGAGCCGAGTCGGTGTTCTTGAGCTTGCGTCAGAGGGCACAGTGTTCCTCGACGAGGTGGGAGAGATGTCACCGCTGCTTCAGGTAAAACTGCTGCGGGCCTTGCAGGAACACGAGATTCGCCGCGTCGGGGGCAACAAGCAGATACGGGTGTTCCCGCGGATAATTGCGGCGACGAACCGCTCGATGGAAGACGCCATTGCGTCGGGCGCGATGCGCGAAGACTTCTACTTTCGCATCGCGGTCGTGACACTCAAGCTGCCGCCGCTGCGTCAGCGCAAGGAGGACGTCCGACCCATGGCAGAGCGCCTCCTCAAGCATTTCGGGGGATTGCTCGGGAAAGATGCTATCGCATTTGACCCGCTCGCGCTCGATGTGCTTGAGAGCTACGCTTGGCCGGGAAATATTCGTGAGCTTGAGAACGTCGTGGAGCGAGCCGTCCTGCTTGCAGACGGCTCGGTTAAGGCAGAGGACCTTGGCATACGCCTCAGTCTTGATCTCAGTGCTCTCGATGAAGCAACGAAGACGCTCCCTGAGATCACGGCGGCCGCCACGCGCCGGGCCGAGATAGAGGCGATTGAGCGTGCTCTTGCATCAACGGGCGGGAACAAGAGCCGCGCCGCAGAGATTTTGGGGGTTAGCTACAAGACCCTGCTCAACAAGGTGCGTGAGTACCAGAGCGAGCTCGGGCACTTCCACAGCGGTCCCGACGACCCCGTCTCGTGAAGCTACTGCGCTAGGAAAGCCCGCACGAGCTGCTGCATCCGGAGCCACTCAGCGTCTCCGAGTGAGGGCTGATCGATTATAATATGCTCTCTCATGTCTGGCTCGCTCGGTTGCGGCTTGAGCAGCTCGATGCGCCAGGAGCGCGAGAGCCCGTGCTCCGCTACCCACTCCTCAGTGCCACTTTCGCTGATAAGCTCGTCTTCTGGATTGAGAAGCACCAGCGCCTCCACAGCGCGCAGGCGCTCCGGGGCAGGCGGATCTTGGGCGGCGTCGTAGAGCTCCGCAATGTTTGAGTACCAGAAGAGTGGAGTGGCAGCGGATCGGCGGTACTTAGACGGGGCTAGGTTTGGAGTTCGCAACGAGAGTGGCGGGAAGAGGGTCAGTAGGCGAGCTGACAAGAGGAGCGTTCGCAGAGACAAGGCTGGGGCAACGAGGATAACTTTCTTAGGAGAGACAGCAGGCGAGGATTCGATCGCCTGTACCGTGAGGAGCCCCCCCATCGAGTACCCCAGCATGTAGAGGGGAAGAGATGGGTATCGCTCTGTCGCCTCGTGCACGCTGCGAATGACATCTTTCGTCCACACATCCGCGGGGAAGACGATATCACGATTCTGGTCATGCCCTTCCAACGAGACGCGGTAGGCGTGAAAGCCGAGAGAAGCGAGGTAATCGCTGAGCGGATCCATGGTGGACGGGCGCTGGTTCAGGCCGTGGACAACGACAAACACCCCGCGAGCAGGCTCCGCCTTTGCCGAGAACCAGCGCGGCTCTACGCGCTCATTCAGGAGCGACGGATGGTCGCGACAGGCGCATCCGATGGCAATAATCCAAATGAGAGTCGCGAGGTATCGCATCCTGCGAGTATACCGCCGGCAAAGCGGGATCGTCACGACAGATATACAATCGAGCTTCTGCGGGCTCTTCGTGAAATCGAGAGGGCGGAACCCTCAGAGTTATGCCGACGTGAACGTACCCGAAATAGTCGTGACGTTGGCCGAAGGCATAGCTTGGAAACATAGCTACAATCCCCTAAGGCAAACGCTTCCCGGCGCGATGATCAGCGGCTCGATCGAGATCTCCGCTAAGCGCTGCGGAACCGCAGCCGGAGCCGTTTCCGGGGCCGCTCCCGGTTAGTATGACACACGCTGCGACGCTTCTTTTCCGGGCACTGCACCGGGAATGGCACCGGCTCCGGTCCCCAACAGCCTACCGGCGGGCCACTTGAACCCTGTTCACGAGTAAAGCCTATTGAGCAACGAGCCCCTCTGCGCTGATGGGCATCACATAATGTCTCGGTAGACAGATAGCGCTATCTTCGCAGAGCTAACGCTGTACTGCGCCCTGCGAACCTGATTTTTGAGCTGCTGCACGCGTGCGGCTCGGTCCGGATCGTCAGCGGGGTTGGTCGAGTAACGCGAGCGCGAGACTATCGCCGCATCGTCGTTGCGGTTTGCTTCCGCATCCCGGTTAGCTTTGCGACTCTCCTCCTGAGAGCTACTTCTTCTCAGAGAGTCTACGTTCGCGGCAAACAGAGTGCCGATACGAGAGATTCCCATATTTCCTGGTCCATGGCAGACAAACAGAACGCGCCACCGCGCTCTGCGAGTTCACAACCTCAATCCCTGACTGCCGTCCATGGCGCCTGAAGAAGATGGTCCTTTCTTCTGGTTTCCATCTCGGCAGGTCCGTGAGGGACCTTTAGGGGTTTCTCGTAAGGTATTGTATTGAGGTGATCCCAAGGCAGCCGCCGTTCGCAGTATTGATAGGTTGCGGGTGCCGCTCCTGGCGGTGCCTCACGTATGCCCAGCTGCCTTGCGAAAGGAGCGGGGCGGTTAGATAGTAGCGGCCGAAATGAAGATAGTAGTCCTCAGCGTCGGACGCGTCCGGCAGCAATTCATCAAAGACGGCGAGCTTGAATACCTGAAGCGCCTCAAAAGCGGCTTTCAAGTTGAGCTGCAGGAGCTTGGGCTGGAGGCCCCTGAGTCGATGAGCCCGCAGCAGGTTCAGGAGCGAGAAGGGGAGGAGCTTCTTAAGCGCATCAAGCCGGGTGAGTACGTCGTCGCGCTCGACGAGCGAGGAAAGATCGTGAGCTCAAAAGAGCTTAGTGCGCTGTGCTCAGCTCGCATGAATTCCGGAACAAAAGTGATCTGGTTCGTGATTGGTGGCGCGTATGGATTTTCGGAAAAGGTTAGACAGCGTGCGGACTACGTCCTATCTTTGTCCGCGCTGACATTGCCGCACCAGATGGCGAGGCTCGTGCTTGTAGAGCAGCTCTACCGCGCGTACACAATTCAGCAAGGAATCGGTTATCACAAGTAAGCTGAAAGGAAGCGCTCCTGAATGGGAAAGATACGGAAGTTTGCTGAGCTCAACATCCGCAAGATTGTCGGCGGCAAGGATCCAGTACGGGTCGTTGAAGATTTCATCGTGCGCCGCGGCTTTGAGCCGTCCAAGTGCCTAAAAGAGAAGGACCTCGACCAGACTCGCTGGATGATCCGAATTAAGGATGAGGAGGATCTCGAGATCCTCATCGAGAGCGCCCGAAAGCCGCAGGAGACGACGATCTACATGGGCGTGAACATCATCACGATCCCTATTCGCGGCTCGCACGATGTTCTCGCCGCGGCCCTCGAAATTGCTGATGGGCTGGTAGGAATCAAGGTGAGCCTCGTCGGGCACTACCTAGTGTTGAGCGCCAGCATGAGTGCCCAAGGCGTGACTATCGACGACCTCGACTACAACTTCCGGCTCATCGAGGCCCAGCAGACGTGGTTCCGGGATGCGCTCGCAACAGAGCTTCAGTGGGATCAGTTTCCCCTGGATTAGGGAGCCTCTAGAACTCGACGGCGCTTTGTCGGGTCTCGGACATCGTCGGAGTGAACTCCGAAATGGAGTCTCCTCGGCGAGCAGCAATCGACACGTAGATCGGCTTTCCGGCCGGAACATCTTCGATTATGTAGCGGTATACCGGACCGTACACTGGGTCGTCTTCCCGGCGAAGCTCGGAGATGGAAACTGAAAGCTCTGTGTCGAGCGATTGAGGGCTCGTCCCGTACCGGATGACAAAGCCATCGGTCGGCTCGCTTGGTACCTCCCACGCCACAGCTAGGCCATCAACAATTTTCTTGCGGGTCACAGAGGTGATGCGGCTGTCGACCGGAAGGTCCGATTCGTCGACGCGGGAATCTTCCCCATTAGGTGCCGATGGCGACGAGCTCCCAAAGAAGGAGCAGCCGGCGAGGAGTATCGTTGCCAGGAGAGAGAGGGGAAGTAGGGTGAATCGCATCATTGGTACTCGCGTTGATGTTGCCCAATCAGTCTAGAGCTTGGCGCGAGGTTCCTCAAGTGCGCATCGAGGCTGCGTCACGCTTACTCGATTTAAAGCCTCTTCCCAAGATCGAGTGCGAGGTAGTGTTCCGGAGGGGGAGATCTAGGAGCAGCCGACGAGCCCGCCCTTGGTGCTATCCCAGGTGCAGGTCTTCGTGCCCTTACTGTGCTTTGCCGTGGCAACAAAACCGGTCTGAGAAGTGGAGACTGAAACCGAGACGCCCTTTGAAAGAGATTTTAACCCGGGCAGTCCATCGACCGCGCAGCGGCCGTCCGAGTCAACGTTGAAGCAGTTTTCAATCGCCTTATACGATGCATTTTCCTCAAAGAATCGCTCTTGAGCTTGGGCGATACTCTTAAGGTCGGACTCCGCCGCTAGGTTGTAAGCGCGCTGGCGGTACGCTGAGTACTGCGGAACCGCGATAAGCCCCAGAATGCACACAATCGCTGCTACAACGAGGACCTCGATGATACTAAACCCTGTCTGCCTGCTCATTGCTCCCTCTACGGTGAGACGCGAATTAGCGCGGGGAGGACAACACAACCGGACTGCCAAGAGAGTGCCGGTGACGGCGGCAGCGTTCGGTTTGTGCGGAGCGCTCCCCTTGCTCCAAAAACCTGCTCCCTTACTACGATGCGTACCTAAGGATAATCGCCGCATCTTTGGCTGTCGTAGTTTTATCCAGTCGTAGCAAGTAGTTGGACGGTCTAATGGGCTAGCTCACCGAGCCCGAAAATAGGTAGGTACACTGCTACCATCAGCCCGCCCACGAAGAAGCCAATCGAGGTAACCAGCAGTGGCTCGACGCTGGCCTTGAGTAGCCCCGCATATTCCCGAGCCTCAGCCTGGAGCGCCAGGGACCAAGAGTGCAGGAACTCGTCAAGAGATCCACTGCTTTCTCCCAACGCAACGACACCAGCGAGTTCGTTTGAAAAGAGGTTTGAGTTCTGTATCAGCGACGAGAGAGGTTGGCCGTCAAACACTTCGGCGGCGAATCGATTGAGCTCATCTCGCTGGCTATCATCTCCGGAGAGTGGGGCAACGAGTTTCAGCGCGGATGAGAGCGGGAGCCCGCAGGCCAGTAACGTGGCGAGTGTGCCCGTCACGCGGGCGAGGGAGCAACGAGTCAGAAAAGCTCCGTAGATCGGAATCCTCTTGAGTAATCGATGTAGTACAGCCTTGCCGCCGACTGAACGTGCGGCCAGTAGGAGTGCGCCCGCTCCGAGTCCCAGCGGTGCGACAGAAGCTGTTGCGACATCAGATAAACCCAATGCCAGTCGCGTAACGAGTGGTAGCTCCGCGTCAAACTCGGAAAAGAGATCTCCGAACGCCGGCACCACAATCGTAAGAACGAGCAGGCCGACGATCACAGAAACAGCTAGCACGAAGCAAGGATACAGAGAGGCCCCAAGCAACTCTCGTCTCAGGGATACGTCTTGCTTAAGCTGCACTTCCACTCGAGTAAGAATATCTTCTAGCGAGCCGCTCTCTTCGGCAGCGAATATGAGCTCTGGAAGGTACGATGGAAACGAGTTCGGCCGGGCTCGTAATGCGACCGAGAGGCGAATCCCCTCGCGCAGCTCTTGAGCGATTTCGCGAATAATCCGGTTGGAATGGTCTTCCCGAGCTTGGAGCGCCAACACGTCGATTGCATCGGGCAGCGGAATGCCGTTGCGGCACATCAATCGAAGTCCCTGCATGAATCGCAGCACAGTTCTAAGAGACAGCGCGCGGCCCGACGTATTAGACAAAGTCAAGGTGCTCCAGTTTGAAACGGAAGATCGTTCTCCGGAGCCTTCGATGATTGCATCGGCCAAGTTGTGTGCCGTAAAGCAACTGATGGCTGCGCATTGTAGGATTTAACGCCGCAGAGGCTTTACAAGACCTGAGGAGCCCGTGACTAGGCTAGTCAGCTTCGATGTCCGCATCAAGCGTCCAGCGAATGGTGAGAGACTCTGAGTCTCTAATTCCCGCGCTGAAGCTGTTGTCGCTTGTCAGGTTCTGTATTTTCCATTCTTCAAATTCACCGGCAGATTCGGTGAGCTTCAGGCGTAAGAGCATGCCAATGCGGTTGCTGACATGCTTGAACGTCACATCGAGCGACCGTTCCAGTTCGGAATTTCGCCAGGAGTCATTAGCCTCAAGAGCGACGAGGAGGTCGAGGTGCTGGCCGAATGCCATGAGACACTCCTTTTCGTCTAAATTAGCGCAGTCAAACTCGACATCAGTGATAAACTCGGCGACCGGAGAATCTGCTAGCGCCTCAATCTCTTCGGAGCGCTTCATCCGGCGCCAGGATCCTCCCTCAGGCTCTTGCGGGTACGCGATAGTTACTTTTCTGAGATCGAAGTTGCTCAGGTACACTGATGAGCCAAATTCGAGAGCTTGTTGCTCAAGAATAACGATGTGCTCTGGTACTCCGTAGCGGAAATCAACGCGTAGGGGGCGAGAGCGCTCATTTGGGAACAGCTCGATTGCGAGAAGTCGCGGATTAACCGAGCGCTCGTCTCGTAGGTATTGCTCCCAAACGGGGAATGGCGAGTACGAGCATCGGAGTTCTTCTAGGAGCTCGTCGGGCATCTGGCTACTGCCGCTCACTTGCCAATTTCGAGCCAGCAGCGAGATTCGCAGCGAAGAGCTGTCTGAAGATCGAGCAAGCGAATCGATGTGCGTTTGCCATGCGGCAAACGTCTCGTCTTGTGGTGGCTTCTTGCCTTCAAGGAAGAATCCCATGTTGGTTTCAAAGGAGGTTGGCACAGGCCAGCTCGCTCGATTTACGAGTGCTACCCAACTTGAGCAGATGATCGCTGAACGCGCCGAATGTTGGATTCGACCCCACTCTGCACAGAGTTCTGAGAGCTCAGGAGGCATCTCCCTATCGATATCGTCCCACGACCTCTTGAGTTGCTGCTCGAGAGCTCCTCCGAGAGATGGAGATGTCAGGCGAGTGCCAAGGTACGTACCAGGGATGATCTGCTTGTGCGTCTCGCGAAGTGCATCAAGGCGGCGAATGAGATTCTGAACAGCCGGTCTTTGGAGAAGGCCGATCTGAAAAGATTCAGATAGCGGATGAGTCATCTGGTCAAGAGAATCTAAGATCGTATTTAGAAGCTTTCTTTCGGTCTCAAGAGCCTGACGCGAGAATTCCATGAACTTGCTGTTTTTGTCCCAGGAGCCAGACTGCAGGTCTTTCTGAAGTGGAAACTCAATCTTGAGGGCTTCAAGCCAGCGGAGGGATGGAACGACGAACCCGCCTGGGGCGACAAGCTGCTGGTAGTCGTTGTGGTTCTCAGGGAGAAAGAGGTTCTCGCCTGAAAAAGCAGGCAGCTTCAACTCCGAATTTTGCAAATTCTTGAGAAGCTGTTGGTGCTGACGCATGTCGTTCAAGCTCATCGGAATCCGGGCGCCTTCTGCTCGCGGGTGGGGGGAGTATAAGGCTCTGTTTTACGCTATGAAACAAAGAGCCCCTAAAAGCAACGAAAAAATCGCAAAGCTGGACAATAAAGAACCACATCGTATGAGTTCCCTCCGGTAGCAACCGATGCGAGCAGATGGACGTAGCATCAGGGCTGCCGACCAGACATGAGAAGCGCATGAGTTGTTAGCCCCGGGGGCTGGGTGTAGAGTCCCGACGCGGGCTGAACGGGCCTACCTGCTGGGAATAAAGGAATCGCAACGTGTCGAAAGGAAAAGGTAAAAAAGTTTCGCCGCGTAAGGAAGTGGGCGCTTCTTCCGACGCAAATGCGACCGAAGTTCCACCTGACGACGAACCTCAGGCGATGCCTCCGGAGGTGGTGCAGGGCGAGCCGCTGGAACCTGTAGAAGTGCTCCCAGCCAACCCCGACCTTGAGGAGTTGGGGCAAGATGCCCCGGATGAAGCTGGCGCCTCTGGCGCGGTCGTCCCCTACAGTGCGCTGAGCGCATACCTAGCCGAGATTCGTCGCTTTACGCCGCTTTCGAAGGAAGAAGAGCAGGAGGTGGCGCTGGACTATTACAAGACGAAGAGCCAGGAATCTGCCTACAAGCTCGTATCGGGTTCTCTGTGGCTCGTTGTTAAGATCGCTCGCGAGTACGAGCGAGTTGCAAAGAACGTGCTCGACCTAATTCAGGAAGGCAATATCGGGCTGATGGAGGCGGTCCAGAACTTTGACCCTTACCGAGGCGTCCGCTTTCCGTCCTACGCCGTTTGGTGGATACGAGCGTACATCATTCGCTACATCATCGCTAACTGGCGGCTCGTGAAAATTGGGACCACCCAGGCTCAGCGCAAGCTCTTCTTCAATTTGAAGAAAGAGAGTGATCGGCTTGAACGGGAGGGGATTTACCCATCGAGTAGGCTTCTTGCCGAGAGACTCAACGTGAAGGAGAGCGATGTAATCGAGATGTCTCAGCGACTGGGAGCACCCGACGCGAGCGTCGATGCACCGCTCGGTGACGAGTCCGATGCCACGTTGCTTTCGGTAATCCCGAGTGACAGGGAATCGGTAGAGGACCAAATATCGAAGCAACAGCTTCACACCGCGCTCACTGACTCGATCTCAGAGTTCGAGTCTGGTTTGAACGAGAAGGAGAAGATGATCTTCCGGGGGCGAGTAATCAACGAGGACAAAGAAACGCTGCAGGATCTCTCGGATAAGCTCTCGCTCAGCAAGGAACGGGTTCGGCAGATAGAGAATAAGCTGCGCGAGAAGCTACGTGCTTCAGTGTCAAAAAAGCTCGGGCCCGAACTTGAAGAGTGGATTGAGGAATAGTTGAGGGCTCGTTACCTTCTCTACAGGGTAGCATTCCAGAGTCCGACAAGGACGCCAAAAGGTAGGGGATTTTGAGCTGGCTGGTTGGCGATCTGGAGCAGTATCGAGTCGATCAGGGATTCCACGTCTTGTATATTTGGAAGACGATTGGGAGCTTGAACACCGGGAGCATGGGGGCGTAGTCGTGCGCAGGCGGCGAGCCTTGCCGGTGTCGACACCTCTCTGGCCACTCGAATCATCTCATCGAGCCGCTTTCGAGCCTGCTGCTGGCCAAGGATCTGCGCCAGCTTGGCGGTCTGGTCGAGGGATGTATTCTCGATGATCGTAGCGATTGCTTTTTCAGTTTCCAATACTGCGGCCCGGTACTGGGCTTCGAGGGTTTCAGCCAGGTCAAGCACGTTTGAGCGGCACCGATTCACGCGCTCCGCAGCCTGAGCCTCTTCGTCACTCGTTGAGTCGTCTACTGCGGGAACATCGAGGGATGCGGGTTCCGGTTGAGCGAAGCCCTCAGGGACGATCTCGGGGTGAGACACTACCTCGGCGCCGTCGGCGTCCGCTGAGTTCGCACTAGCAGTGACTGGGGCTAGGGTCAGGAGCGTTAGCGAGAGGATGTAGGATCGAGCACCAGGCAGCGTTGCCATCCGAGCGTCCCCCGCAAGACTCTTCGGCCAGAGGTTGGTTGTGCTTAATACACGGCTCCGAAAAAGAGGCGAAGGAGACGAGCGGTTCTGTAAGTGGCTGTTTAGCTTTGGTTTGTGTTGCCGCGCGATGGCATCAATCGGAGAAGTTTTTAGGTCGCTTGCATGGATAACACGAGGCCCTTGGTATAGACTTGCTGCTCGTACGAATTTCCGTGTTGTTTCGATGTTATGGGCAAGATTTTCATCAGTTTAGTGTCGCTTTTTATCGTCGTCGGAGCGGCCCTCATCTATTCATCGACCACGGGCACTAGCTCCCTCGTGCTCATGCCCTCTGAGTTGGTTGCGAAGGCCGAGGCGAAGGACCTGCGCCGTATCCGGATTGGAGGCCGAGTCATCGACCCAATCTCATACCAGACCGAGCCGTCGATGGTGCTGCGGTTCAACGTGAAGGACCCGAAGGGTGGCGACCAAGCGGTCCCAGTCGTGTACGAGGGGTTGAAGCCTGACATGTTCGCCGCAGGGAGAGACGTTTTGATAGACGGGGATTTCGTAGGGGGAACCGTTCGAGCATCGAAGCTCCAGACCCAGTGCCCATCAAAGTACGAGCCTGCCGTCCCAGGCGCGCAGCAGGAAGCACCAAAGGAGTAGCTGCGTGATTGAGTTTGGTCATTTTGCATTGGCGGTCGCTTGGATTCTCGCCCTCGGAGCTAGCATCGCGGGAGTGGTGCTGGGGAGCCGCGAAAAGATTCAGCTTGGGCAGGTAGAAGTTGTACGAAGAGCGACGATAGCCGTTGCTGCGTGCCTCGGCTGCGCTCTCTTCGCCCTGGGGTACTCGTTCGTCACCAACGACTACACGGTTCAGTACGTGTGGCAGTACTCAAACAAGAGCATGCCTTGGATCTACAAGGTGACCGCAATCTGGGGCGGCATGGACGGCTCGATGCTGCTGTGGTGCTTCCTCGTCGCCGCCTTCGCTGCGTGTGTAGCGCGCGCCTCAGTCTCGTATCCGCGCCCGCTTGTGCCTGCGCTGCTGGGCTTCCTAAACACCTCGGCGCTCTTTTTCACCAGCATCACGCTTTTCTTTACGAACCCATTTCGCTACCTCAAGACTCCGGTGGTGATGCCCGACGGCAACGGCCTCAATCCGCTGCTGCAGAATGAGTACATGGCGATCCATCCGCCGATGCTCTATCTCGGTTTTACTGGGCTCTTTATCCCCTATGCATTCTGTATGGCGGCGCTCGCCTCGGGGCACCTCTCAAATGATTGGGTCAGGCTCACTAGACGCTGGACCCTCATAGGATGGACGTTCCTCACTGCAGGCATAGTGCTCGGCGGGCACTGGGCGTACCTTGAGCTTGGCTGGGGAGGTTTCTGGGCGTGGGATCCGGTCGAGAACGCGTCGTTCCTTCCGTGGCTGACTGCCACTGCGTTTCTGCACTCAGTGATGGTGCAGGAGCGAAAGGGGATGCTCAAGCTGTGGAACGTGTTCCTCGTGACGCTCACGTACGCCTTGACAGTATTTGGCACCTTCCTCACCCGCTCCGGAATTGTGCAGAGCGTCCATGCCTTCGCTTCAACGGATATCGGCTGGACCTTCCTCCTATACCTGGGGTTGATCTTCCTCGTTGCGGTCGCTCTGGTGGTTTGGCGTCGACAAGAGCTGTCGCCGCAGCGCACGATAGAGAGCATCTTCTCGCGAGAGGCAATCTTCCTGCTCAATAACCTCGTGCTGCTCAGCATCTGCTTCGCTGTGTTGTGGGGCGTGATGTTCCCGGTCTTTTCTGAGGCCCTAACTGGCCAGAAGCAGACCGTAGGCATACCCTTCTTCAACGCGGTGAATGTGCCGCTGTTCCTCCTGCTCGTGTTCCTGATGGGGATTGGGCCAGTGATCGCGTGGAAGCGATCCTCTCTGCGGCTGATGGTTCGCTCGTTCGCCGCTCCTTTCCTCGGCGCATTTATCGTAGGTGTGGCGCTCGTGTGGGCCGGCATCACCGAGTTCTACCCGGTGCTTGCGTACTCAATCGCGTTCTTCGTTTTGATGACCATTCTCGGAGAGCTGCAGCGCGGTCTCGGTGCACAGGCAGCTGCTACAGGCGCTGCGACGCTGGCGCCCTCGAACGCTGTGGCGCTCTTTCGGCGACAGCGCATGCGCTACGGGGCGCACCTGATCCATTTCGGAGTGCTGGTCATGACGGTTGCGATCACCGCGTCGATGGCCCACAAGGTCGAGCGGGAGTTTACCCTCGCCTCTGGCGAGAAGTACTCAATTGGCCGTTTCGAGCTGGAGCTGCAGGAGTTCCATGACGAGGAGCAGGCGAACTACGACGCGGTCCAAGCGCACGTGGCACTGAAGTCTGCGAAGGACGGCTCGTTGCTTGAGGTCATGGCGCCCGAGATGCGCTTCTACCGAAAGAACAAGGAGAACACGACAGAAGTGGCGCTTCGCATGGGGCAGCGCGAGGATGTCTACCTAGTGCTTGCTGGAATCGATGAAACGGGAACCCGAGCCTCCTTCAAGATCTTCATCAATCCCCTTCAGGTGTGGCTGTGGTACGGCGCCATCATTATGGTGCTTGGCGGGTTCGTTATGGCGCTTCCACTGCCGCGCCAAGCGGCAGCCGAGGAGCGCGCCCGAGGAAGAGCGGAGCAGCCGGCATGAATATGTGGATCTTAGCAGCAGCTGTGATGGCAGCCATACTGGCATTCGTTCTCGTTAAGCCGCTTTTTGAGCCGGCGCTGAGTGTTGTAGCGGATTTGAAAGGTGGTGCGCCCCTGCGCGATCTGCTCGATGAGAAGGAGCGTACTCTGCGCGCCCTCAAAGACCTTGAGCTTGACTACGCGATGGGCAAAATTACGTCGGAAGAGCTTGAGCCAGCCCGGCGTGCACTTGCGCTTGAGGCTGGACGTCTGCTGGAAGAGATAAAGCGCAATGGCGGTCGCTGAGCCTCTCGTCGAGGCCAACAGTATCTGCAAATCGTTTGGCCCGAAGAGGGTGTTGCGCGGCGCGTCACTCTCCTGTGCGAGTGGTGAAGTGGTACTGCTGCTCGGCGCAAATGGTGCCGGTAAATCGACGTTACTCCGAGTCATGGCCGGGTTGAGCCGCGCTGACAGCGGCAGGGTTCGTAGAGCCCCAGGCGCCTCGCTTGGGTTCCTCTCCCACCACCTCTTTCTCTACAGCCGACTGTC
This sequence comes from uncultured Bdellovibrionales bacterium, assembly GCA_964413875.1. Lineage (GTDB taxonomy): Bacteria > Bdellovibrionota_C > UBA2361 > UBA2361 > OMII01 > OMII01. Next base: position 18,643 of record CAYPUA010000017.1, read on the forward strand.
GGTCGCCGAGAACCTTTCGCTGTTTGCTTCAGTCAGCGGTGCAGGTCGGGAGGCAGCTCGGGCAGCAATCGAATGCTGGGGGCTGGAGGTGGTTGCTGACCGCGCTGTGGCGGAGCTTTCGAGGGGTAATCAGGCTAGGGTAGGACTAGCTCGCGCCTTCATCGGCGCGCCGCGACTCCGACTGCTCGACGAGCCATCGGGAAACCTCGATGACCGTGGCGTTGAGGCGCTCAAGGTTGCTGTGAGAGCCGGGGGTGACGGTGCCACTATTCTCGCTACACACGACCTACATCGACTGGGTGATGTAGCGACGCGAGTGGCAGTCATGAGCGCCGGCGAGATCGTTTCGGACACTGGCCCGTCTGCCTCGGCTGAGGACCTGGCTCGCGCGATTGCGCTCTATCGGGAGAGCAACCGATGAAATCGTGGCTGACCGGGCTCGGCGCCCTGATCATCAAAGAGCTGCGGCTTGAAATTCGCGGGAAAGAGACCGTCACGCTGCTCTTCTGTAACGCAATCTTGGCATGCGCGCTGGTGGGAGTTGGAACGAGCTCTGCGTTTCTCGACAAGGCAACGATCACCCGGATATACCCGATGCTGCTCTGGATACTCTTCCTTCTCTCTGCGAGCACCTCGGCGGCTCGTGCTCACGAGCAGGAGCTCGAGGGGCGCGGGCTTGAGGGTCTGCTGCTTGCTGGAGCAACCGGAGCGCAGATGTTCATCTCCAAGCTCCTGGTGATGTCAGTGCTTTTCTTCGCCCACTTTGTGGTGCTCGCTGCAGTGCTCGGTGTTGCGCTCGACCAGCGTTCTCCTCCGGGCGTTGCTGGTCTGCTCGCGGCAGGATTTGGGTCGTCCACAGCTCTGGCTGCTGTGACCGTACTCCTGTCAGCTGTCGCGGGGACGTCGCGCATGCGGGGTGTGCTCCTCCCGCTCTTGTCCCTGCCGCTGCTCTTCCCGGTTTTTTTCTGCGGCGTTGAGATGACCTCTCAGATCGTCATCGGTGGTGGACTGGACCCCGGGGCGCCCTGGTCATTAATCCTGGTGTGTGCGAACGCCCTGTACGTCGTGCTTGGAATTAATCTCTTTGAGGTGGCTGTTAGGGATTAGGTGAGCGTTGCTACGTTTGCAAAGCGTAGAAGCGACACCTCCAAACCGTAAGTTTGCAGCGGCGGCTGCGGTTCGCCATCGATGTGTAGCGCGGTTTCCGGAGGGATTTTTTCGAGGCGAATAGTTTTGCCGGAGGCGAAGTGTTTTGGGGGGGAGGCTACTCCCAGGGATGCCCCGATCATCGTGCCGTAGCTGAAGGCGGTGCGCGGTGCCAGGCACTCAATGGTTTCGTCGAACGGCGAGCAGTTTCGGTTCGCGAGCCCGAGACCGAGGTGGCTTCCAATATTCGAGACAATCAGGCTTGCACTGGAGGGGCATGCCCCGGCAGGTCTGCCATCAACAGACACCTCAATTCCGTTCAGGCGAGTAAACATCCGCCGCAATCCGTAGCATGAGTACACAAGCCTGTTCGTTGCGCGGTTCGACCAGCGCGTGCTCTGCCGCCAACGGGAGAAATCGTGAACCACAGCGGCTTCGTAGCCGAGAGCCAAATAGGCGCAAAAGGGCATAGCTCGGTCGCCGCTCCTCGCCTGCCAAACCGCCATGGGCTTGATTTGAATTGATGAGAACGCTGTCGGAAGCTCTTCAGGTTTCAATCGCCTCACCAGATTGGGAATTCCTAGCTCACGCGACAGGTCATTCGCTGTTCCAAGCGGCATGCATACGACAGGAGTGCTGCCGAGGTGCTGGGATGATAGCACTGCCGAGAAGGTTCCATCGCCACCGGCTACGACCAGCCTCGATGCGCTCGAGGCCGCACTGAGTTGTTGTTCAAGCCTTGAGAAGTCGAGCGCCTCTGCCTGCACGCCTGGACATTTTTCAAGCTGCTTGAGCAGCCTCTCACCGGACTGGTTGCCAGATCGATTGTTGATAAGCCAATGCTGGGGTGGTGTGTTGCGGATCATCTTCTCTCTTCCAGCTCCCGCGCCTTCGTCCATTCGAGACCGGCATGAGGGCAGCGACGATAACGCCGGAGTCTTTTGGACAGACGCTTGAGTATACGTACTACTACGGTTTGTGAAGCTATGCAGCTGTCAGTATCGGAGCTGCTCCTTTCCGAAAGCTCCGCTATCTTGCGGGTATGAGGAAGGAAGTTACCACCTTGCTAGGACGAGAAGTCAGAATCGAGCCTTGCGCTGGACTACCGGGGTTCGCGGATGTACCCATGAATACATGAGACATACAGCTAGCGATTGGATCGGCTCAGGGCAAGTGAACCAAGATGTTGACAATGGGGCGCACCTCGAAGATGGCTCTCCGTATGAGGATACTACGCTGCCTCGTCCTCCACCCGGCGACTTCTCATGTTTCTCCGATGAAGAGTTGGGGCGACTTCTGAAGAGCATCTCGCTCTTCGAAGCAGCGGTGCAGTCGCACAAAAAGACACTGCTGAAAGAAGTCTGTCCTGTTCTAGCATCGGTCTTGAAGGGCCCAGAAGCTCCGCTGCCCCCGTCGGAATGTCTTCGCTTGTTTGAGGCAGGCAGGGCAGCCCGGGATTCGTGGTATGACTCGCTATCTCAGCTATTTTCGCTCGTTGGTAGCGACGCCGATCTATCGAGTTTCCAGCGCTACCGGCAAGAAGTAATGCAAGCTACGTCCTCGTTGATGGAGCTGCTGGGCCGGGCGCAAAGGGAAGAGGGCAATGACTGGCGGAGGCTCGTTGAGCAGGCACTAGTCGAGGGAGAACGCGCTGCGAGTAAAAGCGAGTTTGAGGTGGATATTGTGCTAGGGTGGGTCGCAGGAGAGGTGAAGCGTGAGCTTTGCGAACGGCGCTCAGTACACTTTGCGCTCAACATCTAGCAGGGAGAGGCGTCTCTTCCTCAGCCTACGCCCTCGGCGGGGCAACATTCGGATGCCCGGCTGTTACGTTTTGGGGGGCGCCGATGACACGAGACCGCTGGGCTTATCCAATCGCGACTCTCGATTGAAAAGAAGACCGCAGGCTCGCACCAGACCCCGGCTCACTCCTACAACCTTGCGAAATGGCTTGGCTTTTGGAAGCAACTTCGCGCCGGTGCGATTGGACGCGATACGCGTACGCTGATATAACCTGGGGCAATGCTCAAACCCTCCGCACTTTTTGCCGCTCTCGGTGTCCTAACACTTCTGCTCCTCACCGCCTCGCACTACCTCGTGTTCATGGTGGTCCCGAACGAGGCCGTGATGGGGGCCGTCCAACGAGTCTTCTACTTCCACGTCGGCTCGGCTCTCGCCTGCTACGCGGCTTTTGGAGCCGTGTTCGTCGCGAGCCTCGCTTTCTTGGCGACCGGCAGCAAGAAAGCTGATCGTATCTCTGCAGCGTGCGGCGAAGTTGGCTTTGTCCTTTGCACCATAGTGCTCGCAACGGGAATGATCTGGGGACACAGCGCCTGGAACACCTGGTTCCGCTGGGAGGAGCCCAGGCTGGTTACCTTCCTCGTGCTCTGGCTTATCTTTCTCTCCTTCACAGTACTGAGGAACTTCGGGGAGCCCTCTCGTGTCGCCTCACATGCATCGGTTCTGGGGATCCTTGGCGCTGCGTCCGTGCCGCTGGTCTACGTGTCGATCAAGTTCCTTCCGGCGAGCGCGCGCCTGCATCCGGAAGTCATCGAGCGCGGCGGCCTCAAAGACCCGTCGTACTGGTGGGCGTTTGGTCTCTCGACCGTGGCGCTTCTTTGCCTGACTGGGTACCTATCGTGGCTTCGATACAGGATAGAGACGGCGCACGAGCATGCGAGGGCAGCTCGGGCCTTAGAGGAGGAATAAATGACAGCAGACAGCTATCCATCGCTCTTCTGGGCGTACAATTCAGTGTGGGTCGTGCTCGCGGTGTACACGCTCTGGCTCGGAGCCAGGCTGACTCACATAGAGCGCTCGCTCGGCAAGAAAGTCGGCAGGAGCCATGACGAAAGAAAGCAAGGGCACTGAGGTGCACAACGCGGAGTTCCTCTTCGGGGCTCCGCGGCTCGAAGCAATTCGCCGCCAGCCTCTTCCCGAGGTGGGGGTGATTGGGCGCTCGAACGTCGGCAAGTCGTCCTTCATTAACCGTCTCTGCAAGCGAAAGCAGCTTGCGCGCGTGAGCGGTAACCCCGGCTCAACGAGGGAGCTTAATTTTTACGGCATCTCTGGCTCACACGGCGATAGCAAGTTTCAGCTCGCCCTCGTGGACATGCCGGGTTTTGGCTTTGCGAAGCTCTCGAAAGAGATCCGAGAGCAGATATCGGAGCTCTCGGTTTCGTTTCTCCAAGAGCGCCGCTCCTTGAGGGCGATGGTGCTGCTGAATGATTGCCGCCGGCTTCCGGAGGCTGATGAGCGCGCGATTCAGGCGGTATGCGGCAGAGAAGGAATCCACTGCCTAATCGTCATCACAAAGATCGATGCGCTGCGCTCAAGTGAGAAAACGAGGTCGGTACGAGAAATTGCGAAAGCCTACGGGCTTGAAGAAAGCGACGTGTTGGTAACGGGTGAGGGGGTCTCGCCAGAGCCGGTATGGAATCGGCTCTTGCCGCTTCTCTCTCTGTAAGGAGCTTTAGGGATGTTTACTGGGATAGTGCAGGGAGTAGCAACACTGGAGTCGGTTACGGATAGGGGTGGTGTTGTCACCTGGACGGTCTCGTTTCCGTCGGGAGCGCTGGCGGGAATCTCGCAAGGTGCCAGCGTCTCCCTTGATGGCTGCTGTCTGACGGTCACCGGATTGCTGGGCGCGGATCGTGCGACATTTGATCTCGTGCCGGAGACTCTCGCCCGCACCTCTTTCGCCAAGGCGGGCAAAGGCTCGCGGCTAAACTTCGAGCGCTCTCTCCGTTTCGGCGATGAAGTTGGGGGACACATCCTTTCAGGGCACGTCGATTTCGTTGCTGAAGTAGCGTCGGTGCGTGAGTTGGGAGAGAGTCGAGTGGTGGCGTTTCGCTGCTCTCCTGACTGGACCCGCTACCTTTTCACGAAGGGATACGTGGCTCTCAATGGCACGAGCCTCACCTTAACAGCCGTCGACAAGGCTGCCGGCGAGTTCTCGATCTCGCTTATCCCAGAGACGCTCGCTAAGACCACTTTTGGCCAAGCCACAGCTGGACTGCCGATCAACGTCGAAGTTGACCGCTCTACTCAGGCGATAGTTGAAACCGTTGAGCGGGTTGTTCGAGAGATGGGCCTTGCTCCGCGCCACTGAAGGAGCTTCCTAGTTTCAGGCTGTTAGAGGGAGCATCCGAGCATCAAAGGTTCTTTACCTTTCAGAAGAGCCGACGGAAAATACTAGCGGCGTTTAGGGGCCGAGTTAAGCTTCGGTCCCGGACACCAACCAGGCGGAGAGCATAGTCGCTTCGGCATGAGCTCCACTGAGCAACGAATAGAAGGACAAGGCACTATGGCAAAGAAGAATGTTTTCACCTCCCTGTCAGCTATCGCAGTTGGCGTTGTTGCTGGCGCTGCAATCGTAGCAGCTCCGGTTGCGGCTCATGCCGATCACCATACCAACGACAGCAAGTCGGCGGGCGAGAAGTCATGCTCCGGCGAGAAGGGGTGTGGCGGCGCAAAGAAGGCTGACTCAGCCGAGAAGAAGTGTAGCGGCGAGAAGAAGGCCGATTCTTCCGAGAAGAAGTGCAGTGGCGAGAAGGCAGCAGATGCCGGCGACCACAAGTGCAGCGGCTCGAAGCACTAAAGATTCGTGCTGTATTCAGGCTAGCCCCTGGATAGCGATCTGCCCGGGCCTCGCTTGATCTCAGAGCGGGGCCCGGGCAGTCTTTTTGTTATGGTGGCCTTTGCGAAACTTTAATTTGCCAGCCCTCGGAGCGGGAGCAGGACTGCGGCACGAGCACTTCGACGAGATTCTCGCGACCAAGCCGCCTTTTAAGTGGTTTGAGATCATCTCAGACGACTTCATGGATTTCGGCGGGTACTCCCGCGATCGCCTGATGCAGATTCGGGAGCACTACCAGATCATCTCGCACGGGGTGTGTCTCGCTATCGGCTCGACAGATCCGCTCGATCGAGAGTACCTGCGGCGGATGAAGAAGTTCTGCCGTGAGGTCGGCTCCCCATGGACTTCTGACCACCTCTGCTTCACAAAAGTCGATCACACCAACATGCTTGACCTTATGCCGCTCCCATTTACGCGCGAGACGGTTAAGCACGTAGCCGAACGGGTGCGAATCGTTCAGCAGGAGGTTGAGTTGCCGTTCCTGCTTGAGAACATTACCCGCTATGTGACGGTCTCCGACCGGGAGATGTCTGAGGCCGAGTTTATTTCAGAGATCGTAACCCAGTCCGGCTGTGGGCTGCTGCTCGACGTGACTAACGTGCACCTCAATTCCCAGTTCCACGGGCTCGACGCGTGGCAGTTTGTGTCTTCTCTGCCACTCGAGCGGGTAGGGCAGATCCACCTCGCTGGATGGGAGACAGCCGAAGACGGCTCATTCATTGATAGCCACGATGCGCCGGTGCCTCCGGATGTATGGGAGCTCTTCAAGCGCGTCATCTCAAAGACTGGACCAACCTCGGTGCTCGTGGAGTGGGACAACCTCTTGCCGCCGGTGTCGCGGCTTCTGGAGGAGGCGCAGATGGCGGATCGGGTGATGGCTTCCCATGCCTCGCAGGCAGCGGCATAGAGGAGAGGCATGGCGCTCCAGGCAGTTCTCTCAGCATTTCGGCAGCTCGTACTGGATGGTGTTGAGCTTCCGGGGACCGCGAGCGAGAGAGCGCGGATGTACCGTGAGCTGTTTCCAGACTTATCAGATCCAGAGGTTCAGGATCTAGCCAAGATGGACCCCGGCCGGCTTGGAATCTACAGTACGAGTGTCTTCTCGGCAGAAGCAGGCATTTTAAAAAATGCATTTCCGCTCACCGTAGCAACGATTGCGTCGGCGTGGCCGGCGGAGTGGGGCGAGTTTTCAGGCCGCGCTCTCGCACAACGAATTCACAAAGTGGCGCCGTGGAGAGGAATCCACAGCATGAGCTTGGGCGAAAGCTTGCTAACTTTTGTCCAGAGAGAGCTTGTCCCACGCATTCCGGGTCACCCCTGGCTTGGTGAGGCTGCCGCGCTTGAGCAGGCGATGTTGGAGATACGGCGTGCGCCGAATGAGCCGATAGCTCCGCACAGTGAAGCTGAGCTCGATCGATTCTCGGCTCTCACGGTGAGCGAGCTTCTGCACCAAGAAATGTTTGTGCCAGTGCTTGTCCGTGAGGTTTCTCTATCTTGGGATCTCCTAAAGGCGAGGAAAACACAGCTTGAGGATGGCGTGCTCGTCGAGCCCGAGCGCCGACCACAGCTCCTGCTGGGCGCCCGACCCAAGGACTACGGGGTTCAGTTCGTGGCATTGCCTCGAGAGGCCTGTACGGTCCTGATAGAAAACCGGGGCAAAAGGGCAGCCCTCTCGATTCTTGCAGAGTCGTTTCTTGCAAACGGCGCTGAGCAGGAAATAGCTGAGGAGGAGGCTTTTCGTGCTTTTTATTCCTCGCTTCGGGCTCTGGTAGCAGCCGGCGTTCTCGTGCTCGGGCCGTTTGATGCGCTTGCGCCCCGGTGACGAATTGCAACGGAAACTACGCGGGAACAATGACAGGCTCGCTGGGCAGCCAGGAGCTACTTTGGAGTGCTCGATTGGTCGAGCCGCCGCGTATGATCGATCCATGACTGGATGGCGTTAGCGTAGAAGGCCCGACGCTCTGGAGACTGTTTGGCAAGGTCCTTCCCCTCTTTCGGATCTTCTCGGAGGTTGAACAGCAAGGCCCGGTCGTTTGCCGGGGAATAAATAAACTTGTGGTCGCCGTCTCGGATGCCGTACTTGTCACCGAGCAAGTCCGAAACCATGAAGACCATTCGGTTTGGCGGTGCAGCGAAGAGAGAGATGCCATCGAAGCGCGAGGGATCCCACGGCATGCCGAGCATGTCGAAGAGAGTGGGAGCGATGTCGACGAGCGAAGCCAAAGACTTGCTTGTCGAGGCTGCCGGAATCAGTCTTGGGTTGGAGATGATGAATGGTATTCTGACATTTTCTTCGTACAGCTCTGCGCCGTGAATCAAGTTGTTCGGGTGCTCGGAGAATGCCTCGCCGTGATCGCCGAACAGGACAATAATCGTGCGCTCGCGCAAGCCGAGCCGCTCCAACTCGTCGATGAAATGGCTGAGGGATGCATCGACATAGGACAGCGAGTTTCTGTACTGCTGGAGGCGGTCGTCCTTCGAGACGGCGGGGCTGCTCCAGCTTGGCGGCGCGATGTATGGCCAGTGAGGGAGCACCGTTTGCAGCGTGAGAAAGAATGGCTCCGGTGATTCGGTTGCCCAGGCAAGCGCACGCGAAAACATCGCGGCTTCATCAGTGCCCAGGCCATTCACGTATCCAGCCTCACTTTTTGGAATTTGGCGAGCATCGAGCATCTTGTCGTAGTCGCAGGTCTCCGACAGGCGCTGAATCCCGTAGAAGTGAAAGTAATTAGCGGCGATAAACGCGGTGCGATAGCCTGCTTTCTTGAACGGGTTCGCGATGCAGTCGTTCCGCTGTCGAGATATGCCGGCGATGGGGTTACTTACCTTAGCCGGTCCGTACTGGCTGGTTTGGGCGGCAAAAATCGACTTGCCGGTGTGGGGCGCCGGGGCGTACGCATTCTCCCAGGTTATGCCCGTGGCGGCTAGTCGAGCCTGAGATTCCAAAAAGAGTTCGCCCCGGTTGCGAGCAGAAAGGTCGCCAGTCGACTCTAGGTGGATCAGAATCACGTTAAACTTCTGGCCGTCGACGGAGGGCTTCCGATGGGCTAAAGGCTCCTGTGCGGGAAAAATGCTTGTCGTGACAAAAGGGTTGTGGCTTTGGCTTGCCTGCGATGGCTCGGGCAGAAATGCATAGACGAGCGGCAGGAGAAACGTCGCTAGTGGGCCCGTCGATACGTGAATGTACACCCCAAAAAAGGCGAGCGTTAGGACACCGGAGGTAGCTCTGTGGCGAATTTTTTTCTCTGGGTGGAGGGACTTTTCGAAAGGCATCTGCTGGAAAAGCAGCGAGAAGGAGCATCCCAGCACAAGCAGGCCCGACACCAGCACCGACCAGTAGATATTGGTTAGGTACCCGTGGAAGAGCTGCGGAGAGAAGACGCTGTAATGCACCAGCTCACGAGAGGTGAGGTAAGCGCCTTGAACGAAGAGGTGGTGTTCAGAGGCCAGGTAGAGAACTGCAAGAAACGCGAGGAAAACGAGCGAGAGCCGCCGCGAGCAGAACTGGAGTATGGTGAGTCCAGCAGAGACGCACGAGACGTGACACAACAGGATTAGGGCACGCCAGAGCGTAAAGTCGCTCGGGTCAAAAAACAGCTCCCAGAACCGGATTGAGCCGATGCAGCAAAAGAAGAATGTAAACCACCTAATCGCTAGGCGGCGGCTAATGGAGAGCATCTCCCGCCCTTTCACAAAAGAAGTTGGTGAACACCGGTGAGTTTGCCAGGCGTTGTTTAATCAACAATCTCTGTAAGATGCGGCTTTTTAGGGGCTGGTTGCGGTTGGGAGCGGATGCGAGCAGGCTGCGTAACCGCCTGTTTTAGCACGACAATGTTACGACTAGGGCTTGTCAGAGATCGGGATTGGGCGATTGTTAGAGTCGACCGCCACCATAACTACCTCCGCAGTAGTTACTGGGATGGTGTGCAGTGAGTCTACCCCCCGGGTTGCCTCAACCTCAACCTTGATGGTTATCGAGGTCGTGCCAACCTTGATCGTGTCGCAGTAGAAGCTCACCGAGTCACCGATAAATACCGGCGAGATGAACTGCACCTCGCGCATAACCTTGGTCACGTATTTCTTGGGGGCAACCGAGCGCGCATGCTGTCCAGCAGCCAAGTCGATCAGGCTAAGGATGTGCCCTCCGAAGATGCTGCCCAACGCGTTAGTGTCACGCGGCATCATGATTGAGCGAATTGCTGGATTGCGCGGGCAGGATTGATTCATGCGCTATGGTTTAGCTGAGATCGTTTAGGACCGAAACTGTTTTTTGCTATGAGCTGCTTCTTACGTGCGCTACCCTATCGGGCAGCCATGAATACTGCTCACTACTACATTCAGTCTCTTCAACTTTCGCCGCATCCAGAAGGCGGCTACTACCGAGAAACCTACCGCTCGCCCGAAACCGTGCCGGCAGGCAGCGTTTCTCAGAGATTCAAGGGGTCCCGTTCCTGCTGCACGGGGATCTTCTACCTGCTGCAAGCCGGTGATTATTCGGCATTCCACCGCATTAAGTCGGACGAGATGTGGCACTTCTACGCAGGGCATCCCCTGGAGGTGCATATGCTCGATCATAACGGCCACTCAGTAATTGAGTTAGGGAGCGATCTTCAGGCAGGGCAGCAGCTCCAAGCTGTTGTGCCGGCGGATACGTGGTTCGCTGCCGCCCCGAAGCAGGGCAGCGCCTTCTCGCTCGTCGGGTGCACCGTAAGTCCTGGATTTGATTTCCAGGATTTTGAGCTGGCGAGGGCCAGCCAGATTGAGCAGCTTGTGCCGTCGAGAGCCGAGGCGCTGCTGCGCCGCTTTCCCCCGCGAGACTTGAGGTAATCGGCAAGACGGTCTATTTTTCCCCGCTTTTCTGCCAAATATCGGTCGAGAGCAGTAGCTGATGTTCCAGTCCCCAAAACCCTCAAATCGTAGTGAAAGCAATCAGGGCTTCTCCTCTCCGCACGAGGAAGCAAGGGCGCTTTTCTCCCAAGCTCGCATGGAGCTTGAGAATCTTGCGGGACCGGGGGCAATCGCCAGAATACGAAAAGCTGTAGCCTTGGTAGATGGCGCGGCATGCTGCCCAGTTGAGGCGCGCATCTGCGTTCGAACTGACGGCGCAAAGCTGCTCTCCACGTTTAGGCATCCTGCGCATGCGGAGCCTTTCTTGGCCGAGGCAGTCCAGATCCTTGTGACGTCCGGGAAGGCAAACGAGACCGCCAGGCTAGCGAAGCTGCAGACTCGGCGAGGCGAGCTGCTCTGTGAGCTGGGCAGGCTGCCAGAGGCTGAAGCGAGTTTGCAGTCAGCAGTTGAGCTCTTGGGCAAAATCGCGCCGAACTCGCCCCTGGAAATCCGCGCCAAGCTCGATCTCGGCTTGGTGGCCCTTCGGTGCGGAGATGACGAAAGCTCTGCTTTTCGTTACGGAACTCTCATGAGCGAAGTCTTTTCTGGCTGTGCCCGGGCAAAGTCGGTCGAGCGACCCGAGCTTTCGAGGGTCCTCACGCAGTCAGCAAATGTATTCATGGAAGCAGGGCACTTCTCTCAAGCGCTGCACATCGCTCGGGAGGCGCTCTCGGTGTACCAACAGGCTCCAGAGCGCAATGACGATGCATGCAGAATGCTGCGGCTCTTTATCGCGGAAGTTGCCCACAAAGCTGGCCACTTCGATGAAGCTCTTGATCTTCGAAGGCATCTCCTGCACGAGATTCGCGCGGATGCGAGGCACGGAGCGAGCTCGGACTTGGCACTCCAAGTGGCTCAATCCCTGGGCGAGACGCTCATCGAGCTGAAGAGCTTTGAGAAGGCAGAGATAGTGCTGCGAGAGACCTTTGAAACCGCGCGCCAGGGCGGAAGCGCTGAGCGAGCATTGGAGTGCGCAGCGATTCTCATGAATCAGTACATCGTGCGCCATATGGAAGAAGAGATCGCTGCGCTGCGAGCTGTGGTTTCTGAGCTCACGCCAAGCGTAGGGCCGATGTATGCGCTACTCTCGCGAGCAGACGAAGAGCTCGCTTTTAACGACGATGCTGAAGCGACGTTGTCTCGCCTCGATGATCTGTTGAGCCAGGCGCAGCAGTTAAACGGCGCTGAGCGGGTTCTAGGGGAGACTTCCATTCTCGCCAATAAAGCTATCGTGAGCGCAGCCTTCGCCCCGGAGGCAGCCCAGCAGCTCATCATCGAAGTGCTCAGCCGTCTTGAGTCAATTCCGTGCCCTGTTGACGAGGGAATTCGGGGGCGGCTGTCGCTCGCACAGGCTAGGCTGGCGATGGCGCAGTCAGACCCAGAAGCAGCGGTGCGCGTGCTCTCGCGTCAGCTTGAGGAGCTCGATCGCAGCGAGGGGCACGGGCGGCAGCTTGTCAGGGTAAAGCTCATGATACAGCTCGCAGAAGCGCTCGATGCGGCGGACAAGAGGGAGGATGCTCTAGCGGTTGCTCGCCGAATAATTTCGCTTTTAGAAGATGGTAATGACGTTCACTCGCTGACCTTCGCCGAAGGGCTGCTGCTTCTGGCGGGATTGATCGACCCAGCAGACCCGGAGCACGAAGAAGCTATTGCACGAGCAGTTCCGATCATCCAACGCTACCGCGAGCGGTAAAAAGAGCCGAGCCTTTGCCCCTGAGCATCGCCTAACCACGCTCATGTCACCTCCGTTATCGTGGCTATGCTCGCGGTCCGCCCTCATCAAAAGACATGACTAACTCTCCTCATGCGGCTTTCTCTCGCTCTGGGATAGCTTCACCGCGAATTCCCACGCGGTCAGGGCAACGAGTACGGTTTAGGGGGGCAATATGACTGATGGAGCAGCGTCGCAGCAGACTCAAAGAGAGGAGCAAGCAAAAGCAACAGGTGCCGAAGGCGAAGGGGCGACTGGCGTTTCGTCAGACCCGATTGAGCAGCGCATAGTGCAACGTGTGGAGCAGGCCGTGCGTGCGGTGGGAGCGGGAGCGCGGAGGGTTCGCGCCGTTCTCCGCGAGCGGGCCACCGGACATTCCTCGGAGGGGCCCGAGGAACGTCGCTCGACTGAAGCAAACGCTGAGCTGTTCCGCGTACCGGATGAGGTTCGGGGATTAGTTGAGCGATACCCATTACCCGCCATCATTGCCTCGTGCGGCGCAGGGTATCTGCTCGGGGCGTTAGTAAATCGAAGAAGGAGATCCTAGATGCTCGATGAGTTGCGCGGTGAGTTCGATGAGCACGTTGCTCCGCTCCTGAAGGATATTCTCGAGGATACGCAGAAGCTTTTGCGGCAGGAATTCGCTCTCGCAAAAGTAGAAGTTCGAGAGGATGCGAAGCGTCTCAGAGAGATTTTTGCATATTCAATCGCGGGAGCTATCGCTACGGCGCTTTCCGCCGCTCTCCTTGCGGTTTCAGCGGCGCTGCTCATTACTTCCTGGTTACCCTGGGTGCAGCCTTGGGCGGCATTTGGGGCGCTCGCCCTATTGTGTGCGCTCTGCAGTGTCGTTCTCCTAAGGCTTGTAGCCAAGAAAAGTCGCAAGATAAGGGTTTTTCCTGAGCAAGCTCTAGAATCATTACGGGAGGATGCGCGGTGGATACAGGACCAGACGTTTACGTAGACGTATCGTCCAAGCTGCGGCACGACATCGAGAGTACCCGAGCGGCACTCGGCGAGAAGATCCAGGCGCTTCAGGACGAAGTGCGCGGGGCATTTGTTGAAGCCTCCGACAGGATGAAGGGGTCAATTCGACATGCGCGAGAGGCTGTCCATCCCGCAGTTCAGTTCCATCGACACCCCTTCGCTTTTTGTGCGGTAGCTTTTGGGGTTGGTTTTCTGTTGCAGCAGCGGGGGAGCAGTCGTAACGAGGTACGTGGAGAGCTGGCCTACAAGATGGAGCCAACGACTACCTCAGGAGTCTCCCCGCTCACATCGCGAGCGGGCCTGCCGCGCGCAATAATTGAGCGACTAGTGCCCACCGCCCTCGAGCTGCTATCGGGGGTCCTGTTGTCCCGCAGGTAGCCGACTGAAGCCGCAATTATGTAGCTAGCCTGGACGAGCTAAGGCACGTGCCATTTCGTGCAGCGCATAACCCCTTGAGAGCTTTAGTTCATTGCGGTCGTGGCAATGGGTTCGAGTGTCGATACTGCGGGTAGACCCTAGCACTCGCCACTACTACGAACGGGGAGGTTTTTCGCCTATGCTTCGAGCACTCAGGCTTGTTTGGTCCCTGGCGCGCATTCCCCATGTCGCGCTAACCCTCTTCGTTTTCCCGACTCTGCTGAGCTTGGCACTGGTGTTTGTGCAGATCGTACTCACGGGCGTCGTCATTAAGTCTCTCTCCACAGACACCAAGGTCATAACCCAATCCATCCGCGACGGCTCAGCACGTCCAGAGCTACGAATTCTGAGAAATATGCTGTACGGCTCGCCGGAGACCCGCCCAGCGCTGCGCGTGTGTTTCTGGGTTCCCGACAGTGAATCGGACACGGGAGAACGTCCTCCCAGCCCAGAGTGCTACCCCGATCGACTCGATGTCGCGGTTAACGTTGAGAACCCGAGTGTCGTTGAGGTCTCGAAGATCAAGGAGATTTTTGAGGGGGAGGTAGATCGAGTGCACGTGTGCCGCTCGTGTCAGCCCGATGCGACTATTTCGATTGGCAATGATGGCAAGCCTCATACGAAGGCTCGCTCTATATACGGCCTCGGGGTTGTTTTTCTTGCTCTTACCAAGAGGGATACGAAGCGGCTTGAGAATCGAGCGATGTACCTGGAGTCTGTCGGTGAGTTCCAAGAGGCAGTGGGCTCTACCTCATTCTTTGTTCCAGAAGCTGGAGCATTTGTTGACCTGAGCCCTGCTAATCCGTTCATCCCGCTCACCATCAACGTGGTTCTGATCGTTATGATAGCTGTGTGGCTGGCTTTGAGGGCGCACCGCAAGGTCCTTGAGTATTTTTCGCAAAATGGGGTGCTTTTGCCCCTCGTGGCGGCAACAGGAAAGCGTCCGTTCTACGGAGCTGTCTGGCTACTTACGCTCCTTCGTGTCTCGTGCTTCCTCTTAGGCTCAGTTCCAATGCTACTGGCGGGCATGGAGGCAATATCGGGTGAGGACGTGTTTCAGATCCTAAGACCGCAGGCACCGATGCTCGCTATCTGGGCGCTGTCGCTTGTTGCCACACTTGGCTTCCTGACAACCGTGGCATCGATGGCAGACTTACGTCATCGAGACACAATCTTTGCGTTTCTCTACCGGTACCTTCCGTTCACTGTGGCGGTAGCGGGAGCAGCCGTGTGGGTTTTCTCTTTCATCTTCGTTGCGGATTGGTCCGCTTCTTTCCGGCTGATAATTGGCGGCACTCCTATGGTAGGGCTTCTGCCACTTCTAATGGCGCCAGTGCTTCAGCTCCCAAACTGGGTCGTGGCTGTTCACGGGGGAGCAGCTGCGGTCGCGCTGTTCCTTCTTCTCCGGAGAAATTCAACCTGGTTTGCAGCTCACCTGGAAGAGGTATGAAGAACGCCCCAATTGTATACGAAGCCTCAAGTTTGGTGGTGCAGTACAGGGCTCTCCAAGCTCTAGATGTTGCGAGCCTCGCAGTTAGAGGGCGAATTGTGGCCCTTGTTGGGCACAACGGCGCTGGAAAGTCGACCCTCATCAAGACGCTGCTGGGCTTGCTAGCGCCGCATCAAGGAGCGATTGCAGCATCCTTGCCCGATTATGGACGGCTCATTCCTGAGCGGGACATGGCGTTCTGCCCAGAGAATGGGGCAGTGTTCGCGGACATTTCAGTAGAGCACTACATTAAGCTTTGGTGCCGCATCAAGCAGCGGGATGGCAAGCACTACCGCAAAGCCGGCAGCCGGTACATCGAGCGGCTTGAGATCGCTCCGTTGCTCAACAAGAAGGGGCGTGAGCTATCCAAGGGGCAGCGACGCCGTGTGCAGACGGCGCTTGGATTCATGGGAGACCCTAAGCTGTTTCTGTTCGATGAGCCATTTGACGGCCTCGATGTGCAGCGCACCGTCGAGCTTATGGAGATCGTGGAAGAGGAGCGAAGCAACCGGGCATTCCTCATCTCCTCGCACCGCATGGATGTGATGGAGCGAGTGGCTGACACGGTGATTGTGTTGCGGCACGGCAAGGTTGCTTGCACCGGCTCAGTTGAGCAAGTCACCAGGACCCTCTTGGGGACCGATGAGGTTGGCACTCTGACCGATGCCATGAGGAAGCACCTGCAGCAGGATTGCGCCCCTGGCTAATCCACCGAAAAAGGGGGCAAGAACCTGAATTTTTTGGCGTTTCAGGCTCCCAATACCTTTTACACCCTGGTTTCTGTGCACTATACTGCCGCAGCTTGGGCGGGCGAAAGAAGTCCGCTGTGTATCGATCCTTATGTTTGTCTACCTCGCCAAGAAGATTTTCGGCACCCGCAACGATCGAATCCTAAAGTCGCTCAAGCCGGTCATCCTCAAAATTAACGACCTAGAGCGCACACTAGAGCCGATGAGCGATGAAGAGCTGCGCGGCCAGACCGCGCTCTTCAAGCAGCGGCTTGAGAATGGCGAGCCGCTCGACTCTCTCCTTCCGGAAGCCTTCGCTGTCGTGCGAGAGGCTTCGCGTCGCGTAGTTGGGATGCGTCACTTCGATGTGCAGCTCATCGGCGGAGCGATCCTGCACCAGAACATGATCGCTGAAATGCGAACCGGAGAAGGAAAGACGCTCGTAGCCACGCTGCCGTCCTACCTGAACGCGCTCACTGGCAAAGGCGTGCACGTCGTGACGGTCAACGACTACCTCGCAAAGCGCGACGCCGAGTGGATGGGGAGAATCCACCGCGCGCTCGGTCTCGAAGTAGGCTGCGTCTACCACGGCATGAACGAGCAGGAGAAGCGCCGCGCCTACCTCGCCGATATTACCTACGGCCAGAACAACGAGTTCGGCTTCGATTACCTGCGCGACAACATGAAGTTCTCCGCCAGCGACATGATGCAGCGCGGGCACTACTTTGCAATCGTCGACGAGGTCGACTCAATCCTTATCGACGAGGCGCGCACTCCGCTCATCATCTCGGGCCCAGCCGAGGAGTCCACCGACAAGTACCTTGCGGTGAACAAGATTATCCCGCGCCTGCAGCGAGGAACGGACTTTGAAGTGGATCTGAAGTCGAAGCAGCCCACGCTCACCGAGGCTGGCACGAAGCGGGCAGAGGAGCTGCTTGGGGTCGAGAATCTCTACGATCCGAACAACATCGAGACGCTGCACCACGTCACACAAGCATTGCGTGCCCACACCTCCTTCGAGAGGGATGTCGATTACGTCGTTCAGCAGGGCCAGGTTGTGATTGTGGACGAGTTCACTGGACGCCTCATGCCGGGCCGGCGGTGGTCGAATGGCTTGCACCAGGCGATAGAGGCAAAGGAAGGGGTGCAGGTGGCGCGCGAGAACCAAACGCTCGCGTCGATTACATTCCAGAACTACTTCCGAATGTACGAAAAGCTCGGCGGCATGACCGGCACTGCTGACACCGAGGCGTCGGAGTTTAAGCAGATCTACGGCCTTGAGGTTGCTCTCATCCCGACTAATCGCGGCATGGTGCGCCGGGATCACGTCGACCTCGTCTACCGCACTCGTCGCGAGAAGTATGATGCAGTAGTAAACGACATCGAGGAGATCCACGGCAAAGGGCAGCCGATTCTGGTGGGCACCATCAGCATCGACCAGAGTGAACACCTGTCGCGCCTCCTGCAGTCAAAGAACATCCCGCATAACGTCCTTAACGCCAAGCAGCACCAGCGTGAAGCCGAGATAATCGCCCAGGCAGGACGGTTCGGCGCAGTCACGATATCAACCAACATGGCGGGCCGCGGAACGGACATCCTCCTGGGAGGCAACCCAGAGTTCATGGCTGCTGCTGAGGCAGGCACCCGTGACCCAGAGAACACCGACTTCCGAGCTGCGCTAGAGCGGCACAAAGTTTCTTGTGACGAGGAGCACGGTCGGGTGGTTGAGGCCGGTGGGCTCTACGTGATTGGCACTGAGCGACACGAGTCGCGTCGCATCGACAACCAGCTCCGCGGGCGCGCTGGTCGTCAGGGAGATCCAGGTGAATCGCGCTTCTACATCTCGCTTGAGGATGACCTGATGGTTCGGTTCCAGGGCGAAAGGCTGCAGCAGCTCATGGCTCGCATGGGCTGGGAAGAGGGGATGGCGCTCGACAATTCGCTCATGAGCCGCACCATCGAGAACGCCCAGAAGCGCGTGGAGAGCATGCACTTTGAGAGCCGCAAGCACGTCACGGAGTACGATGACGTCATGAACAAGCAACGCCAGGTTATCTACAACATGCGCGCCCGCACGCTCCGCAACGAGGGAATTCGCGAAGAGGTGCTGGATCTGTTCGACGATCTGCTCGAAGACGCAGTCCAGGCCGTGTGCGACGACAAGGTTAAAGCGGTTGAGTGGGATCTCGCGCAGTTATCTGAGCGCTTCAAGTTCCTCACAGGCCGAGACCTCGAACTGCCGTCTGACTTAGAGCTCTCTCCGCAGGCGATCTTCGACTTCGTTCGCAACCAGGGACACGCGCTGTACCACGAGCACGCTGAGAAGCAGAGCGCCAAGCTCTCGGGCTTGAGCGAGATCGGAGTCTCCCCGCAGCTTAACAGAGGCGCTGTCGACGCCGGAACTAAGATAGGCTTTGAATTCATCGAGCAGGACACGGTGCTGGAGGCAGTCGACTACTTCTGGCGTCACCACTTGCAGGAGATGGACTACCTGCGCGAAGGAATCGGCCTGCGTGGCTGGGCCCAGAAGAACCCTCTCTACGAGTACCAGCGCGAGGGCTTTATCGTGTTCCAGTCGATGCTCGCCGAGATGAAAGAGTCAGTCATCCGCCGCTTGATGTACCATGACGTTCCCTCCGTAGAGCAGGTTCGGGCACATATCGAAGAGGAGCGCCGCAAGCACGCTGAGCGAGAGCAGCAGATGCAGCTCGTGCATGGCTCAGATGTTGAAGATGCTGACGCGGGTGACATTGATGGCGCTGAGACTGATGACAAGCGCGACCCGAGCGATGAGCGAGCACGGCTTGAAGCCCAGCGCAAAGCGCGACGCAAAGCCGCGAAGCGATGACCCTCGGACCCTTCTCGCTTTACGTTCACGTGCCATTCTGCTCGCAGAAGTGCCCCTACTGCGATTTTAATACCTACGCAGTTTCGCGCGTGCCCGAAGATGAGTACGTCGCCGCACTCCTGATCGAGCTGGCCGCTTTCTCTCGTGACAGCCGTTTCGCGGGACGCGAACTCTCGTCCGTATTCTTCGGGGGCGGGACCCCTTCGCTCCTTTCCCCCGAAGCGATCGGCAAGGTCGTGGCAACAGCCTCGTCGCTTTTTCCGCTGCTAGCAGGCGCAGAGGTTACGCTCGAAGCGAACCCTGGGCGCTCGTGCAAGGAGCGTTACTCGGGGTACCGAGCAGCAGGAGTGAATCGTCTAAGTTTCGGTGTGCAGTCTTTTGACGCGGGTCGGTTGACGCTCCTCGGACGGGAGCATTCGCCTGATGATGCGCGCCGGGCGGTCCACGATGCGATAGGGGCAGGGATCGGCAACGTGAGCGTCGATATCATATTCGGCGTTCCGGATCAGGAGACTGGCAGCCTCGAAGCTGACCTGCGAGCGGCAGTCGAGCTCCCGATCTCTCACCTCTCGACGTACGCGCTCTCAATCGAGCCGGGGACTCCCTTCTTTCAGCGACAGGAGCGAGGGCTGCTCGCGCTGCCCCCAGACGAGCGGGTTGCAGAGATGCTCTCGTTCATTCCGCTGTTCCTGTCCAAGCACGGATTCGCTCGGTACGAGATAAGCAATTACGCAAAGCCAGGCCTACAGAGCTCACACAACAGCGCGTACTGGAGTGGCGCTGACTACCTGGGAATCGGTGCAGGGGCCCATAGCTGCGTTACCCGTTACGAGGGTGGAGTGCGGATTTCGGCTGAACGCTGGAGCGACTATGCGCTTCCAGCAACCTACATGCAGAGAGTCGCCGAGTCAGCGGTGTCGTGGCGGGAGAGCCTGGACCAAAGAGCGCTCCAATTTGAGTTTTTCTACCTCGGCCTGCGCAGGGCGTGCGGCGTCTCTCTAAGCGAGTTTGAGCGCCTCTTTGGTGTCCCGTGCTCTGACAAGCTGCGTGGCACCATCAGCGACTTGGCACAGGAAGGCTTCCTAGAGCAAACAGCCGACGTGATTTCGCTCACCGAGAGCGGAATCGCGCTCAGTGACTCTGTTTTCGAGCGGCTGGCTGGGCAAAGCTAAGTTACGAGCGACAAGAGATTTTCCCGAAAGAGCTAGCACGAAACATTCCTTCGTATGCAGCGAGTGTGTGCGTCGACGCAATTCCTGGATTCAGAAAAGATCCCGTGTAGCGAAGATTTTTTACCGTAGCGCAGCGCAGCGTGATACTATGCCCTACATGAACTTCGTTTCCGTCCAAAAATTGCAGGTAATTTCAGCTTCAGCGGCGATGCCCCGCGAGGCCACGGGCTGCACGCGCCCGACTGCAGCGGTGTTCGCTTACAGCGAGCACACCGGGCGGCGCGCCCCAGTGGATACAGCACTGGCGGCCGGAAGAATTCCCGCTGCCACACCCTACAATTTGGCACGAGTAGAAGTTCAGTAATCCCTGCGCTCCGCTGGCGAGCGTTTCAGTCACATCACATCCTTAAGTTTGCAACATAGGTCGGGATAGCCCCGCTCTTGCTGCCTGTTCTTGGTTTTGAAAGCGGCGCGGACTCGGTTCGCGATCGCTAGAAGCCGCAATCTCAATCCATTGATGCTCTTCTCACAGTTGATGTGCCGTCCGCGCTCCGTCGAGCGGAGCTGTAGGGGTCTACAGTCCAGGTTCTTTCAACATTTTTTAGGAGTTTCACATGAGCGCGTTTGTTTCAAAGAGTGGCCGCAGAGAGTTACGTCACAACTTGGTGCTGTGCGTCTTGATTGCGTGGTTGAGTGGCGGGTTGGGAGCGGTGTTGCCAAACCTAATGCCTTTCTGGAAGGCACGAGGCATCACGGATCCCCAGATCTGGCTGCTTCAGGGGCTTTTTGCCCTGACCGTATTCGCATGCACGATACCATTCGGCTACTTGGCTGACCGGGCTGGCCGAAAGTGGTGCATGCTGTACGGGGTGGTGATGCACCTTTGCGGCGAGATCGCCTACGTGGTTGGCGACTCGTTCCTCGTGCTGCTGGCGGGAGAGGTGTTCATGGGCTTCGGCGTCGCGCTCATATCGGGCGCAGACAGTGCGTTGCTCTACGACACGCTCCTGGCTCGAGGCGAGAAGGACCGGGCGCCACGCTGGTCCGGCTTGGCGGCCGCCGGAATGTTCCTGTGCACGGCGGTAGCCAACCTGATTGGCGGCGCGCTAGGCCAGGCTGACGATCGGCTTCCGTTCGCCTTCTCGGCTAGCTGCGTAGCAGTTCAGCTGCTCCTGGTGCTGTTCGTCAGCGAGCCACCCTCCTCCGGGAAGGACAAGCTCGTGACGGTACGGCAGTTACCAGAAGTAGTTGGTTTCTGCTTCAAGCCGGGGTCGTACCAGCTCTGGCTGATCGTGGCGTGGAGCGTGACGGCGGTTGCCACATGGATGGCTGTCTGGTTCTACCCGCTCTGCTTCGGGCAGGTAGGGCTCTCGCTGAGCGAGCAGTCGGTCGTCTTCGCGGGGTACAACCTCGTTGCGGCGGCCGGGTCCTTCTGGGCACGGTGGCGAAAGAGCGGGCAGAGTGTCCCAGCGGCGTTCCTCACCTTCGTTGTGATGGCCGCTGTTGCGCACCTCGTGTTGGGCTCGGTCGTTGCGGTTTGGGCGGTGCTCTTCGGGGCCCTGCACCAGATCGTACGAGGAGCAGCGCCGGTCATCTTCGGCGCTGCGCTCAACGACCAGACGCCCAGCTCGATCCGGGCCACGGTGTCCTCAGTGCAGGGAGCGCTCGCAACGCTCCTGTACGGAGGAATCAACCTCAGGCTCGGCTCGTGTGTGGAAGCCTTCGGTTTTAGGGCCGTACTCATCGCGATCGGTGTCGGATGCCTCGTGGCAGCACTAAGCATCTGGGCGCTTCACCCGACGAAGCGGCAGCAGCCAGCCAGGTAAACCTCGGCGGAGCTGAAAAGGTTTTTAACGGTAGGCGAGAGAAGGAATTCTCTCGCCTGCTAGACCCCTCAGCTCCCTCTTGCCCGGTGCTAGCAGCATAGTTGCGCTGGCGTCGGGCTTTCCCACTATCTGCTTATTGAGTTGCCTCGCGACGTATACGGCAACCTCCCCGTTTCCGTAGGAGTATGCTTACAAAGAGAACGGCGAGGGCAGAGAGGGGAACGAGAAAGCGAGCGTAATCCCCCTCGCTGCTCTCGCCGACCTCTTTGTTAAAGTCCTTTCGTCGACTCTGAATCGAGCATCACGCTCTCAGTCTTTTTATCCTCTCCGAGGGCCCCTGTGTCACACGAGCGACCTGTCCTTGAGGCCTTCCTGTTTTAGAGAGAGCTATCTGTGAGCAGCCCTAGCTACTCGTGATCGCCGACGAAAGTGATGATCTGGTCGAGCGTAATGTACCCCTTCTTGTCCGAGTCGATCTGGTCAAAGCCTTTGTAGATGCGCGGCATGCCGGCAGAGCATTCCTCGCGCGTCAGCTTGCCGTCCCCATTCTTGTCTGCAGCGGCGAAGCGCGACTTGATCTTGGCCAGCGTGTCCGGATCCACTTCTCCAGCAAAAGACGGCGCAGAGAAAGATACGGCGGCACAGATAGAGCAGACAGCAATGATCATGTTTCTCATAGTATTACGACCCTTAAATGAGTGACGTTCGACGGCACTCTAGCAGCTTTGCGAAGAGCTCCGACAGGGGGAGACGCGCCCTTTTAATCCCCTGTTTGACCCCTGCAGGATGGAGGTCGCTAGTCGCAAGCTCTTGTTTTGCTGCGGTTATCCTCGGCCTCGCAGTCGCCCCGGGGAGCCTTGCCCGCGTTACGGCTGGAAGCTTGGCTCGAACCTCAAGGAAATCCGCAGGTCTGCCGAATTGAAGGACAGGGAAGCAGAAGCGCGCTTGTCAGTTTGCGCGCACCGATAACTTTCTAGCGAGTCGAGAACATGGGGATTTCAGTCGGCGTTCCGAAAGAGAACGGAGCAGGAGAGACGCGGGTAGCGGCAACGCCGGATTCAGTCAAGCGTCTCGTGAAGAACGGCTTCGAGATTCACGTTGAAGAGGGAGCAGGCCTCTCCGCCGGATTTCACGATGAGGAGTACCAGGGCGCCGGGGCGCGGATCGTCGCGGCGAAGGAAGCCTGGTCGATGCCGCTTGTAGCGAAGGTGGCTCCGCCAACCGACGGTGAGGCGTCTGGGATGCAGTCAGGAGCTCTCATCGTGTCGCTCCTTGAGCCATTCCGGAACGGGCCGCTGCTGGAAGGCTTTGCTGTGCGTCGGGTCGACGCCTTGGCCCTCGAAGCTATTCCACGCACATCGCGCGCTCAGTCAATGGATGTGCTCTCGTCTCAGTCCGGTATCGCCGGCTACCGAGCGGTGCTAGAAGCTGCGCACCAGTACGGAAGGTTCTTTCCGATGATGATGACGTCTGCCGGCTCATCGAAAGCTACGAAGGTGACGGTCCTCGGCGCAGGCGTTGCGGGCCTTCAGGCAATCGCTACAGCCCGCAGGCTCGGCGCGAGTGTTGAGGCGTACGATGTGCGGCCAGAGACGCGTGAGCAGATTATGTCGCTCGGCGCAAAGTACATCGACATCAAGCTCGACGAGTCTGGAGCAGGCGAGGGCGGGTACGCGAAGGAGCTGTCCGAGGAGTCAAAGAAAAAGCTGCAGGCAGGGCTCGACGAACGTCTCGCGAAGAGTGACATCATCATCAGCACGGCGAATGTGCCAGGCCGCAAGGCGCCGACGCTAGTGACCGAGTCAGTCGTGCGCGCGATGCGCCGGGGCTCTGTAATCGTCGATATGGCCACGCCGAGTGGCGGCAACTGCCCCTTGAGCGTAGCAGATGAGGTAGTCGAAGTGGCTGGGGTAAAGATCGTTGGCTACACGAACTACCCAGCGATGATGGCCACCGATGCCAGCAGCTTCTTTGCCAGGAACCTTGTGTCGCTCTTCGACTTGCTGAAGAAGGAAGCAGAGCGTGGCGACTCGATGCTGTTCGTCAACCTAGAAGACGACATCATCGATGCTTCGCTGCTTGTTCACCAGGGTATTTTGAGGCTTAAGAGGTAGGGTATGTCGGAGACAATGATAGCCGTTTACGTGTTCGTGCTCGCGTGTTTCATCGGGTACCACGTCATCTGGGGCGTTACTCCAGCGCTGCACACCCCGCTCATGGCGGTCACAAACGCCATCAGCGCTATTCTCGTTGTTGGCGCGATGCTCGTCGCCGGTTCGGCCCAAGCTGAAAGCTCAGTTTGGGTTCAGGCGCTCGGCTTTTTGGCCGTGATGCTCGCATCAATAAACATTTTCGGCGGTTTCGTAGTGACCAACAGAATCCTGGCGATGTTCAGGAAGAAATAGCTAAGGGCCTCACATGCTACTGAGTCCAGACCTCTTCGCATTCGCGTACCTCGTCGCGACGATACTGTTTATCTTCGGCCTGAAGGGCCTGAGCCACCCGAAGACAGCCTTGCGCGGGAACACATTCTCGATGGCAGGCATGGTGCTCGCAATCGGAGTGACACTCTTGCACCCGGAAGTAAAGAGCTACGGCGCGATCTGTGCAGGGCTAGCGGCGGGCGCGGTTATAGGCGTTCCGATAGCTCTGCGAATCAAGATGACCGCGATGCCGCAGCTTGTGGCCGTGCTCCACAGCTTCGTAGGTCTCGCTGCGGTGCTCGTGGCGGCAGGCACGTACTTAATGGAAGCAGAGGCAGGCCACCTATCTGCCGTGTCCCTCTTTGAGCTGGTAGTGGGCAGCGCCATCGGAGCGGTGACTTTCACCGGATCGCTCGTTGCGTTCGGCAAGCTGCAGGCCCTGCTCGGCTCAGCACCCCTCATTTTTCGCGGCCAGCACGCCCTCAACGCCCTCCTCATAGGAGGGATCGTTGTTTGCTCAGGGCTCTTCATCGCTGAGCACAGCATCTGGCTCTTCGGCGCAGCTACCGTGTTATCGCTGCTGCTTGGATTCTTGCTCGTGCTCCCGATAGGCGGCTCAGACATGCCGGTCGTGGTCTCGATGCTCAACTCGTACTCCGGCTGGGCTGCGTCTGCGACCGGCTTCACGCTAGGCAACCAGCTTCTGATTGCCACTGGCGCACTCGTCGGATCGAGCGGCGCAATCCTCTCCTACATCATGTGCAAGGCGATGAACCGATCGCTCGTGAGCGTCATCTTGGGAGGGTTCGGCACCGCCGCGGAGCAAGCAGCCGCAGATGCCACCAAAAAATCCTGCCGCGCTGCTAGCACCGAAGATGCGGCTTTTATGTTCGAGAATGCGTCGAGCCTTATCGTTGTTCCTGGATATGGCATGGCGGTAGCTCAGGCGCAGCACGCTGTCAAAGAGCTGTACGAGCAGCTTCACCACCGGGGCGTTGAGGTAAAATTTGCAATCCATCCAGTTGCCGGACGCATGCCGGGCCACATGAATGTGCTGCTGGCTGAGTCAGAGATCCCCTACGAGTCTGTGCTTGAGCTGGACGAAGTGAATCCGGAGTTCTCGCGTGCCGACGCAGTGCTTGTGATTGGCGCTAATGACGTCGTGAATCCTGCAGCGCGAACGAACAAGTCGAGCCCCCTCTACGGCATGCCGATTCTGGAGGCTTACAAGTCGAAAGCCGTCTACGTCATCAAGCGCTCGATGAATCCCGGATACTCTGGAGTTGAGAACGATCTCTTCTATCACGACAACTGCTCGCTCATTTTTGGTGACGCAAAGAAAGTGTGCGAGGGGCTGGTGAACTGTCTCAAGGCAAACTAGAGCCAGAGGCGTTAGGCTGCAGCAGCCCGTCCCTGGCTAGCCCCCCGGAGGTCACCAACCGCGCCGTGTTTTGGTGCCCCAAGAGGGACACCATGACTGCGCACATGTATCGGCGCGAGACTCTTAAGCCTAAGGTGTAGGTGTTGATAACCTCCTGTTGGGGCTGCTCTGAGGAGCTCCGCGCAGCTCAACAGGTAGGTATGGTCGCTTGGGCGCGCAGGTGGGCTGCGATCGTTTCGGCGGTGCCAAATCCGTATGCCAGCTATATTGATATCGTGGAAGGAATTATCGGGGAGGGCAGCGCGGCTGTGGAGCCAGGTCGGGAGAATATGTCTGCTCCCGTCAGCACAAACACGAGCGCCGCTTGAAATCGGTCTCCATTCGGCGATCTCGGCCATGCGTGTGGCAGTGCTCGTCTCCGATGCCTCAGGAGAACACATAGAGTTTAACGAGGCGCTCGCGGAATTTCATAGGAGTCCACAGAAGGGTAAATGCAGCGAGTCCCTAACGGAGCACCTAGCAGGATTGGAAGTGTTCTCGTCGAGTGGAAAGTTAGTCAGTAGTGCTGAATGGATAGTTTCTCGAGCTCTCCGGGGAGAGACAGGGATAGATGAGGAGTACAGCCTACGCCGAAAAGATTCGGGGGAAACCTGGATTGGGAGTTATCGGTTTGGGCCGATACGGAATGCTAGGGGCGCTATTATCGGTTCCGTAGTTTCGGCAGAGGATGTGACGGCCCGCAAACAAGCTGAGGAGCAGCTTCGTAACACGTCGTCGAGGCTTCACCTCGCGCTATCATCTGCTCATCTTGGAGTGTGGGACTGGGACGTCTCCAGTAATTCGATGACCTGGGACGATCGGATGCTTGAGCTGTATGGGGTCACCAGGAAAGATTTCCCGAACACTGTGTCGGGATGGGAGGGGCCATTGCATCCCGATGATCGACAGCGAGCTGTTGAGGAGGTGAAAGCAGCCCTAGCCGGAGAACGAGACTTCGACACAGAGTTTAGGGTTGTGCACCCGAATGGAAAGGTCCTTCACTTGAAGGCGAACGGATTGGTTCTCCGGGCCCCAGATGGAAGCCCTAAGCGCATGCTTGGAGTCAATGCTGATATCACCGAGCTCAAGACGGCGGAGCAGGATTTGCGGCGCGCTTACGCGGAGGTAGAAGCGAAGGTTGATGAACGGACGGCCGAGCTAGAAGCTGCCAAGCGTGCTGCAGAGGATGCTAACCAGGCCAAGGATCTTTTTTTAGCCACCCTTTCCCATGAGCTGCGGACCCCTCTCTCAGCGATCCTATCGTGGAGCCAGCTAATCGAGCGGGGGCTGCTACCCCCGGACAAGGCCCAGATGGCGATTCGCACTATCAAAGAGAACGCGTGGGCCCAGAGCCAACTGATAAGCGACCTGCTTGACGTTTCACGAATCGTCACCGGCAAGCTGCAAATCGACATGAATCCGATCCTTGTGCAGGAGGTAGTCTCCGCCGCTACCGAGGCCATTCGGCTCTCGGCGGAACAGCGCGGGCTTGCGATTGAGGAGACCTGTGATAATGGCGACCTATACGTGCTCGCAGACGCTGCGCGACTCAAGCAAGCGATCCTCAATCTTCTCTCCAACGCAGTGAAGTTCACTCCGTGCGGTGGCAAGATTATTGTGGCGACCAAATGCATTGATTCAGTTGATGGCAAATTCGCACAGGTCTCCGTTCGCGATACCGGAAAGGGGATTCCAGCTGAATTTCTTCCGAATATTTTTTCACGCTTCAGCCAGGCCGATCCGAGCAGCATTCGGGTCTACGGCGGGCTTGGATTGGGGCTATCCCTGGTTCGAAGTCTTATTGAGCTTCAGGGAGGAAGAGTAGCCGCTGAGAGTCCCGGAGAGGGGAAGGGGGCGACGTTTACTATCTCGATACCACTCCTTGAGACCGCCTCACACCGGCCAGCAGTCGAGATTCCGCCGTCGGGATACGTCCGCTCGGATTGCTTAAAGGATCTAAAGATACTGTTCGTCGAGGACAGCGTAGAAACAAGAGAAGCTATATCTCACCTTCTCCGATCATACGGTGCTGAAGTTGTAGAGGCGCCCTCAGCATCGGCAGCTCTACACGAGCTTGAGCGCTTCGCCCCGGACGCCATCGTGAGCGATATTGCGATGCCCCAAGAGAGCGGGCACAGCCTGATGAGAAAAATTCGGGCACGGGGCGATACGCGGGGTGGTGCAACACCAGCGATTGCCCTGACGGCGTACGCCGAGGCTCGAGACCGAGATGAGGCATTCCAATCCGGGTTTCAGGAGTACCTGACGAAGCCGGTCGACGCAGAGAGTCTTATCAGTACCGTCCTGCGCGTAGCCTCTAGAGCGCAGGGCAAACAGGCGCCCGTTGAAAACGCTATCCCCCGCTTGGCATCCTGACGAGGCCGCGTTGCAGCCAAAAAACGATTTCCTCGAAGCTATGAGAGCGGCAGGCAGTAGGTCGGTTATATGGTCCACGTCGCTCGAACAGCGGTGCTAGCTTACGCCCACGCTCGGAATCCAGTCGAAGATGGTTGTGCGAGGTTCGGCTCAAGGAAGCTGATAGTGCGCTGCTCTACCCATGTCGACTTGAGGCTGAAGCCAGTGAAGAACCCCACGTGTCCGCCATGCTTCGGCACCTCTAGGTGAAAGAACTTGCTTGCTTGCGCCTGCTCCGTCGGAAAGCAGCCAGGAGAGAGAAACGGATCATCAGCGGCGCTCACGGCGAGGGTAGGAACTGTAATCGCGCTGATGAAGCGCAGCGAGCTCGACTGCTCCCAGTACTCATCTACGGAGGCGAAGCCGTGCATGGGCGCGGTAAATCGCGTGTCGAAATTTCGAAAGTCCCGAATCTCGTCGAGACCGCTGGTGTCGAACTGGCCGGGGAAGCGTTCGGCCTTCTCCCTGATGCGGGCACGCAAGGGCTTCAGCAGGTAGCTCATGTAGATAGCGTTGCGCGGGTCGGCGAGCTGCTCTGCGGAGCCGGCCAGGTCCATCGGCACCGAGATAACGACGGCAGCGCGGATATGCTGAGAGATGCGACCGCCCTCTTCGCCGAGGAGCTTTAGCGTGATGTTCCCCCCAACGCTAAATCCGACCAGGACGATGGGCCCTTTGTGGCAGCTAAGTGCCTTTTCAATCACGTGCCGCAGGTCGGCGCTCTGACCGCTGTGGTACCAGCTTGGCAAGCGATTGCGCTCGGTGCCGCACCCGCGCATGTTCCAGGCTAGTACGTCGTAGCCTGCGCTGAAGAGCGCCTGCACCATGCCTCGCAGGTAGCCGCTCGCTGTTGAGCCTTCAAGCCCGTGGCTCACGATCGCAAGACGGCTTGAGCCCTGTGTGAGCCAGTCCAGCTCAAGGAAATCTCCGTCAGGCAGCTCCAGAATTTCACGACGGAAGCCAGGGTCGGGCAGCCGCCGAGCGAGTGAAGGCATGATGGTCTGGATCGAAGCAGCTCGGACTAGGGGGTTCGGGGAGAATGATGACTCAAGAACTGGCATAGAAGGAGGAAGGTAGCAGAGGGGAGAAGGAGCGAGGAGAGGGTGATTAATGAGAGATATGCAAAAAGTGAGAGGCAGCCTCTGGATTCGCGGAGGCAAAGCTCATCAGCTTGGTTTAGGAGGTATGCTCGGTAGCCGGTGAGCCTGCTGTAGTGGCGAGAAGACCTACTTAAGGTTAGAGGCTCCGTTAATATCAAAAGTCTCGGCATTTTCGGCCGCACATGCGCGCAAGCGTGCTGCCTCCGCTTCGGGGGGCTGAGCTGCAAGGCCACGTGCAGAGAGTGCGAGGAGATACTTGCATGCAAACGGGTCTTGCTGCGCGGCGGCTTTTTCGTACCACAGACGAGCCATTTCGTTGTCAACAGGCCCTAGTTCCCCACGCTCGTACATAATGGCTAGGCTTGTCTGAGCGCGCGCAACACCAGCTTCAGCTGATTTAGCGTACAGAATAGCTGCTCTCTCAAGATCCTTCGACACTCCAGTGCCCGTGTAGTAGAGGTAGCCCAGGAGAGCTTGGGCGTATTTGTGGTTCCCCGCGGCGGCCTCTTCTAGCAGTCTTGCCGCCATCCTGGGATTTCGCTGCACTCCCCGGCCTTGCAGGTACATCTCCGCGAGGTAGGACAGAGACTGGAAGTCCCCCATCGCGCGAGCTTTTTCGAGGGCCGCAAAAGCCTGTGCGTCGTGCTTGGGGTCACTGTACGAGTGCGTTAAGGCGTAGGCTAGGAGCGTGAGCGAATCCCTGTGGCCAGCAGCTACGTTCGCTTCAAGCAGGGAGATCGCTTTTTCTGTATCTTTGGGAGTGCCCTTGCCCACGAAAAGGTTGGACGCGAGGTAGTAGCGTGATGCGAGCTCTCCCTTAGCGGAAGCCATTTCAAAATATTTGTTCGCTTTTTCTGGATCCTTCGGAACTCCCTGGCCCGAAGAGTACATCGTTCCGAGGTTGTGAATCCCCGCTGGATTGCCTTGGTCCGCAGCTAGAGAGAAAAGCCTAAATGCCTCCTGATAGTCCTGGGCAACCCCTTCCCCATTCAGGTACATCCTGCCTAGGTTCACCTGTGCATGAGGCCATCCCTCCGCGGCAGCGCTCGAAAGAAGCAGCTTTGCTTGCTCAAGGTTTTTCGGAACACCGAGCCCGTTGTAATATAGAAAGCCGAGCAGGGAACGACCAACGAGATCGCCTTGGTCAGCCGCGCGTCGAAGCCAAGCAGCTCCGCGCTCGTAGTCAGGCTCTCCGGTTGCCCCAAAGAGGCTCGTCCCCCAAACGTAGCGGGCTCCAAGATCTCTCTGCGCTGAAGCCTCGCCCATCTCTGCTCTGAAGCGAATTCCGATCGGTCCTCGCCAGAGCAAAGCCAAAAGAATCCCAATGAGGCAAGCTATTGAGACTCGAATGAGCCGGCTTAGCATATTCCACACCCCCCGAAGCTATTCACCTACGGCGCCCAACCAACTCGGGGAGGATCGACGGTTTTAAAAATGGCTTTATAGTTCGCAGCTTTTTTAGTGCACGAGAGATGGAAGCCAACAGCACCAAGAAGCTGATTAGTCGGCTGAGCGGCGCAGGCGCACCCCTAACTATCTGGAGTCATCGATTTTCGCGGCTCCGACCTCCTTGGCCCAAATTTCTCCGGCCGTCTCCGGCAGCCGCGCCCCGCGCTTCTCAATCGCCAGAGTCGCCAGCCTGCTGGCTCCGCGCGCTGCCACATGAGGCGGAAGATCGTGGAGCAAGCCCGCCAAGAAAGCGCCGGCGAAGATGTCACCAGCTCCAGTCGTGTCAACTACTCTGCCAGCCGGCTCGAAAGCCGGGGACTCCCACAGATCACTGTTCCACGAGCCGATCGCGCCGCGGTTTCCGCGAGTCACGACGGTGCCGGGGCAGAGGCGCGAGAGGCACGAGCGAGCCTCGTCCGCAGATGACGTGTCGGAGAGCTTCATAGCCTCTCCTTCATTCGTGAAGACCATATCTACTGCTGGCAAGATGTCGCGCACGATTACATCGCGCTTTTTTTCGATAACAAAGTCGGCGGATGCTGCAAACGCTATCTTCACATTTGATCGTCTCGCGACCTCTATTGTCTTGAGGATAGCCGAAAAGTTTTCGTCGCTGCCCGTCAGGAAGTAGCCCTCAAGGAGAACCCAGTCGTGTGCGGCAATTATGCTTTCCGGGACGTGCTGCGAGGAGAACGACGAGGCGACTCCGAGCGCGGTGCGCATCGTCCTCTCTCCGTCCGGGGTGACTAACGACACGCACGTGCCTGTGCGCGAATTAGGGACTAGTGGCAAAGGGGTCTCGATCCCAAGGAATGTAGCCTGCTCCTTAAAGATGCCTCCGTACGTGTCGTCGCCAGCGAGGCCGACGAGCGAGCACGCAACACCGAGACGCTGCGCACAGGCTACTGAGTTGGTGGCAGTTCCTCCAACCGAAAGAAAAACTCCTGCGTCACCGCAGCGCCGAATCAGCTCTTCCTGGTCCTCCTTTGAGTGCGTTGCGTAGCTTCCCGGAACGAGGCCGCACTCCTCAAGGAACGAGTGCTCGCACTTCAGGAGCATGTCGACGACAGGTTGAACGATTGCGCAGAGGCGTTTCATCAGATCTTGGAGTCTCGCAAAGAGCCAGAGTGCACGCGGAAAACGCGATGCTAGCGAAGGGCGGTGCATTAATCAAAGGACGGGAGTATTGGCCCATGCGGCAGGCGAACAAAAGGGACTCGCCTGAGAATCGGACCAGATAAGAGCGGATCTCGGGTTCCGAGGGGGCGCAACAGTTCTGCGGAGCGCTCTGCAAGCTCTGAAAGCCACCTCGCTAACAAACCGGTGTTCTATCCGGACCGGGCCCTCCCCGTTTTTGGGTATGGCGCCCCTTCAGTAGGCTACGGTAAACATACAGGTTGAGTCTAACCGTTTGGAATTACTAGGCTTGTGCAAGACTTTGGATTGATTAGCTTTTTTCTGTGGCTGCTCACCATAGAGTTGCTGAGCTTCGCGGTGCTTCCGTACCTCGCGTGGATGGCGCCGAACGCGCCTGACCGCGGCTACGGCTTCTCGAAAGTGTGCGGGGTATTCGCCTTCTCGGGAATCTGCTGGCTTCTGACCCTCGCGGGGCTCGCGACCGACGGGAATGGGATCATCTACCTCACCTTCGTGCTGCTCCTCATCGCCGGCTACCGCGGGTACCGGCCGGGTCTCCTCTCCCGCGCCGACTTCACAGCACTGCTCCATAAACATGGCCGGGCAGTCGAGGGGGTGTTCCTTGGCCTCACGCTCTTCTACGGCATCATTCGCTTCCTCAATCCGCAGATCTTCTGGGGCGAGAAGCCGATGGATTCGACATTCCTAAACTTCTTCGTTCGCAACAACGAGCTCCCGCCGCAGGACCCATGGGCCTCCGGCAGCCCCATGAGCTACTACTACCTCGGCATCTACTTCATCGCGGCGCTGTTGAAGCTGACCGGCATACCGGCAGCGATCGGATACAACTTGGCGATCGCCACTCTCGGCGGACTTGTCGGAGCCTCCTTTTACGGGCTCTTGCTGCTCGTCACTCGTAATAAACGATTCTCCGCCTGGACGGCAGTGCTACTCGTAATAGCCTGCGACCCAGAAGTGTTGCGCCTGATCGTTTTTGACCGAGACCCGCGCTGGAGCTGGCGCATTACGTTCGATGGATTCTGGGCTTCGTCTCGCGTGTTTACTCCCCCAGGATTCCTTGAATACACCTCGTGGTCGCTGCTCTTTGCAGACCTGCACGCGCACGTGATAGCAATACCGTTCACTGCCACCGTTCTCGGCTTAGCGGCCCTCCTCTTCCTCGACGGCAAGAGCCGCTACTCGCTGCACGGCTTCGCGCTCCGTGCGCTGCTCGGCGCCATGCTGGGCTCCCTGTTCGGCATGAACACGTGGGACTTCATCACCTTCGGTGCTGCCGTCGGCGCGCTCTTGGCGACAGCTCGCGTGCCCCTCTTCTGGCAGCC
Source organism: uncultured Bdellovibrionales bacterium (assembly GCA_964413875.1). GTDB lineage: Bacteria > Bdellovibrionota_C > UBA2361 > UBA2361 > OMII01 > OMII01. Next base: position 51,774 of record CAYPUA010000017.1, read on the forward strand.
GCCGACCTACGAAGACGGAACTCCGAGCCTCGGCGAGACGATCTTCGTGACAGCCTTCTCTCGAGCCGTCGCATTTGTGTGGGATGCCGTGATCGTCGCAGCCTTCGCTGGGCTCGCCGTGTACCTCTACAATCTAGGCGTTAGCTTCAGGCCGAACGGCGGTTGGGGCTGGGTATACGACCAGGAGTTCAATACCTTCTGGAAGTTCTTCCGAGTTTTCGGGTACTGGGTGATCGGAACGCTTGCAGCCCTCGGTGTCATCGCTTTTGCTCCATCGAGTAGCAAGCGGCGCGTCTCTGTTTGGTCCTGCCTCTTCGCGGGGCTCCTCTCAGCGGCCGTCATTATCCCCCCAGCACTGAGCGCGCTGAAAGGAATCGGGCATCAGCCGTGGGGCACCGTTGTGTACGCGGCGACCGTCGTCGGCCTTTCGTACATAGTCCTCTGGGCTCGCCACAGCTCGGACGAGAAGAAGCTCGTTTGGATCTTCCTCTCAGTCACAGCAACTCTTGTTGTCGTGCTTGAGATCTTCTTCTTGCTTGATCGCATGAACACTCTCTTCAAGGGCTACATGGCGATCTGGATGATGAGCGGACTCTCGACAGTAGTAGCCGTGTTTTACGCGAACCAGATGCTGCGTGAAGCGGGCAGGGAGCGCGCGCGCCGGGCTCTCAGCATGCTCGTGTCGCTCGGCGTCGGGATGATCCTCGTCGGCACAGCCTTCAACGTATACGCAGTTGTCACAATCGATCGGGGGCTTAAGCGCACGTACACCTTCGACGGCATGGAGTGGATGAAGTGGAAGCGCGAGTACACCGAGGATGGCGAGATCGCGCGCTGGTTTAACGATAATGTGAACGGAATCGCCACGATCCTCGAAGCGCAAGGAGACGGCTACCGCGAGTTCACTCGCATCGCCATGCACACAGGGCTGCCGACAGTGCTTGGATGGGAGCACCATGTGCGCCAGCGCGGACTCTCCCCAGATGAGGTGCCAGCTCGCAAGCGCGCCATCTACGCGATCTACACCAGCGAGGACATGGAGCTGACGAAAAAGTACCTGGCCAAGTACGGCGTTGATTTTATCGTCGTCGGAAACGTTGAGAAGGCAACGTACCGGCCCCTGGCTGCGAGCAAGTTTGAGAACCATCCAGAGGTGTTCACAAAGGTAGCGACGCTCGGTGACAGCGTCATCTACCGCACCTACCTCTCAAAGTTTAACCCTGCCTACAAGAGTGCCCTGCAACAATGAAGCTCCTCCTCCTGATCGCAATACTCTCCGCAATAGCGTCCTTCTTCGCAGTGCCCGTCTTCGAGTGCGTCTTCGCCTCGTTGCTCGTGGCGCCGCTCATAAAGTACCTTCTCGCATCCATATTGCTCGTTCTCAAGATTGAGATGGCGCCAGGCAGCTTCGGTGACACCACGCTGTACCTCGTTTCCTTCGCGGCCGTTTTCGCGATAGTGCAGAGCCTCTTCGGACGAAGGCGGCAGCCGCTTCAGACCTCTGAGTTTTACCCCCTCGGAGTCTTCGCAGTTGTGTACATCATAGCGCACACCCTGTGCATGATGTGGCCGGACTTCATCACGATGGGCGAGCGCCTGCGTGACTACTCGCTGCTCGCTGCTTCGATTGATTCGCCGGTTGTGCCGCGTGAGCCCTGGATGGAGGGGATTGGCCTCAACTACTACGTCTTCTGGTACCGGTTCGGCGGGCTGCTGAACTCCCTTCTGTACATCCAGGCTTGGGATGCCTACCACGCAATCATCTCCTTCTCACTGGCCTTCTACGCCGCGTCTATCTTCCAGCTCGTGCGTGTCATGCTCGGAGGGTCGACGCTGCTCTCGACCTTCATGGCATTCATGCTTGCTTTCGGCTCGAACATCGCGGGAGTGATGAACTGGAAGCGGTCGGAGACAGGTCCTGCCTTTGAGCCAGACAACGGTTGGTGGGGCCCCTCGCGCGTCATCCGCGGAGCAATCACAGAGTTCCCGGCTTGGTCATTTCTGCTGGGGGATGCCCACCCGCACTTCCTGAATATTGGCACGATCCCATTCTTTATCCTCATTCTGTACCGAATCGTTAGCTCAGCCCGTGATGCGGGATTCCGAGCGATACACGCAGTTGCCTTCGCAATCGGGGCCACGATCTTTCTGCGGGGCAGCAACGCCTGGGAAGTCCCGATGTGGCTCGGAGTGGCGCTCATGGTGGGGCTAGTTGCCTGGATACTCTTCAGGTCAGAGTGGGCACAGGAACTGCTCCTCTCGACTCAGCAACGCTTCTCGCTAGAGGGCCTTCGCATCGCTCTTCTGGCGGGCGTCTTTGTAGTTGGCTTGGCCGTCGCGGGTCAGGCATACGGGAAGGGCAGCACGGTCGTGGCTATCTTTACTGCCGTTTTCACCCTAGGCTTCTGCCTCCTTCTCTTCCCATGGGATGGCAAAGCGGGAGAGAGGTTTAGGGCTATCTTGTCCGGACGCTCGACTTCGTTCGCAGTCGCATGTTGGGGCGTGCTCTACCTCGCAGCCTACCTCTCAGCCCGACACATATCAGGCGGTGACGCTGGGAAGCCGAGGCTCGTTCGAGATCCCATACTCTTTACGAGCGTTGGAGAGCTCTTCACGCACTGGGGCTTTCACCTGTTCTTCATCTCTGTAGCGACGCTCCTTCTCTTTGAGCTCTCGCTGCCGACGCTCGTGATGGCAGCAGCCCTCGCGGTTCCGCTCGTGTTCGAGAAGGCAGCGCTCTTCATTTACGTCTTAATAGGGCTGCAGCTTGTCCGCCTCTTCACGCTCAAGCGTGAGGAAGCAACCTGGCAGACGATCTTTATAGAGGCGCTCGCCATCGCCAGCCTGGGGCTTTTGCTCGTCCCCGAGATCGTGTTCCTCGATGACGGGTACGGCGGCGACAATGAGCGCATGAACACCATCTTCAAGGTGTACACGACTGACTGGGCGCTGTTGGGCGTAGTCGCGGCGGGACTTTCGCTGCGTGCATACAAGCGGTGCAAAGATGGGCTCCAGGACATTATTGCTCCGCTGCCGGTCATCGTTGCCATAGTGGGCTGTGTCGTTATGGCGCTTGCGTCAACCAAGCTCTACGCGCACACGATCCCGATGCGGAAACAGTCAGGGGATGGAGAGCTGCGGCGCAGCGAAGGGCTGCTGGGGCCCGACAGAGAGCACCCAGGCTCGGCCACAATTATCCGCGTGCTGCGCGAGAAGCCGAAGGGTCGGGTGCTGGAGGCGCAGGGCAACCCGTACAGCTACACCTGCTTCGTCTCAACGCTCGCGTCGCAACCGAGCTACCTCGGCTGGGCGAACCACATCGGGCTGCTCACCAAGAAGCACGACGAAGTTGGCCGCAGGACGAAGGTGACGGCTGACATCTACGAAGGAACCGATTGCGAAGCACGCAAGCGTCTCGCGAAGGAAGAGGGAATTCGGTACATCATCCTCGGCACTCTCGAGAAGAAGAAGTACCAGGGAGTCTTCGACAGGGACTTTAGCTGTCTCACGCTTGTAGTCCACGATAAGGATTACTGGCTGTTTGAGGTCGAGTAACGTTCGGCGCGTCTCTGGAAGAGCTGGCCGCTACTGGTCCCCGCAGTCAATAACCCGCGTGTGGTCAGGACATACACGCCGTCTTGGACTCGTGACCAGTCCAGCCTAAAAAATCACGGAAAACCGGGTGCCTACAAGTAGCCAAACGGACTCTCGTACCGAGCGTTTTCGGCACTCAACCAGCAGGCCTTCCATAAGCGCCGGCCGTCGCTGACTGTCCTGGACCGACTACTTGTCCCGGAACAGCGGCGCCTCTTCCTTAAACTTCGTCGTGTCCTTCGCCGTTAAGAAATAAGCGTAGGAGAATCCAGACGGGCTCCATGGGTAGTGGTTCACTCCGTAGCGGAGGAACTTCTTGAGCGTCACGTCCTTCCACTCCGGAACCCACCAGCCACGCAGGTTGATGCGCCGTGGGTAGTAGCCATCGGGGAAGTCGGCCTTGGTCATGCCGTCCTTCCAGCCCTGGTACACGTAGGTGAAGTTCGGCATCTCCTCCGGCTTGGCGTTGAACCTGTACTCGTCCGGAATATTGCGGAAATACCAGGTGAGCGGCCACGTTGACTCGCCCGTCGCATACACCTTCGGTCGGTACGCCTTCCGCTCAAACTTAACCTCGTCGATAATCTGCTTGGCGGTCTCAGCAAGCTCGTAGGTGGTGTGCACCTGGCTCAGGTACTCAGTCTCCTTGCCCGCGTAAACATAGTTGGTCTGAATAGCGGCACGGAAGAGGTAGATACAGCCGATTGCGACGATCCAGCGGGCTACGTGGATGCGGCCCAGGTACGGGTACGCCATGTGAATCATGGCGGCCATGAAGCAGATTAGGCCGAACGAGATAAAGATCACGTTCTCAAGATCGAGGCGCTCGCTGAAGGTTCCACCCTGCTCGGCTACGAAGATGAGCCCTAGTGCCATCGAGATTGAGCCGACCCATAGGAGAGCATCCGAAACCGGGAACTGCTTGTAGTTGAACGGATACTTGCGGAAGTAGTCCTCGAAGAAGAGAGCCAGGTACGGGAAGCCGAACACGAGCGGATACACAGAGAGCCACGGGACCTTCTCGCCTAGGTAGCTGTACGAGAAGAACGTCGCGGTGAAGAAGTAGCCCGCCGTGGCGAGCGCACGCTCATGACGAAGCAGGTGCTGAATTGTGACGAGCAGCGCGTGGGAGGTGAGCACAAAGAGCCCGATAATGTCGAGGTGGTCCTTGAGCTTAAAAGCCTTCCAAGCCCCCATGTCTTGAAGCTGCTCTGCAGGAGTAGCAACGCAGGCAAATACAATCATAGCGACGATGGTGGCAGCGGTGTACTGAATCCAGCGCGTTGCTCGGCGATAGAAGAGCGTCATCTGAGCCAGGAAGGCGATGAAGAAGGGGAACTCGTACCAAGCGTTGACGTACACGTGGAAGTTGAAGGGGCCCTTAATACGCTCCATCTTGTGGTGCGCATACCAGTAGTCGATCGCCTTTCCTCCGAGACCGCCTACGACGCCGTCCTTGAACCATGTCCACTCGCCGTTGTTGAGGCTTCTGAACCCGGCACCGTAGAACCACGAAAACACCAGGGCGCACACTGCTACGGCACCGAGAGTCTGTCCGAAGTTGTTCGTGATGTAGCTGCCGATAGCAGCGAAGAGGTTTCCCTCCTTTTTGGCTATCTTGCTTTCGTACACACATTCGAAGATGAACCAGGCGAAGACGAGACCGATTACGAGCGCGACCTGAATGTTGAACATCAGGCTTTGCGTCCCTTCGTCCGTGAAAACCTTAACAGGGAAGAAGAACTTGACCAGCATCGCCGCTGCGACCATTCCACCGAAGCGGCAGAGTCGCATGAAGAAGCTCCGAATGCTGTCCGGCGTGCTTTCCATAAGCTCGTTGAAGCTTGCTTCAAAGATCGGGTACCCCATGAAGATAGCCACGGTAACGAATACGTTCTCCTTCGTGCACCACTGGACCGTGAGCCCGAACAGAACGAAGAGAGCCTTAAGAGGCCGCGGCGCGATGGTGAAGCCGTAGAAGCAGAAGAGCATACCTGCCACTACCCAGGTGTCTTCACGCAGGAAGCGCGCCCAGTAGATGAGGGTTGGCGAGAGTGCGACTGCTGCGGTCAGGACCAGCACCGTAGAGCGCTTGATGTGGTTCCGGAAGAGGAACGGCACAAACATGAACATAGTGCCCATGAAAGCCACCGGCGTGCGAGCAGCCCAGAGGGAATCCCCGAACATGGCGTACACGAAGCGCATGCAGTTGTAGAGCATCGGCCCGTGCAGCATCGGGTCGTAGCGGTAGAAGTTGCTGTTTGGCCAATCGTAGAAGTAACGACCGTACATCCCGTGCAGCGACTCGTCGTGGTGGTACGGGCGCATGTCGAGCATCGTCCAGCGAAGAATTACGCCGAGCACCATAAAGAGCCCGAACGCAAACCACTCGCTGCCGGAGAAGTAGCTCGCCCAGCTCTGCGCTGAGGTTGCTTCCGCCGCTGCGGGAGCCCCGCCCGACTCGGGCGCGTTGCCGTGTTTTGCCGATTTCACTTTCATATGCGGTGTCATCCTTGCAGGCCTTCTCTAAAGGGTTTCTACGCGTTGTTGCCGCGGTTGCCAACCAGGCGCTCTTCGCCGGTCGTCTCCGTGCATTCTCCCTTTCCAAGCTCCTCGAGCATGCGCTGGGCGACCCGCCGTCCGTACCGAACGGCGTAGTTAGTGCCGCGGTCTTCGGGGTAGATCTGCGCCATGGTGCTGAGCCACAGGGAGCCAATCGGGGTTTTAAGGTCGGGGATGAGCTTCGAGTAGCCCTTTGTGATAACGGGCTGGCTGTAGTGCGCCTTCCAAACGTGGTGTGAAATTACCCACGAACGGTCGAACTCAGGGAAGATCTTCTGGATGAACGGGATGCAGTAGTCGAGGTACTCATCCGGCGGCAGCGAGAAGAGCTTCTCGCTGGTCGGCAGGTACTTCGAGAGGTACACAATGTGCGTGTTCTCGTAGTTCTCCTTCGCGTCCAGGTTGGTGTGCTCGATGATGCCGACGAACGGGAACGATGGGTCAGCAACGTTGAGCCAGTAGGTGCTCGAGAGCGAGCGGTTGAGGCGCAGCACGAGGCAGCTATTTCCGAGGAAGCGGATCTGCTCACAGCGTGTGCGGTAGTCTGCTGGCAGAGACGGAGTCATGTCGAGGAACTGCGGCAGTGCCGAGGTGCACAGCACCATGTCGGCAGCTTCGCGCCCTGAGTCAGTGTCCACACCGACAGCTTGACCATTCTCGACAACGATAGATCGCACGCCCGTGTTGAGCTTGATCTGCACGCCGCGATCCTCAAGGGCCTTTCGGATGCCGTCAGTCAGCGCGCCGAAGCTACCGCCGAAGTACACCAGGCTCTCGCCACCCTTGTTGTTGCGGCTTGAGCCGCGCAGCTTGAGCTTGTTCCACATCCAGACAGCGGAGACGTTCGGCGCCTCGTGGCCAAACTTCCCGGCCATGAGCGGCTTCCAGATCGTGTCGTACGCCTTGCGGCCGCCGACCTTCACGAGCCAATCCTCTGCCGAGATATCCTCGAGCTTCTTCCAGTCGTTAACCTTGCGAGCGTAGAGCGCCATAAAACCGGTGCGAATGCGATCGACGAAGGGCAGGGGCGAGAACTTCAGAAGATCGAGCGGGCTCGCGAGACGGAATATGGAATTCACGTAGTAGAGTCCCGTATTGGAGGCCACGTAGCGCTTCAAGTGCCCGAGACCAAGCTCGTCGATTAGGTCAAGGACATCGACATCCGACGTAAACCAGTGGTGGTAGAACTTCTCGACGCGCACGCCGGGGCTCAGCTCAAAGGTGCCAGCCAGCCCGCCGATGTCGTTGTCTTTCTCGTAGATGGTGACTTCGCAGCCTGCCTTGCAGAGGTCGAGAGCTGCTGAGAGACCGGTGAATCCGCCGCCGATAATCGCTACGCGAGTTGGAGCCATACGCTTAAACCTCATAAAACCCTTCCTAAAAACCCTTCTGTTGCTCTTGTGTCGTTACGAAGCTTTCTGTTGTGGCACAGCGTTGGCGCGCTCAAGCGGCTCACCCTGCACCTGGTCGATCAGGTACAGAGGCCGCCCCTGTCCTTGCTCGAAGATCCGTCCAACGTACTCGCCAAGAATTCCTAATACCGTGAGCTGCACGCCGCCCAGGAGCAGGATCGACGCCATCATTGACGTCCATCCTGTGATGTTGACGCCACCGATTTTGAGCCCTAAGACGACTAGTATGTAGAGGAATGCCAGGGCAGATGTCGCAAGACCCAAGTACGAAGCGATGCGAAGTGGGGCATAGGTAAACGAGGTAATCGCGTCGATAGCGAGGAAGAGCGACTTGCGGAACGGATACTTCGTAACGCCCGCGAAACGCTCAGGGCGATCGTAGAGGAGCGGCTTCTGGTGGTGACCGATCCACGAAACCATTCCGCGCACAAAGCGGTGGCGCTCGCGGAGAGACTGCAGCGCGTTGACAGCGCGGCGGTCCATGAGCCGGAAGTCCCCCGTGTCACGCGGCACCTTGAGGCCTGCAACCTTCTCAAAAATTCGGTAGAACGCGAACGCGAAGAACTTCTTTGACAGCGACTCTCCGTGGCGCTGGCGACGCTGTCCGTATACTACGTCGTAGCCGTCGCTCCAGTCCTTGAGCATCTCTGGGATTAGCTCCGGCGGATCCTGCAAGTCCGCATCGAGGATTACGACGACTTCTCCCTTTGTTTGATCGAGACCGCAGGTGATTGCTGTCTGGTGCCCGAAGTTGCGGGCGAGCCTGATAGCCTTAATGAAACCATCTTCATGCGAGTACTGGCATATAAGCGGCCAGGTGTTGTCCTTGCTGCCGTCGTCGATTAGCACGACCTCTATCGGGAATGAGTACTGGGCGACGAGCTCCTGCAGGCGACGACGGAGCTCCGGAAGGACCTCCTCCTCGTTGTAGCAAGGAATAACGAGAGACATGCTCTTCGGGTCGCGATTTCGCGGCACTCGGATTGAACAAGGGGGCGTATTAGTAGTCACGACTCTTCCTTATGCAAAAAGCACCGATTAAGCACCTGATACCACGGGCGTAATGCGGGCTACAATTAAGTGATGCGGGTTTTGACACCACGGATGCAGCCCTAGATTTTTGGTGTCAAATAGTCGATTCTATGCCCCCTAACTTGCGGAGATTACAGATGGGACAGGATATAACGGCGTGTCGGCGATGTGGGGCTTCTGTCACTGCGGAGATGCGTTTCTGCCCAGCATGCGGCCGAAGCCAGGCGTCCCTGTCTGGCTCCTTCTACGCCGCAGTGGGTGGAGCGGCGGTAGTTCTGCTGGCCCTTGGGCTCGGACTGCGCTTCGCTGCCCAACCTGGCCGGCCTGCGGTTACTGATACCTCGGCTAGCCACGTCGCCGCCCACACGGCGCAGGAGGTCGACGACCCGCAGCTCTCCGCGATGCGCAAAGAGGTTGAGGCCTCCCCCAATGATCTCTCGAAGCTCCGAATCTACGCCGGCATGTTAGGCGACAAGCTGCGCGCTAACCCTGATGCTCCGCAGGGCATAGTGTTTGAGGCGGTCGATGTGTTGAGCCGGATCCTCAACGCTGAGCCGAATGACCCAGGGGCGCTCGTAATGATGGCAGACGTCTCTTTCGATCAGAAAGCTTTCACAAAAGCCGCGGACTTCTACCAGCGATACTTGAAGATTGAGCCAGAAGATCTCGGCGCGCGTGCCCGGTACGCGAGCACACTCACCTTCCTTGGCAAGTACGATGAGTCGGTGACGGAGCTGAACGCCGTGCTAAAGAAGGACCCCAAAAACTTCCCGGCGATGGCCTACCTGGCGATTACATACGCGCAGAGCGGGAATCTTCCGAAGGCTAAAGAGCTAGGGAACAGCGCCCTCAAGGTTGCTCCTTCAGAGGACGCGCGGGCGCGCTTCTCAGCGTTTGTGCAGTCGCTCGACGAGGAAGGGGCAACCGTTTCACCACAGCGCGGCAATGTCGCGCCGCAGCCGGCTGCTGCCGAAGCAGGGGGATCCGCCGCACCTAAAACCGGAATCGATGGCTTTATTCAAGCTGTGCGTGCAAACCCGGTGGCGGGCCCGAAATTCGCCAGTTTCGAGAGCGGTAAAGACGGCACCGTAAAGCTTTTCTTCCGCAACTTTCCGATGCAAGGAATGCCACCCTTCGCCAAGGAGAAGTTCTTCTCTAACCTCAAGAAAGCCGCGGCAGACGCGGGCTTGAGCGATGTGAGCCAGATCGCCTTCGTGGATGCGGATACTGGCGTTGAGATGGAGAGGATTGGGATCCGGTAGGGGGCGGAACCGGAGCCGGTACCGAGTCCGGTGCAGGAGAGCGGCGGTGTCTTTGGCGGTTGTCATACTCTACCAGATGAATTTTAGGGTAGAGATTTGTGGCGGGTTGGGGGTACCCTGTTTTCCATGAAAAAATTTTTTGCGACCTTCCTCGCGCTCGTCTCTATCGGAACAACTGCTATGGCCGACAACTCTTTCTACAGCATGAGTGTCCCTTCCATCGATGGCTCCAGCCAGTCGATGGGGCAGTACCGCGACAAGGTGCTCCTGATCGTGAATGTGGCATCGCAGTGCGGGTTCACGTCGCAGTACGCGGGTCTCGAGGAGCTTTACAAAACGTACAAAGATCGCGGTTTTTACGTGCTTGGATTCCCGTGTAACGACTTCGGCCAGCAGGAGCCGGGAAGCGAGGCGGAGATTAAGAGCTTCTGCACCAATAAGTTTGGAGTGACCTTCCCGCTCTTCTCGAAGGTGCACGTGCTCGGGCAGGAGCGCACACCAATTTACGATTATCTTGTCCGCAGCACTGGCGGAGCCGATGTTGGGTGGAACTTTGAGAAGTTCCTCGTCGATCGCTCTGGCAAGGTGGTTGAGCGCTTTGGGTCGAATGTTCGGCCCTCGGATGAGAGCCTGAAAGCGGCGATTGAGAAGGCCCTGGGCTAGCCAAATCTTGCTTAATCAAGCAAAGCCAACAGGTTAGCTAAGCACTGGGTGCTTCGGCTCGGTGGTCGGCGACGCCCGCAATAAAATACGGCGTTTTAAGCACTAAAATCATCTGAATTAGAGTAAAACCGTTTCGAGTTAGCATAATTTGGTGATAAATAAGCCGAACTTTCCGTTCGATGTATTTTGAGAGGCTAAAATGGAGACTAACCTAAGAAACTTCCTAGAGATCCCCTACGACGAGCTGGAGCAGCTCAACCTTGAGGCTAAGGAGAAGGTACAGCGGCGCACCTCTGACGAGGAGCTGCGCGAGTACTACCTGAAGTACCTCCACGAGGAGAAGCGCATAAAGGCGGTGACGGTGTGCTTCACCGACATCGAGGGGAAGTTCCACATGCTCGACTACGACAAGAAGTTCTTGATCAAGTCGTCTGACAACCTGACCTTCGACGGCTCCTCTATCCGCGGCTTCTCAGTCGTAAAGGAGTCAGACCTCCGGCTCGAAGTCGATTGGGGTTCTTTCCGCTGGCTTCCGAGCGACGTGTTCGGGCCAGGCAAGGTGCTCGTGTTTGCGCTGATCAAGGATCGCGATGGGCGTGGCTACATGTCTGACATGCGTGGGCGCCTCAAGTCATTCTGCGATGACCTCTACAGCTCAAAGGGGATCACGGCCAATATCGCTGTCGAGTGTGAAGGCTTCCTCTTCGAGGGGCGCGACGCCGAGCAGACGTTCAACGAGCTGGGTGGCTTCAAGCTCGTGTCTGGCAGCGGCTACTACAACTCTCTGCCGAAGGATCCGCTCAAGATCTTTATAGACGCCCTAGCCGAAGCGCAGCGCGCCATGGCATTCGAGAACGAGAAGGACCACCCGGAGGTGGCGCCCTCGCAGTTTGAGCTTAACTACACCTACTGCGACGCGCTTCTCGCGGCAGACCAGGTGCAGCTCTACAAGCTCACGGCGCGCCAGATCGCCGCAAATGCGGGGATGACAGCGAGCTTCCTCCCGAAGCCGATAGCTGGAATTAACGGCAGCGGCATGCACACCAACCTCTCGCTGTCACAGAAGGGGAAGAACCTCTTCTACGACTCTGCAGGTGAGGAGGGGCTGTCGGCGAGCGCTTGGGACTTTATCGACCGGCTGCTCAACAACGCAAACGACATCTGCTTGACTCTCAACTCGAGCGTCAATGCGTATCGCCGCCTGGACCCGAACTTCGAGGCGCCAAACCAGATTCGATCGTCGCCAGTTGATCGCACTTCGATGGTGCGTATTCCGCTCGGTAACGCGAAATCAGCGCGCATCGAGGTGCGCACTGTCGCCCCGGACGCCAATCCGTACCTGGCGTTCCTCGCGATTCTGCACACCGGCCTCAACGGCCCGAAAAACGACCAGCAGGTTGCTGAGAACCGCAGGTCGCGCACTCGCTTCCTTCCGGGGAACATCTACGACGCGATTCGGCTCTGCAAGTCGAGCGATTACGTCACAGAGATGCTCGGAGAGATCCCGAAGGAGAAGTTCATCGAGCGCAAGGCTGCGTCAGCAGACCGCTGCCCGCGTGAGCTCGGCACTTTGGTTAAGACCGGCGAAGTGATCTTCCACCACGAGGTTGTAAACCAGCACATCTGGAAGAACTTCTAGAGGTCAGGAATCGCCAAAGGGGACGGACACCTCTATCCGCGGCTTCGCCGTATGGGTACAGGTGTCCGTCCCTTTTTTTGCCCACGGTTCTCTTGCTCTTTTTCCTTCTCGCCCTCCTCCTCCTGCACTTGCACTGACTCCTGCTCCCGATCAAGACATTTACCTGAATTCCCCGACGATATTCGTGTGAGATAACTCGGATGAGGACGAGGAATTCAGTGCAAGTGCAGGAGAAGGAGCAGGACAAGGAGCAGGTTGAGGGTGCGGAACATGGGCAAGCTGACGGGCCAAAAAAGAGAGTGATACTCTTTTGCCCTTTGAGCGGGCGCGGTACCTTCCGCTGGTGACCAACTCCCCCAAACCCTCCGGCAAGACGATCCTCTGGGTCAACACGACCTACTTTGCAGAGGGGCTTCCGTTCATGATTGTGCGGATCCTCTCGAGCGTATTCTTCACCCAACTCGGGGTGAAGGAGCGCTACCTGGGGTACCTTAACTTTCTTGGGCTTCCCTGGAACTTCAAGTTTCTCTGGGCGCCGGTGCTCGATGGCTGGAGCACCAAGCGCAGCTGGCAGGTGGCTCTTCAGGCCATCCTCGGAGCACTGACCTGCCTGGTTGGCGCCCTAGCGTTTATGGCGGGCTCAGCCCCGAACCCTGAGCTGCTGCTTCAGGCGATCTGCGCAGTTTTCGTTCTGATGGCTTTCGTTGCGGCGACCAACGACGTAGCGATCGATGGCTTCTACTTGCAGGCTCTTCCGCGGCGCGAAGACCAGGCGCTTCTCTCGGGGTACAGAGTGCTCGCCTACCGCCTTGCGATGGTGTTCTCGCGCAGCGGAATCGTAGGGCTGGTGGGCTTTGTGGCGAGCCGCTACTTCAATAATTCTCCCGCCTACGCCTGGGCAGTCGGTTTTGGCTTGAGTGGAGCCGTAATGCTCCTCCTTGCGCTGCTGCATCGGGTCATCTTGCCGGAGGTCGAGCGACCGGCGAGCGACATGGGCTCTCTAGAGAAGGGTGCTGCTGTCTTCTGGCAGAGCCTGGCTACGTACCTCGCACAGCCGAAAGTTGCGGTCGTGCTGCTCTTCGTGATCCTCTACAAGCTCGGCGACGAGGTGCTCTTCTCGATGGTTACTCCTTTTTTGCTGCGTGAGCTTGCCCTCCCGACCGAGGACTACGCCTGGATCGCCGGAATCGTCGGTGCCTTTGCCACGGTTGTCGGTGCAATGGCAGGTGGCTGGTACATCAAGAAGGTCGGGTTGCGGCGGGCGCTGTGGCCACTGACGCTCTGCATGAACTTGAACATCTGGCTGTACGTGTGGCTCTCTGTTGAAAAGCCGAGTCCCGCCACATTCGAGGGGCTGGCCACTATCGCTGTAGTCCACGGCATCGAGCAGCTTGCTGCAGGACTAGGCAGCGCAGCCTTGCTGGTTTACTTGCTTACGACCTGCTCGAAAGATTTCAAGGCAACCCACTACGCGATTGGGAGCGCCATAATGTCTATTCCGGGCACTTTCGTAGGCGGCATGGGTGGCCAGATCGTTGAGGCGATAGGGTACACCAATCTCTACATCCTAGCCTTCATCGCCGCGATCCCAAGCATGATCATGATTCCGTGGGTGCCGATCCGCGAAGAGTAAGCTAGCCCAAACAGGCCGAAAAAACGTGCCCGTATGCTGCGAAGATAGGCTCGTGAAGAGCGAGCTCTATCGGGGTGCAAGCCTTTTGGTTAGGTAACGCGGAGGCG
>CAYPUA010000018.1:0-17129 GCA_964413875.1 uncultured Bdellovibrionales bacterium
ACGCGAAGGCTCCGACCGACTCGGCCATGATGACCAGGAACGCGACGACCGTGGGAACAAGAATGACGACCGTATCCCGGTCGCGCGTCAACTCGCTACTCGTCGAGGCAACACTATCTGAGTCCAAGTAGGCTTGCGCGGATACCAAATGTTGAACGCAGCTCCTCTGGGCTAAGGTGACCGTGCTTGCTCAGCTTCTCTTCAGCACCTGAGAGCATCCGGCGCAGCGCAATCTCTTCTCTGAAGATAGCCTCTGTGAGTTGAGCGCTACAGGGGGCGACCCCGGCTAAACTGTCGAGGACATTATGCATGCTAACTAAGGCTCCGGATTGTAACCACGACTCTTCAATCAGCAAGCGTATTGCTTTCCGGAGAGCATAACCATGACTTTTACTTCCTGGAGCAAGCCCCTCGCTAACGAGTTCGTCGATCACTCGATACAAATTGGCCATATAGTGCGCATCCCCCTCAGAGAGCCCACTGATGATGATCTTGAATTGCCTTGAGAGGCTTGTCCATGGGCGCAAAAACTCTTGACATCCTCCAGTCAGAGCGAGTTCAATTCTGCCCAGCCCAAGACCCATGTCGTACGCACTATGAGCGAATGTTTCTACGTTTGCACCCCGACAGATGCCATCAATGTGGACAATTCTGCCGATTTGGACGTATCTGGCGAGCTCATCCAAGACACTCACACTGGTCAACCCCTGACACTCGCGATCAGGTTTGTACCATGCCACTACCCCGCAACCGTGCAGATCGCCCTCTCCGAAGCTCCATTCATGCTGAAGCTCCCTTGGGTCCTTGAAGATTCGAATTTGCTGAGGACTTATACCTGCGCGCAATAAGGTTGAGTCGAAGCCATGCTCGGCAACTGTGGTAAATACTAACTGCTCCTTTTGCAGACCGAGATTTGTCAGGACATCAACAAAATAAGCTACGGCATGGTCTTGGCTGAGGTCAAACAAGCCGCTACCCAACATGTCGAAGATAGAGGTGTAGTTTGGGTTCAAACGGGCAGCTTGAACGTTTCCTCCGGTACCCCCCATACGGAGACACTTTTGCACCAGCGCGAAATTTTCTCGCTTGCTGGCGCCCGTGAACATAGCCTTGAAGGGTGTGATTGTCGCATTGGTGAAAAGAACGGTGGGATCGTCAGCTACCAAGGGGAAAGACTCGTGGATGCGAAATCCTTGGCCTCGATGGTAGTCGAGAAAGATTTCTTTGATGGTACCAATAGGAGCTACCCTCGTGGGTAAAGGTTGTTGATCCGGATTTTTGTCTAACTGCACGACTACACCATCTTTTCAAGAATGCTGCTCTGTCATTGTGTAAGAACAAGCAAGAGTTACTTTCTCAGGCTCCATATCGCCCCACACCCTTTTGATTGACTACCGGAAGGCCCTATATGCCATGCAGCCCCCTCTCCGATCGCTAAGAGTTGCTCTGAGTGAGCGCCCTGATTAAGCCTCCACAACCGTTCAGCCTGGAACAACGATTCCTGTTTTGCATGAACCAAGACGCATACCGGCACTATGCCCCAGCCTTGCCTTAATTCAAGCACTCCATCTTCTTGGTGCACATACCAGGATGAAAGAGCCTGAGCACCGGCACTCATTCCAGCTATGAGTGAGCCCCGCTCCAGTGCCGCGACAAGATGTTTTGTGAGATCCCACCTGTTAAAGAGATTCAAGAGCAATTCAGTTGCGCCGCCTCCTAAATATATCACTGAGGCGGATTCGATTGCGGAGACAGCAAACTCAGGCCCGCTTTCTTCCGTTGGAGCTACAACTTTGAATCTGTCACCATAAACTTGCCTAATTGACTTTATGTAATCCAGGCTATCTTGAGCTGCTGTAGGAAAGAATACGAATGTGGCTCCTTGAGGAGCCATTCGCTTCAGCTCATTGTCAATCTCAAGTGTCTCTCCTTCCCTGAGCTCTCCACCACCAATCAGATATACCGAGCCCTTCATAATGGAATACGAATTAAAGGGTTCTCGTTATTCGAGAGGCATGCACTCGACTGACAAACACCGCTCATTATCTTAACTGGCACATCATGTGTGTCGATGTTCGACAACAGTTCATCCCTCGTAACCGTGCCCATCATGAAACTGATGAATTCTAATAGGATGCGGTCTTTCGCTTTTTCCGTGATCAGCCTCGTTGTCTTCTCTTCCTCTAAATCCCTTGCGGAGATCTTATAAAACGGCTTACCTCCGCCATACATATCGACATTTCGGAAAACGTATATATCAAAATGATTATTGCCGCCAACATCAAACTCAGCTGAGTTGTCAGTGTCATGAAGCGATTTCGACTGATAGTTGTGTATCTGAATGCATTGAAACGGCCCCTGCTGAACTATGAACTGCTGGTGCTTTACCCGACCGTTACTTTTGTACCTATCTGCGTTGGGCATAGCCCACGAACGCCGCGAAAAACTGCTGTGTAGAAGGTTCACTGAAATGTTGCAGATATTTTCTCCCTTTCTGAGGAGCCTTACGATGTTGAAGGAATCAATTTCAGCGTAGTTTCTAATCTTCCTCAGATAATCTTGCTCTGACAGCCCCGTGCTTTCGTAGTCCGAGCCAAAGTACCTTCGATAATCTCCTTCCCCTAAATTGGCGTGGAGGCCGCTGGGAGTTAAAGGAGAAGATAAAATTTCGAGGTGGTCTGGATACTTTTCCTGGACGGACCCCGCAGCGTAAAGCTGCCACACCATATCAAACAAATGGTATCCGCTATGCGCGATTTTGCCGTAGCTGTCATAATGATAGTGGGACTCTTTCAACAGAATATCTTTAGGAAAGATCCACTGCCCGTCAGCGTGCATGGCCTGTATGGAGGTGACAGGAATATTAAATTTCTCTTTTGTCTCGGCGATTAACTCTCTAACTTTGTCAAACCCGTGTTCGTACCTGCGCTGGACGTTAATTAAAAAGGCAGTAGGCTTTGAGTTTTGGGTCTCACTATACAGCGCCATCAGATCGTTATAATCCTCGATTAATCCAGCTGCTTGACGAAAATCTGAGCTAACTGCTTTTCTCAGCGAGACGGGCTTGTCCATTAGTATATCCAATCCTTTGTTGAGTGCCCACTCCGCGTATATTTTGTGTGCCGTTGGCTCAGTAGAGATCACAACGCCCTGTATTCCCAACCTCTCAACAAAGGCATCCAGTGCGCTTACGCATTCGTCTGGTAGTCCGCCCGATGCTTCAAATGAATCGAGGTAGAGAGTGTCAATATTGCACCCTCCCTTTAGCAGGTAAGAATCAATCAAATCCTTTTGTGACTTAAGGTCCACGAGCCCGGCTAGTCTCACAGGCCGCTCGCGAGACAATCTCAGGATGGTCGGGACGTAGATCCGTTGGGCATGCGGCCCAACCCCTATAATTAGAATATTTACGCAATCCATATTCGTGAATTTTATTGCACATCGAAGAGGGCTATTCTATGTTTTCGCGAATGTTTGATCGGCAGCAAAATAGAATAAGCACTAAAAACTGGGGAGTAAGGACGCTAACCTCTGATATCGAATCAGAAATAGGTTCGCTTCTGCCACTACTTGCAAGAAATAGCATCGCTGCCATCCGGCTACCCGGCTTCCTTACTCAAGAAGAGCTGGATGGTTGCGTTAAAAATATCGGCCAAAAGAACATTGCCTGGTACGCAAACAAGGAATACCAACAGGGAAGAATCGGGATAAGCACGACTGAGTACCATCACAAACAAAACGGCAAGAGTCTCTATTTCGAGCTGGCGCCTCAAGCTTCGGCGGTTCGAGACGAGATCTTCCATGGGATGACTAACCCCATCGAAAAGATAATCAAACTACTGTCGACGAGTTACAAAACAAGCATTGCGACCGAATCTAGCATGGACGACGCGCCCTACTTCGCAGGGCTAATCCGAGCTATGGGCGCTAAAAGCACTTTACATTTCGACTACGCTCCTAATCAACTTCCTGGCTGGGATGTGTCGAAGTCAGAAGAGCAGTTCGGTCTTGTCCTGTATTTACAGATGCCCGCCGAAGGGGGCGAGCTAATGATTTACAATCGACCTTGGTCACCTGCTGATGATCTACACAACAAAGATGTGGGTCAGAAGGGAACGTATGGATTCGATCCGGTATTTTTAAGAGACGAGATTCCTGTAAAGGTATCACCGGTTGCCGGTGACTTAATCATTTTTCGCACCCGCAACTTCCACCAAGTTGAAAAAATCGACTCAGACAAGCCGAGACT
The DNA here is from genome assembly GCA_964413875.1 of uncultured Bdellovibrionales bacterium. Lineage (GTDB taxonomy): Bacteria > Bdellovibrionota_C > UBA2361 > UBA2361 > OMII01 > OMII01. The sequence goes on from CAYPUA010000018.1 coordinate 4,250, forward strand.
AACTCTTGTTTCGTTCATAACACTTCAGGGTGGTTCTCTGTCTTTGTGGAGTTGAACCTCAGGGCTGTTACCAGTTACCTGATCGCATGAAGGCCCGATACTGATTCGCAACCTTTTTGGTTACAGACCCCACCTCGCCGCTGCCGACAGGCGACCCGGCGACCTTGGTTACAGGCATAATTCCCTTGCCGGTTGCGGTGATGAATATCTCTGATGCCTCATAAAGGTCTTCAACTAGAAAATCTTCCGCCACGATTGGAATCGACAGTTTCACATTGTCAAGAAGCACCTCACGAGTCACTCCACCGAGCACCTTTGTTTTTGGGGTGAGAAGCCTCTCTCCCAACAGGGCAAAGATATTACATCTCGATCCCTCACGAACGAAGTTGTCCGAATAATAGATAACCTCATCAACATGCGGTCCGATATGCTTTAGTATCCGAATCGCTTCGATATAGTTGTTTGTCTTTGCCTCAGGGCGGTAACGCTCAAATTCCACCAACGCTATCTCGACGCCGTTATCATAATCGCACGGCGGGCAAGGGAGTTTGGGCTCAACAGTAATAACCACTGTTGGAATGCCACTCGTAGCAAGGTTGAATGACACCCCACCCGATATGGTTATTCGTATCACCATTTCAGCATCAGACGGGCTATTTGCTTCAAGCGTCCTCAATACCCACGAACTCACTTCCTCCTTAGACCATGGAATTTCGAGAGATATTGCTTCGGCAGACATGAATAGTCGATTAATATGACTCTCAAGCATAAAGGGCCTGCGCTCGTATGTTTCCATAAAGTCAAAGACTGCAAACCCGCGAGAGTACCCTAGATCACGCGGCGAGATTACAAGGTCCTTCTCCGGAACAAGTTTGCCGTTTAAAAAGTGTATGCTTTTCTCTGTCATATCGCCCCTGCTATGTAGTGCCGGCTTTCCCCCGGAATGTGGAAAATAACGGCCAGGTCTATAGTGTGAGCGGGTATTATCCTCAAGGCGAAGTTTATTAATAGGGGTAAAAGCAAGTTCAGTCCTCATCGAGAGTTTTTGGATGCCCGGCACCTCGGGCGCTCCAGCGAACCTGAACACGCAGCCCGACCCCAGCCGTCTATCGCTCATGTGTTTGACTCAAGGCGATTCAACTGTCCCTCGACCGCAGAGGTACGCCCCGTTCCGTAGCCCTCGCGATTCCTGAGACGAACGCTTTTCTATGGTATGCGCGACTTCGGGCAGGTGCCTTAACTAATCTCCCGACCTGCAAAGCAGCCCCCGGCCGTCTTTGCGTGTTCCGAGAAGATGGTGGCTATAGCTCAGTTGGTAGAGCATCGGATTGTGGTTCCGAGTGTCGTGGGTTCGATCCCCATTAGCCACCCCACCCGCCTCCTAAAGGAGGCGAGGTGGATCTCGACCTCGTCCCCTTCAGGGGACGGGGCGGACCGCCCTTCATCTCTCCCGTCCGAAGTATTCCAAGCAACTTCTCCTTGTGTTCCCCGATTACTGCCATGTATGCACTACGTGTACATCCTGAACAGTATAAAAGATCCAACCCATTTCTATATCGGCGCAACGTGCAATCTTAAGCGCCGACTTACCGAACACAACCGAGGCGACTCAGCTTACACCAACCGAGACCGCCCCTGGCGATTGATCAATTACTTTGCATTCCTCAGGCGGGAGAAAGCCGAGAAATTCGAGCAATATCTCAAATCGAGCGCCGGCCGCCGCTTCCAGCTTAGACATTTCTCCGAGTAGCGCCGCCTTTACTTCGAGCAACACCCAGCCTTCCCCCCAGCAAGCATCCGGTCAACCGAGCAGCAACCGCCGCCAGAGACTACGAGTGAGAGGCACAGCCCGATCACGAGCAGGTGGTACTCGTACCCTTCGCCGGGCTGGTTTCCGAACCAGTTCATAAAGAATCCGTTCGGGAGGTGGTTCATGAAGATGGCGCCGAGCATAACGATGATGAGGCTGAGCGCGCAGAAGCGGGTCATGAGACCGAGCGCCAACGCGAAGGCTCCGACCGACTCGGCCATGATGACCAGGAACGCGACGACCGTGGGAACAAGAATGACGACCGTATCCCGGTCGCGCGTCAACTCGCTACTCGTCGAGGCAACACTATCTGAGTCCAAGTAGGCTTGCGCGGATACCAAATGTTGAACGCAGCTCCTCTGGGCTAAGGTGACCGTGCTTGCTCAGCTTCTCTTCAGCACCTGAGAGCATCCGGCGCAGCGCAATCTCTTCTCTGAAGATAGCCTCTGTGAGTTGAGCGCTACAGGGGGCGACCCCGGCTAAACTGTCGAGGACATTATGCATGCTAACTAAGGCTCCGGATTGTAACCACGACTCTTCAATCAGCAAGCGTATTGCTTTCCGGAGAGCATAACCATGACTTTTACTTCCTGGAGCAAGCCCCTCGCTAACGAGTTCGTCGATCACTCGATACAAATTGGCCATATAGTGCGCATCCCCCTCAGAGAGCCCACTGATGATGATCTTGAATTGCCTTGAGAGGCTTGTCCATGGGCGCAAAAACTCTTGACATCCTCCAGTCAGAGCGAGTTCAATTCTGCCCAGCCCAAGACCCATGTCGTACGCACTATGAGCGAATGTTTCTACGTTTGCACCCCGACAGATGCCATCAATGTGGACAATTCTGCCGATTTGGACGTATCTGGCGAGCTCATCCAAGACACTCACACTGGTCAACCCCTGACACTCGCGATCAGGTTTGTACCATGCCACTACCCCGCAACCGTGCAGATCGCCCTCTCCGAAGCTCCATTCATGCTGAAGCTCCCTTGGGTCCTTGAAGATTCGAATTTGCTGAGGACTTATACCTGCGCGCAATAAGGTTGAGTCGAAGCCATGCTCGGCAACTGTGGTAAATACTAACTGCTCCTTTTGCAGACCGAGATTTGTCAGGACATCAACAAAATAAGCTACGGCATGGTCTTGGCTGAGGTCAAACAAGCCGCTACCCAACATGTCGAAGATAGAGGTGTAGTTTGGGTTCAAACGGGCAGCTTGAACGTTTCCTCCGGTACCCCCCATACGGAGACACTTTTGCACCAGCGCGAAATTTTCTCGCTTGCTGGCGCCCGTGAACATAGCCTTGAAGGGTGTGATTGTCGCATTGGTGAAAAGAACGGTGGGATCGTCAGCTACCAAGGGGAAAGACTCGTGGATGCGAAATCCTTGGCCTCGATGGTAGTCGAGAAAGATTTCTTTGATGGTACCAATAGGAGCTACCCTCGTGGGTAAAGGTTGTTGATCCGGATTTTTGTCTAACTGCACGACTACACCATCTTTTCAAGAATGCTGCTCTGTCATTGTGTAAGAACAAGCAAGAGTTACTTTCTCAGGCTCCATATCGCCCCACACCCTTTTGATTGACTACCGGAAGGCCCTATATGCCATGCAGCCCCCTCTCCGATCGCTAAGAGTTGCTCTGAGTGAGCGCCCTGATTAAGCCTCCACAACCGTTCAGCCTGGAACAACGATTCCTGTTTTGCATGAACCAAGACGCATACCGGCACTATGCCCCAGCCTTGCCTTAATTCAAGCACTCCATCTTCTTGGTGCACATACCAGGATGAAAGAGCCTGAGCACCGGCACTCATTCCAGCTATGAGTGAGCCCCGCTCCAGTGCCGCGACAAGATGTTTTGTGAGATCCCACCTGTTAAAGAGATTCAAGAGCAATTCAGTTGCGCCGCCTCCTAAATATATCACTGAGGCGGATTCGATTGCGGAGACAGCAAACTCAGGCCCGCTTTCTTCCGTTGGAGCTACAACTTTGAATCTGTCACCATAAACTTGCCTAATTGACTTTATGTAATCCAGGCTATCTTGAGCTGCTGTAGGAAAGAATACGAATGTGGCTCCTTGAGGAGCCATTCGCTTCAGCTCATTGTCAATCTCAAGTGTCTCTCCTTCCCTGAGCTCTCCACCACCAATCAGATATACCGAGCCCTTCATAATGGAATACGAATTAAAGGGTTCTCGTTATTCGAGAGGCATGCACTCGACTGACAAACACCGCTCATTATCTTAACTGGCACATCATGTGTGTCGATGTTCGACAACAGTTCATCCCTCGTAACCGTGCCCATCATGAAACTGATGAATTCTAATAGGATGCGGTCTTTCGCTTTTTCCGTGATCAGCCTCGTTGTCTTCTCTTCCTCTAAATCCCTTGCGGAGATCTTATAAAACGGCTTACCTCCGCCATACATATCGACATTTCGGAAAACGTATATATCAAAATGATTATTGCCGCCAACATCAAACTCAGCTGAGTTGTCAGTGTCATGAAGCGATTTCGACTGATAGTTGTGTATCTGAATGCATTGAAACGGCCCCTGCTGAACTATGAACTGCTGGTGCTTTACCCGACCGTTACTTTTGTACCTATCTGCGTTGGGCATAGCCCACGAACGCCGCGAAAAACTGCTGTGTAGAAGGTTCACTGAAATGTTGCAGATATTTTCTCCCTTTCTGAGGAGCCTTACGATGTTGAAGGAATCAATTTCAGCGTAGTTTCTAATCTTCCTCAGATAATCTTGCTCTGACAGCCCCGTGCTTTCGTAGTCCGAGCCAAAGTACCTTCGATAATCTCCTTCCCCTAAATTGGCGTGGAGGCCGCTGGGAGTTAAAGGAGAAGATAAAATTTCGAGGTGGTCTGGATACTTTTCCTGGACGGACCCCGCAGCGTAAAGCTGCCACACCATATCAAACAAATGGTATCCGCTATGCGCGATTTTGCCGTAGCTGTCATAATGATAGTGGGACTCTTTCAACAGAATATCTTTAGGAAAGATCCACTGCCCGTCAGCGTGCATGGCCTGTATGGAGGTGACAGGAATATTAAATTTCTCTTTTGTCTCGGCGATTAACTCTCTAACTTTGTCAAACCCGTGTTCGTACCTGCGCTGGACGTTAATTAAAAAGGCAGTAGGCTTTGAGTTTTGGGTCTCACTATACAGCGCCATCAGATCGTTATAATCCTCGATTAATCCAGCTGCTTGACGAAAATCTGAGCTAACTGCTTTTCTCAGCGAGACGGGCTTGTCCATTAGTATATCCAATCCTTTGTTGAGTGCCCACTCCGCGTATATTTTGTGTGCCGTTGGCTCAGTAGAGATCACAACGCCCTGTATTCCCAACCTCTCAACAAAGGCATCCAGTGCGCTTACGCATTCGTCTGGTAGTCCGCCCGATGCTTCAAATGAATCGAGGTAGAGAGTGTCAATATTGCACCCTCCCTTTAGCAGGTAAGAATCAATCAAATCCTTTTGTGACTTAAGGTCCACGAGCCCGGCTAGTCTCACAGGCCGCTCGCGAGACAATCTCAGGATGGTCGGGACGTAGATCCGTTGGGCATGCGGCCCAACCCCTATAATTAGAATATTTACGCAATCCATATTCGTGAATTTTATTGCACATCGAAGAGGGCTATTCTATGTTTTCGCGAATGTTTGATCGGCAGCAAAATAGAATAAGCACTAAAAACTGGGGAGTAAGGACGCTAACCTCTGATATCGAATCAGAAATAGGTTCGCTTCTGCCACTACTTGCAAGAAATAGCATCGCTGCCATCCGGCTACCCGGCTTCCTTACTCAAGAAGAGCTGGATGGTTGCGTTAAAAATATCGGCCAAAAGAACATTGCCTGGTACGCAAACAAGGAATACCAACAGGGAAGAATCGGGATAAGCACGACTGAGTACCATCACAAACAAAACGGCAAGAGTCTCTATTTCGAGCTGGCGCCTCAAGCTTCGGCGGTTCGAGACGAGATCTTCCATGGGATGACTAACCCCATCGAAAAGATAATCAAACTACTGTCGACGAGTTACAAAACAAGCATTGCGACCGAATCTAGCATGGACGACGCGCCCTACTTCGCAGGGCTAATCCGAGCTATGGGCGCTAAAAGCACTTTACATTTCGACTACGCTCCTAATCAACTTCCTGGCTGGGATGTGTCGAAGTCAGAAGAGCAGTTCGGTCTTGTCCTGTATTTACAGATGCCCGCCGAAGGGGGCGAGCTAATGATTTACAATCGACCTTGGTCACCTGCTGATGATCTACACAACAAAGATGTGGGTCAGAAGGGAACGTATGGATTCGATCCGGTATTTTTAAGAGACGAGATTCCTGTAAAGGTATCACCGGTTGCCGGTGACTTAATCATTTTTCGCACCCGCAACTTCCACCAAGTTGAAAAAATCGACTCAGACAAGCCGAGACTAACTCTTGTTTCGTTCATAACACTTCAGGGTGGTTCTCTGTCTTTGTGGAGTTGAACCTCAGGGCTGTTACCAGTTACCTGATCGCATGAAGGCCCGATACTGATTCGCAACCTTTTTGGTTACAGACCCCACCTCGCCGCTGCCGACAGGCGACCCGGCGACCTTGGTTACAGGCATAATTCCCTTGCCGGTTGCGGTGATGAATATCTCTGATGCCTCATAAAGGTCTTCAACTAGAAAATCTTCCGCCACGATTGGAATCGACAGTTTCACATTGTCAAGAAGCACCTCACGAGTCACTCCACCGAGCACCTTTGTTTTTGGGGTGAGAAGCCTCTCTCCCAACAGGGCAAAGATATTACATCTCGATCCCTCACGAACGAAGTTGTCCGAATAATAGATAACCTCATCAACATGCGGTCCGATATGCTTTAGTATCCGAATCGCTTCGATATAGTTGTTTGTCTTTGCCTCAGGGCGGTAACGCTCAAATTCCACCAACGCTATCTCGACGCCGTTATCATAATCGCACGGCGGGCAAGGGAGTTTGGGCTCAACAGTAATAACCACTGTTGGAATGCCACTCGTAGCAAGGTTGAATGACACCCCACCCGATATGGTTATTCGTATCACCATTTCAGCATCAGACGGGCTATTTGCTTCAAGCGTCCTCAATACCCACGAACTCACTTCCTCCTTAGACCATGGAATTTCGAGAGATATTGCTTCGGCAGACATGAATAGTCGATTAATATGACTCTCAAGCATAAAGGGCCTGCGCTCGTATGTTTCCATAAAGTCAAAGACTGCAAACCCGCGAGAGTACCCTAGATCACGCGGCGAGATTACAAGGTCCTTCTCCGGAACAAGTTTGCCGTTTAAAAAGTGTATGCTTTTCTCTGTCATATCGCCCCTGCTATGTAGTGCCGGCTTTCCCCCGGAATGTGGAAAATAACGGCCAGGTCTATAGTGTGAGCGGGTATTATCCTCAAGGCGAAGTTTATTAATAGGGGTAAAAGCAAGTTCAGTCCTCATCGAGAGTTTTTGGATGCCCGGCACCTCGGGCGCTCCAGCGAACCTGAACACGCAGCCCGACCCCAGCCGTCTATCGCTCATGTGTTTGACTCAAGGCGATTCAACTGTCCCTCGACCGCAGAGGTACGCCCCGTTCCGTAGCCCTCGCGATTCCTGAGACGAACGCTTTTCTATGGTATGCGCGACTTCGGGCAGGTGCCTTAACTAATCTCCCGACCTGCAAAGCAGCCCCCGGCCGTCTTTGCGTGTTCCGAGAAGATGGTGGCTATAGCTCAGTTGGTAGAGCATCGGATTGTGGTTCCGAGTGTCGTGGGTTCGATCCCCATTAGCCACCCCACCCGCCTCCTAAAGGAGGCGAGGTGGATCTCGACCTCGTCCCCTTCAGGGGACGGGGCGGACCGCCCTTCATCTCTCCCGTCCGAAGTATTCCAAGCAACTTCTCCTTGTGTTCCCCGATTACTGCCATGTATGCACTACGTGTACATCCTGAACAGTATAAAAGATCCAACCCATTTCTATATCGGCGCAACGTGCAATCTTAAGCGCCGACTTACCGAACACAACCGAGGCGACTCAGCTTACACCAACCGAGACCGCCCCTGGCGATTGATCAATTACTTTGCATTCCTAAGGCGGGAGAAAGCAGAGGAATTCGAGCGCTATCTCAAATCCAGCGCCGGTCGCCGCTTCCAACTCAGACATTTCTCCGAGTAGCCCCGCCCCTACTTCTCACAACACCCCATCTTCCCCCCAGCAAGCATCCGGTCAACCGAGCAGCAACCACCGCCAGAGACTACGAGTGAGAGGCACAGTCCGATCACGAGCAGGTGGTACTCGTAGCCTTCCTTTAGCTCCGGATTATTGAACCAATTCATAAAGAATCCGTTCGGGAGGTGGTTCATGAAGATTGCGCCGAGCATGACGATGATGAGGCTAAGCGCGCAGAAGCGGGTCATGAAACCGAGCGCCAACGCGAAGGCTCCGACCGACTCGGCCATGATGACCAGGAACGCGACGACCGTGGGGATGCCTAGCTGGGTTGTGAAGAACCCCATCGTCCCCGAGAAGCCGTAGCCACCGAAGAGCCCGAGGGTCATCTGGAGCCCGTGCGGGATGAATACGAGTGCAAGAGTGAGCCGCGCGATCATCGCAGCGAGGCTAGCGTCAGTTTGAAGAAGGCAATTTTTCATAGCACACCCCCCAGGATTACACCGTTCAGTCCCCGCATGCATACAGCATCGCCGCTTCCATCCTCAAGTTCCAATCTAAAGGCTGCCGAACTAGCCCTTCTGTTCCCGTGTACGGACACACTAGCTGCGCCGAACGCTGCAGCAGAACGTTACGGCGCCATCACTGTTACCCCTAATAAGAAGCAACTCGGCACTCTGCCCCTTCCAGCCCAGCAACTCTGGTCCGCTCAAAATTGGGGACGCGCGACGCTACGATTGCCTATGTCTCACCTATATCACCCCAAACTGAGCAGATTGGCTGCTTACATTGAGACCCCTCTGCGCTAGCTTTCGGACCGGTCTCATCCGCCCCTCCACCCCGAATAATTAATTAAAAGCAGGTTGTTAGGGTCAAACTCGGGGCTCCTTAATGCCAACCTAACTCCAAAAGACCAGCCTGGCTCAACTAAACCCTGACTCAGAATTACCCTAATTGCAGATATTACTAGACACATGTAAGCGGTCCCAATTACGGGACCTGATCCTAAAGGGACGTATGCCCTCAAAAACAGTATCTGCCCTGCTCGCAGCCTTTATGATGCTCTCTTCGGTGACAATGTCCGACGAGACTTTAGCTCAGAGCGCCTCGGAGCTCTCTCTGTCAGCCGCTGAGTCAAAGAGCCGCAAGAGAAGAGGCATCACAGCGAAATCTCCCAAGCAGAAAAGAGAGAAATCTGGGAACGGCGGCGGAAATTCGACCGCCAAATCGGGCAAAAATGGGCAACTAAAGAAAAAAAACAAGGGACTCGACTCTGCCCGCGGGACCAACGAGTCCGCGAACCCAATCGACAGATTTAGCAGCGGTGAGGCCTCGCCAGTTTTAGCGCCAACAAGACCACTGGGCGCTGAACAATCAAGCCCGTTCATCGACCCCTCAGTGGTGCCGATAGACGCGGAAAAAGACCCGACTGACGGCGATGACGTTGAAATCCCCGATTACTGGGACACTATTCGCCCAAATACCTACGAGGATAGTCACGAGGAATGCTTGAGGGCTTACGACTACTGCAGAATTAGCTTAATCGGTGATGAAAAGGCATCCGAAGCGTTCGCAGAGGATTATGAAAAGCTCTATGCTGCCCTGGATGAGCAGCTTGAGATGGAGCGTCAGCTAACAGAACTCCTAGAAGTCCTTGAGAAATCGCTGTCCAAGCCGCCGAACGGGGTAGCTGACGTAATTGAATGGGGGGAAAAAAGATTTCTAATAATCCAAAACATCCTAGCCACCCGGATAAGCCTTGAAAACTGCCGCGCTGAAATAAGAAAGCTGTCCGGCGAATTCTCATGCTACGCCGCGTACCTGGATAGCTTCCGGTATCCGAGGGAAATCTCAGAATGCCTCGCGGAATTCCGAAGGTGTGAATACACTCAATACCACAGGGATCTTGAGTCAAAAAAGGCCGCCTAACATCTCCCTGCCCAGCACGTAGCGTTGAGAATCATCTCGCTTCGAGGTCTCACGCTCCCTTTAAGTGGGCAAGTTCCCGCTTTTCTGGATTAGCCATATGGATTGCTGCAGCATACATAATTCGCACACCTCAACCGGAGACCTTCACGTGGAGCTCGCACCCAAAGCTGCCCCCCGCATTGACCAGCTACTAGCCAGTAACGAAGCACTCCTATCGACAGCCGTGCCCCGTCTACTCCAACCCGAGCCAATTACGGGGGCGGACCCTAAGGTCGCTATGCGTCCACGGTCAAGTCGCGTTTAATAAGCTCAGGTACGGGCGAAGCAGGGCTGGCATCCAGCGTTGAGAGCCCCTCTTCCTTCATAGAAGGCCTCATTTTTTAATTAGAGCCGATCTTCGATCCCGCGCGACCGTCCTGCCCGCACAACAGGAATCGACGCTCCCAACGCCATCCCGGGTGTACGGCTCCCGGAAAAATCGCTAGACTTCCGGCGACTTTGATAGGTGCACATCATGAATCTCCATCGTCCCGCGGCTCTTCTACTGGCAGTACTCCTTGTCTCTTTGCCGCACCCCTCCACGAGTGAAGCCCAAACACAGCCTACTACTACCTCCGATAAAAATACCGCTTCATCCTTATTGAAGGAAACATCATCCCGCCCATCAGCGAAGCGCCGCCCGAAAACGGGTCTCGTGCTCGCCGGAGGAGGCGCACTCGGCATGGCTCACATCGGTGTGCTCAAGGTGCTCGAGGCAAACCGCATTCCGGTTGACATCATCACTGGAACCTCGATGGGCTCGATCGTGGGAGCGGCTTACGCCTCAGGCGCGACGGTGCCAGAGATGGAGCAGCTTCTTGGCAACACGGATTGGGATGAGCTCTTCAACGAACAGAACAAGCGCACGGATGAGACCTACAGGAACAAGTACGGTGTCGATGGAGAGATCCTGGGTAGCGCCAAAATCGGCGTCTCTGGAGGAAGCCTGGTAGACTTCGCCGGCGTTGTGAGTGGACAGAATGTTCTCCCACTTTTGCAGAGCCTGTACCACCGTACCCCTGGAGATATCAACTTCGACGAGCTTCCGATCCCGTACCGCGCGATTGCGGCTGATATCGAGACAGGCGACCCGGTCGTGCTCAAGTCAGGCGAGTTGGCGAGAGCCACCCGCGCCAGTATGGCTGTTCCGGGCTTCTTCACGCCGGTTGAGCTCAACGGCAGGATGCTCGTCGACGGTGGTATCGCCAACAACCTGCCTGTCGACATAGCCCTCGAGATGGGTGCCGAGCGGCTGATCGTGGTTGACCTCTCGGCTGACTTCAAGAAGAAGGACGAGCTGACAAACGTGCTGGCTATCTCCGGGCAGATCATCTCGCTGCTCCTTCAGCAGAACTCTATGCTGCAGCGCAAACTCATGCGCCCAGGGGACGTGCTGCTGCTCCCAGACCTCAAAGGGTACAGCGCCACGGACTTTAAGAAAGCCCAGGAGATCTTCGCAAAGGGAGAAGCTGCCGCTGACGAGAAGCTGAAGCAGCTCCGGCGCTTCTCGGTTTCAGAGGCAGAGTACGCAAAGTGGCAGGCGAGGCGCGAAGTCGAGCCCGCAGAGGTCGTCATCACCGAGGTCTCCGTCGACACGGATCTGGAGGAACTCAGAGAGCCCGTCGAAGAGGCGTTCGCCTTCCAGGTTGGACAGCCGCTCGACACCCAGAAGGTCGAGAACGCCCTGCACACGACCTTCGAAGATGGTCGAGTCGGAAAGCTTGAGTACGAAGTGATCAAAGAGCCTGACGGCGGCTCGAAGCTGCACCTGATTGCAAAGAAGCCGAAGTGGTACGATGAGTACTTCCGGGTTGGGCTCGCCCTTCAGGACGACTTCGATGGGAACAGCTACTACCAGCTTGCGCTCGCAGGACGCTTCAACGACCTCAATGCGTGGGGCGGATACCTCAACACCCGTCTTGAGATCGGATGGCGCCCCTTGGTTGACGTAGACTTCTACCAGCCGCTCGGCGCGAATAGCCCCTACTTCGTCAATCCAAACCTCTTGCTCGACCGCTACCAGCTCCCGGTCACGATCGAGGACGAAGTCGTGGCTCAGTACGAGCGCTCACGCCTGATCGGAGCCCTCGCATTCGGGCGGAACTTCTTCCGCGACGGCGAGCTCTCCGGAGGTCTCTCGCGTGGTATGGGACGGCTTGAGCGGACAATCGGAAGCCCCACGCTTCAGGATCAGAACTACGAGATCGGAAACTTCTACGGCCGCGTAGCGTGGGACTCGCTAGACACCCCAGACTTCCCTCGAAGCGGAGTCCAGGCGAACTTCATGACCTTCCGAAACGTTGGCGCACTCGGCTCCTCTGAGGTCTTCACACAGATGACCGGAACGGGGAATCTTCCAATTACCTTCGGGCACAACACCCTCTTGCTTTCGTCTGACTTCGGAACAAACCCCGAGAACGTTGAGCCTGAACGGTACTTTGTGCTCGGCGGCATGTTCGACCTTTCCGGATTCCAGCCGGCGGGCCTTGCAGCCTCTGACTTCGTGATTGGACGCACCACCTATTACAGGCAGCTTGAGTCTCTCGGCGGCTCGTTCGCCAAGCTCGATGTATTTGCCGGAGGATCGTTCCAGCTCGCTTCTATTAAGAGCGACCTGGCCCAGATTCCCGACAACTCCGACATCGCGGCTGGTCTCCTATTCGTCGGTGCGGACACACCGCTCTTCCCGATATACTTCGGCTTCGGCTTAAACAACCAGGACGAGCAGGCGTTCTACCTGAACCTCGGGCGTATCTTTAATCCGCGGCAGTATTAGGCTGCGGAAGAGACCGCAGACAGGCACTGCTCGACGAGCATGCAGGAGCACCACGATAGAAGAGCAGGCCTTCGCCCGCCTCGAGCTACCCCTACCCGCGACCTCCGCGATCTCCGCGCCTCCGCGTTACTTAACCAAAA
>CAYPUA010000018.1:17229-44253 GCA_964413875.1 uncultured Bdellovibrionales bacterium
CCTCCGCGTTACTTAACCAAAAAGCTCGCGCATCGAACACACTCCGAACTTCCCGAGCAGCTTCGGCAGCCAACTGCGCTCGGGCGTTTGTCGATACCGAAAACGTTTTGTTTTAGTAACGCGGGGGCGTGGGTTTGGCGCTCTAGCTACCTGAGAGTTACTAAACCGCCTTCACCCGAACCCGATTGCCAGGCAATCGCTCAACGAGCTCCGCGAGCTCCAGCTTGAGGAGATCCGCAGGCGAAAGGTCGTTGCGGACGAGGAACTCCTCGATAGCCAGCTCCTCGACACCTTGCGTCTTCTGTTGAGGCGCGAGCCCGTACTCCGCCAGGATCTCTGCCGAGCCGGTAAACGGCATCGCTCCATCGTCAATCATCTCAGCCCCCCCCGAGTGCCGCTCGTCCCACCCCGAGTGCTGGTACACGAACACGTCACGGCCAAAATCGGCGCCGAACCGTGCGGTAACGAGCGAGCCACTACGGCTCCCTGCCTGAATGACAACGACCCCCTGCGACATCCCGGCGATGATCCGGTTGCGCGCCAGGAAGTGATGCTTGAGCGCCGTTGTGCCTGGCGCATACTCAGAGACGAGCGCGCCCCCTTGTTCTACGATCTGCTCAGCTAGCGGCTCGTGCGACGGCGGATAGATCGTGTCGAGGCCATGAGCGAGAACAGCGACTGTCGGGGGCTCATCGCTCTCCGCTCGCTGCGTTGCAATCGACAGAGCCCCGCGGTGAGCCGCTCCGTCTATCCCCAGCGCGAGACCGCTCACTATCGAAACCCCTGCGCGTGCTATCTCCATGGATATCTTCGATGCGAAGGCGCAAGCCTCAACCGATGCGGCTCGTGTCCCGACGACTGCGAGTGCGATCTGGCCTGGAGCCCACCGCTCGCTGCGGCTGCGCACGTACAGCACAGGCGGCGGCAAGGGCACCTGTCGCAACATATCGGGATAGAATTCGCTTGTTATGGAGACAGCCTGTATTGAGAGCGCCTCGCAGCGTCTCAGGGTATCTTCTGCTTGGCGCCACTTGCCGGAACCAAGGTGCGGACGAAGCTCCGCGCCTGTCATGCCAGACTGCATTAGCGATACAAGCTCAGCACGGGGCGCAGGCGTGTAGAGCGAAACAGCTATTGCCGCCAGCTTTGCATCATCGTCTGCTCTTGGAATGTCGCTCACGGGCGATCTCCTCACGTTTAAGGAGAAGCCTAGTTCGCTTAAAAGGAATCCTCCCTAGTATGGAGAGAGGTTCGCACACTGCTAGGATTTGTTGCGTAAGCAGCTACCCGTCAAGGCGCACGCTCAAGATTAACCTCGCCCTCGAGCAGAGCTAGCTGCTCCTGTATCGCCTTGCGGAAATCAAGCGGAGCCGGGATGTACGAAAGGATCTCCTCAGTTCCACCTGTGCCAGTCACCTCGATATCTCCGTAGTCGAGGATGCGGGCAAGAATCGATTGAGTTAAACGGATGGCCTCGACCTTGGCGAGCACGATGTCGAGCGACTTGCGACGGATGAACCCTGTTTTTCCGAGCACGCGCTTGGAAGTCACCGCAAACTCCGAGGTGAGGAACACGATCAGCCTGTCACAGAGACGGTACGAGGAGTAGGCCAAGAGCAGGAGGATTACCGTGAAAGCGATGTACCCATCTTCGTTGTTGGGGAACATCTGCGGGTAGTACCAGAGAGAGCCGGCCAGGAACGAAGTGCCCATCGCCGGAACGAGCAGGACTATTGGATGAAGGCGGGTGTTTAACACCACCGACTCATCCTCCATGAGGTTGTCTTCTATGTAACCCATCCGAACCCCCTACCCTTCGCCGTCGCCGAGCCAACCCTCGGTATCAGACCATTCTAGCTCGATGCTCGCCACTACTGAACCTAACCTCAAATCAACAACTTAGAAATACGGAAAAGGGGGCTCTCACGGGGCTAAACCTTTCGTTGAGGTTAGCCGACTAACCACAGGTCAACAGAACATCGGGAGCCCCCTATGGAGACCTCAGGCAGAGACTTCGCACTCCAGTTCCACGGCCTCAGCAATCAAGATCCGGAGGTGCGTGAGCGCTTCCGGGACATCTGCTTGGCGCACCTTGAGATCTCAGATCAGCAGGCTCTCGACCTGTTGACCGACCGGGCCACCCGGCTGCTCTGCACCGATATCTCTCCGGAGACGATTCAGCGCGTCACAAAACACCTCTCTGAGATCGGAATCAAGGTCGATGTGCGCGACGCAACAGAAGCCGAGGAGTTTTACATCCCCTTCGGTTCCTTCAGCGCGGATGACACGCAGTTCTTTGAGGAGAGCCAACTCTTCGAGCGGCCCGTTGGCACCTTCAGGACCCCGAATGTTCCCTACAGCGGCCCCTCGGGCGGATACGGCGACGACACATCGCTGCAGGATTACCACTTCAGCGTGTACCCGTATCCCGAGCACGACTTTGCGCAGGCTGAGCTTGGCATTCAGCGCCACGCCAAGCTCGTCAAGCGCAGGCAAAACCTCTCAACCGCCGAGCGTGCGGGGCTCGCGTTTGTGGGTTGCGCACTGCTGGCGCTGCTGGCTTTCTTCGTATCGCGTTAGCGGCGCTTCGTTGCGCTCTTTCCCTTCTTCGCGGCCGGCTTCGAAGGCTTCGCTTTGCTAGGCTTCGCTGCCGCTGGCTTCTTTGCGCTCGTAGCGGGGCGCTTTGCAACACCCTTCACTGCCTTAGCAGCCGGCGCCTTAGTGCCCTTCGCTGCTATCGGCGCGGCCTTAGGCTTTGCGTTCTTGAGAGCTGCTGCCTTGAGCGCCTGCTTCTCGGCTGCTCTCTTCGCCTTGGCTGCTGCCAAAGCGGCGGCCTTGGCGGCAGCCGCTGCTGCGGCGCGCGTCTCTGAGAGGACGGGCGCCTTAATCGTCGCCTTCCCTTTGGCCTTTGCCGCCTTAGCGCTCTTCTGCTCCGACTTGCTAGGCGCGGCTTTAACTTGAACCTCAGAGGCCGAGAACGGCTCAACGGGCGTGCCCTTAAAGATCATTCCGTTCTGGCGCAGGATAGGTCGTGGCTTTGGGCCCTTGAGGCGGTACTTCGATGCGATCTGAACTGGCGGTGGTGGTGGTGTCTTCTCTGCCGGCTTCTTCTCGACAGCCTTACTTTCGCCAGCCTTCTTGTCGGCGGCCTTCTTCTCGCCTGGCTTAGCCTCCTCCCCTTCAGCAGGCTCCTCGCCCTCTTCTTGTCCCTCGGCGTTCAGCGTGATGCGGGTGTTTTCAAGACGGGCCATGACCTCGGGGATCTCTTCGGGCGATGAAAGCCAGGTCTGTCCGTTTACGCTGTAGAGGGTAACGAATTGCCCGTTAAGCTTTACTTTCTTGGTTAGGTAATCCTGCTTCTGCTGACCTGACGATTGCTGTTCTGTTGATCCCATAAAACCTGGTCCCGCTTGCCAAACAATGGTTATCCCCTAGGGCTTCCAGCAACTTGCGCCGCTTATCGGCACGCGGAGCCCAGGGTGGCTCAAGCTTAGGATGACGGGAGACATGCTGGACGATGCGCTTTACGTCGTTAATAGGCGGCATTTTTTAGAGTGGTCGTCCCAATGCCCAACGCTCCCGCCTCCCGCTCGGCTCGACACCCCTCCCCTCAGCGGGATGCCGCCCTCCCGTTGCAAAACGATCACGCCGAGAAACAGGTCGTCACTTGGCCAAAACACGTCACCGAGCTGCACGTTCACCTCGGCGGCTCTGTGCCACTCTACCGGCTGTGGGAGATCGCCATCGAGCGCGGGATCCGTGGGGTGAGCGCTGGCTACCAGGAGTTTGTGAATGTCCTGGAGGTCTCAGACAACGGAAGAATCGACCTCGATTCCTACCTTGAGGTGTACGAGAAAGTTGAGCTTATCCAGTCTGGGCCGGCATCAGTGCGCGAGAGCATCATCACCGCAGTCCATCGTGCGCATCGAACTGGCGGGATGGTACGAATTGACCCGACAGCCAAGAGCCTTTCGCATGAGTGCCTCTTTGACGTCTCTCGCCTTGAGCTTCGGTGGAACCCGCTCAAACGCACCGGCGCTCCATTCCTCAAGGGCAGCCACGCAGGGCTCTACGATCTCGACCGCGTGATAAAGTCGGCGATAGACGCTGTCGAAGATGTGGAGATCGGCTTTCGAGGCGGCATCTCGGTAGGCCACATCTTCTGCTTCGGCCGAGACCTCACGTTTGAGGCGAACCTGGCGCTGGCGCGCAAGACGCGACTGTGGCGCGAGAAGAGCCGCACGATTATCGGGATCGACCTCGCCGGCCCTGAGTCTCTCAATCCGTTGTCTGATCCGCGCAAGCTCCAGGAGATGA
This sequence comes from uncultured Bdellovibrionales bacterium, assembly GCA_964413875.1. GTDB lineage: Bacteria > Bdellovibrionota_C > UBA2361 > UBA2361 > OMII01 > OMII01. The sequence goes on from CAYPUA010000018.1 coordinate 21,547, forward strand.
AGATCGCTTTCGACGAAGCCGGTCCGGGTCTTGGCCGCACTGCACATGTTGGCGAAACAGCGCACGTCGACCTTGAGACATTCATAAGGACTGTCGAGACGCTGAACCCGTCCCGAGTTGGGCACCCAATTACTGCCCTGCGCGCTTTCTGGGATCGAGGGGACGACCGGGGGCTAAAGCTGCTGCGAGAGCGCGCCATCGTGTGTGAGCTATGCGTCAAATCGAATCTTCTCACCGGTGCGGTTCGAAACCTGGAGGAGTATGGGCGCCTCATAAGGACCCTCGATCAGCTTGAGATAGAGTACACGTTCTCAACTGACGCCCCAGCACTTCAGGGCTCGTCTTTGGCGCAGGAGCTTCTGATGTTGCTAGAGGCCGGCGCGGCCACCCCGGAGCAGGTGCTTAGGGCTCTTTCGGTGGCAGATCGCGCGAGCTTCTTACAGTCTACCCTGCGGGACCGCAAAGAACCCTCCGCAGAGCGCACTTAAAGACCCCAAAGCGGCGATAAATTAAGGAGTTTCTAAGGATTGCACCTGCCCCAACCGGTGTCATATCCTACCGGCCACACTGCCCCGGCGCCACTATTTTTGGGGCGCCGCTCTGGGGCGCTTTTCTGAGGTACAGCAACCGTATGGGTTTCGAGAACGTTTTAGCGACTCTGTGGACGAGCAAATCCCCCCTAGACGAGCGCACACTAGCGCATCGACACACCAAGGTGGTCGCAACCGTCGGCCCCTCCTGTCGCGACCCAGAGAAGCTGCGCGCCCTGATTAAGGCTGGCGTCAATGTTTTTCGGCTAAACTTCTCTCACGGCAGCCACGAGGAGCACCTCGCAAACCTGAAGAACATCCGCTCAGTGTCGGCAGAGATGGGAGCCTGGGTAGCAATCCTGCAGGACCTCTCTGGCCCAAAGATTCGAATCTCAAACGTTGAGGGAGACTTCTGTCCTATTACTGACGGGCAGCCGATCGAGCTGCGCTGCGCTGACGGCTCGCTCTCAAATGGCTCGCGCATCTTCGTGGAGACCGTAAACCCCATCACGACCCTTAAGCCAGGACACTCCGTGCTGCTCGCCGACGGCCTGCTAGAGCTGGCTGCTGAAGAGGTTCGCTCCGACCACGTGCTGTGCCGCGTAGTGAAGGGCGGCCGTATTCGCTCGCGTGTGGGAATCGCCTTCCCAGACAGCGACGTCGACCTCCCGGCAACTACCAAGAAGGACATCGTCGACCTCGACTGGGGCATCAAGAACGGAGTCGACTACGTTGCAATCTCTTTCGTTCGCTCCGCAGATGATGTGCTCAAGCTGCGCGCAATCATCAACGACAAGGGCTCGTGCGCGTCGATCATCTCGAAGATTGAGCGCAGGGCTGCTCTCGAGAATATCGAAGAGATCGTCGAGGCGTCCGACGGCCTGATGGTCGCCCGAGGCGACCTTGGGCTTGAGGTGCCGCTTGAGCAGCTGCCGATGCTGCAACGCAGGCTAATCGAGGAGGCGAACTTCCGCGGCATTCCAGTAATCGTCGCGACTCAGATGATGCACTCAATGATTACCTCTGTCCGCCCGACCCGCGCCGAGGTCTCTGATATCGCAAATGCGGTGATGAGCGGTGCGGATGCAGTTATGCTCTCCGATGAAACTGCTATCGGCGAGCACCCGGAGGCCTGCGTTAAGTACATCAGCCGGATCGCGGTGGCGGCGGAGCAGACCTTCGCCTTCGAGGAGTACAAGCTGCGCCTGCGCAACTCAGACACGTACACGGTTCCGGACGCGATTGCGTACGCAGCCTGCGCCGCGGCGATTAAGACCTCCGCTGGAGCGTTGATTGCCTGCACCGAAACCGGCACGTCAGCCCGGCTCGTTGCGAAGTATCGTCCGCAGCAGCCCCTCTACGGTGTCTCGCGCAAGGAGACAGCCCTGCGCAAGATGGCGCTCTACTGGGGCGTACATCCCATCTCTTTTGACTCTGGTGAGACACACCGCGACGAGATTGACACGGCACTCAAGGCTGTCCAGGAACGCGAGGGCCTGCCGAACGGAACTCGTGCCGTCGTCACGGGTGGCAGGCCGACCAGGACACCAGGCTCGACCTCGGTGCTGGAAGTGCGCGAGATGAACTTTAAGTAGTGGCGTGCCGGCTTGATTCTGCCGTAAATGAGAAAGGTGCTGAAATTCAGCGCCGCATTTGGCACAATCCCGCGGTCAGCCGAACGAACACGGTTAGTACGTTAAGGTAAGGGGCATTATGACGATGGCGGAGAAGATCACTGAGGCTGAGGCTGTTGCGCTTGCAGGTGTTTCCGCTCGAACGCTGCGCCGCTTCCAGGAGTCGGGCTACCTTGAGGTGTCTCAAGATAGCAACGGGACAACGCGCTACATCAGGTCCCAGATCGTCGAGATATTCGGGGCGGCAGAAGCGCTCTCAAGCCAGGCTCCTCACAGCCCGTCGGAGCCGCAGCGTCAAAGCTCCCACGGAGAAGCTCCTCGCGCCCCGCAAGCGACTCGAGCGCCGCAGCCGGAGCAGTCGTCCTCCCCCGAAACCCCTGCCGCAGGCGCTGGTCCAGAGCTGGAACGCCTGCGAAATCTCGTTACCCTTCAGGAACGCATCCTGGACCTCAAAGACGCGGAGATAACCGACCTCCGCTCGCAGAGAGATTGGCTGCGCAGTCGCGTTGAGCGTCTTGAGGAGAAGAGCGAGCGCGATCAGATCTTGCTTCTGTCTGAGACCCAGACGATCCGAAAGCTCGTCTCGATGCACGAGGGGCGCAAGTCAGCTCTTCAGAACGTTCTGGAGTGGCTAGGCATCGCGAAGCAGCCTGAGCTGAGGCAGATCGCAGCCCCAGACGCCTTCAGCAACTCGGACACGGTTGAGGTTAAGGGCACCGCTGCGAACGGGTAGCACTGCAGGGGCGCGTCTAGTGCGTAGCCAGCGCGGAGCCTGCTCCGTCAATCCGAACTGCGACGCGACGGTTAGCCGCGTATGCCCACTCTTCATCTTCGTTAAACAGCGGGCGCGTCTCGCCGTAGCTGATGGTCTTCATCTGCTGCCCCGAGACACCATGGCGCGCTAGCTCCGCCTTCACTGACTCGGCTCGGCCAAGGCCCAGCTTCTGGTTGTACTCTTCAGTGCCGCGCTTGTCGGTGTTGCCTTCAAGCACCACCTGAACAGGCCCCTCACGCTTGAGCAGTTCAGCAACCTCGCGCACCTTCTCTTTGCCGCGTTTGTTGAGAGTGCGCTTGTTGAAATCGAAGTTCACGTCCGGAAGGTAAACAACTTTGTCTTCCGACTCTTCTGATATGGGCTTGTTGTAGTCGAAGGGCGAAATTGAGCGGCAGTTCGGCACTTCGTCGTCGTGCTTAAAGCATGAAGGCGTGCGGAAATCGAACGGCTCTCGGTATCCCATGATGCTCTTCGTCTCCGGTGTTGACCCGGCAAAGTAGCTTAGCGGACGAAATATCAGCTCACGGAGAGCCCATCCTACGGGGTGAACCACGTACGCGAGCACACGGAGAGGATGAGACTCAGACTCACGATATCGAGGAGAATTGTGGTAATCCCCCATGACGGCATCGTCTGTCTCGGGGAGTAGATCCTGAGCACGTGCCGTATCTGGTTGGATTGCTACAGCGCTCACGATTACGGCCAAAATCGTTGAAAATGTTACCCGTGTTCGCATGATTGCCTCAGTCTGATGCGGCCAGAGTCTTTTCGGCCAGAGGTGTAGTCGGCACATCCTCGCCGCGAACTTAAGCGGCTACGAAAAACTAAGATGCGACCAACCGACCGGGGCCGCGAGATTCGTGTTAATCGGGGCTCCCCACGACGCCTGGGCGGAGCACCAAAGGTTCGCTAAGCGATTGATCTCTCGGAGCTACCTGGCTAACCCGGACGCTCGGGAGAAGCCATTTTCCGAAATTTTAGCCCCCTAAAACGCAGAAATATCAAGCATTCCGGGATTTCTGCCGTTTCTAGGATTGTACAGGCGGGGGACGGGAGGATTACGCGCAGCTTGAGCGGCCCACTCCGCCGGTTTTTGTAAAACAGGGGTCTAGTCGTGCTGTACTCTCAAGTGGAGAAGCGGTCGTGGATAGCGCCGATGCTACTGGGGCTATCTGCTTTGGTTGTGTGCGCTACGTCTGCCGCACTAACGCTCCCCCTCGGCGGAGTCGCTGCTCAGATTTTGCTCTTTCTTGCGCCGCTCGCCTTCGGAATCCGGGGTGCTCTACTCGTGCTCGCAATCGGAGTACTCCCCTGGTCGATCAACACTGGAGACGCAGAAACAGGAGTGAGACTTGCTATCATCATCAGCAGCATCGCCTTGGTTCAGCACGTCGCCCCTATAGTTCCAGCATACGTAACGACACTTCTCGTGTGGCTCGCCTGCGTTAGCCCGACGCTCTCGATGCTAAAGTCCTACGAGACCACGCAACCCGTTACAACGGGTGACCCAGTAATAGTGACGCTGCTGCAGGATATCCTCGTCACATCCCTCGCTGGTTGTTTGCTCTTCAATGAGGCCGTCTGGTGGCGCCTGACTGGTCGTGTGCGCTACCTGAATGCCAACCAGCTCATTCCGCACCTAATGGCAGCTACTTCTCTTACAGCTCTTTTTGTTGTCGCTCTCGCGCTACGTCAAGCCGGCCTACTTAACGCAGCGGTCCAAACGCAAGTGGGTATGACGTTAGGCACCGTGATTGTTGCTACCTTCGTACTCATCCCAACCCTCGTCGGGATACACATTGTGCGCTCTCTCGCCGCTAGCCACACGGCAACATTTGTTTCGTCGACGCGCACGTCTATCGATGCCTCCGCCCGAGAGGGTCCGAGCAGAAAAGGCAATCAAGACGATGCCTGGAAAATAGTGGGAGGAAAACTCACCTCGACAGCTCCTGCTCCAGAAGAGAAGGCCTCTCTCGAGCTTGGCGTGTGCGCCCTCGATGGCAACGGCGCAGTGCTCTTCATGAACGATAACTTTCAACGGCTCGTTGGCTTACCGGAAAAAGCCCAGCTCGGAGACAGCTTCGAGTCGCTCTGCGAAAAGTCCAGTCTCGGCCAGTACATCTGGCAGCTGGTGTCTACCATGGACCCTGCTGCGGAACACTGCGAGGACCTCCGTGTTGCTGGACGACAGGACAACATCAAGTTTATCCAGATACAGCTCTGTCCTCACCAGCTTGCCGAAAAGACAGGCGACGGTGCGGAGAGCGAACGCCGCCCTCGTGTCATAAAGGTCGCCGACATCACCGGCAAACGCACAATAGACGAGCGATTGCTCCAGATACAGCGCCACAAGGCGCTGAGCGCTTGCGCACGCGCTGCAGCCCCACAACTCTCTGAGCTTTTCACAGCTATGCTCGGTCGAGCTAGCGTTGCGACCCTTCCTGGTCAACCTCAAGCAGAAGCTCTGCGCCACATTCAGACTCTATGCGCGAAGGGAGGGACCTTAGTACAGCAACTGAGCGAGTTGAGCATCCCCCCCGAAAATGCAGAACGACACACTCTTAATGTGGTAGCAGCTCTCGAAGAGAGGCTACCATTGCTGAGGGGGCTCGTTCCGCCCGGCATAGACGTCCAGTGCGCGTCTTCCCCTGAACATCTTCCCGTAAAGCTTGACCCAGCGATGCTCACGCAGGTCCTCGCCCTCGTGATTCTGAACGCATCCGAAGCATATCCTAATGGCCGCGGCAGGGTCTCGCTTACGTTCGGTGAGGAAGAGATCGATGAGGTTGTAAGCAAGCTGCATGCGGGGAGTCGCCCGGGCCACTTCGCACGCATCAGCATCTCTGATTTCGGTCGTGGCATGCCTGCTGAAGTGCTCGCTCGAGCCGCAAATCCGCTCCTGACAGTCCGAGGAGAATTCGGGCACATCGGGCTTGACCTACCCAGCGTCCTCGCTGTCATGAGCGATCATGACGGATTTATGACCGTTGAATCCCGACCAGAGAGAGGCACAACGGTATCTCTCTATTTTCCACTCTCTACCCAACCGATCGTAGCCGAACGCTCGCCACAGCTTCCGCTTCCGCTCAACAATGAGACAGCCCACGCCAATACGAGAGTTATGATAGTCGAAGACAGCGCTGAACTTCGTGAGATGCTGGGCGCCATGGTCAAAAGCCTGGGCTACAAGCCGGTAACTTGCGATAGCAAAGAGATCGCTATGGGCGCACTGCAGGCAGGAGACGTTGACATCCTAGTCGTTGAGGAATCTCTTCCAGGTCTCGCAGCACACGACCTCGTCAATCAAGCCCACTCGCCAGGTTCACAGGTAAAAACCGTACTGCTCGCTTCGGGACAGAACGCCCCATGTGACGAAAGCGATGCGGTGCTACTTAAACCCTTTGATATCTCACAGCTTGCGAAGGCTCTCGACGACTCAGAGCAAAATACACCACCGCAGTAGACACACGGCCCGCTCCGCGATCACGGATGCAGCAATCCAGAGATCCAAAGCGTCTTCCCGCTCTCAGGGTCTAAGTCTGCTACGACACCGTGCAGAATTCCCTCCCCTTCAGCGATCTGGTACGGAGCCGGTGTGTACGAGGTGAAGCGCTTCAGAGCCACGCCCGCATCCATACCGATGACTCCGGTATTGCTACCCGTCATTCCGAGATCAGTGATGTATCCGGTGCCACCCGGTAGAATCTGAGCGTCTGACGTCTGTACATGTGTGTGAGTTCCCACGAGGAGTGACACTCGACCATCCAGGTGCCGCCCCATAGCCCACTTCTCGCTCGTCGCCTCAGCGTGGAAATCAACGATGACTAGTCTACCCTTGCTGGCTGGCATCTCAGAGAGCATACGTTCGGCTCCCTTGAACGGGCAATCGATGGCGCCTCCGATGAAGACGCGGCCGATCAAGTTGCCGACGTGAAGCGTAATGCCATCCGCACGCGTCAGCGAGCACCAACCTCTTCCCGGTGTGGCATCAAGTGGTAAGTTGTAGGGACGGATGCACCACGCCGAATTCGCATCGATAAAATCGCCAGAGCCTTTTCGCTGGAATGCGTGATCACCGAGCGTTACGAGATCGACGCCTGAAGCACGGATCTCGTGAGCCGTGCCCGCGTCGATTCCCGCTCCCCCGGCAGCATTCTCCCCGTTGGCGATGACCACGTCTGCCGAAAGCTGCTCTTTGAGAGGTCGCACATGCCGCGTAAGGGCCTCACGCCCCGGGCGACCCACTACGTCACCCAAGACTACTACTCGTAGCCCGCGCTTTGCCGGGGCTTCTGCCTTGCCTATGACCATCTCAATTCCTTCACTCGTGGCGTCGCCCGCTCTGATGCGCGAATTCACTTTCCGATCCGGCCTACTTTCTCATTCTCTACCGACCTGGATCCATCCACGCTCATGGCAGATGTAGTCCATAGCAACATCGTAGCGGTCGGTCGGAGTACCATGAATGACCTGCATAGACCAGCACACCCCGATTTTTAGCGCTCCCTGCAGCTCCGGGCGAGCCAAGAATCGGTCGTAGAACCCTCCGCCGCGCCCAAGCCTCCCCCCTTGCGCGTCAAACGCTAGCCCCGGAACCAAGACCGCAACAGTTTCGGCGACCTGAGGGGCAAACAGCTGTCCAGAACCAGGCCTTGGCTCCAGAATTCCCCGATGGCCAGGCTCAAGTTGAGCGCCCCACTCCTCTCCGATCTCGATAAAATCCATGAGCCCCTGCCCCTGTATGCGCGGGAGGTAGATATGCCGGTCCCGGCGCAACATCTGAGCGATGAAGCCCGCCAGGTCGACTTCTCCTGGGAAGCACGGCACCCAGCCCAGAATATGTTCAATCGAACCGAAGGGCTGCGTTGTAAAGAGCTTCTCTAGTTCGAGCCCTAATTCGTGCTGGGCTGCTGCCTCCCAGCGCTTGTCCAGGTTCGCCAAAACCACCCGCATGTCGTGGCGAATCTCTTTTTTCTGCTCGACCATGTAGGCATCTCCACGTTTGAGGCTCCCCGTCTCCACATGGTACAATCAAAAGGGGTTCTGCGGCATCCTAAACTGATGGGCGGCGGCTTACGGTAGCTCTGCCCCGTTCATGGCGCGGCGTGAGATCCTGGGATCTCAGCCGGAAATTAGGGTGTTTTGCGGCGCTCGTGCCCGCGGATGGGCGCTGGTTTGCCGGTAGGTTTTGCTGGAAGGCGTGCTCATGAGAGCTGCTCTCGCAAGAAAGGTTTTCTCCCCGCTCGCATCGGCGTTTGCCATGACCAGCGCCTGCGTGCTCTGTGCGTTCGATGCAGCAGCAGCCGGCCCCTCCCCACTCCTTGAGCACATATCGCAGCTTCGCGCCTCAACAGGGACGCAGTGGTGCTCGCCGCTTGATCCCTCAGACGAGCCAATTCGCGCCCCGTCAGTTATGCGCGCCAGCTCCGCCTCGACAGACCCTCACGACCTTTTTTCGGCCGTCGCATCGGCCTTCGACAAGAGGGGCATCGAGGTGAAGGCATCGCTCATCATCGCTCCTGGCGCTTTCGCAAACGCATACATCCGAAGTGGCGACGAAGTCGTGATAACTGCGCCCCTGGCTTCCTCAGTGCAAGACAACTCAGAGCTGGCCTTCGTGTTCGCTCACGAGCTCTCCCACATCGCGCTTGGGCATTCCGAAGGCGGCTCAGTGCACGACGAGATCGCCGCGGACGAGCTCGCTTTATCGATCATCGAGTCGCTCGGGCTGAATCCGTGTGCCGGTGCCGAGATTCTCGACAGGCTCTCCTCGCCCCTCTCCGCCTCGCTTGTTAGCGTCAGCCCGCGCCTCGATGCGCTGCATCAGAGCACTCTGGACGGGTGTGGCTAATCACCTGAAAAGACGAGATCTCTCACGGCAGCCTTGCCTCTTCACGACTAGAGCAACCGACGCCTCTATAACCCCTTAAGAACTTTATTGATCCAGCCGACAGATCTTTAGAGCCAAGAAGCGCCCGCCACCCGCTCGCTGCCTCCTGCCTATGCGGTTGGAGTGCATATCGAGCGGACCGACAGGCGAAGGCTCGTAAGGAAGGTATGAAGGAACGTGCCGTAGAGATGAGCCCGATCGAGCGGGCTACGCAGTGCATCCTCGTGGTCGAGCCAGACCCGATGGATCGCAATCACCTGCGCACAACCCTCAAGGCGCTTGGATTCGGAACGATCGTCGACTCGCCTTCCCACCTCGCCGCTCTCGAAAAATTCGAAGGTCGACGGTTCACTCACGTTATATTCGATGCGAAGAAGTCAAACTATCCGATGAAGGAGTGGTTAACGCAGGTCTTTGAGATCGAATCGCACATTATCGCTATTCCCGCTTCAGCTAATCCGAGCGTCGATGATGTCTTCGACCTTCTCGTGATTGGAGCGCGCGGCTACCTTGTTAAGCCCTTCACGTTCGATTCAGTGGAACAAGCCGTCCTCATGGCGACGAAGGGCGAGCCAATTGCAGAAGCTGTCCTACAAGCGAAGGACCGCAACGAGGCGCTCGTGGCAATTATGCTCTCAAGCCTCGATAAACTTGCCACCGTGTACCGTCAGTCGCTCCAGTTTGAGACTGCCGCTCGCGAGCTACCTCGCGCAATGTCGAATCTCAAGCGGGCCTCTGACCTGGCCCACACCTTTGCAAAAGGAGGTCCAGAAGGGTTGATTGAAGCGCTCGAGCGCTTCTCTATCGCAAAAAGCCACGGCCCGGCTTCACGCCTCGGCCGCTTGAGAAAGCGCCTCTCAACTAACCGATCAAACGTGGAAACTCCAGCAAAGTAGTGGCGATGGCTCGATGCACCAAGCTCTCTTACGTCACGCCAACCCCACTTTCCATCACATCATATTGTGTTAAGGTCTTCTCCGGCATGGATACTCGACGCGCTATTCTTGCAACGCTGGCGGCCACTCTGGCTATCGCTCTTCCGGTTGGAGTCACTCAGGCGGAAACGCTCTCTGATGTAGTCTCTTCGCAAGCCATGGAAGATGTTCGAAGGGATACCGACCGGGCGCGTGCTCGCAACGCCGTTAACACCGGCCCGAACGCAAAGAGCGCACACTCGGCCGGCATGGACCCGCGTGCCAACTTCACCCAACTTTGGGACACATCGCGGGGACCCGAGCTGCTCTTGAGCTGGATTGGAGCCAACATCCCAGGTTTCAAGATGCGCATCATGGACACAACGCGCTCTTTCCAAGATATCTATGCCTACGCTCGCCTAACGGACTCAAGCCGACGGCAAATTAACCTTCAGATTCGGGTTCCTCACCCGAACTATGAGCTCATGGTTCGGCACAGCACGATGCCGCAATTTACTCAGTACGAACCTCCGAAGCTTAAGACGGTTGCGGAAGAAGAGGTTGAGTTTAACGGCGTCCCAGGGATGTACTACCGCTCTGATAGGGCTAGGTGCTCGATCGTCTTCAAGATTGAGCGGATGGGGGTCGTCAACCTCTGGGTCGACCGCTGTGAGAATTCAAGCGTCATGATGGATGTGGCGAAATCGCTCGATTTTAAGCGGCTTAACTCCAAGCTTACCAGCTAGGGGCAAACACCCGACAGCACCCCATGACCAGGCCGAATGAGCCATTTTTTGGACAGAAACGGGCTACCTGCTCGGCGCCCTACCCACCTTTAAGGGCTCGCAGTTATTTGCTACTATCCCGCTGCTTTCCTGGAGTTTCCAAATGAAAACATCTGAGCTTCGCAGCCGCTACCTTGAGTTCTTCCGCAACCGCGGCCACACGGTCATTCCGTCGGTATCCCTCATCCCCGACAACGACCCAACAACGCTCTTCACATCCTCTGGCATGCAGCCACTCGTGCCCTACCTGCTCGGGCAGGTGCACCCCGAGGGGAAGCGGCTCGTGAACATCCAGAAGTCGTTCCGCGCGCAGGACATCGAAGAGGTGGGAGACAACCGCCACACTACGTTTTTTGAGATGCTCGGCAACTGGTCGCTCGGCGACTACTTCAAGCGCGAGCAGCTTCCGTGGGTCTTCGAGTTCCTCACCAAGGAGGTCGGACTAGACCCAAAGCGGCTCTACGTCTCTGTGTTCGAGGGCCAAGGCTCGATCGGAAAAGACACCGAGGCAATTGAGCTGTGGAAAGAGATCTACAAGACCGTTGGCATGGACGCCAAAGAGGGCGAGCAGATCTTCGCCTACCCTGCAAAGAAGAACTGGTGGTCGCGCTCCGGGGAGCCGGAGAACATGCCCCCGGGCGAGCCGGGCGGCCCAGACAGCGAGCTCTTCTTTGAGTTCCCGAACGTCCAGCACGACCCAGCTTTCGGCGAGAAGTGCCACGTCAACTGTGACTGCGGACGGTTCGTCGAGATCGGCAACTCGGTCTTCATGCAGTACAAGAAGGAAGCTGACGGCTCGCTCTCTGAGCTCTCGCAGAAGAACGTAGACTTCGGCGGCGGTCTCGAGCGCCTCGTTGCAGCGACCCTCGACGAGTCAGACGTCTTCAAGATCGACATCTTCCAGCCGATTGTGGCGAGCCTTGAGTCGGCATCGGGGAAGAAGTACGGCGCGGACGTCGAATCCACCCGCTGCATGCGGATTATCTGCGACCACGGCCGCGCCTCCACGATGCTGATGGCTGACGGCGCCCTCCCTTCCAACAAGGCCCAGGGCTACGTTGTTCGCCGCCTGATCCGCCGAGCAATCCGCTTCGGTCGACTGCTCGGGCTCCAGACGGGATTTATGACAGAGATCGCCCGCTCAGTGCTCGACTCGTACGCCGAGGCTTACCCGGTCGCACCAGAGAAGCGCGAGGCGATCCTTGCAGCGATGTCCCAGGAAGAGACCAAGTTCAACAACATGCTCGGCAAGGGCTTAAAGGAGATCGAGAAGATCCCGACTTTGACCGGCGCCCTCGCCTTCAAGCTCTTTGAGACCTACGGCTTCCCGTGGGAGATGTCCGAAGAGATCGCGCGCGAGCGCGGCCAGCAGGTCGACCGAACCGAGTTCGAGGCAGAGTTCAAGAAGCACCAGGAGCTCTCTCGCACCGCCGGCAAGGGGATGTTCAAGGGCGGCCTCGCCGACCACGGCGAAGCGGTCGTGAAGCTCCACACTGCGACACACCTCTTGCACCAGGCGCTGCGCTCCGTTCTGGGCGTGCACGTTCAGCAGAAGGGCAGCAATATAACTGGCGAGCGATTGCGTTTTGACTTCTCTCACCCTCAGAAGGTCTCCCCTGAGGAGATCAAAAAGGTGGAGGAGATCGTAAACTCTCAGATCCAGCGCGACCTGCCGGTCTCCTTTAAGCTGACCAGCTACGACGATGCAATTAAGGAGGGCGCCCTCGCCTTCTTCGGCGAGCGCTACCCTGAGAAGGTCAAGGTCTACGAGATCGGCGACTTCTCAAAAGAGATCTGCGGCGGCCCGCACGCCGAGAAGACCAGCCTACTCGGCAAGTTCGCTGTCACCCGCGAAGAGGCTTCGAGTGCGGGGGTGCGGCGAATTTATGCGACGTTAAGCTAAGGGCTGAAGAGAGGCCAAGACTGGGAAGAACCCCCTGCCAGGCCCATCGTGGACCGTTAGCTCGGGTCCCCTCTCGATCTTGGCAGTTCGGCACTTGCGGCTACGGTCCCGTGACGGAAATATCCGCAGCAGCGCCGGTTCCTCCAGGCTTTCCATCTGCACCGTACGAGAGGAGCTCAAACCCCCTTCCCCCATAGGTAAGCCTGTACTGAATCGGATTTCCGAAGCCGTCGTTGAGATACTGAGAATCAACGTCCTGCAAGCTGGCCGGGAACTGATTGTTGGAAACCTGGTAGACTGCTAGCTTGCCCTTAAGGGCATAGAGCATCTGCCTTGAAAGTTCGGCCTTCGCGTCCTGCGAGCCGGATCCTGCGGCGATCTGCCTTGATGCCTCATTAAATTTGGACTGAATCGCGGCGCCCTGTTGCTGCACTGCCGCACCAACACCGAAAATCGCACCTAAACCGAGCACTATGACCGCAATGCCGATGATAATCGAGAACACCCAGGAGATGATAGCGACGCCGAGGCCGGCGCCGTATCCGGAGCCGTAGATACCCGAGATAATCCCCGCTGAGAGGAAAAATCCTATGAGCAGGGAGAGCAACACGCCGACCGGCCCGAGGGCCAAGCTAAAGAGGAAGTTGATTACTAGACACGCCACTCCGATAAGGAGCGAACAGCCACACGCTTTCAGGAAGGTGCGGTTCGGCAAGGACACCAACTTCGCCGCCAGCGCCAAGCACAGCGCATGGAAGATGAAAATTCCAACAACCAACAGCAGGACAACCCCAAGCCCAACAGCCCCTAGCATCTCATTGCTCATCGTATCCTCATCTCACAATTGAGCCCGCGCGACTATCGCGGGAATCTGCGAAACACTAGCAACGCTTGGCACCCTCTGACTACAGGAAAAGGTTCTCAGAGAAAGCGAAAAGTCTACTGCTTTAGTGTCCCCTGAGCCAAGACAAGGACAAAAAGGGTAACAAGAACCTGTACAGCTACCACCCCTTCCATGCCACAATGCCAGCAAGAGGCAGTAAGCAGCACCGGTACATCATGAAGCTGTTCGTATCTCCCCACCACGAGCTACACGCTACGGATCGTCATCCGCTGCCAATTGGCGCGGCTGTTCTTGAACAGCCGGTGAGAATCGACAACATTCTGAACGGGCTACGCCGCATCGGAGAGCCAGATCGTTCCGAGGTAAGAGACCTAGGGGATTCCGTCATAGCTCGTGTGCACCCGGACCATTACCTCCGATTCCTTAGAACTGCTTACGAGACCGAGCACTCAAGAAATCCCGAGCGCAACTGGGTTGAGATTGAGAATATCGCTCCGAGAGTCGTGCGCTACCACAGCAAACACTTCGACTTACAGAAGGGGCTCTACCTCACCGATACATTCACGCAGATATTCGCCCACACGTTTGAGGCTGCCTATTGGGCGGCTCAAGCTTCGGCGAACGCGGCTGAGGCCCTTTCGCTAGGGTCCTCTTGCGCATACGCTCTCGTGCGCCCTCCGGGGCACCACGCCTACGCCCAGCAGGCCGGCGGTTTCTGTTTCCTTAACAACGCGGCGATCGCTGCTCGTCAACTACAGCAACACCCCAACTTCCGAAGAATTGCCATTCTCGACGTCGATTTTCACCACGGGAACGGCACCCAGGAGATCTTCTATTCCGACCCTGCGGTGTTTTTCTGCTCCTTGCACGGCCACCCAGACTTTGCCTACCCGTTTGTATCCGGCCTTGAATCTGAGCGCGGCGAGGAAGCCGGCGAAGGCTCTAACCTTAACGTCTGTCTCCCAGAAGGAACCGTCTCGGCGCAATACATCGCAGCGCTCGAAGGAGCACTTGAACGCGTCCGAGACTACAACCCCGATGCGCTAATCGTGTCTCTCGGTTTCGACACTGCAGAGGGCGACCCATATGGAAAGTTTGAGGTCAATCCGGAAGGATTTTTCGATATCGGGGACCTATTGCGCTCATTCGGACGCCCGACCGTACTGATCCAGGAAGGCGGGTATCTCCTCAATAGGCTCGCGGAGAACTCGGAGAGCTTCTTTAGGGGCTTCCTCGCGTCAGGCGCGTAGCGGATTACTCAAGACGCTTCCTGTCAGAGGAACGAAGATACTACCTACTCCAGACGGGGCAATCCTGGCCCCGCAACATCGCGGTACATAAGACACTCGCCTCCCGGCAACGGACCCGACAACAACACGGAGAAGCCTAGCTTCTGATAGAATCGTGTAGCGTCCTCGTCGACAGCCGAGAGGAGCACTCGACAGTTACGATTTGGTCTCGTTGCCTGATAGGCTTTGGCGTGGTCAATCAGGATAGACATTACTCTTTCGCCATACCCCTTACCTCTCATCTCATGATCGACCATAACCCACGTTACAGCCCAGTAGGCGAAATCCCAGTCTTCCTTTATTACAATCCCTACTGCAGCTAGAGCACCGTTTTCGGCAAACACCCCGTAGACTGCCGAAGGCTGGTTCGAAAGATACCTCTCGGCATCTTTACGGAATGCCTCGGCGTAATCCTCCCAGCCTGGAGACCGATTGAAGAGATCGACAGCGGCATCGAGATCCCCTTGGGTGAGCAGCCTCGAAGTGGTGCGCAGACGAGCTTTTACTTCGCCGTTCGCTGCAGTCGCCCTCGGCTGAGAGATCATCTCTCCATTGAGGAGATCGGGACGGTTCGCCGAGCTCTGCTCACCTGGGCGGCTCGGATTCCTCTCCGGATTCTGAAGATTTTCGCGCATAGCTTCACCACCGAATAGGCCAAGAAAAAGAGACTTTCAAATGCTAAGCCCTACCTCGCCCCCACCCCAAACAGAACCGCCGGAATGGTGCGCAGCAGAAGCACGAAGTCCCCGAAGAGAGACCAGTTGTCGATGTACTGCAGGTCGAGCTTGACCCACGAATCAAAGTCCTTGATCTCGTTTCGCCCGCTCACCTGCCAGGTGCATGTCAGGCCAGGGCGCATCGAGAGCCTGCGGCGCGAGCTGCGCTCGTACAGGCTGACCTCTCCTGGGATCGGCGGCCTAGGCCCAACAAGGCTCATCTCCCCGATGAACACATTCCAGAGCTGCGGAAGCTCATCGAGGCTGAAGCGGCGCAGGAACCTGCCGAACGGAGTGACGCGCGGATCGTCCTTCATCTTGAAGGCTGGCCCGTCCATCTCGTTCTTCGCCTTGAGCTCAGCCAGCTCCTTCTCTGCCCCGTCGTACATCGAGCGGAACTTGAGCATCTGAAAGAGCCGCCCGTTTAGCCCTACTCGAGTCTGCCTAAAGATCACCGGCCCGCGCGAGCTCTTCACGCCAACAGCGAGCGCGAGGAAGAGCGGAGAGAGCACAACGAGCGCCGCTCCGGAGACCGCAAGATCGATCGCTCGCTTGAGCGCCAGCTCCCACGAGTCGCCTGGAGGGGTCTGGAAGTGAATGAGCGGCATCCCGCCGAAGTAGCTCATGCCCGACTTAATAAGGCCGATGCTGAACAGGTCGGCGGCAATGGTGGTTCTCACCCCCTGCTCCGCGCACACCAAGATCATCTCCTCAACCTGCGGCATCACGTCGACCACGTCTGTGAAGATAACCTCATCGATCGCGTAATCCTCAAGCGCCCGACAAACTGCTGAGGTGCCCACCATCACTCGCCCAACCTGCACGGTGCCCTCAAGGTCGCGCCGAAGCTGCTGTGAGGTAACGACCTGATGAAGATCCGCCGGACGCAGATCTGCAAAGCCGCGAATATGAATCCCGAGCTCTGGTCGCGCAACGATCTCGCGCGCGAGCCGTACCGCCTGCTCCCCCACTCCGCAGATCACAACGTTCCGAAAGTTGCGCCCCTTGCGGCGCCAGTAGCGCAGGAACTTTAAGACGGAGTAGCGCTCAAGGGCGAGGCCGCACCCGGCAAGAACAACGAAGAGGGCCACGAACGAGCGGCTGATGTCTATCTTGAGCACGAAGAGGGTCGCCGCTAGCGAGATAAAGACGGCAACCGAACTGACTAGCGCCACGCGGAAGAGGCGCCAGACCGAGCTAAGCCGCATGCTGCTGTACGCCCCCATCAGGTTGAGAGAGAGCCCATAGCCAATCAAGGCTACTCCAAGCACGAGCACGTAGTCCTTAATCGGGGCGAGCACCGCTTTCCCCTTAAAGGGAAGATTGAGGTCAAGGATGTCGTTCCAGAATATGAGCGAGTCGCGGCCGTAGTAGGCAGCGAAGAACGCAGCTACGATGATGGCGTTGTCGCCGAGCCGCTCAAGGCGGGATATGAGGCGCGAGTTCTGCTTAAGCATAGCCAGGGGTTTCAGCCACTTATGGTAGGCTGGACCGCCTCACTAAACAAGAGACGGCATAACTATTCGCCCGTAGGCGTTTCCCGCTCCTAACCCCCTGCAAATCGTGCCCTGAGAAGCGCGAAGCAGCCCTCACCCGATGCCGGGAATCGGGCGCAGCAATCAGGAGCAGTTTCCGCCACCCTCGCAATACACAGACCACTCTCCTGAACGAAATCGCCGCAGTCGCTAACGAAAGGGCTTCTTGCCAGCTCTCCTTTTGACTACCCTTAGCCCCGATGAAAGTGATTTTACAGCGCGTCAGCCGCGCAAAGGTAACCGTTTCTGGCGAGACAGTAGGCGAGATAGGGCACGGGCTTCTGCTCCTTGTAGGCTTCGGCCAGGGCGACACCGTAGAGTGCCTAAAACCGATGGCGGAAAAGATCCTCAACATGCGGGTCTTCCCAAACGAGGCAGGGCGCTTCGATCAATCGCTCCTCGACCTGCAAGGCGAGGTGCTCGCTGTGTCACAGTTCACGCTGTATGCCGACACAAGCAAGGGGCGCCGACCGGAGTTCTTTCAGGCGCTCAAGCCGCAGGAAGCGGAGCAGTTGTTCAATGAGTTTCTCGCTCTTTTGCGATCTTCCGGAGTTCGCAACGTCGCCTCCGGAATCTTCGGCGCGCACATGCTGGTCGAATCGGTGAATGATGGCCCCGTGACAATTTCTCTTGAGCGGTAGACGCGGCTAGAATTTGTAGGTCAGCGACGCCCGAAAGCGCGATGTCGGCACAACCTGCAGATCCGAGTTCTTCATGTCCACCGGGATGTCCAGGCCGAGGACCATCTGCAACTGGGAGGCTACCGTTGCGTTCACCTCAGGACCAAGAAACAGGTAGTTCTGCGCTGTGTCCGGGTACTCGACGCCCCCTCGCCCAACGTCGAACTCCTTCCACTGCCCTGAGAGCCTTGCCCTGGTTGTCACCTGGGTCTCATCCTCCAGGTAGACGAAGGCACCGAGCGATGTCGTCCACATCAGCTGGTTCGCGTACCGATAGTGAAATGCCCCAATGGTGTTGATGTTGTACTGGGCATCCGCCGAAGCGATGAAGCGGTCCCACTGCGTTGTGAGCCCGAAACCCAACGGGAAGTCCCATGATCCAGAGCCAAGCGCCAGATCGTGCCCGTGGATCGCGTTAAGCAGAGGCTGCTGCTCAACGTGATCTTCGTCGCCGTGCTTGGGCTGGGAGGCAAAGTGATGGGCTTCCTCTTCATCCCCGTGCCCGTCTTCCCCATGCCCGTCTTCCTCATGCTCGTCGCCGCCGCCATGCACATGGCCCGGCTCTGTTTCTTCACCCAGCAGGTGCGCATCTCCAGTCGGCGCCTCCACGCCGGCGAAGAGCCTCACGCGCACAGTGAGCTTGCCATCTGAGTAGCGCACTGGGTTGTAGTGAAAGAGCAGCGACATATCACCGAAGCCCGACACGTCACCCGAAGTCGGTTCGTCGTCTTGAACGCGACGGTAGCTGCGGCTGATGATCGGCGCCACGAATTGCAGCGCCGTCTGCTCACTCATGTCGTACTGGCCAGACACCAGTGTGACAGAGCTCTTGAGGTACTGGTCGGCTGGATTGTCGGTGTAGTGCCCCTGAAACTGGACCTTGTCGTATTCCGTGTATTGCTCTGAGGCGCTGAGCCGAATGGCGCCCGGACTCGGGCTGTCCACCTGCATAGAGGTGTAGAGGGCACACAGGTCACACGCGAACGCCACGCACGGAAGGGTGGCGACCGAGAGAGCTGCTGCGAGGAAGATGACTGCTTTCTTCATGGGGCGGGAGGGTAATTACTCTCCCGCAGAAAATAAATGCGACAAAATGCCGCACCAGCTCAGGCTTTCTTCCCTATTTGCGCAAGCCAGGCGAGCCGCTCGGTGATGGTCTTCTCATTGCCGCGGTCACTCGGCTCGTAGAAAGGCTGCCCGGGCACCCCCTTGGGCATGTACTCAACTCCGGGAGCGTAGCCGTACGGCTGATCGTGAGGGTAGACGTACCCCTTGCCGTAGCCGAGGCTCTTCATTAGACCGGTTTCTGGGTTTCTCAGGTGCAGCGGCACCTGTGCGTTCGGGGCCCGGTCCACCGCAGCGAGCGCGCGGTTGAGCGCTACGTAGCTTCGGTTCGATTTCGGAGCTGTCGCCAGGTACGCGATGCACTGCGCAATCGGTATCCGCCCCTCGGGAAGGCCAACGAGCTCGAAGGCCTGGAGCGTCGAGACCGCAAGCTGCAATGCCCGCGGATCTGCATTTCCGACGTCCTCACTCGCAAAGATCACGAGGCGCCGGATGAGAAACCGAGGATCCTCGCCACCCGCAAGCATCCGGAAACCGTAGTATAGCGCTGCATCAGCATCGGAGCCGCGCAGGCTTTTGATGAAGGCCGATGCGATATTGTAGTGCTCTTCTCCGTCTCGGTCGTAGGTGGCGAGCCCAGAGCTTGAGAGAAAGGCCCGGATCTCGTCACCCTTGGCGGTGCCCTCGGCAGCGGCCCGCGACATAGCGAAAGCCTCGAGCAGATTGAGCAGCCTCCGTCCGTCTCCGCCACTCGCTTCCTCGAGCAGCACGCGGGCTTCTGGCTCAAGAGCGCAGCCGAGGTCCTTCTCTCCCCTCTCGCACACACGCCCGAGTGCCTCGCTTGCGAGAGGCTTGAGGACAACAACCCTGCACCGGGAAAGCAATGCGGACGTGAGGTAGAAGGAAGGGTTCTCGGTTGTGGCGCCGATAAGGGCGATCGTGCCCGCCTCAACATGCGGCAAGAAAGCGTCCTGCTGCCCCTTATTGAAGCGGTGGATCTCGTCTACGAAGAGCAGCGTCGGCTTCGGCTGCGATTTCGCCCGATCGACAACTTCGCGCACATCCTTCACGCCGGAGAGCACGGCCGAGAGCTCGACGAACTCGCACTCATACGAGCTGCCGATAATCTTTGCGAGCGTTGTCTTCCCTGAGCCCGGCGGCCCCCACAGAATCGCTGAAGGCAGCCTGCCACGGCCTGCCCGCACCTGCTGCACGAAGGCCTGGTCGAGCTTATCGAGCCCCGAGAAGTCATCCAGAGAGCGCGGCCGAAGCCGCTCAGCGAGCGGGACCTGGGTCATGCAGCCCCAAGGAACGCAGTCACGTAGCGGTACCCCGACTCAAGCTGCCTGAGAGAGAATGACTCATTCGGCGCGTGGATAAGGTCGCCCTCCTCGCCGAATCCGACGAGCAGCGGCTCGGAGCCGGAAACCTTCGCAAGCTTCGCGACGATCGGGATGCTGGCCCCCTCCCACAAGTACACAGGCTCTCGCCCAAAGGATTCGAGGAGGGCCTTGCGTGCGCGCTGCACCGCGTCAGACTTAACCGAGAGCTGAAGCGCCGGTCCGCCGGCGACTCGATGCTGTACCTCTATCCGGGTGCCCTCTGGGGCGAGCCCCTCGATGTGCTTCGCCACCAGCTCAAGGGTACGCTGCGGATCTTGTCCATCCACCAGGCGCATCGAAATTTTGGCGAAGCACTCTGCTGGGATGACCGTCTTGTTCCCCTCTCCCTGGTACCCGCCGCCGATTCCGTTTATCTCAAGCGTTGGCCGGAAGCCACGCCGCTCCATGACAGGCAATCCACGCTCTCCGCCGGTGAGCTGCACGCCGAGTGTGGCCGACATCTCAGCCGTGTCGATCGGCGACTCATTCGCGAGCCGCCGGTCCTCGGGGTTGGGCTCACGCACCGCGTCATAAAAACCCGGAATAGCGACCGACCCATCAGCGGCGTGCAGCGATGCGACTACGTCCACGAGTGCCTGAAGCGGATTGAGAACAACACCGCCGTAGACACCAGAGTGCAAGTCAACCTTCGGGCCGAATATCTTTACGTCGAAGTGCGCGATTCCTCGCAGCCCCATCGTGACAGTCGGCACGCCAGGATGAATCACGCCGGTGTCGCACACCATCAGCACATCAGCCTTGAGCGCATCGGACCAGCCGTCGAGTCCAGCGTGCATCGCTTCGCTGCCGCTCTCCTCCTCGCCCTCAATCAGCACCTTGATGGTCGGCAGGTCTGCTCCGGCTGCGCCCAGCGCCTCAAGCGCCTTGAGGAAGTAAAACACCTGCCCCTTGTTGTCCTGCGCCCCGCGCGCGTACATCCGCCCGTCTCGAAGGGTCGGCTCGAACGGCGGCGACTGCCAGAGGTCGAGGGGGTCTGGGGGCTGAACGTCGTAGTGGCCGTAGAAGAGCACTGTCGGCTTTTTTGGATTGCCGGGAAGCACGCCGTACACGAGGGGCAGGGTAGCCGAGTCCCACAGTTCCGCCTTGAACCCCAACCCCTCCAGGTGACGCGTCACCCAAGCGGCGCAGGCCAAGCACTCTTCGCGGTACGCGGGATCAGCGCTAATACTCTTGAAGCGCAGAAAATCCTTCCATTCCGAAACAAATCTCTCGTGATGGGCGGCGTAGTACTCTTGAAACTGTTTCATGAAATGCCTGTCAAACGGCTACAATCGCCCCATTCTGCTACAGATGGCCCAGCTCTTGAAGAGATTTTGTTGCCTGCGAATAGAGCTTTCTCCCACAGCAAATTTTCCGTCGTGAGACCGCAAGAGAACCGTTGCGCTCTGTCCCGCTCGGTGCGACTATTCCCAAGCAAACCATTTTTTACGGAAAAGACCCGCAATGAAACGCCTACAAGCATTCCTCCTCACCCCCCTGCTCGTTCTCTCGATTACGTCAGCCACGGGCTGCTCCTGGTTCGGTTCAGGAAGCAGCGAAGAGGGCGAGCTCTCAGAATCAGATCTCGCGGCACAGCGTGAGGGGCGCTTCGGCTCAGGCAACATCCCCACGGCTGAGGGTGACGGCATGTTCCGAGACGTTCATTTCGGCTTCGACTCGTACTCAGTTGAGGAGGAGTCGCAAAATGACCTAGAGGCGAATGCCCGCACGCTGAAGGCTCGCCCAATGACTATCACGCTTGAGGGCCACTGTGACGAGCGCGGCACGGTTGAGTACAACATGGCTCTCGGCGCTGCTCGTGCGAAGGCAGTGAAGAATGCTCTGGTAAACCTCGGCGTTCCGTCATCGCAGGTCGACACGATCAGCTACGGCGAGGAGATCCCGCTAGATCCGGGGCACGACGAAGCTGCTTACGCCAAGAACAGGCGCGTTCACTTCTCGGCAGGAGAAACGGCGGCAGCAGCTCCTAAGACGAGCCATTACTAAGCCGGCTGGCTCTAGAAAAGAAGGCGCGTAGCGCGGGCACAACCCGAGCGCTGCGCGCCTTTTTTTTTGTCGCACGCTCTTAGGAACCAAATAGTTTTTAGCCTATACGGCAGGCAAAAAAGCCGGTGTGGCGCTGCAAAGCAGCTACTGAACCTCGCGGCAGGAAGGAGCGAAGTGGACTAGCGCCACGTTTCGGCTCGCTCAGCAACAAAGGACGCGATCGTATCAACGACCGCCTCCAGCTCCCCTCCCCTCTCCGCGCGCAACCCGAAGTAGACCCCCATCATGAAGACACCCGTCATGAACATGAGCTTCATAGAGCCTCCCTTTCGTAAACCTTCCTAAAACTGCGGACGAAGCGGGCTCTCTCCTTCCCGCGCCCTCCGCCAGCCGCGCACCTACGCCACCCCGGCGGCTTGCTCGAAACACCCCCAAGAATTCAGCGAAGGCCCGCGAACCCCGGAGGCAGGGCGCTTGCGTGCCCTCTCGTTCAGATTCCTAACCTCCCTGAACGGCTCAGGTATTTTCACTACCCGGATGACGGCTTCACACACCAGCCAACCCGAGTACGGCCAAAAAGCACGCAATAAACCTTTTGGTTACACTTCGTGTGTACGGGACACTCCACTGTGAGGGCGCGCACTCTTCGCTCTTCCCGCGGTTCACACTACAGCCGCGAATTTAGATACTCGTCTTGACGGGACCAACATGAAGCAGCACCCGGAGTTCGAAACCTCTGCAGAGCTAAAACGTGTATT
>CAYPUA010000018.1:44353-59861 GCA_964413875.1 uncultured Bdellovibrionales bacterium
TCTTCGGCCCACTGCTCGTCAGCCCCTTCTGCCCGGCACACATTAAGTTCACCCTTCCGACACACCGCATGGGTTTATCCCTCCTGATGCGGCTTCGTCCCACCTCAGGGCTCGCTCCGCTGGAGCCCCCTTCAAGCATCGAAGACCTACTGAATCGGCGTTACGCGTTGGCGGCTCTCAAAGATAGCCGTGCTCATCACTACTGCGTGACTCGCTTAAAACGCTCAGAGGATTCGGTTATCGTGTGCAGTAGCGTAGAGGAGGCCCTGGATCGTGTGTTGTTGCGCGGCGTTCCGCGACCAGCGCATCTCTTCGTGACGAATGCAATGTTCGCTATTCAGCAGGCGCGTGAACACGCAGGATCGCTGGCATCGATCTTCGCCAAGCCAGGCCAGCTACTTGAAATGAGCGACAATGCATTTGCCGTGCGCCCTGAATTAAACGATGCCCTGGGAGAAATTAATGCTGCTGTCAAATCGGCTGCCAGTTCGACAAACTTCCAGAGAGCGATTGGAGAAGTTATGAGCGCCGGGGCGGAAGGGCTGATGGAACCCGTCTACGGAAGTGGTCTAGAACGGCCCCTCTCAAAAGAACGAGGAGCTGGCTACTGAAGCAGCAAGACGTCTGTGAGTGCTCGTCGCATCGCTTCGAAGGTCACTAGAGCCTTCTGCCGCGACTCCGGGGAGTCGTCACTCGCCGGGCTCTCAAGATAGAGCACCCCCACTTTTCGCTGCTCGCCGAGAGCATGGTAAATACCCGCCAGCGCCGTTGAGGAAAGCTCTTCCTTACTTTCAACCACAAGCGTCTCCGTATTCGAGAGCGCCGAGACAGCATGGTCACCCGGATCTAGCGCCACATCCTTCGTTGAGCGCAGAGCCACCCGTCCGATAACCGTACGCGGCTTAAGCGTCAACGTCGTCGGGTCAATAACAAAGACACACCCTCCGGTGAAGCCCGCCTGGGGAATGATATTCTTAATTAAAGTCTCTACCGCTGCTCGACTGACACGCTCTCCGTCCATGTCAGCATAGAGGGCTTTAAGCGCGACCTGCACCGCTTGAGGGCACTGCTTGAGCAGTGCGTCGTCAATCACACGAGCCATCTTGGTGTGAACCCGGATATTACGGGCTGGGTTGAAGGCAGCTACTGAGCCGAAGGTGCTCGGAAGACTCTTTTCGTAGCGGCTCGTTGTCTCCTGCGCCCTGCCTTTTACCAGCTGAATTGCATCATCCCCAACGGTCTCAGAGAGAAACGCTTCAGCTTTCTGCCAGTCGTTCTCCGCCGACGGGTACGTTTCCGGATGCTCAGCCCTCGCCAGGGCCTCACCGATCTCACAGAGGTCATCGTAGAGGTTCCACTGCCGCTCAATCTCTTCTACCTGAGGATCCTCCTCGTCTACTTCCGGACGCATGATCCGAACGGCGAGCAGTGTCGGTGTGAAGCCCAACTCCTTTGAGAGCTCATCATCGAGATTCTGCCCCGGCTTAAGCCCCTCAATCACCTTGGCGTACAGAGTGGGGTAGTTCCATGCAATAAGGTTGAGCCCAATCTCTCTCACCACGCCTCTCGCAAACCCCATTTCTGGGTCGAGGTTTTTCTTCTCGCTCAAGAGCGACGCGGTGGTCGCACTGATCGCAGTCTCGCGTAAACGCGATATCTGGAAAGGCTCGCTCCAATGCAGCGAATGCGTAGCTGGAAGCTTCTTGTCGTTAGACAGAATTGCCATGATTCTCTTAGGTCCTGCCCACTTTATAAGCTCAACAGGATTGTGAAGTGTCGCTGCTGTGGCACCCTCAAGCTTTCCCACCTGAATGAGCTCTTTCACAACGAGCGTGAAGAGTGCGAAGTCGCTCTTGAGATCTTTGAGCAAATCTCCGGGAGCTTTCTCGTAATCTCCATCAGAGAAGCGCTGTCGTACAAGCTGGAGAACCTCTTGATTGATAGGAAACCAGGGCTTAAGCACGTGCTGCAGAGCCCTGTCGATGCGCCTCTCTGATGGATCGGACTTAAACTTATTCATGGCTACTGGTACACTCCTTCGCGCACGGTCAAGCCACACAAACCAGACGGGAGCGCATACGCGCACGGGTCTGACGGTGCTTGCCCACGGGTAGCTTGACGAGTGGCTTCCGGCCACTCACCGATTAGGTGGTCCTTCGGCATTTTTTTGCCCGAGCTTGAGGGGCGAGGGCCAAGAAAAACAAGGGTCTACCGCTGCCGCCCAAAGTCAACGGTTCGAGCTCTTCTCAGGCTCTTAGCACACCCAAAATCAATGAGTTACAGCTGCGGACCTTAACCATCTAGGAAGGTTCTCCATTTGATTGAATCAAGGGGTTACATGTATGATGCGCCGCAATATGGCAAATAAGCTCATCGATTCCCTCAAGCTCCCTGAGGACCTTCGGACCCTTCCCGTGGAAGACTTGAAGGTTGTGGCGGAAGAGCTTCGAAACGAGCTTATCGACACCGTGAGCGAATCCGGTGGGCACTTCGCCTCAAGTCTCGGAGCCACAGAGATCACAGTAGCGCTCCATCATCTCTTCGACACACCTCACGATCGTCTCGTTTGGGATGTTGGTCATCAGGCCTACATCCACAAGATGGTTACCGGTCGCCGGGAACGGATGGGCTCAATTCGCACCATGAACGGCCTCTCCGGTTTTCTGAAACGCTCAGAGAGTGCCTTTGACGCATTCGGAGCTGGGCACGCAGGTACGAGCATCTCGGCGGCTGTAGGCATGCGGCACGCGCTCGATAAAGTTGATCCTGAAAGGTACGCAGTTGCAATTATCGGGGACGGTTCGCTCACCTCAGGCATGGCGTTTGAGGCGCTCAACCATGCAGGCGATCTCGGTCTCAAGAAATTAATAGTTGTCCTCAATGACAACGAGATGTCTATTTCGAAGAACGTCGGTGCCCTCAGTTGGCTCTTCTCACGTGCTATGACCGGAGAGACCTCGTCGAAGGCCCGCAGCAAATTCAAGGAGCTGTACAAGCGCGGATACGTTCCCGAGCTGATATACAAGGCGATTGACCGGGCAGAGGAGGCAACGCAAGGATTCTTTTCGTCTCCTGCCATGCTCTTTGAAGCGTTCGGATTCCGTTACATAGGGCCAGTGAACGGCCACGACCTTCCCGCTCTGATTAAAGCGCTTGAAAACGCGAAGCGCCAAGACATTCCGGTCCTCGTTCACTGCCGAACGGTAAAGGGGAAAGGTTATGAACCAGCTGAGGAGGATCCCATCCTCTGGCATGGAGTAGTGCCGTTTGATCGTCACAAGGGGGAGTTTAAGGCGGCGACTGTGCCAGCGAACTCCGCTGCGCCGAAGAAGCTTCCTTCGTACACTGCCGTCTTCGCAGAGACTATGATTGAGATGGCCAAGGCCGACAGCCGCATCTTCGGAATCACGGCAGCGATGCCGAGCGGCACCGGGCTCGATAAAATGCAGAGAGAGCTTCCGGATCAGACTGTCGATGTTGGCATCTGCGAGCAACACGCGGTCACGTATGCAGCGGGGCTTGCCTGCGAGGGCCTGAAACCCGTCGCGGCGATCTACTCCACGTTTTTACAGCGCGCCTACGACCAAGTTGTTCACGACGTCTGCATCCAGAAGCTCCCTGTCACGTTCGCAATAGATCGTGGTGGTGTAGTCGGGAACGACGGCGAAACCCACCAGGGAGTTTTTGATATCGCTTACCTGCGAACCATTCCGCACATCACCATCATGTCCCCCAAGGATGAGAATGAGCTCCGCCACATGCTCTTCACTTCGGTCAACCTCGGGGCTCCCGCGGCAGTGCGTTACCCGCGCGGCAACGGAATAGGCGTGGCGTTGGACCCCCAACTCACGCAGCTACCGATCGGTAAAGCGGAGGTGCTTCGAGAAGGAAGGGACGCTCTCATCATAGCTTTTGGACCACTCGTCCAAAGCGCGCTCCAGGCTGCTACCATCCTTGAGCGGGAGCACAACATCACGACCACAGTTATCAATGCGCGCTTCGCAAAACCCCTAGACACGGAGCTCCTGGCCGCCGAGCTTCCGCGCTACGGCGTTGTCTGCACACTTGAAGACCACGCCCTCACGGGAGGTTTCGGCTCAGCGGTGGTTGAGTTCGCTAACGATGCAGGGCTCGCTCTCCGCGCGCCGATCAAGCGCTTCGGCGTTGGCGACAGCTTTGTACCGCACGCATCGCAGGGTGAGCAGCACTCCATGTACGGCTACGACACTAATAGCCTTGTTTCCTTCATAAGCTCAGCCCAAGGGCTGCGTAAGGTGGCGTAGCGGAATCCGACATCTGTAGTCTGCGAAAACACCCGATCAGCACGCAAACAGCGTAGATACAGCCACTTACGGCCGGCACACCCCCTGCAATACTCCAATCGACTGAAGCACTTTAGGGCTTCAAACGGATACGTGAATGAAGAACGTACGAGGGATTCACGGCCCCTACTTGAGGCCGTCACCGAAGTGGAGATTGGAAGTATGAACTGGTCCAAAGGCGGAGATTTTACAAAGAGCCTACTGAGCCTACAGCTCCAGCTTAAGACCCTGCTGGAGGACGTAGGTGGCGAGGATACGGCCGCGCTACTCGATGCCTTAGCCAACCTGAGCAAGAGCGAGCGTGCGGTAGCCATTCCTCTACTCCTGCGAGCCGTCAAGCGTATCGCCTCCGGGGAGAAGCGACTTTCGACGGACGAGGATAAAGAACTCAAAGACTTCGAAGACTCGCTCTTTAACAGTGTGCTTGAAGCGTTTGGCAACACGGCTAACGACCTCGATCTGGCGAAGGAGCCGGAGGCGAAACTTGCCGTTCTTCCTGGAGGGAAAACTCCGAGCGACCGAGTCGCTATTAAGAAGCCGATCAGAGTTCCTGCCTTAATCGACCTTGCTAAGGAGCGCGAATCACGCCGTGGGCGATCGACTGATGGCCCCGGCGACATCGCCTGAGCCGACGCTACGTCGAGCTACATTCGCTTGAGAAAAGCCATCAGTATCTCGTCGTTGTCGTCGAGCGCTCGTCCATGTTCATGGTCTCAATCAAGACCGACATGTCGGACAGGTTGATGTACATCTCCTGAGTTAAGAACACCTCGTCTTGCCACTCAGTTTTGATTGACCCGCGGGAGTATCCTGCGCGAGTAATCTTGTCGATGGTCAGCTGGCGCGACCGTCGAGAGTCCCCGGCGCCGTAACCACCGCCTGCCTCGTCGAAGTCTAGATCGCTCTCCGGAGAGCAACCAGCCAAGAATACCTCGACTATATTTGGATTTCTGAAGAGCTTCCGCCCCTGCTCTAACATGCCAGCAAAATCATCTTCATTGACGTCATTCGGACGCACGAAGTGCCCCAGAACTGCAACACCAGACCTACGGTCAACCAATCCGATTAGGGTGCATGGTCCTGCAGCACCTGACTCGATAATCTGCCCGCGCCTCGCTACGGCGATTCCCCTGTCATCCGGGGTTACCACCTCAATCGGCTTACGCTGCTCGGCTGGTCGATTCGTTTTTCGATCTTGAAACATGGGCACTCCTACCTCTGCTGTTTACCGGTCGGGACTCCCCCGTGCTGCTCCGCACAGCCAGGTCTGATGTGTCCACCGCGAACGTGACTACCGCGTGCCCGTTCTGCGACCCCCTGGAGCGACTAGCTCAACGTAGAAGTGATTCCGCGTGCGATTACCGTCGGTTCTGTAACGCGGATCCTCCTTCAGTCGAGCCGGGATCTCGCCCTTAAAAAACTCTAGCTTCTTGGTGCCCTTGTCATTTTCGACAAAGGTCACAGCCATGTAGTCCTCAGAGAGTATGTCGGTGGCACGTCGCCCATCCGGGTGAGATCTGAAGCGCCCGAGTGAGTCCGGGGTTACTGATCGAGGGAGTAGCTCCAGGGGGACCGGGGATTCTTTCCGAAAGCGGCCATTCACCTCAGTGACCACTTTTAACTGGTATCCCTGTGGAAGCGCCCCTCCGTTTGCTTCCTTTAGCTCTGCCACAGCCATAATCAACGCTTGCAGGGCGTTGCCGTTACCGAGAACGAATTGATTTTTTGTTGGGCGAGAAAGGTACCCATCCCTGTCGAAGAGCTCTTTTGGGAACCAAGCATACATGTCCCAACGCGGAACCTCAGGGGCGGGATCGAGACGTTTCTGGGCTTGGGCGCTGCTGGTTCCGGAAACGGCGACGCCCAGAAGCACCCCGAAAAACCCCCTGCGATTCAGGCAGAGACGAGAGAGATCGGAGAAATCAGAGGCATCTTGAGAGGGGGCTGGGTCGGCAAGCTGATGCGACGGTTTGTTACGATTGATCTGATTGATACAGTTCATGACACTCCCCATACAACGGATTCAGAAGACGCTTCGGAAGTTTATACGCACAGTGCATTTGCTACTCAAATTAACTTCAAGCTGGGTCGAAGGCCGCGTTATCAAGGAGCCTAACCCCTTCAACTCGCGCAACCACCAACAGACGACAACGACCTGAAACCGACCTTACCGGCGAGAGGGAACCCTCATCGACCATACTGACGTAATCTATTACTGGGTTTGGGACCGATTTAATTGAATCGACAACTAGCTCCTCTAGACGCGCCGAATCGCGTAGTCCTTGCTTAAATGCGGCCTGCGCCGCAAACAACCCTCGACTAATAGCTAACGCATGTCTCCGACCCTCTGGCGACAGTCGGGCGTTGCGCGAGCTCAGTGCGAGCCCATCTGCATCCCGGACCAATGCACCTCTTATTATCTCGATATCAAACTTGAGGTCGTGCACCATTCGCTCAATGAGCGAAAGCTGCTGGAAATCCTTCTCGCCGAAGATCGCAACATCGGGCTGGACTATGTTGAAGAGGATCGAGACTACCGAGGCTACTCCAGTGAAGTGTCCTGGGCGGAGCGCCCCTTCAAACGGCTTTGAAACCTCAGCGACGGAAACAGTCGTTTGGTAACCGCTCGGGTACACCTCTTCAACTGTCGGCGCAAAGAGGAGATCGACCCCTTCTCGCCTCAGCAGCTCAGCATCGCGCTCAAGGCTGATCACGTACGCTTCGTAGTCTTTCGGATCGTTGAACTGGGTTGGATTGACGAATACTGAGCAGACCCGCACGTCACAGTGCTGTCTTAGGGTCCTTGCAAGGGAGAGGTGCCCTTCGTGCAGGGCACCCATGGTTGGGACAAATCCGACCCGCTTTCCAGCCCGCTTGAGAGGCTTAAGGAAGGACCTCGCTGCACCGACTGTTGAAACTATCTCCATCTTGGACTCCTCCGCAGACCGTACTCGCTTGGGTATCCGGCGTCGGGTATGCACCTTGCCCGCCAGGGGCGGTTCCTCGCCAGGTTTATGGCCCCAAATCGTCCGTTCCCGTGCCACAAAGATAGCCCTCGCCCACTCGCGCCAGTCGACCTTGTTTGCTACTGTTCCCGGGCAGGTTACGGCTACAAGACCCTACCACCTTCTGGAAAAAGCCCAAAATTCGCTCCCTCTACCCTATGCGAACAAGTGATCAACCCCAGCTAGCCCGCGCAACTCGATCTTCTCGGCGTGCGCTGGCCACGGTCCTGCTCTCAGGCCTCTTGCCTTTTCTGCTCTCCGGCTGCTTCTTGTGGTCGGGCTTCGGCTCCTCAGACGACAGTGACGAGTCCGTGGAGGCTCAAGAGGAGGACGAAGATAAGGCTGAGGTCTCCAGCTCCGAAGCCAAAGAGATAAAATCTGAGGAGGAGGGCGCCTCGTCAGACACCCCTGAGCAGGAGCTCGTTCGTACTGCGAAACGGCTCTACCAGGCGGGGATGTATTCGGTTGCGCAGGACTCCCTCAACTCGATCCGCGACCGGTATCCGCTCGGAGCCTACGGTTCGTGGGCGGCGATCAAAGCTGCCGACGCCTGCTACTACAACGGCGAGTTCGACAAGGCAGCGAAGTCTTTTGAGGACTTCCTCAAGAACTATCCTGGCAGCCCGGACACCCCCTACGTAAAGCTCCAGGCAGCAAGAGCACACCTCGCATCGGCGAAGGGAACGGGCCGGGACCGGCAGCCACTTGAGCGCTCTCTCACGCTCTTCGATGAGCTTGAGCACGACTACCCAAACACGCCGTACGCCGTTTTGGCGCGCAGCGAGAGAACCCCTGCTCTTGAAGACCTGGTCGCATACGACCGCTTCATCATGGATTTCTACCGCAAGAAGGGTAACGCCGAGGCAGTGGCAGCGCGCCAGAAGCTCTTCGATGAGCGCTGGGGCGCGCGCATGAAGGCCGGCGAGTTCAAGGAAACCTCTGAGGAGATACCGCTTGAGCCTTTGCCCGAGATTGAGCCCGGCTCCGAGGAGGCGCGCCAGGTGCAGGCTGAGGAAGCAAAAATTGAGGAGGAAACCACTCCTCCGGAGGTCATTGTTCCAGAGGTAAGCACTGTTCGGCGCGTTCAGTGCAGCAACCAGGATATCCCCTTCGCCATGATTGAGCTCTCGCACTTCCCTGAGAGCTACTCCGCCGGCAACGTGCTTGAAAAGCTAGAGCCTGAGGAAGGATTGGTGAAAGTCCCAGACATCGCCGTGTCGGCCGAGAAGCACAGCTTTAACTGCTTCGGCGACGGAGACCTTTCCGTGAGCAGCGCCGGCGAACTTGAGGTCCGCAGCGACCACGGCTTCATCCTCACAACCCTCAACACCCCTCCGCGCATCCTACTAACGAGGATCGCGAAGTAGCTCGGCTCAGCCGGGAAAAAAGTGCCGCTGGTCCCCTTTTCTCCCCCTCCTCCGCTTTATTTTTGGCGGACCCAGCAGATTTCACCAACTTAGAACATTGTTCCCTCATCTTATCGGCGATGGGATGGGTGCATCTTGCCCACGTCGCCTCTCGGCGGCCTCAGCCATCCTGCTGTTGGAGTGAATGCCGTAGTGGTAACTAAGTAGTCTTCGTTATTTGGTTTTAGGAAGGATACCTTGAGCGTCTCGCTTTCCATGCAGTCGATTAAAGATATCGACTTCGCCTCGCTGGCGGGTCGGCTGATGCGTCGGCAAAACATCGCTCTAGCCGTGCGCGCCGTGCAGCTTTGCGCGCTCGCTGCCGTTGTCCTCGCTCTCGGGATTCTGGCCTACAGCGCCGCAACCGAAACCTTGGGCCGCAAGAGTCTCGACTCGGAGCTTGCTGCGAAGGTCGCCTCAATCAAGGCCAACTCCTCGGCAACGGGCGCACCCGTCTTCAACACCACCTACGACTGGAATCTGGTCTCGGATTTCACCTCCTTTGGACCGCTGGGCAAAGCGGCACCAAGCGCGCCGTCAACCGCTCCCGCACCGAAGTCGCCGCTCATGCTCGCGCTCGTGGGAACCTTCCTCGCTTCAGGACAAGAGCCCTACGCGATCATCGAGGACAAGAAGAAGCAGTCACAAGAGATGTTCCTCCTTGAGCAGTCAGTGTTCGGCCAGGCGGTGCTCAAGAAGATCATGGAGGACCGAGTTGAGGTCGAGCGCAACGGCAAGATCGAAGTGCTCAAGCTCGATGACTTCGGTGGCGGCGATTCTGGACAGGGCGGAATCTCGAACGAAGGCGACGACTTCGTCGTTGACGAGACCGAGCTCGACAAGGGCCTTGAGAACCTTCCGATGCTCCTCACGCAAGCGCGCGCAGTCCCCTACTTCAAGGACGGCCGCTCAATCGGCCTGCGCCTCTTCGCTATCAAGACCGGCAGCCTGTACGAGAAGGTGGGGCTCAAGAACGGAGACATCCTGAAGTCAATTAACGGCAACGGGCTGGGCGACATATCTCAAGCGATGAAGCTGTTCGAGCAGTTAAAGCAGGAGCGCTCAATCACGCTGACGTTGGAGCGCGACAAGCAAGAGAGAGAGTTTAGGTACACCATAAGGTAAGCGATGAAAGCTCAACGAACTATATCCCTGATTCTCGCCCTGAGCGCGGCTCTTCTCTCGGCAGCTTCGTCTGACGTGCTCGCCCAAGACCGCCCAGGCGCCCCAAAAACTGATGAAAGCGGGGCTGACGAGAAGGAGTACGGGAAGGACGCCAACACGGAGATCAACGTAAAGAACGCCGACATTGCGGCGCTCGTCCGTATCTTCTCGCGCAAGACGAAACGCAATTACATTCTCGACGAGAAAGTGCGCGGCAAGGTGTCGATCTACCTGCCTGGCAAGGTCTCCCCCGACGAGGCGCTCCGAATTCTTGACTCGGTACTAGCTCTCAAAGGCTTCACCTCAGTTCCTATCGGCGAAAACCTCTGGAAGATCGTGCCGTCTAAAGAGGCCCGCCAATCCACGATTCCAACCATCACGGACGGAGGAGCTGAGAAGCCCACGGCTGCTGTGGTAACCCGCCTGCTCTCGCTGAAGTACGTTAGCGCACAGGACATTCAACAGATCCTTCAGCAGCTCGTTTCCGCTGATGGCCTCGTGAACGCCTACACGGGAACGAATTCCCTGATCGTGATCGATTCCGAGGACAATATCCAGCGCCTCGTGAAGCTCGTCGATGAGCTCGACGTGCCCTTCTCCAACCGCGAGATGACAATCATCCCGGTCAAGTACGCAGACGTGGAGGACATCGCGCAGAAGCTCAACGACATTCTCGGTGAGGGCCAGAAGAAGGAAGGCGGCTCCGATCCAGTTCGCGCCAGCATGGGCGACCCCGGACAGCCCCCATCAGCTACGATTCCGAACCAGGGCGGAGCGGGTCGCGCCGGCGGGCGCACCGTGTCTGCCCGAGGACTTGAGCCTAAGATCATCCCAGACCAGCGCACGAACTCGATTATCGTCGTCGCCGACGAGGAGACCACGGCGCGCATTCGAGCCCTGATAGCCCAGCTCGACAGCAAGGTGGACCTCTCAGGCAACAAGTTCTACGTCTACCGCTGCCAACATGCTAACGCGGAAGAGCTGACTCAGGTCCTCTCCGGCCTAGTTGGGGGAAGCGGCGCCACCACCGGCGGCAACAGCTTGCAGGGCGGGATGCTCGGTGACAACGAGCCAGGCCTACCCGGCAGCCCATCAGGCAAGAGCTCCTCGGGAGCCACCTCGACAAACCGAAAGAAGTCTTCCAACTCCGGGAAGAGCCCAGGAGTCACTAGCACCAAGCTCGGCGAAAACATCTCTATTACGGCGGACCCCGCGACGAATTCCCTGATCATCGCTGCCAGCAAGCCTGATTTCGAGAAGATTAAGTCGCTCCTCGCCCAGATCGACGTGAAACGCAGGCAGGCGCTCGTTGAGGCGACGCTGCTTGAGGTTTCAATCGACGACAGTATCCGCGAGAGCACCAGCTTCCTCGCCTCTACTGGCGGGGACGACGGCGGAATGCTTGTGAAGAATGACTTCGCCCCTTCTTCAGGCAGCCTCCAGAGCCTCTTCTTCGATCCGAAGGCGCTCCAGGGCTTCACCCTCGCTGCTGCGAGCGCAGGCTCACTCTCGCTTGGCAACAACATCACGATCCCGACTCAGTCGCTGCTCATTTCGGCTGCGCAGAACAACAACAACGTGAACGTGTTGAGCGCCCCGACGATCCTGGCAACTGATAACGAGGAGGCCGAGATCGTTGTGGGCCAGAACGTTCCGTTCCTGGCGAGCACGTCGACGAACGCCACAAACCTCAACAACACCTTCAACACCGTTGACCGTCAGGACGTCGGTATTACCTTGCGCATTACTCCGCAGATAAGCTCTCGGGACTACGTGACGCTGAAGGTCTTCACTGAGGTCTCGGCGGTCATTCCATCCACCATTAACTCGACTCTTGGACCCACGACCACCAAGCGCCAGAGTGACACAACCATCATCGCCAAAGACGGGCAGATGATCGTGACGGGCGGCTTGATCGCGGACGACGTCTCCGAATCAGACGACGGACTCCCCTACTTCAAGGACATCCCAGTTCTCGGCCACGCCTTCAAGGCGAACTCCTCTGTGCGCCTGCAGAAGAACCTGCTCATCTTCCTCCTGCCGCGCATCGTGAAAGACCAGTACGACGCGCGCGACGCGACGATTGAGGGCCGCGAGCACATGAAGGACGTTATCATGAACTACGATGTCGCCCCGCGCCGCGGACAGCTGCTCGATAGCCCCAAGATCGACGAAGTGGCTGAGACCGTCCCGTACGAGGGCCCGAAGCCTGGCACAGCCCTCGCTCCAGAAAAGATGGCGAAGGCGGCGCGCTCTAACCCGGAGCGAGTGCAGGAGAAGGGCACGATCGTACTCGATGGCTCGAAGGACGGCACACTCAACCTTGAGCTTAGCCCAAGCCTGCCCGACTCCGGCAACGGCGAGGTGCTAGACCTCGGCACTATCGGAGGAGGCTCGCAGGAGCCTCACGCCGCGCTGAAGAGCACGTCGATTCAGCCGGCAGCTCCGAGCACCCCCCCGGGCACGTACGTTGTGCTTGAGCTGATGAACAAGGGCGACTTTGTAAAGGATCTGCCGTTCCTGGACGGCGCGAGGTCAAAGGTTGCTGGCATCTACCTTCCGGAGGATACGGCCAAGGCTGCCAAGGGCTTCTTCAAGGCCGGGCAAGCCTACTCTTTCCGCTGGAACGGACAGAACATTCCGCTCAAGGCGCGTGAGGTGCAGGGGACCGCACCAGCGCGCAGCTCAGGCGGAAATCCCCTTCCAAAGAGCTGGCACACCCTCTCGCCGTACGAAATAATGAACCTGGGCAACGGCCCATGGATCAAAGGAAGCGGCAAATGACCACAGGAACCCCTCAGCCCCCAGCAACACCGGGCGCAATTCCAGGAAACGCCATCATCGGCTCGCAGGGACGAGTCATGGCCCAGCTCCTTGGCCTGCAGTACGCCGACCGCCTGCCAGAGCCAGCCCCACCGCGCAACCCGATTCGCGGCGACTTCGACCGAATTGCAGGCTCCTGGGGCCGTCAGTTCCTGACCGTCCCGATCGGAGGTGATGACTCGGTAGTCATCGTTGCCACGGCGGATCCGCTCAACGTTGAAGCTATCGAGCAGCTCCGCATCTGCTACGGCCGCCCGATTCAGGTGCTCGTTTCCTCGCCCGAGGAAGTCACCAAGGCGATCAACTCGATCCGCACCAGCCTCATGAGCGACCGCTCAAGCGAGCTCTCTGGATCAGGGAAGAAAGAGGATGCTGACGACCTCTCGAACCAGCTCAAGATCGACGTTACCGACTCAGACGATGACGACGCTCCGATCATCCGCTACGTCAACGCAATTATATTCAAGGCTAGCTCAGAGCGAGCATCTGACGTGCACGTCGAGAGCTTCGAGGACAAGCTCAAGGTGCGCTTCCGAGTAGACGGCGTGCTGTACGACGTGGCCACTGAGGAGCGGGCGTTCCAGGCGTCTATCATCTCGCGCATTAAGGTAATGGCCGGGCTCAACATCGCCGAGAAGCGCCTACCGCAAGACGGCCGTATCGGACTCAAAATTGCCGGCAAAGAGGTGGATATCCGTGTCTCGACCGTGCCAACCCAGTTCGGCGAGCGGATCGTGATGCGTCTCCTCGACAAGACCGGAGCGGTGCTTGATCTCGACGTGCTTGGCGTCGATGCCGACAACCTGCAGAAGCTCAAAAAACTTCTCGATAAGCCAAACGGCATCGTGCTCGTCACCGGTCCGACCGGTTCCGGTAAGACGACAACGCTCTACGCCTGCTTGACCTACATCAACAAGCCCGACTTAAACATCCTGACCGTAGAAGATCCGATTGAGTACCAACTCGACGGCATCGGGCAGATGCAGGTTAATCCGAAGATCGACTTCACCTTCGCCAGCGGCCTGCGTGCTATCCTGCGTCAAGACCCGGACGTGGTGATGGTGGGCGAAATTCGAGATGCAGAGACAGCGGAGATCGCTATCCAGGCGTCTCTCACCGGACACTTGGTTCTCTCTACGCTTCACACCAACGACTCAGCAGGCGCGGTTTCCCGCCTAATCGACATGGGGGTTGAGCCGTTTCTCGTTTCATCCAGTCTTCTCGCCGTCGTGGCACAGCGCCTTGTGCGCCGGTTGTGCAAGCACTGTCGGGTGCCGTACGAGATCTCCGACGCCGAGCTGCGGGAGCTCTCCCTCAACCCGGCTCAGGTTACGACGCGCCAGGCCTTCCGTGCCGGCAACGGTGACTGTCCGCACTGCCAGGGCAGCGGGTACTCCGGCCGTCTCGGCATTCACGAGCTGTTAATGATCGATGACGAGGTGCGCTCGCAGATCCTGCAGCGGCTCGACTCAAACTCAATCAAGAACTCGGCGATCAAGCGTGGCTTCGCGACGCTGCGCGCTGACGGCGGAAAGAAGGTCTTGGCTGGGCTTACCACCGTTGAAGAAGTGCTGTTGGCGAGCCACGACGACGTGATCTAGAGGCGACTGTAGAGACGCGACACTATGCCGGTATTTGAATACGTAGCGCTCAACCCCGCCGGCAAGAAGCTCAAGGGCACGCTTGAGGCCGACAGCATCCGCACAGCCCGGCAACGGCTGCGCTCTCAGAACGTCTTTCCAACCGACATCAAGGAGTCCGCTGAAGCTTCCAAGCAGAAGAGCCAGGATGTGAAGCGGTTTCTTGGCAGCGACCGAGTAACACTGCGCGACCTGACCCTCGCTACCCGGCTGCTGGCAACGCTCTCTAATGCAGGCCTGCCACTCGTGGCCGCCCTCTTGTCGCTGGCTGACCAGCTCCAGCACCAGGGGCTGAAGCGAATAGTGGTCGACATCAAAGAGCGGGTTGAGCAGGGCTCGTCGCTCGCTAAAGCTTTGGCCGCATACCCGAAGGTCTTCCCGAGACTGTACGTGAACATGGTCACCTCCGGAGAGGCGTCCGGCACTCTCGACACGGTGCTCGACAACCTCGCTGATTACTACGAAGCGCAACTGGAGCTTCGCCGCAAAGTTATTGGCGCGCTCACGTATCCGACCCTCATGTTCTCGTTCTGCATTATCGTGGTTCTTCTTCTTGTTGCATTTGTCGTTCCCGGCATCGTGGAGATCTTCGTCAAGCAGAAGCTTATCCTACCCCTTCCAACGAGGATGGTGATCGCCTTCTCGGATCTCGTGATCGGGTACTGGTGGGCGATGGGGCTTGGCGTTGCGCTCATGGTGGTCGGCATCCAGCGTTACTATGCGACCACCAAGGGCCGCGAGAGCATTGATCGATTGCTGCTTAAAATTCCGGTGTTCGGTACGATCTACCGGAAAGTCTCAACCGCCCGCGTCGCGAGCACCCTGGGGACCCTCCTCAGTGGAGGCGTCGAGCTTCTGTCTGCCCTCGATATCGTAAAGAACATCGTCAGCAACGTTCACATGCGTCGAGCCCTTGAGGAGGCGCGGGACGGCGTGCGAGAGGGCCGGAGCCTCAGCAAAGAGCTGGCACGAAGCGGCTTCTTTCCGCCGCTCCTCTGCCAGATGGTGGGGATCGGCGAGAAGAGCGGCAAGCTCGAGGTCATGCTCGCTAAGGCCGGAAAAACCTTCACCCAGGAGGCAAACTCGTCGATCTCTGGGCTCACGAGCCTGCTTGAGCCGGTCATGATTATCTTCCTCGGCATGTCGGT
>CAYPUA010000018.1:59961-63477 GCA_964413875.1 uncultured Bdellovibrionales bacterium
CCAAGTTTCGGGCAGCTAGCGCCGCCATCCGACGCCGAACGTACCAAACCTCAGATCGAGAGAATCAGCATGAGCCTCTGCACCACTTCTGACTGCAACACTCCCAGCCGAACAGCTTCGAGCCGCGCCCTTTCGCGCTTTGAGCGAGGATTGACCTTGATCGAGATCATCATCGTGGTCGCCATCATCGGCATCGTGCTCTCCTTCCTGCTCAAGGGCGTGTTCTCAGGAGCTCAAGAGGCGAAGGCGAAGCTAACCAAAGCGATGCTTGAGCAGCTCAAGGGTGACCTCACGGTGTACCAGGTCTCGAACAACCAGTTCCCTGGCAGCCTGCAAGACATTAAGGGCAACGAAGCCGTCAACGACGGTTTCGGCAACCCGATCCAGTACAAAGTCTCCGACGGTGGCCGGAGCTTCGAGCTCCTGTCTCTCGGCGCTGACGGCAAGCCAGGCGGAACCGGCTCGAACCAAGACATCACACTCAAAGGACCGTAATCAGGCAGCGAATGCGACGCCCACTTCGAGCCAGCACCCAGCGAGGTTTCACGGTTGCGGAGCTCGTTCTGGTGGTCATCATCATCGGGCTTGCAGTCGGACTAGTGTCGACCAGGCTCGGTGTGGTGGACACATGGCGTGAGAACGCGGCGTTTCGCAAGCTGGCTGACACCATTGTCTTCATCAACAACCAGGCTGTGATGGACCAGGTGTACTACCGGATGGAGTTCGATCTCGAGAACCGCCGGTACCGAATCGGTGTAGTGCGCCCTGACGATTCGCTCGACGTCAATCCGAGCGGGGTCAACCTCCCGCCGCTGCAGCTTGAGCTTGCAAATCTGCTCAGCCCCAACGCTGGCGGTGACACGACTGTCATTCCACCGCCCTCACTCCCCTCACTCGCTGAGCCCATTGAGCTTCCAGGCGAGATGTACTTCGAGGACGTAGTTACCCCCCGCGGTAAAGTAAAGGCCGGCGAGAAGCGCAAGAACCCATTCCTGCTCTTCTCACCACGCAACGCCTCTGAGTTCGGAGTGATCCATGTCACGATGGGGAACGGGATGCAGAAGACGATCCTCGTTAACCCGTGGACCGGCTTGGCAGAAATCTTCAACGAGTACAAAGATTACCAGTACACGTTAAACCAGAAGGACCGTTCGTGAGGCGACAGCACCCTACACAGTGTGGTTTCTCGTTCATAGAGCTCGTGGTTGCGCTGGCGATTTTCGCTGTAGCAGCGTCGGTGATCGTAGGCCTCGAAAGCTCCGCTATCAACCGCACGCTGAGAGACAAGAACGCGCAACAGGCGATGCTCGCCGCGAGGAGAATTATGGCGTCGATAGAAGCTGCCGGACCAGCACTTGACCTGCCAGATCAGGAAGGGGTTCCAGTCTCCGAGATCCTTTCGAGCCTCGGTGTTCCAGAGCCAGCCTCTGACGAGGAGAAGGCTGCCCAGTCGAACTTCCGGGCGTCACTCAGGATTCAGGACTGGGATCTGCCCTTCGAAAACGTGCAGAATCCCGCTATGCGAAAGGTCGCTCTCGTTATCGCCTGGGGCGATGGCGTGGGAGACTCCTTTAAGATTGACTACCTCTTTCCGCGAGGCCCTGGGATTTAGTGAAGTTCTCGCAGAAGCGCCGCGCAGAGAGCCCCCAACGCCAAGCTGGCCTGACGCTGCTTGAAGTCACGCTCGCCATGGCGATCCTGGCGCTCATGATGTCGCTCAACTACAAGGTGATTATGGGGCTCGTCAAAGCGAAATCGGTCGTCGACGACCAGCGCGACGGCCTCTACATCGCAAACTCTGTGCTGACCCGCATCTCTCGCGAGCTGCAGCTTGCAGTCAAGACCGGAGGCAGCGTGCAGTGCGACACCTCTGCGCCTCCACAGTCATCAACGCCGCCGGTTTTCTTTAGTGAACAGAAGAGCGAGAACGAGGCTCGCACTGACTCGCTCACGTTCTTGGCGCGTGAAGCGGGCCAGTACGTTCCAGACGGCGGCACTCACTCGGGCCTCGTTCAGATCACTTACCGAGTCGAGCCAGATCCGGAGCAGAAGGACGCCAAGAACCCGACCATGCTGCTTGTGCGAGACGAGATACCTATCAGCCGAAACAAGCAGCGCGCGTGCGCCAACGCGATCCGCTTCCCCATCACGAAGAACCTTTCTTCGCTTGAGTTTCAGTTCTTCGACAAGCGCAACAACGAGTGGCTGCCTGAGTGGGCTGGCCCGCGCGCCTTTACCCTCCCATCGATTGTGCAGTTCAAGGTCGGGCTTCGCACCGAGGAGGGCACTTCCCAGACCTACACCTCAGCCGTCGCTATCCGCTCCTCGCCTTAGGCCGGTCGGAGCACCATAGTTGGGGGCAGAAACAAAGAGGGCGGCGAGAGCAGGGAGCCGGGAGAAATCCAAGTTGCTTCGCTTTCCATCGCTCGCCGTTTTCGCCGCTCTCTTTGTATCACCCCCTCAGCGGGCCAAGGCTACGTGCTGGTAAACGCGAACATAAACGTGCACATCCCGGTACACGGAACCGGAGCCGTTGCCGGTTCCGGCTCCGGCTCCGATTCCGGCCTCGAGACCAGCAGTACTACATCCCCGCCGCGCACAGAGACCTTCCCCGTAACAGAAACGCCCCCTACCCTTTGTTCCCAAGAAAAATGCAGCCTATACTCCCCCCAATGAACGCCTACTCCTTCCTAGCCCGAGCTGCAGAGCTCTGGCCCTCAAAAGTCGCGGTTACTGCCCGTGGGGAGAGCGTCACCTTCGGAGAGCTCCTAAAGCGCTCTGAAGAGCTAAAGCAGGCTCTTTTCG
This sequence comes from uncultured Bdellovibrionales bacterium, assembly GCA_964413875.1. Classification (GTDB taxonomy): domain Bacteria; phylum Bdellovibrionota_C; class UBA2361; order UBA2361; family OMII01; genus OMII01. The sequence goes on from CAYPUA010000018.1 coordinate 62,767, forward strand.
AGGCTGGGATTAGGCCTGGCATGGGTCTCGGACTGGTGGCTGCGAACGGACCTGAGTTCCTTGTTGGGCTCTTCGCTGGGCTCGCGAGCGGCGCGGTGGTGATGCCGATCTCTGAGAACCTCCGGCCGCAAGAGGTCAACCGGATGCTGGAGCTCGTGCCGTTGGCCGGAGTTCTGCACGAGGGCTCCTTCTCGCACGATCTTCCGCGCTCTACGGAAACCCAGCGGGGCAGGTTCTCGATCGCTATGCGGCCGCGAGAGTATCACCTAAAAGTCGCACCTGGGGTTCCAAACGCAGCGGTGATCCGCTTCACCTCTGGAACGACCGGCTCAGCCAAAGGAGTAGTGCTCTCGCACCAGACCGTGTTCGAGCGCACTGAGGCGGCGGTGGAAGGGCTGCGGCTCTCGCAAGGAGATGCCGTGCTGTGGGTGCTCCCGATGGCGTACCACTTCGTGGTGTCGATCCTGACTTATGTCCGCTTCGGCATTACGCTCGTTATTCCAGATGGGGACTCGCCTGAGGATCTCATCTTGAGCGCAGAACGGCACAATCCGCAGATGCTCTACGGTGCGCCGGCAGTGGTGCAGTCGTTGATCAACGCGCCGAGCGGGCTGTCTCTACCCCGCAGCATGCGGGTCGTCTCGACGTCTTCCTGCCTCTACCCGCAACATGCGCGGGCGTTCGAGCAGCGCTTCGGCACGAGCGTTGAGC
>CAYPUA010000019.1:0-61294 GCA_964413875.1 uncultured Bdellovibrionales bacterium
GTAGAGCACCAGCCTTGCAAGCTGGGGGTCCAGAGTTCGAATCTCTGCAGGTCCATTTCCTCCGTTTCTCCCATTCGGCATTTGAGCCAAGGGGGCTAGTGCCCCCTCTCGCCGCTAAACGCGGCTACAACCCCACCTTTGGTGATTTTACTCGGGCAGATTTTTTCCCTAGTCGGCATTCGAGCTACGGGAGTGTTGATCTCTTCGTGGCTTAAGGTGTTGGGGATTTCGGAACCGGAACCGGAACCGTTCCCGTTCCCGGTGACGGGCCTTTGAGCTAGGGAGGTTTTGGTTGGGAGAGGTTAATGGCGAGTTGGGGCGGAAAAAAAATGCGGAAGGTAAGGAGAGGTTGGCTATGACACCTTGAGAGAGCCGAGGTCCGCATCCGAGGGTCGCCGTTAGGCGAGGGGCTTAAGATGAGGCTGGGGGGCTTAGGATTTCCCCCGGATGCGGGACGGCGTTTATTTCATCCTTTCTGTATCCTCCTTACCTTCCACATTCACTGCGTTGCAATTGGCTTCGTAGCTCCTTGGCCCGACGCGAGTCGATCTTCCCGTGCCGGGTCAGGATATCTGTTACCTTGTCGGTGCAGGACAGGAAGGACGACTGTCCTCCCGCCTGCGACCAACGAGGGCTATTGCAGGGGCAGAGGTCCTCGACGAGCTGTCGAGTTTCCGTTCCTCTGCCCCCGATTGACGAGCGGGGGCCGGCTGCTGCTGCCGCGCGGCCTCGGGCACCATCCTCATCCTTTCCGCTCCGTCCTCTCTGCCTTCTGCGTGACGCACTGTCGTCGTTGCTGTCGTCGTCGCCGGAATCCCACGGCCAGTCGTCCGCGAGGTAGCACGTTTCATCCTCTGCAAAATCAATCGCATCCCTCACACTCGACGCGAATTCGCGCGAGATAAGTCCGAGCCGTCCGAGCCCCTTGAAGGCCGGGTAGAGCTTGCGTCGAGCGCGGCTAAAACATGCTCGACACGCATCTTCAGAGTATTCGTCGTAACAGATCTGAGAGACTGATTCGGCAATAGCGTCCGGCGCTAGGTAGACACCATCTGCAAAACACGAGAGCTGGTTTAGCGCATCATCAACTTCTTCAACACTGCACGCATCCTGCGCAGCGGCCGTTTGTGGCGCGATTGCGAGAGCGGGAGTGATTGAAACAGCAAGGCTAAACATAAAGGCTCTGTACTTCATCAGGGCTACTCCATCCTTGCGGCTCGTCGCCGCCCACGTAGGAGCAATGAGCAAGGTTCGGACCAGCTCTGCAAAAGCACAGATACTCAGCTAGTTGCGCGAGAAAGCAGGCGAGGAGTGGGAAGTGTGCTTCCATCGCCGTGAAACATTATGCGGATTGCGACGTGCTCAAAGCGCCGCATCTACGAAAAACTCGTATGGGGCGAACGACAGAGGCCAGCTACGCGGCAGCAGTCCGGGCAGCAGTGCGCCGCACAAGCTCCTCGGCGGCGGCACCACCGAGGATTACGGCGCCAATAATTGCGAACTCAAGCTGGGTTGGAACGTCGAGCAGCACAATCGCGTTTCGGAGCACCTGCATAAGGGTTGCCCCGATAATGACGCCAACGATGCTCGACTCTCCGCCTTTAAGGCTACAGCCGCCGAGCACGGCTGCGGCGATTGCGTACAGCTCGTAGAAGTTGCCGAAGTCCGAGGGCTGCGCCGAGTTTACGTCCAGGATAAAGAGCACGCCGCCCACGCCAGCAAGGGCAGAGCAGAGCATGTACGCAATAATCTTAACCCGGTCGGTGTCGACGCCGCTGTAGCGAGCGGCGACTTCATTGCGGCCGATGGCCCTCAAGAAAAGCCCGAATGGGGTGCGCGTCATAATAAAGCCCGCGACCAAGGCCACGGCGAGAGTGATAAAAACGACGTACGGGATCTCTACCGGCAAAAAGCCAAACGTTGGAAGCTTCCCAGTTGCCACTGAGCGCAGCCCCTCAAACTCAAGGCCAAACCCCTGCGTCTGATCGCCGGTTACGCCGCGGGCGATTCCGCGATAGAGGAGGAGCCCACACAGCGTGACGATAAACGGCTGAAGCCGGAGCTTCGTGACCAAAACTCCATGCATCAGGCCAAGGCCTGCGGCGAGCAGCAGGAGCGCCCCGAGCGCTACCGGCCAAGACCAGCCCGTCTGCACAACGAGGTAGGGCAGGAGGGTTCCCACAAGGCACACCACCGAGCCGATCGAAAGATCTATCCCCGCGCTCGTGATGACGAACGAGACGCCGATGCTCAAGAGCGAAAAGAGCGCGGTGCGCCGCAGCAGGTTCTCGATATTCACGGGGGCGAGGAACCTGTCGTTCAAGAGGTAGGTAAATGCGGAAGCTGCAAGGAGCAGCACAATGAGGCCCAAGTTCTTCTTCATGCAGCGATCCTCTGGTGTGGTGATGCGAGTGACATAATTGCGTGCTCGGAGAGGTCGGCGCGCGGGATCTCGCCCCGAATTCCGCCATCGCCCATCACGAGCACCCGATCTGAGATGCCGATCACTTCCTCAAGCTCGCTTGAGACAAAGAGCACAGCGAGCCCGCTCTCCGCCAGGGAGAAGAGCAGCGAGTAGATCTCGCGTCGTGCCCCTACGTCAACGCCGCGAGTAGGCTCGTCGAGCAGCAGCACGCGCGGATTCGTGGCTAGGCAGCGACCGAGCACGACCTTCTGCTGATTCCCGCCAGAGAGCCGCCCGACAGGCTGAGAGGCCCCCGCGCAACGCACCTTGAGCGACTCAATTGTCTGCTGGGCAAGCGAGCGCTCGGCGGCCCGGCTGCGCAACGCAAGGGAGCTGCCGCTCGCCATGCGAGAGAGAGAAACGTTCTCGCTGATTGAGATCTCGGCGAGGATCCCTTGCTCCTTGCGGCTCTCAGGAACGAGCGCGAGCCCGGCTTGAGTTGCCTCTAGGGGCGACTCCATCGACACGCGCGCTCCAAAAAGCGACACGGAGCCTGATACGGGGGGACGAATGCCGAAGATCGACTCAAGCAGCTCGGAGCGCCCGGAGCCGACAAGCCCCGCGATCCCCACTATCTCGCCGCTGCGCACCGTGAATGAGCACGGCTCATGGTGTATCGAGGGGCGCAGCAGCTCAGCGGAGAGAGCGACCTCTCCCGGCTGCCTCGCTCGGTACCCGTAGATATCCGAAAGCTCCCGGCCAACGATGAGCGATATGAGACCATCTCGGCTGAACGGCCCTTCGAGCAGCTCGCCCGAGTTTCTCCCGTCGCGCAGCGCCACGACGCGGTCAGCAATCTCCTGAATTTCCGGAAGGCGGTGCGACACGTACAAGATAGCCACTCCCTCTCCTTTGAGCCTCTTAATGAGCCGCATCAGGGCGTGAGCCTCCGAGTCGCTTAGGCTCGAGGTGGGCTCATCAAAGATCAGGAGTCGGGCGTCGTACGAGAGCACGCGCGCGATCTCTACAAGCTGCCGGTCGGCGGTCGACAACGAGGCTACGAGCTGCTCGGGCTTGAGCCCGCAACCGAGGCGCTCGAGCGCTTTTGCTGCCACTGATCGCATCGCCCGCCTATCGAGGGCTCCGAATCGAGTGGGCTCTCGCCCCAAGCAGATATTCTCCGCGACGGTTAAGTTCTCAGCCAGGCACAGCTCCTGGTGTACTATGCCGATGCCGGAATCGATGGCATCGCGCGGCTGAAAGAACTCCACACTTGAGCCGTTGAGCAGGAGCTGGCCTGAGTCAGCCTGCTCGATGCCGGAGATGATCTTTGCGAGGGTGCTCTTTCCGGCACCGTTCTCCCCGATAAGAGCAACGATCTCTCCGGAGTTGATAGAGAGGGACACATCCGCAAGCACCCGATTGGCGCCGAACGACTTGGAGAGCGAACGGGCCTCAACGAGCGCGGTCATGGTGCAGTCAGCTTCGCCTTGAGGTCAGCCCAGAAGGAGTCGACGTTCGAGCGATCGATGCGGCGCGCAGGGATGTCGATGACCTTTGACTCAGGGATCGCGCCACGGTTGCCCGCCAGGATCTCCTTGAGGAGCTTTACCGACTGAAAGCCGTACTCGTATGGGTTCTGCACGACTGTGCCAACCACTGAGCCATCCTTGATGCCTTGCAGCGTTTCGTCAGCTTCGTCGAACGAGAAAACTTTTATTGCGCCGAGCTTGTTGTGCTGCTTGAGCGCTTCAAGGCAGATCGGGGCATTGTACCCAAACAAGCCGATAATGCCGGCGAGATCAGGATGGCGCAGCATGGCGTCCTCGCAGTTGCCCTTAGCCTTGACTCGATCAAACTGGTCGGTGAGCGTCACAACGACTGAGAACTTCCCGTCAGTCAGCTCCTCTCCGGGAGGATCGTAGCGAGTTGAGTCGAAGCTGCGCCCGAGCACCTCATCGATAACGCCCTGCCGCCGTTTGCGCGCGTTGTCCTGCTCAAGACGTCCAACGAAGATTGCCAGCTTCCCGCCGTTCGGGAGCGACTCTCTTATAAGCTCGCCGACCATGCGGCCAGCCCGGTAGTTGTCCATTCCGATGTACGCGAGGCGCTTGGTGTTGGGCGCATCCGAGTCTTGGGTGATGAGGGCTGTCTGCGCAGCGGTCTCGTTGATAAAGCTCGCCTGATTGGTCGAGTCGATTGGGCTGAGCGCCACGCCATCGACCCCCTTGATGATAAGGTCTTCGATGATGCGCTTTTGGTCGGCGATCCCCTCTGCGGGCATATGGACAGAGACCTTCACGCTCAAGTCTCTGCCAGCCGCCTCCGCGCCCGCTTTTGCAATCGTCCAGAAGGCAGCTATTCCGTTTGTTATGTAGGCGATGTGCGGCTCGCCCGCGGACGAATCGGAGCGTTTGCAGCCCACGAGGGCAATACTTGCTACGGCTGCGCACACAGCCAAGGACGCAATCAGGGCAGGTATCCGGCGCATGGCCGGGAGTATGCGTCATTTGGGCGTTGAAGTCAGCCACCTCTTTGGGCGCCTCTGCGCCGATTCCTCGGGCAGAGGGGAGGAGCTAAAGGGTCGAGCGAATCTCTGGTCGGGATTCTGCGTGGCCTCTCGCAAGCTCTCGGGAGACCAAGGAGGGTCCTCTCTGCACGCTACTAGAAGCTTAAGTCGCGTGACCGCCACGAGGACGGAGTGGGTTGAGCCCACCAAGGTGTTGCGGTGGGACGTGCCGTGAAAGTTGGACGAGGCGTTGCGGTAGGTCGGGGCGTTCGGGTTGGGGTAGCCGTCCGCGTTGGTCTTGGCGTGCGAGTTGGTGTCATCGTTCTTGTTGGCGTTGCCGTACGGGTAGGTGTAGCGGTTGGAGTCACGGTGCGAGTCGGCGTCATAGTCCGTGTCGGAGTTGCAGTCCGAGTAGGAGTCATTGTTCGGGTAGGCGTTGCAGTATAGGTCGGCGACGGGGTCAGCGTGGGCTGTGGCGTCCAGCTCGGCGTTGCGGTGAAAGTGACGGTCGGGGTGTTGGTCGGCGTGCCGGTCGGCGAAGAAGTGTACGTCGGCATCGGAGTTGGGGTGTTGCTGACTGGCGTGCCGGTGATGATCGGCGTTATGGCCGGGGTCGCAGACGGTGACGGTGTCATCGTCGGAGCAGCGGTGCTTGTAACAACAGGGGTTGGCGTTACAACAGGAGTCGGAGCCGGAGTTCCAACGAGGGAGGCGACGTAATTGAGAACTCCCGGAGCATTCGCAATCGCTCCGGTCTTCACCTTGCCCGTCAGGCTCGCTGTTGGGCTGCCGGTCAGGAGGATGCTGTTTATGAGTTCCTGCACGGTCAACGTTCTTGGGCTCAGAGACTGAGCGAGCGCGAGGAGTCCCGAGATCTGCGGAGTCGCCATCGATGTGCCGCTCAGGTACGCGTACGTGTTCGTCGGGTACGTGGAGAGAATCGAGCTGCCGGGAGCGGAGATGTCGACTGTGGTGACGCCGTAGTTCGAGAAGTACGACAGGTTCGCGCTAGAGTCATTTGATGCGACTGAGATGATGTTCGCAGAGTCGTAGCAAGATGGGTAGTTGAGCGAGTAGTCCGTGTTAGTCGCGGCGTTTCCAGCAGCTGCAACAAACACGATGCCGGCATCTCCTGAATTCTTGATGGCGCTGAGCAGTGCCGCGTTAAAACCGCCGCCGCCCCAGGAATTGTTGCTGGCAACGAGCTTAATGCCACGTTGGCGCATCACGCGACCGTAGTCGATCGCCTTAATCGCGTTTGACGAGCTGCCGCTTCCGGTCGAGCTCAGGAACTTTCCGCCCATGAGCTTCACTTTCCAAGCGACGCCAACAGCTCCCTGGTTGTTGTTGCCGACGGCGCCTATCGTTCCGGCAACGTGTGTGCCGTGGTAGTGGTCATCCATCGGATCGCCGGAGTTGGTGATTGCGTTGATGCCGTAGACGTCGTCAACGTAGCCGTTTGCGTCGTCATCGATGCCGTTGCTAGCAACCTCGCCCGGGTTTTTCCACATGTTAGCGGCCAAGTCCGGGTGGTCGTACCTGATTCCGGTGTCGATGACCTGAATGACTACCTCATTTGAGCCGGTTGTCTGGTCCCAGGCCTGCGGCAAGCCCATCTGCGATATGGCGTACATGCTCGCCGCGTACGGGTCGTTCGGGGTTGTTGCAGTCGCGCGAACTTCCCAGTTCGGTGAGCACGAGACGTGCCCCCCAATCTCTTTCATCAGCCGACGAATCTTCGCTTTGCGGCACGGATCCTTCTTGCCGGAGAAAACGTCGGGGTTCGCATCAGTTCCAGAGGCTGAGGCGAGCGCGCTCCCTTCATCATCCACGAGCACGATTCCGTTTGAGAGCCGCTCTGAACGCAGCCTGCCCGCCTTGAGAGCTGAGTTGCCCTTGAGGTTTGAATTGACGCGAGCCGCAGCGAGGGTAGGACCAGTCGATTTTAGGATAGCGCCGGAGTACACGAACTTCTCCTCGTCAGCCGCAACTGCTGGGAGGCTCTCAAGGAGGGCGGCGAGCAAGGAAGCTATGATGGTACGGCAGGAACAGCTCATGGCGTGCCTTTTCAGCGACGTACAACGGCATTCCGCTGAAAAAGTTGAGCTTTTGGGGCTCTGTTCTGGTGTCGATTGGAGGCTGCAACTGAGAGGGTTTTTTGACTGCATACGACTTTCCCCTAAATGCCCTAAGCCGGACAAAGAAGAGTGAGCAAGTGCCGGACCAGCTAAAAAATCAGTGCTTGAGACAGCGCGTTAGCATCCATGGGGGGCCGCCAGTGGAAGCGGGGTTCCATACCGGTCTGCAAATCGTAGCCGCTCCCCAAGACAGGCACGCTGGGGGATTCAACTAGCCGTCTACGCGAGACATTTGCTGTCCCCGGTTTCTCGACACCGCCCGCCGCATGACCTATAGTCCCGCCCCAGCTCAGGAATCCGGATATGAAGGACAGTATCGTCATAGGAACACGCAAGAGTGCGCTGGCGCTCTGGCAGAGCGGCTTTATCAAGTCCGCCCTCGAAGCCGCTTTCCCGAGCCTGACGGTCGAGTTGCGACACATCGTGACCAGCGGGGACCGCACGCAGGAGAGCAACATCGCCCTGCCGGCAATCGGGGGAAAAGGGCTCTTCACGGCTGAGCTCGAGGAGGCTCTGGTCAGGCGTGAAATCGACCTGGCGGTTCACTCCCTGAAAGATCTTCCTACCGAGCTTCCGGCAGAGTTTGTGATTGGAGCCATCCCAGCTCGCGGCTCGGCTGCCGACGCTTTCGTGTCGCGAAGCGGAAAGACGCTTGCGCAGCTTCCAGCTGGCGCAGTTGTTGGCACATCGTCTCTGCGCAGATCCTCTCAGATCCTGCGCGTGCGCCCAGACCTCACGACAGCCCACATTCGCGGCAACGTCGACACAAGGCTCAGGAAGCTGCGGGCAGAGGGCGGTGATTTCGATGCGATAGTCCTGGCAGAAGCCGGCCTCCAGCGGTTGGGGCTTGAGGGGGAGATCACTGAGATCCTAAGCGACGACATCATGCTTCCGGCACCTGGTCAGGGGGCGCTAGCGGTTGAGTGCCGAGCCTCGGACCGAGAACTTCACGAGATGCTCTCGCTGCTGCACGACTTAAGAACGGCGGCAGAGGTAGCAGCGGAGCGTTCGTTCCTAAGAGCGCTTGAAGCCGGCTGTAATACTCCCGTTGCTGCTCGGGCAGTAGTAGCTGGCTCTCTGCGTCTTACTTTCCGCGGTCGCTGCGTTTCGCCGGATGGCAAAACGGCTTTCGAGGTCCAGACCGAGGGCCTAAGCAGCGAAGCTGAGAAGATTGGCCAGAGCATGGCGGAGGAAGCCAGGCGGAAGGGCTTCGTGGTTGGCCGCTAGCCTCCGACGCTGTTTGGCTGCGCACTCACATCGGGCCAATTCTTCCGGGCACCTTCCCAAAATGTCTCGATTTCGCCCCAAAACCGAGCTATCAGCAGCCGTTTAGAGGTGAGCACTAATTCGGGCTAGACCGTCTCGCCGGTGGGGCTTACGCTATAAACAGCTCAGTATATGGACAGGGTGCGCTCAACAGTAATCGTCACGCGGCCTGAGGGGGCCTACGCCGGTGCAGACCGGCTGCGCGACAGGCTAGCCAAGCTGGGATTTCGCCCAATCGTGCTCCCGATCTCGAAGGTAGAGCAGCTCAGCGTTAGTGCCCAGACGAAGGAGGCGGTGCGGCGGGTGATCGCTTCGACCGACCAGTGGATCGCGTTCTTGAGCCCATCGGCGGTTTTCGTTTTCAAGAATGTGCTCGAAAAGTCGACGCAAACGAGCAAGATCCCGAGCACCATATCGTTGGCTGCGCAGGGCAAGGGAACAGCAGAAGCTATTAAGGCCTGCTTCGAGCGCCAGCCAGACTTCCTTCCGACCCGATTCGTTGCCGAGGAATTCGCCGCTGAGCTGGCGCGTTTTATGGACGACCAGAGCAAGGTTTTTGTGCCCCAGTCTGCCGACGGCCGAGATGTGTTCGGTCCTGCTCTGCGCGCGTGTGGCTTTCAGGTCGAGATAGTCGACACGTACTGCATCGTCGATGCGCCTCTCACAGAGGAGCTGCGGAACAAAGTGCGTGGGCTCGCCGGGATTGAGGCCTACATTATTTTTATGAGCCCCTCGGCCGTTCGTGCCACTGCGCGAGCCTTCAAGGACGACCGAGCAGCCCTTGAGTCGCTCAGGATCGTCTCCGTGGGTCCGGTCACCTCAGAAGCCGTTCGCGGGTGCGGGCTGCAGGTCTTCGCCGAAGCTGCGGAGCACTCCGAAGATGGGGTGATCGAGGAGCTCATGACAAAGGCGAGCTAGGCACGTTGTCCGAAGCCCTTCGTGGTAGCGGTGACACCGGTCTATCGTTGGGCGAGCAGTGCGGTTGCACGACACCGCGAGGTTAAGAGGCACAAAGAGGGCGGCGAGGTCAGCGAGGGGTAAGGAGCCGGTCTGTCTGCATTATCTGCCGCTTTCGGCTGGTGTTGTGAGTGGCACTCCCGGAAAGATATAGGCTTTTCTGCGGGCGCGCCTTCCTTGATAAATTGCACCGCCTAGCATACTCTAACGTGCTGAAATCTTGGGCTTGCAGCCCTGTCCGAATGGAGTCCCATGATCGATCTTCACGACCTTCGCGAGCGACCAGAAGAGTACCAGCGCACCTGCCAGAACAAGGGCATCAAGTTTGACGTCGCAGCCTTCCTGAAGCTCGACGCTGAGTACCGCAAGTCGCGCGCTGACTTCGAGTCGATGCGCGCCTCGCAGAACGCCGTCAGCAAAGAGATCCCCAAGCTCTCAGGGGCCGAGAAGGAAGCGAAGCTGGCTGAGATGAAGGGCCTAGCCGAGAAGCTCAAAGAGGCAACGAACGCCCTGAAGGAGCTTGAGGAGCAGTGGCAGAAGCAGCAGCTTCTCCTGCCGAGCATCCCGTTGCCCCAGGTTCCGGTAGGCAAAGACGATTCGGAGAACGTGTTCAGCCGCGCTTGGGGCGAAGTGCCGAAGCCTTCCTTCGAGCTGCGCGACCACATTCGCCTCGGCAAGGAGCTTGATCTCTTCGACGTCGAGCGCGGCGTCAAGATTGCGGGCACCCGGAGCTACTTCCTCAAGGGAGATGGCATGCGACTGCAACACGCCGTCATGAGCCTGGCGCTCGACCTGCTGCACAAATCCGGATACACCCTGATGGACCCGCCGCACATCGTCAACTGGAACGCGATGATGGGCACCAGCTACTTCCCCGGCGGAGAAGAGATGGCGTACCACCTCGACCAGCGAGATGACGGCTACTACCTAATCGGCACATCCGAGGTTCCGGTAGCGTCGTTCCACGCTGAAGAGATCCTCACGCAAGAGGAGCTTCCGAAGCGTTACGCCGGATACTCCCCGTGCTACAGGCGGGAGGCGGGCGCGTATGGCAAGGACACAGCCGGATTGTACCGAGTTCACCAGTTCTACAAAGTTGAGCAGGTCGTGCTGTGCCGCGCTGACGCAGACGAGAGCATGAAGATGCACCAGGAGCTGCTCGGCAACGCCGAGAAGCTCATGCAGCTTATGGAGCTTCCGTACCGCGTGGTCGACGTGTGTACCGGCGACATGGGCCAGGGGCAGGTGTACAAGAACGACATTGAGGCCTGGATGCCATCGAGAAAGGCGTACGGCGAGACCCACAGCTGCTCGTCGTTCTACGACTTCCAGGCGCGGCGCCTCAACACGCGCTACAAGGATGGAAACGGCAAGAACGTCTTCTGCTATACGCTTAATAACACCCTTGTTGCATCACCTCGTATCTTGATTCCGCTCCTCGAGAACCACCAGAACGCCGACGGCTCGGTGACAATTCCGAAGGCGCTCCGCCCGTACATGGGCGGCCAAGAAGTCATCGTGCCGAAGAGCTAGGGAGGAGAGAGGTGGTGTCGCTCTTCATTGAAACCCTGCGTGGAAAGCGTGGCTCGCGGCCGCCGATCTGGCTCATGCGTCAGGCAGGCCGGTATCTCCCGGAGTACCGTGCACTGCGCGAGAAGAGCTCCATGCTGCAGATGGTCATGACGCCGGAGCTTGCGTGCGAGGTGACGCTGCAACCGCTCAGGCGCTTCCCCCTCGATGCAGGGATTATCTTCGCAGACATCCTGACACCTCTCATCGGAATGGGAGCGAATCTTGAGTTTAAGAAAGGCGAGGGGCCCGTCATCGACAATCCCGTTCGCTGCGCTGCCGATGTCGCGAAGCTCAGGCTCCCGTCGCCCGCAGAGAACACCCCGTACACCCTCGACGCAATAAAGCTCGTCGTGCGCGAGCTTGGCGAGAAAACTCCGCTGATAGGCTTCTCCGGCGCACCATTTACCCTCTCGTGTTACCTGATTGAGGGGCAGAGCCCAGGCGATCTCGAGCGTACAAAGGCGATGATGGTTGGCGACACAGCAACGTGGCGCGCACTTCAGGAGAAGCTAGTTCCACTCTGCGTTGAGTACCTCGTGGCGCAAGTCGAGGCTGGCTGCCGCTCGCTTCAGCTCTTTGACTCGTGGCTAGGCTACCTCGGCCCACGTGAGTACGAGCGCTTCGTCGAGCCGTACCTCACGCAGGTCGTTTCAGAGGTTCGCGCCCGAGTAGACGTGCCGCTCGTGTTCTTCGCAACAGGAGTCGCCGGACTCTTCCCGCAGCTCTCAAAACTCAATGCGAGCGCGTTCGGTGTCGATTGGCGTTTGACGCTCCCTCAGGCGCGCGTCCTGCTGGGGCGGGATCTCCCGTTGCAAGGCAACCTCGACCCGCAGCTCCTCGCCGGACCGTGGGAGTACGTTGAGCGCTGCGCCCGTGAGATACTCTCCGATGGCGCCACGCTTCCGGCGCACATCTTTAACCTCGGTCACGGAGTCTTGCCGCACACCCCGCCCGAAAACGTGCAGCGGCTAGTTGAGCTTGTTCACTCGGTGTAGCCATGACGCATCTGCTCGCAGTGACATCGATAGCGCTGTACATTGTGGCGACCGCCCTCATGCTCTTCCAGCTCTGGCGCCCAAGCCGAGCGGGGCGCACGGTCAGGGTTGCGCAGCTTTCGTTCTACAGCGCTCTCGCTCTGCACACGGTCACGCTTGGCCTTGTGCTCAATGACTCGCGCTACGTGCTCCTCGAAAACGGAGCAGACTACTTCCTGATCGCTTCGTGGGGGCTTGCCACCGCTTTTGCAGCGCTGCAGCACAGGCTCAACTACCCAATAGTTGCCGCCTTCCTTATACCCGCAATCGTCCTCTTCATGGGCAGCTCGTCGTACCTGCTGCACCAAGAGACGCCGTCGCTGCTGCCAACTGACGCTAGCCAGGCTAAGGAGGGGATACTCCTGTCGCTCCTACACGGGGTTCCGGCGCTCGTAGCCGTCGTGAGTCTCGCGATGGCGCTCGTTGTTAGCGCCGTCTTCCTAATCGTTGAGGGGCGCATCAAGGCGCGTAAGGCCGGAGCGCTCAGCATCTCTGGGCCGAATCTGCAGATGCTCGACATGCTCAACCGCCAGCTCATCCAGGTGGGGTTCGTTGCGATCTCGTTCGTGGTGCTCTCGGGCAGCCTCTGGGCAGTGAGCCGGCAACAGCCGATTCTTACGGCTGATACCTCCGTTATCTCCGGACTCGTTACCTGGATGCTGCTCGCGTTCATCTTGCACGTCAGGCTTGTGCTCAAGTGGTCACCGAAACAGGTGTCGCGGCTGACGGTTCTCGTCACAGCGTCGTTTCTCGTCACTGCCTTCGTCGTAATGGCGTTTGCTGGCCGATTCACCCATGCGGAGCTCTTCTCGTGAGGCGCAAGAGATGAGCAGCTCAGCAGCAATAGTGGTCCCAAGCTCCTACGATCCGGCAGTTATCGTCACGGGTGTTAGCTTCCGCACGCTGGATGTCGCCGGCAGAGAGGTGCTTGCGCGCAAGGCGCCCGAGCCGGAGAAGCTCGCGCAACGCATCGTGCAAGAGGGGTTAGCCCGCGAAGCTGCGGTTATCTCTACCTGCAACCGTTTCGAGATAGTCTCGGTCGGGGGAGAAGGTGGGGGGATCCGCGCATTTTTCAGCTCTTTGCTTGAAGCTCACGCCTCCAGTGAGGAGGTGCTGTACCAGCTCTGCGACCAGAAAGCCGTTCGCCACATCTACCGCGTGTCTTCGAGCCTAGACTCGATGGTGCTCGGCGAAGCGCAGATCCTCGGGCAGGTGAAGCAGGCCTACCGCCGCGCAGTCGAGGCAGGGAGTGTCGGCTCACACCTTCATCACCTCTTTCAGAGCGCCTTTCATGTCGCCAAGCGAGTTCGGGCCCACACCGACATCTCGCAGCACGGAGTCTCTGTCAGCTACGTCGCAGTCAGGCTAGCCCAGCAGATATTTTCGGACCTCTCGAAGACCTCAGTGCTCATCATCGGCAGTGGCGAGATGGCGGAGCTTGCGGCGCTTCACCTCTGCTCGCACGGCTGCTCGCGCATCGTTGTTGCCAACCGCACAGTTGAGCGCGCTGCTGAGCTTGCAGAGAGGTTTGGCGGTGCGGCAGTTGCGCTCGGTGACGTAGATCGAGTGATCGACCAGGCAGATATCGTGATCGGCTCGATAGCGATTGACCGTCCGATACTCTCTGCCGCATCGCTTCGCGGCAGAGGGAGAGACAAGCCTCTCTTCCTCATAGACTTGGGGCTCCCGCGCAACTTCGCGCCAGAGCTTGCCGAGCGCGATAGCGTGTATCTCTACAACATCGACGATCTGGCCGGAATTGCCGCTGAGAACCGGGCGTTGCGCGAGGCTGCCGCCAAGGAAGCGGAGCTCGTGATCGAGTACGGGCTGCTGCAGTTTGAGCGCTGGAGAGCGAAGCTCGCCGCGCGGCCAGAGATACTTGATCTACGAGCGAAGGTAGAGGCGATCTGTGCGGCGGAAGTTGCGCGACACGCGCCAAGCTCGGCAAACGGGCAGGACCTAGACTTGACGAAGCTCTCGCATGCGATATCGCAGAAGATTGCTCATGAGTTAACGACCCTGGTCGAGCGACGCGTAGAGGTGCACGGCGAGGATGACAGGCAGCCGCCGTTCCTGGTGCTCCCTAGGCGATAGCTAAACACGTCCGGTGTGCCCAGTCTGTCTTGGTAGTTAGCGGGACTTTGGGAGACGGAAGCAGTAATCCGAATAGCCCAGCCACAGTCGCGTCCATCTACAGTCTGGCCTCAGGAGAAGCCCCCGTAGCCGTTCTCCCCGTGCCCTGGTTTCGGCCAGGGCATAGCTGATCAGTTCACTGCGCTTCCCAGGCCACCCCCAGAGCAAAAGATAGTAGACTACAGCCATCCAGGGCGATTTACCCCTCGATGCTGGTTTGCGGAGTGAGGTACAAGGTCATGGTGGAGTACGCTGGTGTGATGACGATAGGCAAGCGAATTTTGGCCCTAAGCCTGCTCTGTATTGCGTGTGTAGTAACAGGAGGTTCCGCTATGGCAGACGACAAGAAGAAGATGAGTGACGAGGAGCTAAAAAAGAAGCTCTCGCCGCTGCAGTACCAGGTTACTCAGCAGTGCGGCACCGAAGCGCCGTTTGCGAATGAGTACTGGGACAACCACCGCCCGGGCATCTACGTTGATGTCGTCTCAGGCGAGCCGCTCTTCAGCTCGCTCGACAAGTTTGACTCAGGTTCCGGCTGGCCATCGTTCACTAAGCCTATCGGCAACAGCGCTGTCACCGAGAAGAGCGACAGCTCTCACGGCATGCAGCGCACTGAGGTGCGCTCCGCTGAGGGGGACTCGCACCTCGGCCACGTCTTTCCCGATGGGCCGGGACCCAACGGTTTGCGGTACTGCATCAACTCAGCTTCGCTGCGCTTTATCCCCGTTCAGGACCTTGAGCAGGAAGGATACGGAGTGTACCTGAAGCAATTTGAGGCGGCTGGTCTCGCCACGCCGCACCCAACTCCGAAGGCAGCGCCTAGCGAAGAGGTCGCGATGCTGGCAGGGGGCTGCTTCTGGGGAGTTGAAGAGCTGATCCGGCAGCTGCCTGGGGTCATCTCCACGGAGGTTGGATACACCGGTGGAAGGCTTCCGTTTCCGTCGTATGACAAGGTCAGCATGGGCACGACCGGTCACGCTGAGTCGGTGCGAGTGGTCTTTGACCCTGCGAAGCTCTCCTACGCAGATCTGCTGCGATACTTCTTTAGGCTCCACGACCCGACAACGGCCAACCGTCAGGGCAACGACCGGGGCACGCAGTACCGCTCTGTGATCTTCTACGCCTCTCCTGAACAGAAGAAGGTAGCCGAAGAGGTGAGGCGCGAGGTCGACGCGTCAGGGAAGTGGAAGGCGCCTGTGGTGACAGAGATCGTTGCGGCTACGCCGTGGTATCCGGCGGAGGACTACCATCAGGATTACCTCCAAAAGAATCCGGATGGCTACACCTGCCACTACCTGCGGAATTAGCTGCGCCGAGTTAGCTGCCCAGTCGCAAGAGAATCGATTTAGCCACATCAGCAAACAGGGCTGCTAGCTGGCTTCCGTCTGCTGTGCCGTAGTATTCGCCCATGGCTTCTTGCGAGATCGAAGCAGTGCTCAATGGTGTGTAGGACGAAGCGGTTCGTATGGCAGCGCCGCACTGGTAGGTTGCGCTTGCGGAGTTTTGGCAGTTGCAGTCTGCGCTCTGCGTCATGCCGTTTTCAAAATTGAAGCGTGGAAGAAATGTAGATGGGTTGTTCACATCGGTGAAGATATCTGCATCGGCCGCGAGACGATGGAGGAAGTTATCTTTGCGTACGAGCGGATTATCAACATTTTCAAATGGGTCATTGCAGTCAGCCCCACTGGGACCCACTCCAATAGTAAACACCGGGGATTTAAACTCGGAGCGTAACCAGTCTGCTGCTTCGATGGCACAGTAGTAGGGGAGTCGCGCATAGTTGAAGCGAGTGGCATCAGCCCCGTTAGTATCAATCGGCACATTAGCTACCCCGGCCTCGGCATTAGTCCCGGGCAGAGTAAAAGTGATTGTGCCAACAGGTGACCCAGGATCACCGCCGAGGCAGCCTCTGGGGCTCGGGGTTGTTCCACCGGTCGCGTTGCTGTTGAGCACATGCTGAAACGAGGCGGAGTCAGAGACCGTCGGACCACAGACCTGAGAGCCAGCTGGGGCAACGGCGCTGGAAGATATCGTAAAGTTAAAGAGTGGATTGGTCGCGGAAGGTTGCACGAGTGGCCCGGGCCCTCTGTACAGAAGGCCACCCGCAGTTCGCCACTCGAGTGAGTATTGGTACCAATCGTTAGAGATACCGGAGGCCGCACTGTTGCTGCGAGTGATAGGCGGGGAGAAGACGCCATGAAGGGCATTTGGGGCGCCATCCGTGAACAGAATTGTAAACTTCCTCGTTCGAGTCGCCTGGTTCGCTTCGATAGTGTCTACTTTCTTGAACTCATCAATCGCCTGAATGAGGGCATCGCAGATATTGGTGTTACTCTGCGGCGCCAAGCCGGCGCGTGACGTAGCCGTGTTGAAACTGTTTAACCGCGCTGTGTTGCTGCCAAACGGAAGCATGGACGTTCCCGAGACGATCGAAAAGCTCTTCGTAGCCGCGAGGTTGAAGGGAATTACAGCGATGTAGTCGTGAAATGGATTAAAAAAACGCTTGAATTCAGCCAAGGCGGCCACGAGATCGTTGATGGTTGCGAGATTGGCGTCACACGTAATTCCTGAAGCTCCGGCTACACGACAGGAACAATCGGAGTTTGGGCAGTTCATGGATCCAGAGACATCCAGCAGTAGTGCAACTGAAGCTGGATCGAGCGACGCCGCGTTAGCATGGGACACGGTGTAGAAGTCTTTAGGATCGGTGTTGCTCAGCAGCGGGAGCAGGCGGCCGATAAAGTAGGTAGGTGCCTCGTATGAGACTGTGAAATTGAGCGCATCTGTCGAGCCGTCATAGAAGGAATTAGGCCCCATCTGACCCGCCCGTATCTGTAGTTTCGTGTCATCGTACGTACCAGAGGTTCGCAGGTTGTTTGCGACGGCATTGCGGAGAAACGTACGCATCTCCTCGCGGAGGGCATCGGTTTCGAACTTGTCAGGGGCGCTCGAGGCTGGGTCAAAGAAGTAATCCCAGCCCCGGAGTGAGCGGTACTGAATAGTCGAGAAGGCGGCGGCTTTGGACGCGCGCTCAACACGAAGCCGCCAGGCATAAAGAATCGAAAGGTCAACAGCCATCGCCGCGAGCGTCAGAAACGCTGCCAGGCTCAGGGCAAAGAGCACCATCACGTAGCCGCTCTGGCTACAATATCGTCGTTTCTCGGAATGCATTCTGAAAGTTTGCTCCAGGATCTCTACGGAGAGGGCTTTGGTCAAAATTAACGTCGAAGCTACCGCCAATTCCGAGCACTCGGAAGTCGATAATTGGGTCATAGAAGAAGGCTAACTCAGAGATCAGAATCCGGCCGAGCCTGCAGCCTATCTGCGACGAGCCAACCTCCCGGTTGTTCTGGTCCTGAATTGAAACTCCGTCGACAAGACGAAATGCTGAATCGAGCGCTCCCGTGGTGATGCGGGTAAAAGTGATTGGCGGTAGGAAAGAGTTCGGCGCAGCCGTGCATGTCGGCGCATCACGTGGGATGAGAAAGCCAAAGTCGTAGCGGTAGAGAGAGAGAACAACACGAGCATTCTGAACGCCGGTAGCGGCGATTGTTGCTTGAAACTTGCTCGCGATGTCGTCGAGGCATGCTTGAGTTTCGTTCGTCGATGTTACCGTGTTGACGGTTGGATCAGAGCTGGAATTTCCGCCTGCGTCGATGTTGGTAATATCGCACTGTCGATACGCTTCAAGAGCAGCTTCCTTACTTATCACGTCTGCTATTTGACGGAGCTTGATAAAGCGTGCGAGTTCGATAGTGCTACCAGCTACGAGGAGCAGTATTGGGGCCACGATCAGGAACTCAAGGTATCCAGAGCCACGTTGTCGGAGACGCCCTTGGCGCGTATTCCTATCCACTGGTGCCTCCGCGAGGTTTCTCGAGCACTGCAACTGCGACACCGCGGTATGTAAAGTTCGCACCACCCGGAATCAGCTGTGCAACGAAAAGTGGGGCCTGGTAGGTGAGAGTCACGACAGCAGTTTGACGCTCTGCGGCGTCAAAGCTTGCCGTTGGGCAGTTGTTCGGAGCAGCCGCTAGGCTGTAGCTGCCGTTCTGTTGCCGCTGCATGACCTGAACGGTGAGTGGCGCTTCGGCGGTTACTCCGAGCTCCGAGCGACCAAACGCGATAGCTGACGCGTTTATTTGGCTGCACGGGTAGGCGTTGTTCACAGGAACGGCAAGAGTTCGTGCAAGCTCCGAGGCCTGCAGCTGGACCTGAGAAAGACGCCACGACACCACGAAAAGCTGGATCGAGGCCAACACTAAAAAGATGAAAGCAGGAACTACGACGACGGCCTCGACGAAGACCGACCCGCGTTCACCGGACCTATGGCGAGTTGCCGAAGATTTAACTAAGCAGCCACGCATTCTACTCCTTCAGGATATCCGAAACGTTCGGAGTTCCCTAAGTGTCCATACAATCGACAGTTTTTGAGGTTAGCTTGAGAAGGTATCAGCCTGTCGGGTGAACAGCTGGCAATCGCCGTTCGCGCGCCTAACGTACTGCAATTAATGAAGAAAAAGTCTCTTTGCGCTTGTTCTCGTTGGTGTCAGGTGTTAGCTTGCTGTGGTCATTTCGCCGACGGAGTTTCTGAATGTTCAACACTCTTCAACCGCAGTCTGGTCGCAGTTTCGGGCTCACGCTTGCGCTGGTCGGTATCGCCACGGCTGGGATCTCACTAGTCGTTTCGTCTATCTCGGGCGGGAATCCGCTTGGTCTAGCCTGGCTTGAGAGTTCTCCGCCAAGTATTAGCTTCAAGTCGGCTCCAACAGGCTTGGGAGCCAAGCCCAGCTCCTTGGTGATTTCGGCTGTTGATCAGGTCTCAGGGCTGGCTCGAGTTTCGGTCACCCTCTCCCAAAATAGTAAGACCTACAATCTGGCTGAACGCTCTTTTGATCGTGGTGGGGTGGATAGCGAAGAGATCTCCGTGGACATCGACCCGACATTGCTTCAGCTTCAAGAGGGTTCAGTTACAGTTTCTGTCTCAGCGCTCGACCGTAGTGCACTGCGAAATACGGCAACTGTTAAGAGGGATTTCCCAGTTAGTTTTGTGAAGCCTCGGGTAGAGCCTCTTTCTTCGCAGCAGAACGGTACAGTAGGTGGTGCCGAACTGGTGGTTTTTCGGTATGCAGGGCGCCCCCTCGCCTCAGGCGGGGTTCGGTCTTCGAAGGGTACTTCCTACCTAGGCTACCCATTGTCAGCGTTTGATTCGTCGAAAAGCTTTCCGGAAAATACCTACTTCGCGCTCTTTCCGATCCCTTACGACTTCGCCCCCTCGCAGGACTCCCTGAGTCTTACGGGGACAGATGATTTCGGTAATTCCGCCTCAGCTCCGTTCAATTACCGCATCGCACCAAAGCTATTCCCGCAGGTTGATATGGGTCTTACGGAAGATTTCTTCCGAAGAAAAGTCCCAGAGCTGCGGGAGGCTTTACGTGAGCTGAACCCCCCGGTTACGCCAAGTGGCAATGACATCAAGGATTTCAAGCTTGTGAATGAGGAGCTTCGCAGTGCGAATGAGAGAGCAATTCGAGGAGTCATAGCCGAAGCTGCCCAGAGTCCTCGCATGTGGCGTGGGGCGTTTGTGCGACCACTGGCGGCTGCGCCGAAAGCTTCGTTTGCGGAGGGGCGTCGGTACGTACTCGATGGGAATGAGATATCCCGGTCTCGTCACATGGGCGTAGACCTTGCGGACGTCGCCCAGGCCCGGGTTGTAGCGGGGAACAAAGGGCAAGTCATTTTCGCAGGAGACCTCGGGATCTACGGTGGACTGGTGATACTGGATCATGGGGTCGGTGTATCTTCACTATACGGGCACCTCTCATCTCTGTCGGTAAAAAAGGGAGATGTGGTGGAGCAAAGTGGCGAGATCGGTCGGACCGGCACTACGGGGCTGGCTGGGGGTGACCACCTTCACTACGAGATCAGAGTGCAAGGGGAGCCGGTATCGCCAATTGCGTGGCTCGATGAGAAGTGGGTCAGCGAGCACATAGAGGAGAAAATTGATTCGTTCGCTGCTCAACAAAGTACAGTGCCGCAGGCTTCAGAGAATTCGAGGAGTTAATGCAAAACCCACTTGGAAAAAGCTCCTCGTACAGTGATGTGTTTGACCCATCAGTGCTCTTCCCGATCGCGCGTTCGCAAGCGCGTTCGCAGCTCGGAATTCGAGAGCCGTTACCCTTCGTTGGTTTGGACCGCTGGACCTGCTACGAGCTCTCCTGGTTGAATAGCGAAGGGGTGCCGCAGGTTGGCATAGCAACGATTGAGTACCCTGCAACCACCCAATTCCTGGTTGAATCGAAGAGCCTGAAGCTCTTCCTTGGGAGCATGAACTTCACCCGCTATGAATCGATTAATGATGTCGTTGCAGCGGTAAAGCATGGGCTCTGTCCGCTGCTCGGGTCTGATCAAGTTGATGTCTCTGTATCCGAGCCGGAATGGTGGAGCTCGTGTAAGATCGTAGCCCCACCCGGGGACAGTGTGGACCGGGAAGCCGTGCCGCTGGACGACCCGGGACGGCTGAGGCGAGGTGACGGAGTGGTAGAGGAGGTCCTCTACTCGAATCTCTTGCGCTCGCTCTGCCCAGTGACGGGACAACCCGACTGGGGCACTGTGGTCATTTCCTATCGCGGAAACAAGATCGACAGGGGGTCGCTTGTCGGCTACCTGCGTGCTCACCGCAGTCATCAAGGATTCCACGAGGAATGTTGCGAGCTGATCTTTGCAGACCTGATGGCAGCACTAGCGCCCACCTCGTTATGGGTCGCATGTTTTTACACGCGGCGTGGCGGGCTCGATATCAACCCAGAGCGTTGGCTGCCGGGAACCGAGAGGCCGCTCTTGGCAGGACGATTCGCCCGTCAGTAGCTAGTCCTGAACTTTGAAGTAAAAAAAGGCGTTTACGGCGACCTTTAATGGGATTAATCTCACCAACCGGAGAGATTCAAACCGTTTTTTGGACCAGACCTGTGCAGCCAATCCACACCCAGCGACCACGAGATGTTCGAGCACTAGGCGCCGATTTCGTTCGCGCGATTCGTTCGGGAAGCGAGTCGGCCAGTCTCATGGGGGAAATCTGCGCTCTCCCTAGCTCTCAAGCCGCTAAGCTTGGTCACTCTGCTATCGAACTGTGTAGCATCAAGCCGCGACGGGGCAACGCAGACGAGGTTTTCCGCGCACATGTGGCCGGTGCGCAGCTCATCGTGCAGTGTGGGCTATCGTTCGATCCTGACACCATCAATGGAGAGATTCTGCCGCTTCTGCTCAGCGTGCCGGCGGTTTCGACCGGCCGTTCCGCAGATCAGGTCTGGAATCTGCGATTGCAGCGTATCCTTGCGCTCGGTCAACTCGCCCCTCTGACTCATGACGATAGTGTTGACGATGCTCTTCGATCGGTCCTAGCTCACTCCGAGATTCAAGGTAAGGTCAGAACGGATCTCTTCTTGTCGCTCGCCGACTTTGAAGAGTCCTTCCGAATAGGTACTTACATGCATGACGGTGAGCTGCGCTTGCGTAGCAAAGAGTTGTGCCTCGACTCTGTAGCTCGACTGTTTGACTTGACGGTAGAGAGTCTTGCAGACTCGAATCCAGAGACATTCTCCACCGTTTTGCACGGGCTTCTGCCGTGGGCGAAGATTGCCTCAATCTCTCTCATTAAAGTGCTGCCGAGCCTACGCTCTGAGCCATCAACGGAGGTCGATCGGCTCACCGATCGAATTCTTGACAGCATGGAGTGGATGTTGCTTCGGCGCTTCGGCTTCCCCGGCTTTCACTTCCAGCCAGGGGAGCGAGAAAAGTTTGAAGCTGCTCGGAGTCTCGTCGCTCTCGCGTACGGCATCTTCGTCGCTGGTGATTCGGTTGCGCGCGAGCGTTTCGAAGCTCTTCGGCTTCCTCAATCCGAAGGTCCGCAGTATCTCGGCACTGCGCTTCTTCACTCAATGAAGCGTGTCGGGGTGGAGCGCGCTATCGAATGGGGGAAAGACCTCGCACGTGAGAGCCTCGCTCGCCTCGCCAAGCCGCACGACCTGGGAAGTCAGGAATCAGTCGAGGCACTCGCGCTGGCGTGGCACCTTGGCACAGGCAAGCCAGCTGACTTTGAGAAAGCGATGGAGTTTGCGCGTAATCCAACGGCCCAGCTGCTTTGCGCCAAGGCGCTCAATGACATTGACCCGTGGGGACGGGCAGCTTCCTGAAAAGAGCGCCGACCGGCTGATGGTGCTAGTCAACGCATGCCGAAACAAAGCTGAAGTTACTGTTGCACTGTAACGGATTGCGCCTGCTTCTGAGCGAGCTCCGCGTTGCGAGCGAGCACGCGCCGTACTGAAATGGCATCTGGCCGAACAATCAACGAGCCGACGATGACTTTAGGGAGCTCATTTGAGCCAGACGCTTCAACAGCTTTTTGGAAGAAAGCTTTGCCGTATGGCGATTCGACATCGTACTCGTCGTACTGCACACCGTTTCGGCTCATATCAGCACGAAGTTGGTCACATACCGCGCCGCAAGCCTCAGGTACGAGGAGGATGGCCACATCCGAAACCTCCTCGATGCCCAGTCGCTGATAAAACTTCTCTCCGTCCTGTGGCGAATAGAATAGTGGCGTGGTGAGTCTAGGCGGCAAGAGTCGCACCATTCCGATACCGAGAACGAGTGCCATCACGGGAACAATGAGTGATGAAGCTTCGGCCAGCCGATTAAGTGCTTCGACGAAAGTGCTTCCTCGTTTGCGTGAACTCTGCATTATGAAACTCCACCAAGTGCACGAGGCGTACCGGGTCCCCCGCTGCCACCAGTAAGAACGGTAGAAATGGAGGAATCCTTTACAGATGCTCGCTACATTCGGTATCGGAAAAAGCGCCGTAGCAGAAAGGGTGAACGTGCGCGCACGTTCGGTAAGTCCCCAGCACTACTAAGAAATGAGGCGCTCTCGGAGCTCTAGACCTCCGGGCTAGGCCGCCACCGAGGTGGTGCACTCCTTCGACTCACGGAAGTGCATCCCCAGCCGCTCCATGAGCTTGTTGTCGTGGTTGTCACCCGGGTTAGGGGTTGTGAGGAGCTTCTCGCCAGCGAAGAGCGAGTTTGCGCCTGCGACGAAGCACAGCGCCTGCATCTCGTCTGACATCTGCATGCGACCGGCTGAGAGGCGTACCATCGACTTGGGCAGCATAATGCGAGCGGCAGCCACGAGACGCACAAACTCAAGCGGGTCTACCTGCTCCTCTTTCGCGAGGGGGGTGCCCTCAACCTTAACGAGCATGTTGAGGGGAACGCTCTCTGGCTGCTCCGGCTGGTTGGCGAGCTGCACGAGCAGCCCAAGGCGATCTTTCACGCCTTCACCCATCCCTACAATTCCACCGCAGCAGACAGTCATGCCTGCCTTGCGAACGTTGTCGAGTGTTCGCAGGCGGTCCTGGTAGGTGCGAGTTGAAATTATCTCGCCGTAGTACTCAGGGGAGGTATCGAGGTTGTGGTTGTACGCGTAGCATCCGGCCTCACGCAGCCGCTCGGCTTGGGACTCGGTGAGCATGCCGAGGGTGCAGCACACCTCGAGCCCAACACCCTTCACCTCACGAACGAGGTCAAGAATTGCGTCGAAGTCTTTGCCGTCCTTTACCTCTCGCCAGGCGGCGCCCATACAGAAGCGGGTGGAGCCCGACTCTTTCGCTTCCATGGCCTTGGCTCTGACAACGTCTTTCGGGAGTACCGCATGACGCTCCACTCCGGTCTTGTAGTGAGCGGATTGTGGGCAGTATGCGCAGTCCTCAGGGCAGCCGCCCGTCTTGACTGAGAGCAGGGTAGAGCGCTGAACTTCGTGCTGATTGAAGTTCGCTCGGTGCACCGTCTGAGCCTGGTACAGAAGGTCCGGGAATGGCTGCGAGTAGAGCGCGAACGCCTCTCCGGCTGTCCAATTGTGGCGGATTCCCAATGTGTCTGTAGCCATGCGAACTCCTTCTAAAAATCGGGGGTTTAATACCGTATTTCGGGAAACCGGTACAGAGCACGGCACTTGGCTCCACCTTACAGGGTGTTACCACGGCGAAGAGTGTAAACCTAACCAAGAGGCGCGACGCCCCAGATTGACGGGAGGGGGGCGAGTTGCGACCGTTGGAGAGTTAGTTGCCTTGGATAGTGGCGGGTGAGCATGTCTTCAGTAGAGTGGGTCCTGTTCGATTTAGGTGGGGTGCTGGTTGAAGTCGACCAGCCCAAGATATTTGCGGCGCTCGGCGCCGAGGCCAAGATGGCTCCGAGTGAAGTAGAAGCAAGGCTCAAGGCGGCCGTGCATCTCTGGAACCCCTTCATCGAGCGCGAATTCACCCCTGCAGAGCTAGCAAGGCTCGTGAACGGCCTGCTCGGCAGTGCGTTATCCGACGCCGTGGTAGTTAATGCCTTCAATGCAGAGCTAGGCGACACGATATCATCCACGGCTGAGGTTCTGCCCGGGCTGCGAAAGAGAGCCCAGGTGGGCTGCCTCTCGAATACGAACTCGATCCACTGGGACAAGCTGCTGCGGGACTACAAGTGGATGGGCCACTTTGACCGGCGCTTCGCCTCCCAGATCCTCGGCTGCGCCAAGCCGAAAGCCGAGATCTACGAGAAGGTGCAGGCACTCCTCGGCGCGAGAGGCCGTTCGATTCTCTTCTTCGATGACAGGCAGGAGAACGTTGAAGCCGCAACGCGGCTGGGCTGGAACGCAAGGCTCTACTCGGGACACGGAGGCTTGCTGCGAGATTTAGCCGAAAGTGGAGTGGCGCCTCGCTGAGGCTACGCCATGCCCTTGTTTCGCAGGTCGGCAAAAGCTTCTGCGAAGTAGGTGAGGATGATATCGGCGCCGGCACGCTTAAAGCCTGTCAGTATCTCAAGCATGACGCGCCGCTCGTCGATCCAGCCCTTCTGGGCAGCAGCCTTCACCATCGCGTACTCACCGCTTACGTTGTAGACCGCAGTGGGCATCTCAAAGCGCTCCTTGACGGCTCGAAGCACGTCGAGGAATGCGAGGCCTGGCTTAACCATCACAATATCTGCGCCTTGCTCAACGTCTTGCGCGACCTCGCGTAGCGCCTCTTGAATGTTGGCAGGGTCCATCTGGTACCCCTTGCGGTCGCCATACTCGGGCGCTGATTGGACGGCATCACGGAACGGGCCATAGAAGGCTGATGCGAACTTTGCCGCGTAGCTCATGATCGGCATGTCAGAGAAGCCGCTCTCATCGAGTCCGTGCCGCAGCGAAGCCACCATGCCATCTAGCATGCCGCTCGGGGCGATCATGTCTGCGCCTGATTCGGCGTGCACAAGCGCCTGCTTGACGAGATTAGGGAGGGTAGGGTCGTTCTGCAGCTGCCCATCTTTCATGATTCCGCAGTGCCCGTGCGAGGTGTACTCACAGAAGCAGAGGTCTGTAACGACAACCATCTCCGGAGCAACCTTCTTAATGGCCTTAACAGCCTGCGGGATGATGCCGTGAGGATGCCATGCGGCCGAGCCGACTTCGTCCTTAAATTCTGGAATCGCGAAGAGGATCACTGAGCGAATCCCGAGATCGCCCAACCGAACCGCCTTCTTTGCCACCATGTCGACGCTGAGCTGGTACTGGCCTGGCATCGACGCTACCTCGCGCTCTACCTTCTCGCCGGGTACCACGAAGAGAGGAGCCATGAGGTCCGCGACCTCTACCTGAGTTTCTCGCACCATGTCCCGAAGAAATGGAGTGCGACGGAGGCGGCGGGGACGATGGATGGGAAACGACATGCTTACACCACTAGTAACTGCTCGGCCCATCCGGTCCTAGAAGGGGACCCTTTGAGCAAAACGAAGCGGCCCGAAATGGGGCCGAAGAATTAGTCGCAAGCCGTGAACTGAAAGTTACCTTCGAGAGACGCGTGAGACGTCGCCCGCACAACCACCCCTTTCAGTCGTGAGCTTGAAGTACATCGAAGCAAAACCTCAGGAGTGATCGAAACCATTCCTGATTAATGGCGCGAGATTACTCGGAATAATGGGGAAAAGTCAAAATCGTCAGAGGGCATTTCAGAGTCCTGATTGCCCAACTCAAAGCAGAAAAAAACCTTAACTATTGGGTTCTTAGTGCCATACTCGAGCTCTCTTTGACCGACCGAAGGAAACAAATTTATCGAGCCTCCGAACATGTAGAGAGAGCCTGAAAGGAGGGAGCGGGCATGGTGCAGCAACACGGCGACACTAAGCGGGTCCAGCGTGGCAGGGGAAAGGGGAAGCAGTCTCGGGCTGCCTCCCTAGCTCAAGGGGGAGACCCGGCCCGGGGTCGTCGCGTACTTGAAGGTCGAGATGCGCTCATTTCTAAGTACCACTCTTTTGTTCAGGATGTGGTCGCCCGCCTCATTCGCACCAGAAAGTTTCCAAAGGCTCTCCGCGAAGAGTTCATTGCTGCGGGATACCTCGGACTCGTCGAAGCGGCCAGCAGATTTGATGCCTCTCGCGGACATGACTTCCGCGCCTTCGCCTTTCTCCGCATTCGCGGAGCGATCATCGACTACGTGCGTGCCTCTAGTGAGTACTCGGGCGCCTCATACCGCGTCGTAAAAACCCTTGAGGCGGTTGATGACCTTCGCAATGAGCTCGCGGACCAGCCTAGCCGCCCCATCGGTTCGTCGAAGGAGCGAGCTCGACAGTCCCTTGAGTTCCTCTCGAAGAGCTTGATCGCTTTCAGGCTTTCGGCTCTACGACATGGTGGGCTGCGCAACACGGCTACCCCAGCAGACCAACTCGAAAAGCAGCTCGACCGCAAGCGAAATTCAGAGCGAGTTCGTGAGATCGTAGCAACTCTGCCAGAGAAAGAGCGAACAATCATAGAGCAGTACTACTTCCATGACCGTAAGTTCACAGAGGTGGCCCAACGGTGGACCGGCCTCTCGAAATCGTGGGTGTCGAGGCTTCATGATAGGGCACTTTCAATGCTTAAAGAGCGATTCGAGCGGGAGGCACCGGAGCTCATCCGAGACTCGTAGGGGCTACCGGCAACTCATCGCTGCGCTGAGCGTCTCCTTCTTGCTCGGTTGTGAAGAGCAGATCATTCACGATCTTGGTGAAGCAGAGGCGAATCGAGTCGTGAGCCGACTGAGTGTAGTAGCTCTCGACGCCCACAAGGTGCAGCAGTCTGATGGCCGATGGGCAGTGGCTGTTCCTGAAGAGTCTATCCTTCCGGCGCTCACTTTTCTCGAAAGTAACCGGGTGCTCACGCCGAGGGGACAACCCTCGGCAAACTCGAAAGGTGGGCTCGTGCCTAGCCGACAAGAGCAGTGGTTCCGGTACGAGCGCGCGATGGCCCAATCAATCGAGGATAGTCTTGCCGCACTCTCCGGTGTGCTGGAGGCGCGTGTACATGTGAATCTCCCGGAGAGCGACCCGCTTTTCGGCACAAAACAGCGCGATGGTGGCAGTGGCTCGGTGCTCCTACTGATAGACGACAGCTTCGTGGCGTCGAATGACGAGATATCAGCGCTTGTTGCTGGTGCGGCGGGAATTGCGGCTCAGCAGGTCACAGTACTCAAGAGTGTCGCACCGAAGCCCAGCGCTGACGTCAGTCGCGACATTGACTTGGAGGCAGAGAGAGTTTCCTCGCGAGTAAAAGAAAGATTCGAATCGAGTGAGGTGGCGGCGAGCACAGAAAAATCTGGATTGGCTCCGGAACTTCTTGGTGCTGCAGCTGGTGTTCTTGTGGTGCTCGGTGCACAGGTAGTATGGCGTCGGCGGGAGCCCCGCCTCAGATTTCAGCGGCTCGACCGGAGAGAGGAGGAGTAAGTGCAGGGAGAGTCGGCGAGAAACTCCCCCGCGGTGGGAGATCTGAGGGCGCACCCAGGGCCAAAGCTGACTCGGAGCAACGACAGCCAGGCCAAAGCTTTTATGACACTTTCGATGGTGTGCTTTATCGAAGAGCTTGAGCCACATGATATGCCGCTTTCTCCGATGCTCCGAGGAGCGGTTGTGGAGGAGCTTCAACACCTCATCGAACAGCCAGTGCTTGAGGCTTTGCTGCTCTGCCTCAGTCGCCTTTCGGAGGGTGCATGAGCGGGCCTGCTGTGTGGCTGCTCAATGCGAATCAATTGCAGCGTGAGGCGGTGATGCGCCCAATTCTTGAGCGAATAGCGTACCTCGTGGCCCCAAATGGTCGACTGCGACAGATAGCTGCGGAAGAGCGAAAGCCCACCGAGAGCGACGGCTGGATGTGCTTCGTGGCCCCCCAATCGAGCGGGATTGCTTTGCAGCTTAGCGAGTGGCCCACATTCGCTTCTCCCCTCCGACAGGCCCTCTGTAGGGCGCACATCGCACGGCGCGTCGCCGCCGAGTTTTCAAGACATTCTCCGCAGCTAGTCTGGCAAGAGCATACCCAGCCCGGAGACGATTGGACCCTGTTCACTATCCGCTTCGAGGAAGGTGAATGTTTGTGCGCCTGCACGAGTTCCGTCACGGAACTTATTCCCGTTCAAGACAGGGGAGGCGCCACGGCGCGTAGGGTCCGGATAGAGGCTTTTTCAGAGGCTCATTCCTTGCAGAGCTTGGAGACGGGAGTGGCAGAGATTCAGCTGCGTCTTCCAGCTCTGCGCGTACGAGGTTTTCTACGAGTGAGTAAAGGAGGAGAGATGAGTGTGCGAATCGAAGGAAACGACTCGGGGGAAGTGGCAAACACGGCAGTTGTTCGGCTCGACCTCGGCGAGATTGAAATCGGCCTCCTGGAGCTACTCGGGTTACGACCTGGTAGCGTCATCGAGCTGGGCACGATGAGCCCCCTTCCATGTGCGCTGCGAATTGGCACGACAAATATTGCCCAAGGAGTCATTGAGAGTGTCGGTGCAACGTTGCGTGTGCGGATAACAGCAGGCCTTGAGGATTAGTATCGATACAATAGGGGCCCGAGTGATGGTAGCGCGAAACTCCCTTACCCGCACAATCGAACAGATAAGCAGACAGCTACATTAGGGAGAACTCCGTATGTCTTCGACAACTCTTTCACCTCAGTACGTAGGCTCCGCACCACTACAGGTTGGAGGCTCAACGATGCTGCGTTATCCGCCAGAGCCTCGTAGTAGTCTAACCAGTAGTCTGGGGCAGTGGGCCACCACTGCGACCTCTGCCGTTCGGCAAGTAGCAGCGGCTGCGGTAAGTAGTGGTTTCTTTCCGGATCCGACAGGGGACCTTGGGGCACTCCTGCAACAGCAGATTCAAATTCAGCTTGAGATGCAGGTCTGGACAGCGCGTTCGAACATCGCGCGATCTGAGCATGAGATTCAGATGGCGCCCGTTCGCAACATGAGAGTCGGGTAGCTCTGGAGGGCGCGTGGCGGGGTTCGCGGTTGGTGCGCGAGAGATAGCAGTGCCGATTGGGCTGCTACTGGTAGTGGGATGCATGATTATCCCACTGCCCCCCGCCGTTCTCGATGTATTGCTCTGCTCAAATCTGCTCTTCGCTCTGCTGCTGGTTATTGGGGCATTGCACATCCGCGATCCTCTGAGACTTGCGACGCTACCGTCTCTCTTGCTGATGGCGACACTCTTCCGGCTAGCGCTAAATCTCGCAACTACCCGGGCAGTGCTAGGCTCGGGCCACGCAGGGAAAGCGGTTGAAGCTTTCGGTTCGGTTGTGATTCAGGGCAGTCTGGTTGTTGGGCTCGTTCTCTTCCTCCTCTTGACGATGATTCAGTTCATCGTTGTCGCGAAGGGAGCAGAGCGAGTAGCTGAGGTTTCAGCACGCTTTACGCTGGACGCCATGCCGGGGAAGCAGATGGCGATTGACGCCGAGCTACGGAGTGGTCTGCTCACTCCCGAGCAGGCTCGGCGACGGCGTTTCGAGGTGCAGGCGGAGTCCCGCTTCTACGGCGCCCTCGATGGAACGATGAAGTTTGTGAAAGGCGACGCGATAGCAGGCCTCATTATCACCTTCGTCAATATCTGCGGGGGGCTTCTCATTGGGCTGCTGGTGCATGACCTAGAGGTTGAGGTAGCCCTCAGGCGCTACACTACTCTTACTATCGGAGACGGCCTTCTCTCTCAGTTCCCGTCACTGTTAAACTCAGTTGCAGCTGGCCTCGTGGTTACGAGAGTTCAGGTGGATGAGGCATCGACGCTCTCATCTGACCTGCTGCAACAGCTGGGAGAGTTTCGAACCGCTCGTGCCTTCGTAGCAGGCGCGTCACTGCTACTTGGTGTGCTTCCAGGCATGCCGCACCTGGCACTAGTACTAGTGAGTGCTCTGGTGGCTGCCTCACTTGTGTTCCCCAATCGCGGAAAAGATGGGCAGCAGGTGGTAACGCCCGCCGTGTTTGAGCCGACTCTGGCTAATGTTCTTCAGATAGAGGTTAGTAAGTCGTGGCTCCCCCACCTTCCGCCACTGGGGGGCTTAAATCAGGCGCTCGACTCTCTGCGAGAGTACGCCTTTGAGCGGTGGGGACTTGTTCTGCTCAAGCCGGGTATCTCGTTGCTAGAAGGGGAAATCGGCCTGTACCGGATCCTGGTTCGAGGGATGGAGGTCTTTCATGCAGAGGCCCAGCCGAGTGAACAGGAGTGGAAAGGCCTCTTGAGAGCAGCACAAGAGAGTATTGATCTGTACCGCGCTGAGCTCGTAGACGACGGAGCAACTCGCCGGGCACTCGATTGCGTAGAGAAGCAGATCCCCGATCTTGTAACAGGGGTCGTTCCCGCGACTGTCTCCCTGACACAGTTGACTGCTGTGCTGCGAGGATTGCTGCGCGAAGGGGTAACGACTCGGTACATGGATGTAGTTCTCCAAGCGATTGCTGATAGCTCCGGACGGCTCGGCGAGCGGGCCCTCTTAGCCGAGGTGCGGTGTGCTTTGGCCCCCGCGGTAAGCGCTTCAGCTGCGCACGGCCTTGCTATTCGCGCAGTAGTTCTTGATCCCTTACTGGATCTGGCGTTTGCGAAAGCGGAGGAGAACGGTGCTCTCCTCGGTGGGGAGCTGCTTGACCTGGTCTGTGAAGAGGGCGGGGCAAAAACCAAAGACGGGGCGGTTCTTCTAGCCTCGAAGAGGTCGAGGGCCTACCTGCGGGACGTTGTGCGAGCTCGATACCCTACCGTTGTGGTTCTCGCCCGTGAAGAAGTGGCTCCCCGCTACTCAATTGAGATCGTTGAGAAGATAGAGCTTTCTGATAGCCAGGGACGGGAGCGATTGCTGAACGCGACCCTCGCCCCGGAGTTTGGGCACGGGGGCCGATGAAAAGAAGCCGCCTCTACGCAACTTTCAGTCGCGCAGCTTCGAATAGAGGGTATATGCTTCTCTCATTCGTTTCGGCGGCACTTACGGCCTGCTTCCCGCCGGCGGGGATACCAGCGTGGCGCTACGAGCAAGCCGAGCGGCTTGTAGATGAAGGTGTTGTTGCGTTACGTGAGGGGCGTCTGGCAGATGCTGAGACCGCCTTTGATTTGGCGCAGGATTACGCGCCGCTTGCTGCCGCGCTGGATGGGAAGGGGTGTGTCGCCTTCCAGAGGGGGCTCTTTGTCGAGGCAGAGGAGCTCTTTCAGAAGGCGTACGAGAGCGATCGCACGTACGATGACGCCCTTGGAAATTTAGCCCTGGTGCTCGATGTTGTTGGCCGAGACGAGGAGGCGCTTGTGCTGTACCAGCTTCTGCTCGAACAGCACCCGGAAGCGGCTCGACAGAGAAACAATCGAGCGGCGGTGGCGTTCGATAATGGGGAGGCGCACCTGGAAGTTGAAGCTGAGCTCGCGAAAGCGGCGCTGGGCATGAGCGGTGGACCCGTAGAGAAGAACCTTGAGATTGTTCGACAGATGGCAGGGAGAGGGTATGGTAAAGAGGGCAACTAAAGCGAAAGAGGAAGATCGGCTTACGCGCGCCACCAAGAGATCGGCGGCTATTGCTGAGCAGCAGCTTCAGCCAGAAGCAGGCTCGCCGCCGATCGACGACCTGGTTTTGAATGCGGTCGTAGTTGAAGCCCAGCAGCGTACTTTTGCAACAGAAGATGAAGCCCTCGCTTTTTTCTATGACAAGCTGCTGGAAAAGTCGGGCGAGGATCCTCAGGAGCAGGGGCAGATGCGCGAATTTCTTGAGCTTTTGGTTGAAACCGACCCAGCACTCAAAGCCGACTTGTTGTCTGCTGTCACGATACGAAAGTGAGTCGAATCGAGGAGCGGGATAATCCTAAGGGGCATGGAGCAGGGCAGCCCCCAAGACGGAGACCGGAAGATCCTCATCGCCGACGACGATGCCGACTCGCGCGTAATCGTCGCGAGTGTCATCTCACTGATGGGCTACACCCCGATTGTCGTCTCCAATGGTACCGAGGCGGTGCAAGCAAGTCAGCAGGAGCTGCCACACCTCGCGATCCTCGATTACATGATGCCTGACCTCTCTGGAGTTGAGGTCTGCGCGCGTATCAAAGGAAATGAAGTGGGGGATTTCGTTCCGGTGCTCATGCTTACAGCGCGAGACACCGTGCGGGACAAGGTTTCCGCATTCGAAGAGGGGGTGGATGACTACCTCACAAAGCCTTTTAACTACCAGGAGTTTCAGGCCCGCGTTAAGGCGCTGCTGCGAGTGCGCGACCTAACGGTGAGCCTCCGAGATGCCAACAATGAGCTGCGAGTCATGCAGGAGCGACTGATTGAGAAGGAGCGCCAGCTTGCCGTGGGACAGCTCGCTGGAACGGCAGCCCATCAGCTTGGACAGCCACTCTCCTCGATCTTGCTCAACTGTTACCTCTTAGAGCAGTTGCCGAAAACGGATCCGAAATTTATCGGGGCGCTGGCAGCGGTCAAAAGCGACACAAAGCGCATGGGCGATCTGATTAATCAGCTTCGGTCGGTAAAAGCTTGCGACAGAGAGGGCTACTACGGTGACACGGAGATTCTGAAGCTTGGGGACCGGGATTCGGACCCCTCTAAGTAGAGCTTACAGTCGTGCCCTAGGCCACTTCCCGCGGCGATGCAGTCGCTGCTTCTACAGACTGTGAATCGTCTGACATGTCACTCAGCTGTGAGCGCAGATTGGAGAGGATGAACGCTCCTGGGATGCCGATTACGAGGTACTGAATGAGGTGTTGGGTAGTCGCCATACAGAAAGCCAGATCCTCTGAGGCGAAGTGTGCTGAGCTGAGGACTGTGAGCACGGCGAACTCGATTACGCCAATACCACCCGGAGCGGCCGGGATGAGCGAGCTGAAGTTTGCAGCTACGAGGAACAATACAACTCCCGCTAGCGGCATGCCGGAGCTGTAGGCGGCTGACACGCACGCGAATACCCCGAGCTCTACTCCCCAGATTACTAGCGACCACAGCGCAATTCTGACTGCACGCGAGGGAGAGGACAGGGGGCTCAAGCCATGGATAAAGGTCTGGAGTCTTGAGAGGGTGTACGTGGAGGCGTTGTGTGAGAAGCGTAAGGCTGCCCTGTCGGTGAGGGCAAAGATCTTGTTCCGCAGAAGGAGGACTGCGATTACCGCGAGCGCGACTCCGCCGAACAGGTACGCGAACCACATCAACTTATCCGCGTGCTCGGCCGCGAGGTGCCCCCGGCCAAAACCCATCATAATAACGACAAACATTAAGCTGATGGCCAATCCATCTGCCAAACGCTCGCTGGCGATAGTAGCCAAAACCAGAGTGCGTTGTTTTCCGAGCACTTTCGAGCCAAGGTGAGCACGAACGAGCTCTCCAGCCCTGGCTGGCAAGACGTTATTCATGAAGAAGCCAAGCACCAGCACTCGGTACGAAGAGCCGAAGGGAAGAGCGTTCTCCGGAAAGAGCAGAGGCCACCTGAGGGCTCGTAAGATGTAGGAAAGGACCGTCAGCCCCACGGCAACGCAGAGGTACCCCGGCTTCACCTCCCAGATGTGAGACTTCAGCATCTCCCAGCTGGTCTGGTTGAACGCCAGGTACAGGGCTACGATGGTGATGAGCCAGGGCAGAACAAACTTGAATAAGACTCGCTTCATGGGCTCCGGATAGGCTCTTGGCGGGGCGAAATTGTACCAAATGCTCTCACTCGCCCTCTTTTGCGCTGGAGTTTGAGACCATATTCTGGCAAGAGCTACACGAGCCGAGAGGTTAGCAAGTATGGCCGCAAACGCCAAGCGGCGCCGTTACTCGGGGAAACGAGCGATTCAGGTGCTTTCATGGCCTCTGGCGGGGGCTTCTCAGGGGGGTATTCAGCATGTCAGTAAAGCCAGCGTTCGACTTCGACTGGGTGAGCAATTCTGACGAGTTGGAACAGGCGGCGGCCACTTTGGTCAACGAACCACTGCTCTCAGTCGATACTGAGACAAGTGGCTGGCAGACGGGTAACGAGCAGCTGTGCCTGATCCAGATCGGAGTTCCGTCTACCAAGCGAGTAATCCTGGTGGATGTGCTTGGGACGGGAGCCCCTAAGGCGCTCGCCCCGATACTCTCCGCTGCAACACCGCTGATCGTAGCCCACAACGCGTCGTTTGAAGAGCGTCAGTTCGCGCGGTACGACATAAAGGTGAAGGGGGTTCGTGATACCCTGGCGATGTCGCGCGAGCTTCGACCGGATCTTCCGAACCACACGCTACGCACCTGTTGTAAACTCTTGCTCGGTCTTGAGCTGAGCAAAGAGGAGCAGACCAGTGACTGGTCAGTACGGCCGCTCTCTAACCGACAGGTTGACTACGCGCGTCTCGATGCCGAGGTGGCCCTTACGCTCTACGATTACTTGGCAGGGCTAGAGGATCGTGCATCGAGGGAGCTTGACCTTGACGTACCGGAGCTCATCGCAGAGTTTTCGAACGTCGCAAGAACCAAGTTTGATCTTATGGCTCCCATCGCGCATGAGTACGCCTTCCTGCAGGCACGCGAGGCGAAGTTGCGCGAGGCGATTCGTCAGAAGATGATTGATGGTGCTGGTCCATACGACGGACCTTTCGGAAAAGCATCACTCTCTAAAGTGAAGCGTACAGAGATAAGCCCGCAGCGGGTTCGAGAGGTATTCCCTGAGTTTGCGGTCGAGGTGATCCAAGAGCACGTCGACCGCAAACGATTTGACTCGGTAGCGCGTGAGCGAGGATTGCCCAAAAACGCCATAGAGGCGGTGCTCGATACTATTGGGTTCTACGAGCGGTTGTCGCTGTCTCTCAAAGACGACAGTGGAGTGATGGAGTAGGTCGTTCTCAGAGTGCCACTGATCTAGCGGTTGGATTTTATACTGGGATGCCTCTACAGCGAGGTCTCCCCGGCACGGTTGAGCACTCCCCAGTAGTAGCGGAACGAAGCCCGGTCGTGGAGGCGCCCTGCGATCTGAATGGGCCCCCAGTTTGCGGCACTGGCCGCTGCCAGTACGCTTCGCGCTTCGTCTATCTCCTCAGCTGATGGCGTCATGGCGCGCACTATCGACTCTACCTGCTCTGGATGGATGCTCCACATCCGCAGGAACCCGAACTCGTGCCGAGCGCGATACGCGTCCGAGAACGCGGCTTCAGGGTCTCGCACGTCAACCGTCACGTTGTGCGTCGGGATCTTGCCTGCGCTGAGAGCTGCCAGCGATATCTGCGATTTGACCAGCGACAGCAATCGGTGATCGAACTGACCTGGGCTCTGCATACACTCGGCCGGAATGGCGCCGCCGAGATGCGAAATCAGGTCCATGATGCCGAAGTCGAGGGCCTCAACGCATGGCAGGGCAGCTAGAGTTGGTAAGCAAGCAAGAGCTTCGGGCGTTTCGATCAGAAGGTGGAGAGGGATTCGCTTCGTGATACCGTTAGTGCGTAGCACATGTTGCGCCGTGCCTTCGATCCAGAGGACCTCTCGGGCTGAACGAACCTTGGGGATGGTGATGTAGGATATTTCGTTTCCACATTTTGCAAGGAGCACCTCGAGGTCGCGAGCGAGCTCCTCTGACTGCGGCGGGTGAACTCGAACGCCGACCTGTCTGAATACGTTCTCGCTCGAGTGAATCGCCGCCACAAACGTATTCCGCAGCTCTTCCTCTTTGCCAACGGGCGCGCCGTCTTCTAAGTCAAGCGTGACGTCGACGAGAGAACGGCCGACCGGAGAGAGGTGTTTGCCTTGTATGGCGAAGGCTTTCTTTGCGAACTTTTCGTTTCCGGCGATGTGTTCGCACGGGGCTAGCTGGGGGAGATCGAATGTAATTTCGAGGGGCGGCGTGGCCATGACCAATCAAATAGGTGAAAGAATCGGAAAAGGGAAGGCGTTTTCTCAACGAGTTACCGAGAGGAGCGCTTCGTAGAGGTGACGCT
The DNA here is from genome assembly GCA_964413875.1 of uncultured Bdellovibrionales bacterium. Taxonomy (GTDB): domain Bacteria; phylum Bdellovibrionota_C; class UBA2361; order UBA2361; family OMII01; genus OMII01. The sequence continues at coordinate 36,225 of CAYPUA010000019.1, forward strand.
TCCCTCTACTTCCTCCCGTTCTGCTCGGTTGATATCGTCTATCCGGGCGAGAGCGGTTCCCAACGAGATGGCGAAGGGGCCTTCAATCTGACCTACGACATCGTCGGTTGCGGCGCTTCGAATTCCGTTCTGAAGGTCTCGGGCGCGCAATGCATCCCGGGCGTTGGCAGTTTTTCTCCGGTGCTCTTCCTCGGCAATCTCCTGTGTGCGCTCCTTTGCTTCCTGACGGGCATGGCGAATTTGAAGAGCCGCCTGCTCGAGCGCAGCTGCGATGCCGGTCTGCTTTGAGTCCTTCGGCGCTTGCAGGTCGGCCCCCTCGAAGATCGCTTTCGTGGTCGATGTGTGGGCGAGCGGGCGGGGCTGGGGTGATGCATTAAACGAAGCCGGAGAGCTCTCTGGCGGAGCATGTCGGGGCAGGAAAACGACCGTGCTCTCCTGCGTCTTAAGGAGTGAGCGCACCTGAGAGGCGGCTTCGAGTGATAGTCTGAGGGGTGTTAGGGCAAGGTGCGACAGCTGCTTCAGTAGCGACAAAAACGTCGGGAAGAGGGCAGTCGGGACTAGCTCCTCGCGCGGTGAGCTTCCGCCGTTGCCCAGCGCGGTATCTGCTGGGAGCGGTAGGGGCGGCGGATGACGCGAGGCGAGGAGGAATTCAACGAGTTGCGCCGGGGAGAGTTTGGTTGCGAGGCGGGAGGTCTCTGCCGCAACTTCTCCAAGGGCTCGACGAATGGCACCTCGTGCGGGTGGCTCAGCCGAGGCTTGTGCGAGGCTAGGCGACGCCGGGAGAGAGTTGTCCGGTGCTGCGGACGGAGTATTTTGATGAGAAACGGGGTGGGCTATATCAGTCATTGAACCCTTCCTTGACCATGGGTATGGCGGCGGGGCACGTTTGTGTGACATACCACCTGAAGAAAAGAAGTGCGTTTTCCGGAGGAATCGGAAGATGTTTCTACTAAACACCATAGGAGACAGGAGCGATGCCCGCGATCAGAGAAGGACAGAAGGCCCCGAACTTTAAGCTCGCAGATAAAGATGGGAAGGTTCACCAAGCGGTGGCGGCTGGGGCTGAGTTCACAGTGCTCTACTTCTACCCCAAGGATAGCACGCCAGGATGCACCATCGAGGCGCAGGAGTTTACCGCTAGTCTGCGTGACTTTTCAGCCCGTAAGGCACGGGTAGTTGGCGTCTCCGGCGGCGACGGCTCTTCCAAGGCGAAGTTCTGTGCCAAGTACCGCCTCTCGGTGCCGCTCGTGTCAGACACCGATTTCAAGGTTGCTCGTGCATACGGGGCCTTCGGCGAGAAGCAGTTCATGGGCCGAAAGTTTAAGGGGATCTTTCGCAAGACCTTCATCCTCGACAAGCGCGGGCTGGTGGTTCGCGTATTCGACTCAGTCAAGCCAGAGGGGCATGCCGATGAGGTGCTGGCAGCTCTCGACGCGCTCGCCAAGGGGGGCTCAAAGAAGGGAGCGAAGACTGCCGTTATGGGCAAAGGTACAGCTAGACCATCAGCCGCAAAGCCCAAGAGGGTAGCTGCGAAGAAGCCCGTCACGAAAAAAGCCTCTGCGAAGAAAAAACCCGCTGCGAATGGAAAGGCTCCCCGACGGCGCTAGTTAGCCGTTGTCTATCTCAGGGTCGTTAGTCATATCGCGCACAATGCACGAAGCTGCTGTGTCTCGGATCTGCTGCATGTTGTAGATGTCGGGGCGGCGATCGGTTAGTCCGAGGGTCGAGCTTACCTCAATCATGTCCGGGCGATTCGTGGTGATAGTCGAAGAGCCGTACCAGAGCGTGCTGCCGGTGTGCACGTCGATCAGTTTGGTGTGGACCACCCACTTGTCGAGCCGGTCAGGCCAATCGATGTAGCCAATAAGCACGAAGTCGAGCCCGGCATCACGGGCGAACGCTAACGATCCGAAGTTGCCGGCGAAGAACTCCTGCTTGCGACCAGGCCAATCCTCGTGAGCTAACATCTGCACCACCGGGAAAACCTCGGCGGCAAGCAGCTCACGCTGTACGCCCCAAGCCATCTGAGTGCCGAGACCTGTCTGTCCGTCGTACCGATCGGCAAGGTTTGCCTGTGAGATGAACGGAATTACCCCCACCCGCGCCTGCTGTCCGTTCTTAAAGTGTTGGTAAATAAAGGACTCGAGGTCGGTGCGGACCCAAGCACGAGTATTGCACCACTCGCCTACGGAATCCCCCAGGAAGGAACAGCTCGAGAGCAATACTGCGAGCGTCAAAAGGATGACACGGCTGGGGCGGATAGTTCGGGCGAAATCGTTCCGGACAACGCGTATCTGCATGAGGTGCCTATGGTTACTCGAATCGTTATGAACCTTGGAAACACTACAACTGGCCTTATGGGCAAGACAATCCAAAGTTTGTGCCAAGCTGCGGTTGTCGCGGGGGCTCTCTGCTGCCTAGCCTTGGCTGGCTGCAGCGGGCGCTACAGCGACGTCCCCGCGTACTGGCCCATCCCCACCCAGGACTACACAAACTACGGACCCGGCAGGTTTAAAACTTCGCTTTTGGCCGAGCAGATCGACAGCTACTACCGTGGCGCTGCTCCCGGCCCGATCGGAGTGACTACCTTCGTCAACATCGACGACCTCTACTCTTCATCCACCTTTGGCCGGATGGTAGGGGAGCAGCTTATGAGCGAGCTTGCGATGAAGGGCTTCGACGTGATCGAGCTTCGCCACTCGGATGCGCTGCAGTTCCTCGATTCTTCCGGCGAGTTCGCCCTCTCGCGCGACGTTCGTGCGGTGCGCCCACAGCGCAGCCTCGCTGCTGTCGTTGTCGGGACGTACGTAGTCTCGCCGGAGCGGGTGTACGTGAATGCCCGACTGGTGCAGCCATCCACATCGTTGGTGCTGTCGGCGGGATCGGTTGAGATGTCGAAAACTGCGGAGCTCTCGAAGCTTCTCCGCACTGGCTCAACGGTCGGATCGCTTGAGCGCATACCGGTGAAGCCGGTCGGATACACTGACCAGATGCCTCAGGGGCTCGACTCGCTGCGGCAGCGCTGGATCCAGGAGGAATCGAATTGGAGCGTTCCGCCCTCGCCGGCACTCCCTGAGGGCAGGGTAAGCGCTCCGCCGAAAATCGAAGCCCCAATTGAAAACCGTGCGCAGGGTTCTGCTCCAGCTGGCCTGCCTGACGCCGGCGTGACAGCTCAGGTTCCGCAGGTGTTGAGTCAGCAGTAGGAGATCTGACGGTTGGGGGAGTGAAGAGCCACTCCCCGCTTCCAGTTGCGACCACGAGAAGAGCCCTCTTGAGGGCTCTTTTTTTTGAGATCGATGTATCACCGAAGAAGGGCGTAGTGCGGCCGCGGGCGCGATGTTAAGGCGGAGTTTGGCTCAAGCCGCCAAATCCGCCCGCCGGCTTGTCCACGATCTTAAACGGCTGCTTCTTCGGCCGGATATTGATCTTGTCCTTTGGGACGCGCCCCTCCTCCTCGCGCCGCTTGGCGTTTCTGCAGGCGTTATCGATGAGCGTGTTGCCCGAGTTGCAGTCGTCCGTGAATCCGACACTAAGGATGATGGTTGGAACTGCGATAACCAAGACCAGCCCAACTAAGAACACTGAGAGCAGAACGGATCGTCGCTGGAAGAAGCTCTCCTGCTCAATCCCATCTCCCTCAAGGATCTGCGCCCCCTGCGCTGCGGCCCGGTTCTCCTTGGCTGTCCCCATGGTCTTCTCCCCTACGTTGCCCAAATGGGTTAACGGCAGATGGCTGGGCTAGCTTTAGCCCTGCGCTCCCGAAGAATTCTCGGACGAACGGGGAGGCCGGTACGGCAGCCACAACCCGCTTAAAATCATCAGTCTGTAGCGGCGGATAGGCCAAAGAAGGACGCGATTCAGGGCAGCTGGAAGTGCTGCTGCGGCGAGTTCGATCCGAGCCGATGGAGGGTGTGCATCCCCGCCACCCGGAAAGCCTAACTTTCGGGTGTAAAACAAGGGTTTTTCTGCTACGGTTCGGGCGCAGTTGTCATTCGGCTCGTTTCTAGGTAAAGAGCCGAGCCTGTTGATCTTTTGTCCCGGGAACACATGAACGAAAGCTCCGTAACTAGCCACTTCTGGGTCGCAACCCCACCGTTCTCAACTTCAACGATTTTCGTCGCCACTGATCCGGAACAGCAGACAGGCGAACGCGCTTGCACGCGGCTGCAGCTCTTTGACGCTGATGGCTCGCAGGTCAACGAAGTGACGATTGAGTTTCCCGCAGGCGAGGTAGGAGTAATTGAGGTCGAGCCATTCACTCAGGCCCTCAAAGAGCAGGGCGGTGTGGCCCACGGGCACCTAGCGATATCCTCGCCGATCGGCACACGACACCTTTGTCGCCAGTCGCTCGGCGGATGCGTTACGGTGCTTCAAGACCCAGCAGTAACGAAGGGACGGGAAAACTCTTTCACGCCGCTTATCATCGGCGCGCGACGGGAGCATCAGTTAGTGCTCGTGAACACGTCGAGCGAGGCGACACAGATAGGGATTCGCTTGTACTACGGCAACAGGGCGCCAGAGTGGAATTTGGATCTGCCTGGAAATGCCAGCCGGATCGTTTCTCTGGAGAGCGAGTTGCTCGGAGGGTCAGACGACAGGTCGTGGGAGAAGGGAGCTATCCAGGCGTACGTCAGGATTGCCCCAAGGCTGCAGGGCTCGGTGACTTGCCATGTCATCGAGAAGATCCCTGGGGAGACCGCGGATCAGGACACGTATCGCTGCTTGGCAGCTTGGTAGGCGAGGATTTCAAAATGCAACGAACAGTTACCAATTCAGTGAGAACCCTCGTGTTTTGCCTCTCGACTGCGAGCATTAAGACACGAGTGCACTTCTTCCCCTCGGCCGGAGCGTCGGGCGGACACTTCCCGGTCTCTTGCACGCTGACGCTTTTTGGCAAAGGCATCGAGCGGCGCTCGGTGTTGCTCGACGGGGGCAGGCTCAACCAGCCGGATGGGCTGCGTCTCGAGGACGCATTTCCGGTGCTGCGCGGCGAGGTGTCCGGAGTGTTCGGGCTTGAGCTCCAGCTTTCATGCCCGCAAGGACGCGTCAACCTCCTTAGCTCGCAGGCGGCTGTTGAATTCGTTTCGTCTTCGTCTTCGATGATGTACGGCTGCGCTCCCTTCGCTCCGATGACCGAAGAGGTCGACGAGCCGCCCCTGTCCGACCGCCTCATTGAGCAGAAGCCCCGTCCCAGCGCCGCCATCGCGGTGCAGGACGCAGAGCTTTCATCATCGCTCGTCATAGTGAACTCTTCGGCTGAGCCGCTCAAGCCAGAGCTTGGCCACACGGCTTTGGGCGCGGCAAAGCCCCTGCACGTCGGAACGCTTTCGCCGGAAACCGTGGTCGAGGTCCCGCTTGACGAGGCTCTGTTCAAGGACAGTTTGCAGCGCGGCACAATTTGGGGCAGCACGCGTGTCGAGAAGATGGTGCTGCCAGAGGCGGCGCGAGCCGCGCAGGCTTCGTACTACCTGCTCTTCCGCGACCCGGCGACCAAGCGCCCTGTGTCGGCCTGCGCGTTATGAGGCTGGCCGTCTTCGCCCCGTTCGGTCTCTTGCACCGTGAAGCGGGCCTTATGTTGTTGCTTGCGAACTACCTGCACAAAAACGGCTCCGAGGCGATCCAGCTCCGCTGTGACGGCGCCCAGCGTGCATGTGCGAGAGACGCTGTGAGTGGCGGAATGCGCACGCCGTTTTCATGCAGCCAGTGCATGTCGGAGCAGTCAGCGCTTGCCCAGTGGGCTGGCGTGAAGTCGCGCGCTCTCTCATCCTGTCTCGGGCCAGAGGACGTGGCTCAGGCACGCGCGTGGCTGGCTGGCGTTAGCAGCGACGCTCTCTTCCGCGCAGAGTTCCGGGGTGAAAGCCTCTGGGAGCAGTGCCAAGAGCAGTTTCTTGCTCGCTGGAATCTTGAGGGCGGCCAGGAGATTGGCCCGGAGCAGGAGGCAAACCTGAGAGACCTCTTCGCCTCGCACGTGCAGGTGCGAGTCGCTTCCGAGCGGTTTCTTGCGGCCACTAAGCCCACGCTGCATTTTGTGGCTGGCGGCAAGGAGGGGGCGTCGCGCGCGTACCTTCTTGAGGCGCGCAAATTCGGCGGTGATGTCGCCACTTTTTCTTGCGACGAGGAGAGCGAGAGCATCTCGGTCCGTTCCACCGGCTCTCAAGGCGTCTACGAGACCTCCCTTGTTCTCGAAGGCATTACGTCGATGCGCAACGACCCTCGCACGTGGGCGCCAGAAGTGAGCGCGATAGTGCACGAGATACTGTCCTTCTTGGGGTATGCCCCTGATCGGGTGCTGTAGCCAGCCGAGGGAGCCGAGATGAAGATTTTTTTGTCCGCAATTGTAGTGCTCGTCGGCGCCCTGACAGCGGTGCAGAGCGGCATGAACGCACAGCTGCGGCATTCGCTCGGTAGCGGGGTGCTTGGCGCCGCTATTAACTTCACGGTGGGAACCGCCATTCTTTGGTGCCTGGTCGCGCTGGCTCGCATCCCCGTGCCGAGCCTCTCGCAGGCCTCGCAGGTTCCATGGTGGGCATGGGTAGGCGGCCTGTGCGGGGCGACTATCGTGACAGTGATAACGATAGCGGCACGCGACCTCGGTGCGCTGCCAATAGCCGTCCTCACAGTCGCCGGAGGCCTGCTAATGTCGATCGTCCTTGATCACTTCGGCTGGTTCGGGTTCCCCGTTCGGCCATTCACCTTGGCGAAGCTCGCCGGCTGCGTTCTTCTGGTCGTAAGCCTGGTTCTGTTCAAAGAAGAGTAGCGAGCATAGCTACGACGGCTTAATACGCCCCGACTCCAGAGCCTCAGAGACGAGCCGTTGGGCGGCGTCCCACAGCGAAGCGGAGCCCGAGCCGATGTGGCCGTTGAGCGCTAGTATCTGGCTTGCAGTGACGCCATGCTTAACCCAAGTTCCACCCTCGTTGTGGGTGTTCATGATGAAAGCGACGAAGCGATCAACAGCCGCAGCGAACTTCGCTTCTGGGCTCTCCTTCGCCTCAAACTCGCGCCAGAGGCCGGCGAGCTCCGTCGCCTGATCGGACGGCAGCATCCCAAAGATCCGCTCCGCCGCGCGGGCCTCAAGCTCCGCCAAGTTACCTCGGCCTGACTTGTCGTAGTGAAACGTGTCCCCCACGTCGACTTCAACCACGTCGTGAATAGCGAGCATCTGCACAACCTTTAGCAGGTCTATCGGCTCATTCGCGTGCTCGTGCAGCACAACCGCCATGAGCACCACCTGCCAGCTATGCTCCGCCGAGTTCTCCCTCCGCTCAGCTCCGATCGGGCTGGTGCGACGGAGCACGTGCTTGAGCCGGTCAACCTCCACGATGAAGCGGAGCTGCTCCTTAAGCCGCGAGGCAGCATCAGCAGCTGCGGGTGTGTCAGCGGTCGCGGTGCGGTTGGGAGAATTTCTGCCGTGGTTGCTCATGGGCCACCGACCTTTCTTGCGCTTGGCGCTGCTGTTTGAATATCGGGCGAAGCATGAACAAGGCGCGCCAACATCGTGGGGCAGGCTACAAAGAAATTATGCTGGTGGTCAATTAAGCCCTTGAGTCAGGGCGGGACTGCTCCAGGAATGTCTGGCTGAGGGCTAGGCGTTGGGCGACTTGCGCAAAGTGACCGTGAAGGTCGAGCCCTCGCCCTCCTTGCTCTCAACGCCAACGGTTCCTCCGAGGCGCGAGGCAAGCCTCTGAACGCATGCGAGGCCCACTCCGAGCCCCCCAACTGACGAATCGCTCGCGCGGTGGAAGGGCTTGAAGATCTCGTCGAGGTGAGATGGCGCGATTCCGCGGCCATTGTCGCGCACAACGATTGAGGCTCGGCGACGCGAATTGCCCCGCTCTGGCGCGACAGAGATCAGGAGCGGTCGGTCCGGCGCGCGGTACTTGATGGCGTTGCCAATTAAGTTGCTGAAGATCTGGTAGAGCTGGGTCCGATTTCCGAGCACCAGGGGCAGCTCTTCGATAGTTGTGAGCTTGCCGTCCGCGCGCTCAAGCTGGTGCTTGAAGTCGTGCACCACCTCTTCCATGACTTCGTTTAGGTCTACCGGCTCAAGGGACCTTTCGCTCGCTGACACGCGTGCGAGCTTGAGAACCCCATCGGTCAGGTCCTCCAAGCGTACCGCCGCCGATGCGATGTAGGAGGCGGCTTGATCGAGCGCCCGGTTCTTCTTGAGCGACGGCTCTGCCTGGATAATTCCAATCATCCCCTTAATGGTGTTGATCGGGTTTTTGAGGTCGTGAGAGACCATGTAGGTGAACTCGTTTAAGTCTCGGTTGCGCTCCTCTATCTGGAGCTGGTTGAGTACAGCTGAGGTCACGTCCAGGGTGATCGAGAGCGCGATGTAGTCGCTGACGGAGCTGTCGTAGATCGGGACGGTGCGGGTCTCAAGCCAGAGCGTCATCCCGGACTTGTGGTAGAAGCGGTAGCGGTACTGGTACGGCTCGCCGGTCTTTACGATGCCGAGAGATTTCTCGACAAGCCGCTTGTCCTCCTCGTGCACCTGACCGAGCAGGAAGGTCTCGCGGTTCTTAAGGATCTCGGAGAGGGAAAATCCCGTTAGCACCTCCGTGAAAGGGCTGCCCCACAAGATCAGCCCATCTGACTGGTGGAGCATCACGGCCGCCGGCACATTTTCGGTCAAGATCTTGTAGCGCGTCTCGTTGTCTGACTCGGCCTGGCGCCTGCTGCGGGACGACTCATCAATCCTGCTGAGCAGCGGTCCGACCCACGGCAGAGAGGCAAGCCAGCCAGCTTTCGGCGCTGAATCAGGGCTCTCAACGAGCTGCGTGGCGCGCCGCAAGGCGGTCCAGCAGAGCATTGCCGCTGAAAGCCCGATTAGAGCCAGGCCGAGCAACGCCACGCTGAGAGGCTCGCCGATCATCCCGCACCCCACGATTCGTACAGCTCGAACTCGGAGTTAAACGATAGCTCTGCCTCGCGGAGCAGCAAGGTTTGTTGAGGCTTGGCCATCCCAAGGTACTCGAAAGCCTCAGGCACCATCGGCTCATACGTGCGTTTCAGGAGGAAAGCGTCTTTGCCAGCGCCCAGCCCGAGTGAATTCGCGATAATGCTGCTTGCCTTCACGATTCCAACGAGCGACTTGGGCTCGATGTCTCGCCACATATCGTGGTGGTTCTTGATAATCGCCACCAGCTCTGGCGAGAAGTTCCACTGCTCGCCGATCGCCAGGCCGACGTGCGTGTGGTTGAAAGGGTACTCCTCAGATTCCGCAACGACCGATTCAAGCCCTTCAGCGATTCCGTGCCGGAAGACGCGCTGGTAGATATCGGTGTGCTGCTGCAACAGGAGCAGCTTCCCGACGTCGTGCATCATGCCGCCGAGGAACGCTTGGTCCGTTTGGGAGGGGCAGCACTGGCGGGCAACCTGCCGCGCCGTCAGGGCAGTAGCGATATTGTGCGCCCAAAACTGCGCCCGCAACGGATGCCTGAGCGGAAAAATGCCAGAGAGCGCGCTGGCGTTGAGGAGGCCTTTTAGCTCCGAGATGCCAATAACGGTCACTGCCTGCTCAATGGTCTTGCTTCCGCCACCTCGGTCGTAGAAGACCGAGTTCGCTATCTTCAGGACGCGCGCGGCGAGCCCTTCGTCAGTTTCGAGCACCTCGATGTAGTCGCGTGCGTCAGCGTTCGGATTTGTCGCAAGCTGGAACGCCTGGTGAGAGGCCTTGGGCATTGAGGGAATAGCCTTAGAGCCGAGCGAGGAGACGATGCTCTGCCGCATGCCGTCAGGAAGACGGACGAGCTTGCCGTTGGTCGAATCATCTCTCTTCTTCTTGTCACCGAAGAGCTTTGAAAGCATGAGATCCCCCCGGGGTACACAACCCCAACTAGTACGATGAGTTGCTGCGGTAGCCAGGTTCACGGCCCTGTCACCCATCCCTTCGCGTAACTACTCGACATAACAGCGGCAAAAGGAGAGTGAAAAATAGAGGAACGCCACCTTCTCATCGTCATTTCGCGTATTTGCGTTAGTTCCGGCGGGCAGGTACTATACCAAAGGGCTTTTAACGCAGCGGTGCGCCATGCATAACCTCGCAAACTCCCATGAGTTCCCGGAACAGACTGGCTCAAGCCAGCTCGTGCTCGTCGTCGACGACGAAGCCAGCATCCGCCGTTCTCTCGAAGGCGTGCTTAAAGATGAGGGATTCCCTGTAGTTCTTGCGGAAGACGGAGAAAGCGCCATCCGCTTACTGATGACCACTCGCCCCGCGCTCGTGCTTCTCGACATCTGGATGCCGGGCATGGATGGCCTAGAGACCCTCAAAAAGATCAAAGAGATTCACCCTGACCTGCCAGTCGTAATGGTCAGCGGACACGCCACTATCTCTACTGCAGTCGCTGCCACCCGTCTAGGAGCGGCTGACTTCCTTGAGAAGCCTCTCGATCTCTCCGGCACGATTCAGGTTGTTCGGCGCGTTCTCGCGCAGCAGCAGCCGGAGCAGAAGACCGGCGAGGCACAGTGGGAGGCGATTGAGCCGAGCGCTGTTGGCTCGTTGCGCGAGTCCTTGACGATCAATCCAGTTGTTTTCTCGCGCCAAACGCTGCGCGGCCGCGCGCTGCCGCAGAAGACTTTGGGGCACGCAGCGATTCTGTACGGGCAGGGGCTTCACTCGGGCAGAAAGAGCGGCCTTATCCTTGAGCCGCTGCCGCCCAACTCAGGCATCCACTTCGTAGGAGTCTCTGAGACCACAGTAGTCCCTGCGCACGTCGACTTCGTTGAGTCGACAGGCTTCGCAACGACAGTGCGGCTCGGGCAGACCCAGGCAGGCACGATCGAGCACCTTATGTCAGCGCTGTGCGCTTACGGAATCTCTAACCTGCTCATCAAGTGCAATGGCGAAGTGCCAGTTATGGATGGCTCCGCGCGCGAGTTCTGCAGGCTCTTCGATGAGGTCGGTGTCGTCGAGCAGGACGGCGAGTGGTACGAGATAGACATCAAGAAGACGCTCGAAGTAGGGGACGACAAGGAGTCTATCAAGATCGAGCCAGCAGATGAGTTCAGCATCGAGTACATCCTTCGGTACCCGGAGCCTGTGGGCGAGCAGCGTTTCAGCTTCACCCTCACTGACCCAGCCCTGTACCGCGACCAGATAGCTCCGTGCCGCACTTTCAGCTTCGTGAAGGACGTTGGACACCTGCAGCGCCAGGGATTAGCGCTCGGCGGCCGCTTCGACAACTTCCTGCTGATCGGCTCAGAGGGGGCGATCAACGATGACTGGCGCTTCCCGAATGAGCCCGTCCGCCATAAGATCCTGGACGCCATCGGCGACCTCTACCTGCTAGGCCGCAGGCTACGGGGCAAGGTCACAGCGAAGATGACCGGCCACTCCGACAACATCGCCCTTCTCAAGAAGGTGCGGGACGAAATCCAGCGCGCAGCGCAGTAGCCTGACTACGGCTTGTTGGTCAGAAATTCGTACAGCCCCGGCGGGGTCCGGAAGGTAAAATCATACCGACCGAAGGTGAGCTGATCGCCGTCCTTGAGGGGCGACGGAACCTGAGAAACTGGAGATCCATTGAGCTTGGTGCCGTTCGTAGAGTGCATATCCGCGACCGCGTAGCCGTGGCGCGCCACCATAATGTAGGCGTGCGTCTCGGAAACAGCGAAGTCGTTCATCACGATATCGTTCGTCGAGCCACGCCCCAGCGTAAACCGGTACATGTCATTGCTTTTGGATGACGGACCGCGCAGCACCGGGAATATGCTGTGCTCAAGCGAAGCTCCTTCAACCAGCTCCTTAATCTGGTCAGCCTTGAAAAGCTGCGTGTGCTTACGACCCGATTCAAGCTGCAGCTCCTTCGGCTGCTTCGGAGCAAGGGTTCCGGCCCGAACGTTTGAGCCGACCAGCACCGGGAAGTTAATCACTAGAAGGAAGTCGGTTATGCTGCTCTCAGCAGCCAGCTTCTGGAGTAGGTGGGGTTTGAGCTTCCCCGCTGATGTGAAGAGATTTTCGACCCCGGACCTTGCCGGCGGCTCGGAAGGTATGTACTCCTCCCGGTTTGTTGCACGGGCTCCCTCAGGAGGCAAAAATAATTTCTTAATTTTCTTCCACATGATCTCTCTTTATCGGTTCTAGCCCCGGACGAGCCCGTTGACAAGGAAGAGGTTCGTTGGAGAGAGGCTTTCCTGCCAGGTGGAGGTCTAAATTCCTTTAAGCGAGACCCTCATAAGCTCCCTTATCAGCGTTGATTTTTTGGCAATTCAACGATGCCCTCGACTTGATTCTGGGTCCGGGAATCCTCCGTCCGCGTAAAACATCCCCTCACCGAGCACCGCCGCTCCTCGTTTCGCGGGGGCTTTAGGTTGTCCCCAGCTCTGCATAGCTCGCCACTACCAGCAGATTTTAGCGGACAGATAGCGCACAGTCGCCTTGATAATTCTTCGTGTAGTGCTTCATGTAGCTAAAGATAAGCCATACTTACACGACCGTGGCTATTATTGTCTGCCGGCGTTTTTGTCGTTGAGCCTACCGGCGGAACACCCTAAAACTGCTATCCCCCTGGTACCATCATCACTAATCGCGATTCATTCCTCTAGGCGTTGCCGAGATTAGGAAGGTATCGGTCCAATACAACATTTCTCCATGGTAGCAAGAATCTCAGAAGCAAATAATGGATCACCAAGTGCCTCGCCAATGCTTCGAGCGCTCTCAATCGCGTCAATCATTGAGGCACCTTTGAAACTTATCCTTTGTCTAAGTCGATCGTCACAGGACGCAGGCAGGAGACCGAGTTCCTCATTTCGCACTTCAACAAGAGCGGGCAACCAAGCTGTTTTTGGCAGGGTATTGACTCGGATTTTTGAAAAGCTTGCATGTTGAATAGCTATCCCTTGATGTTGGAGAGAATTGTGCTCAGTCGGAAAATCACCTCCCAATACGGAGATGATAAAGCGGTATAAATCATAGAAAGGCGCAATCGCGCTTTCTATAACCGAGTTGCCGCTTATTCGCGTGGCCCCTTCGATCACGAAGAAGGTCTCGCACTCAAGTGCCGGCGTAATTGCCTCTAGATAGAAGAAGCCCTCTATAGCTAAATCGTGGGCTAGCGTCTCAACCATCTGATGAAGTCTATCCGTGTTTGGCCCGATACCGACTAATTTCACCTTGCTGTCTGGATGTCTCAAACTCAACTCCGTTGGGGCCTTCCAGCAGGGTGGAAATCGAGTTGATTTTCCTTTATACATAAATATTGCACTCGAAACCTCAAGTCCCGTAACGAACTCTGATACCAGAACTTCACGCACACCCAATAATCGAAGCGCGTTTATAGCTTCGAAGACTTCGCCCTCATTTGACGCCAAGGTGATCCCTCTGCCGCCTGAGAAGCAAGGTGCCTTACACACAAATGGTGCCTTATGAGAGGCCATCCAGCGCAAAAGAGAAGACTCTTCAGTCTCTAAAGTTACGATAGTGGTCGCCGGCGTTGGGATGCCTCTTTCGGTCAGCGCCTTTAGTATTTGAACCTTATCTTCGAATATCTGAGCTGCTGCCGCGGACGGTCCGATATACTGTATCTCCATGATTCCGTGGAACCGAGCGATGAGCTGTTCGCAACAGCAGGCGATTTCCTTGATTCCTCCTGGGACAGTCGCTCGACCTAAAGATAGAAGGGCAATGGGCCCGTCTTTAATTTCGTCTTGAATGACTTTGCTCGCTTCAGCAAACAGACTAGCCGCATCACGTTTCAGGCCTCCACGATGCTCCACCTCCTCGTCTAAGTGGAAAACGCGTCCTCCGTGCTTTGCTGCTTCCATGGCGATTCCATCTGAATGGCGCCGACTGCCAAATGTTACAAGTGTCGGTAGAGTGACTCGCATTTTCATTTCCTTGGCCACGCTGATTGAATCAAGGCGCCTTATGCATGGTGAGCAACGAGGATCTGAGCCCCGCAGACTCGGCGAGTCTATTTTTTAACTCTCTTAGGTCTTTCGCTGCGAAGTAATGAGAGCCGAATTGAATTACAGGCGGCGGTCGTCCAGGTAGATGGCCAGCTCGGTATTGTCGCACCAATGCCTCTGCCGATTGAAGCCCATCCAGGACTCTTAAGACGCCTAATGATTTACGGTAATACTGTGTCGAAGTTCGGCCGTTCTCGGCTAGCAGTGACTCTTGAGGGGTCTCAAGGATTTCGCCGTGACAGATTTGCGCCAGACTTTCACGAACCATCTGTAATCCGACGACTTCTCCGTGTCCGATGACATCAGAGGCAAGTGCATCTTGTCTAATCGGGAACCTTTCGATTCGATAAATGGGGCCAGTATCGACTCCCACATCGATGCGGTGTAGGGTCATCCCAAAAGTAGTTTCGCCATTTAATATCGCGTGCGATACAGTGCCCGACCCTCGATACCATGGCAGTTCGCCAAAATGGAGATTGATTATCTGTCCGAACGCCTCTATCTGGCTCCTCTTGAGAATGTGCGGATAGCCGATTGAGACACCGATCCTGCTTTCACACTTAATGTGTTCAATCGACTCAAATCCATAGCAAGGAATATTGTGCGACCTGGCGAATTGCTCCAGGTTCATCGCTGACTGGCTCAAAGAGCTGTTCTCTCCGATAATCAACCCAGACAGGTGGAATTGAGGGTCGTGCAAGAGGAATTTCGCTACCTCTAGCGTTAAAAGTTTATTTCCGAGAACAACTACGGGAATTGCCATCGTTCACACCCCCTCAAGAAGTTGGAGCAAATAAGAGGCTGGGGAGATGAGAGATGTCGTCGACAACGTGATGGCAGGGACTCTCTCGCAAGACGGATTCCTCAATCCCGCCGGTGCGTACCAACACATTCAAGGAAACTCCTACCGCACTTGCGCTTAGAGCATCACTCGGCCGGTCTCCGACCGCCATAACTTGATCCGATATAAGACGAAGGTCCTGCATCGCCGAGTAAAAATACGATTCTTTCCCGGTCCACGGGCGCGACAATCGACGCTTAGTGACTATCGTGGAAAAGAAATGTCTGATTCCTGCATCCTGCAAATGCTTTGCAATATAGCTTTCCTCCCTATCTCTCGCTGTGACTAAAGCAAGTTTTAACCCCTCGTCCGTAAGGCGTTGTAGAGTGCGCTTGACTCTTGGCAGAAGCCTCATCGGGTGAAGCTCCGTTTCATTGAACATCTGCCAAAAATGAGTCTCGAAATCCGGCTTGAGGGAATTTGGTACTACCTTATCGATCGCACCGCGAGCAATGCAGTTTCGGATATGTTCATCCGCGGGCTCTGGAAAATCTAATTCCATGGCAATCCGTTTTACTTCGGAAACTACGTGCTCGGTTTCGTAGTGGACCAAGGTCCCATCTAGATCCAAGAGCACGGCTTCAATGTTTCTTAAGATCATGTTGGTTACCTTCAGCAACCCGGTGATTCGTGCCCGCTTGACGGGGCTGCTATCGCAGTCTTAGCCAACACTAGAATATCGTGAATACGACACAAGCGCCGCTGAATATCTCCGCAAATAACTTCATAAGGGATAGCTAATTCCTCCAAGACGCACAAAAACATCTCGTGGATGGAAGTTCGATAATTCTGCATATCTACAGAAAGAGTTGAACTAACCTCGATATCAGAGGGAGAGAAGAGTAGTACTTTATCGTAGTTGAGCTGTTTAATTAGAGCCCGTTCGTCAATTGGGTGCCCAAAGTACCGCGAGTAGCAAATGACATCGAGGAAGCTTCGGTCGAGGATTATAATAGGTTTCAATGATTGTTCGGCGATGGCTTCTCTTCTAGTTTGCTCAGCAATTATCTTGGCTTGTAGGTCAGGATGAGACTCTAAGGTTGGGTCTGCGGCCAAAAGATCGCGCGCCACCTCGCGAACTACATGAATATCTGTTTGGTCAGACAAAAGCTCCGCAATCGTCGTTTTCCCGGCATCAAACGTGCCGGTGAAAAGAGTTCGGAACTGGGGCGATAGACGAACGGGCAGCGAGAGACCTGCAAAGTCGTTAGAATGATGCGGTTCTTTTGGTGCTCCGAGCATATTAAGCCCCCAGCCAACAGCCGAAAATCATCAAGCGCTACCTAGCCCACGAACTCCTGGATCGCTTTTCGGTGGGACTCAGCCAGCGTCTGCAATTGAAGGGCATGCTTTAATCCGAGTCTCAAAATTGCCCAGTCCGGCATGCGGTCACTATTTAAAGAGCTAAGCTCATCGAACGGGATAATGGTGCGTGCAATCACATCCTCAGGAAGTGGCGCTTCGGGGTCCAGCGTGCCGACACTCACGAAGAATGGGACAAAGCCGAGTCGCGGATAGGGCTTGCCCGTTGATTTGTTGATAATGTCAGAAGTGTTCAGAACTTCTCGATAACCAAAGTGCAGATTCTCTGCGAGGACAACTCCTCCCTCTTCATAGCATTCACGGATGAGAGTTTGTTCGACGGTCTCCCCGCGTTCGCGGTGTCCCCCAAGCATCTCGAGGTACCCTCGAATAGTGGTGACCAATGCCACCCCCTGCTCAACGATTGATAGTCCAAAGACTGCGGTCACTAGGTCTGTATTTGGAACAGATCCCTCAAAAAACGTCCAAGAGACAGTTGTCCCCCAGTTTCCTTGAAGAGGTGGCATCACTCCATTTGAAAGCGAGTTTTTGGACATGAATGGCTCCCGAGACGTATCGGTTTTGGCTCCTTCCATCTTAGTTCATCCTCCTACTCGATAAAATTGTGGATCGTCCAAGGCATATCGGCACAAAGTGAGCCTAAACTGCGACCCTGAAGGTCGCATCTGACCGCGAAGTAAGTTGCGAGATAAAGCTTCGACGTTCCCAAACCTTCCTGAGCACAGAGATGTATTCGTCGATTAACGGACGACATACAGTCCAATTGGTAAACGTCGGCATAGACAGCTGTTCTTGTTCAAGTAGGTTCGCATTGGGAAAAGACGAACGATTGTTGATCACTTGACGGACAGCTCCGCTCAAGGGATTGCGGCTCTCCGTGAAGAGAGGCTGTGATGCTAACACTGGGGCGGATGCCTTACTTATCTCGAGGCCTTCCGCCGCTACTATCTCGAGAAACGTATTTAGGGGTAACCCATTTAGTCGGGCCGACTTATAGAGTGGCTTGAAGCCGTACCACGCGCCCATATTTGCCCAAGGCTCGATGCGCTGGGTTTCCAGGTACGGAATTTCGCGATCAATTCGCTGCTTGAGATAGTTTAAGCAACGATGTCGTTCGTCGCGACGCTTGGCAAAGTCTCGAAGTGCATGACGTGCCACCACAGCATTCAGTGGAGACATGCGGTATTTCTGTCCGTAGCCCGTCACCCAGAATCGCTGTAGGTCGGGGCTCGTGATTTCATCACGGCTTCGATCACGATAGTGGCCGAGTAGGACCGCTCGATCATGGAATGTCTGATCGTCAGTGACCAAAATGCCGCCCTCGCCGGCGTAGATCATTTTTGCAGCTTGAAGCGAGAAGACCGCAATATTTCCGAAGGTGCCCACCGGCTGGCCTTTGTACGTGCTGCCATGTGCGTGCGAACAGTCTTCGATCACCTTGAGCTTGTGTCGATTCGCAATCTCAAGGATGACGTCCATGTCGGCTGGATGTCCCCACTGATGAACAACAGTAATGGCCTTTGTCCGAGGAGTGATGGCCTGCTCAAGCTTTGCGGGATCGATACATCGCGTGTGGATATCAACATCCACGAGCCGAATTTCTGCCCCTAGAAGAAAACAGGGAGTCAGCGCAGCATGAAATGTCAAAGCTGGTCCAATAACCTCATCTCCGGGTTGTATTCCGATTGCTAGATAGGCGGCTTGAAGAGCAGATGTCCCCGAATTAAATGTCACTGCAAACCTTCGGCGCCCGTTTAGGAATTCGAGAAACTCATTCTCAAACGTCTCGATGATGCCGCTGCGGCCCTTGATAGAGATATCCTGCTGACGCTGCAGTACAAGGTCATGCAGCTCCTGCGGGGAAGGCTCGGGTGGCCAGACATCATGGGGCAGAGGAGTCGAGCACCCCCGTAAGCCGCCGAAAAGAGCCAGTTGGTTATCGTTATTCATAGTCTTATCGTCGTTCATGAAAAAGAGCTCCGTTGGATCGAAGAGGCGAAAAGGTTAGTTGGGGGCCAGCATCAACGATTTCGATACGCTCTCCAGCTGTCTCGGCGGATTTTCTACCAGCCTCGAGAACGCTCATGGTCATTAGCCCCAAGTTGCTGACTCCAACGGAGCCTCTAGAAGCACGTAGAAGGAAATCCTCTAATTGGGAGCAATAGGCGGTTGACCAATCAAAAGAGCCAAACTCTCTTTCCACGATGCGCAGCCGTCCCGCGGAGAAGCACAATTGTTCTCGGTCTAAGCTCAAGGAGCCAGTAGTGCCTTCAAGAAATAAGCTCTCTCGCTTGGTCATCCCAACGACACTTGCCGAAAGGCGGGCAATCAGAGCGCCAAATGTGATCTCCCCAATTACGGAATCCTCGGTGTCATAGTACCAAGCCGTCTCTTTGCCGGAGAAAAAGCGTACTCGGATTTCCTTAGGTGATCCGAATAGTGAGCAGAGGACATTGCAAATGTGCCAGCCGAGGCCAAGCCATGCTCCACCCCCATCTTTTTTCGACCAGTACCAACTAAGCCTGTCATCGAACAAGGAGAAGTGATAATCGACGAATCGTAGTGTACCCAGTCGTGGCATCGCATGAGCTATCGCGGCGAAGCCAGGATGATAGAAGCGTTGTTGAGCGACTTCGAGATAGCTTCCTGAGTCGCCCGCCACAACATCCATGCGATAGGCGCTGTCGAGTGAAATAGCGAGAGGCTTTTCTTTTAGGACGTGACCGCCTTGTTTCAGCACCTCTAAAGTTAGGTCCTCATGCAAATAGTTGGGAACAGCGATTACGAAAGCCTGGCATTCTCCTGACCGAATGACTTGATAGGGATCACTTTCAAGAGTGACGTTCTCCAAGTCGGCATACATACGTAGTCGTCTTATGTCAGTATCGCAAAGAACGAGGTGTTTAATTTTCCGACTTCGCAACAGTTGCAAGGCGGCAGTGGCATGGTGCCTACCTTGATTTCCAAGTCCCAGTATGGCCACGTTTCGAATGCTCGCCACTTAGATCTCCTGGGCGAACTGTAATCGAGTGGGGGCAGCTCAGCGTCCCACTATGGAGTCCGGAGAGAATTCAGAAATCCTGTTGGTCCTGTATCCGGCATCAGAGGGCATTCGAATTGGGAGCTACTGCTCTAAAAAAAGCAAAAGAATTCGCAAGTGGCGATTAGCTTAGGCGGTTAAGCAATTCCGTTTTTAAATCGTCGAACTATCGTAATTGGCCACGATTTGTTTTCGTCTTCGCACCATCAGGACATTCAGCATTTTAAGTTGAAGCCAGTCCCGATTGATGTCGATGAGAAGAGGGCATAAGCCGCAAGCTAGTTCTGGGGTTAAGGAAAAGGGTAGTGAGTTGAGTCCGGCGTTTATCACCCGGTCTGTACCTTCCACTCCCTTGATGGCACTCCAGTCTCGATGAAAGTCACGAGGCCGCTAATATTTCGCGAAACACACCACGATATTTTCCCAAGGTAGAGCGAATTCATTCATCAGTGATCTTGTGATATCTACTCAGAGTGATGGGACGTTGCTGCCTTGTCTCGCCTTTCGTCAATCAATTTCAAGTATCTTTCACCAATTGCTCTAGCTCTTTCCTCAAGTGCCGTCTGAGAATGTAACTTTGTGCGTTGTGAGCGCAAGGGAACTGACACGGTGGTAGAGGAATATTTGGAAAAATGCCTCTGCGAGCGTCTTTTATTCGCAAGAGGTCTTCACTCAGCACCAGCTCGACTCGGTACAGTCCGCACTTAATTAGGCTCCGTAAGAACTGGGGCCAGTGAGCCTCCGCTTCTGAAAGTGAAGTTAACACCCCAAACAGCTCCCGCTATCCCTTGAGATAAACCGCCGTGAGACAAAGAGCTGCAGGATCGATTGCCTCGTCCCTATAGCTAACTTTCTCGCTTCGAGTATCTCGACTTTAACAGAACGGGTGGAGCAACAACAAAAAAGCGGGCCGAAGCCCGCTCCCTAATTCCGATTGTCTTTGGGGTCGAATCGCCTTAACAGAAATTCTCCGACTCAGCCTCAGTCGGCTCCTCCGCAGTTGTCGAGAGGGCCTCAAGGATCGCCCGAGCGTCGTCGCGAATCATGGCTGAGAGGCCGTTGATGAGCGTCACATTCCGGTTTACTTCGTCCCAGTTCTTCGCAGCAATCGACTCGCACAGGGATACAGCGAGCGAGCGTTGCTTGGCGAGGATAGTGTCGTACGACTCAAGGCGACGAACCACGCCCTCGGGAACAACCTCCCTGGTCTTGAGTGTCGACCGAGCCTTGGTGATGGCGCTCTCAAGCTCGGTGAATGATGCGAAGAGTCTCTCGATGATATTTGATTCCATGTGTGTGTCTCCCACAGTGTTCGAAAGTTTTTGTCGTTACGTCCGCTCCTCACTCACTTCACTGCTTGGCACCGGGCTTTTGCCCATCAACCGGAACGGGCGCCTCGCAACGACCATAAGGGTTATTGCGAATCTGACCGGGCCTGTTGCATTCCGTGACTACGAAAATTTCCTGCCTCCTTTCAGCATGCTAGCTGGTTAGCTGTCTTTGCCGCCAGGGGGCAGGGCCGTCTTCAGGAGTCTCGGCGCTGCCTCAAAAGCCTGCTCCCGTTAGCAGCAGGGGCCTGCCACCGGGAGCGTTCCACCTCGCACATCGCGTCGGGGCTGAGCGAACTACCTGTGCCCCAATCGCCGCTTGGCTGGCGCTTTTGAGTAGAGCTACAGCAAGCTCGGTGCCATACTATAAGCTCCTGCCAATAAATGACTTTTTAAGCTGCGGCCGGTCTGTGCTCAGTGCGCATTGAGCCTTGTCCCGTGTATTCAGCGCCTTAGCGTTGAAGCATTACTGGACAGCTGTGCAGCTCAAGGACACCCCCATGCGACGTCGTCGCCAGAGAACCGAGCCCCTCTTTCAGGTGCACAGCCGCTGGGACTCCTCGCAGGTGTTCAGCAATGGGGACGAGTTTTTTTCGGCGCTCGAGTCCGCGATCGATGGAGCGACTGAAAGGATAGATCTTGAGAGCTACATCTTCGCCACTGACCGCATCGGAGAGCGAGTGTGTGCTGCCTTGGCGCGTGCTGTGGGGCGCGGTGTGCGGGTTCGGCTTATCGTGGACGGTATCGGCTCAAGCTCCTGGGCGCGTGCGCTACGAACGTGGGCAAAGCAAACGGGGGTGCAGTTTAAGGTGTTTCACCAACCACCGTGGGAACGGTGGTGGCAGGGAGGCGAGCCAGGTCCACGCCGAACACGGTTGCGCGAGGTGTTGAGGCGGCTCAATAACCGCAATCACCGCAAGGTGTGCATCATCGACGGGCAGAAGGCCTTCGTCGGAAGCATGAACGTGATTGAGTGCCACGTGCCATCGCTCTCGGGTGCGGGCACCTGGCGTGACACGGGAGCTCTCGTCGCGGGAGAAGAGGTAGGTGTGCTGGCGCGATCCTTTGAGTGGATCTGGTACGGAACGCTGCGCCGTTTGGCATTGAGGCTGCGGGGCGCGGGGAAGCGAGCCGAGTCGAGCGAACTGGTGCGGCTCAACACTCATCGCCGCCAACGCCAGGAGAACTACCTCGATCTCCTCGTCCGGATCGTCGGCTCCACCCGCCGAGTCTGGATTACAAACGCCTACTTTGTGCCCGACGGCTCGCTGCTCCGTGCGCTCGCTGCGGCAGCGGGTGGGGGCACAGATGTTCGGGTGCTCGTGCCGCGATTTACCGATGTCTGGTTCATCCCTTGGGTCGCGTCCGCTTTTCACTTAGGGCTCTTGCGGGCAGGGGTCCGAGTTTTCGAGTATACTGGTACAGTGCTGCACGCGAAGACGATGGTTGTCGATGACTGGGCCCTCGTAGGCTCAAGCAACCTGAACCACCGCAGCTTGCTGCACGACCTTGAGGCAGACGTGGTGCTTCCTGAAGAGAAAGATCGCACGGCGCTTGAGCGGCAGTTCGTGATCGACCTTGAGTCGGCACAGGAAGTGACGCTCTCGAGCTGGCAGGAGCGCCCGAGGCTAGAGCGCCTCCTTGGGCGATGCCTATTGCTGTTTAAGTACTTGCTGTAGCCACATGTCAAACCAGGTTGCCCTAAAGGTTTTCTCGTACAACATCCACAAGGGGTTTGGCCCTGGGAACTGGTCGTTTGTGCTGCCGGCGATGAGAAACGCGATCGCAGCTCTCGAGCCGGACATCGTGTTCTTGCAGGAGGTGCTCGGAAAGCACGAGCGCCACGCCCGCAAGCTTCAAGAGTGGCCGCCAGAGCCACAGCCCGAGTTCGTCGCTCAGGGCATCTGGCCGCACGTGGCCTACGGCAAGAACGCGGTGTACTCGCACGGCCACCACGGAAATGCGATCTTGAGCAAGTATCCGATCCGCAGCTTCGAAAATATCGATGTCTCAACCAACGCCTTCGAGTCGCGCGGAATCCTCCACGCCGTGGTCGATGTGCCCGGAGCCCCGGCCCCTGTTCACTGCATGTGCGTGCACCTCAACATGCTCAAGAAGGGGAGGGAGACGCAGCTCAAGCAGCTCTGCAAGCGCGTCATGCGCAGCGTTTCCCACGGCGAGCCCATAGTAGTGGCCGGAGATTTTAACGACTGGCAGGAGAACGCCTCGAAGCTGCTCTTCGATGACGTTGGATTGCACGAAGTGTTCCTGCACCTGCACGGGGAGCACGCCCCTACCTTCCCAACCGCCTACCCGCTGCTACGCCTCGACCGTGTGTACGCCCGTGGCTTCTCGGCAGTCGACGGCGAGATCTTAGTCGGTGAGCCCTGGTCGTCCCTGTCGGACCATGCGCCGCTCTATGCGAAGCTGGTTATTTCGGGGTGAAACCGCCAGGATCGCACTATTCGGGCAAAACCCGTACGACGCTCCTCAGTGCACAGAATGTCGAACAGCGCGGCAGCCCAACTGCTCAAAAACTTTTGTTTTTTGTGTCTCCCTCAGATGGATAGGTGCGAGAAAGGGACCCTCCGTATTTTTTTGGCGTCCATATGACTAGCGCAAGCGCGCAGGATAGAGTCGGGGTGGGTAGATGGAAAGTGACGTACAACGGCGTGGAGTAGCTGGCCTAGCTCGCCACGCCGTTAGCACGGGCTAGCGTAAAGGTTTTTCTTTTCCGAAGGAGGTTTTCTATGGTGTATTTGTGCCTGTCGATCACGTTTGCGTTCAATGCTCCTGTTCCAGAGCGCCAGCCGCTCTCGGTTAATGATGCGAATGCATGCGTGATGGTCCTCACCTCGACCGTTGCAGATTTCGGTAGGACTCTGCGAAAGATCGAGTTGGACAGCATCTTGGACATGAAGCTGTACTCCGAGGTGCAGCGCACGCGAGTGCGTGGGCTTTTGGTGCTGCTCAAGGCGGCGGAGAGTGAGTTCTCTACCGTGGAGCACCTAAAGACGCGGGATGCACTTCTGGAAGGGTGCGCTAAGCAGCGCTTCATCCTGGAGTACGCCGCAAATTCGCTGAAGGGTATCGAGCAAAAGCCAAGACACGGTGACCTCTACCGTGAAATTGGGGCCGAGTTGCTCGACTCAGCTCCATTCATTGAGTTTCTGAAGCTCAGGATGGAATCAAAGCCGACGGTCGGGGAATCAATTATTCCTGCGCCGTAAGTAAGGTTGTCAGCGCGGCAGAAGAGGACCTCTCCTCTGCTTGGCGCTTCTGCCTAGCCCGTGCTGACACCTTCAGCATAAACCGTCTTCATACTGCTCTGTAGAAAACCTGGGGAGTCGCCAAGCAGACTGTAGTGGAGTGTAGCTCTCCACATCTTGTTCCTAATCCTGCTCCTCCTCCTGCACCTGCACCGACTCCTGCTCATAATCGAAACATTTCCGCGAATTGCCCAAGAAGCTCCTGTTGCACTGCCCAGCTAAAGACGAATCCAGTGCAAGCGCAGGAGAACGACTGAGAGAGGGAGAAGGACTAGGCGAAGAACGGCTCGCTAGTGCTGCTTCCAAAAAGTTTTCTCACCTTGATGCCGTGTAGAGCAGCGCTAGGGCAGAGTCTAAAGATGTGAGTAGTGCCTCGTTCGAGGCTACAACGTTGAGAGGCGGACGAACTTTTTACACGAGGCACTGGTAGCTTGCTCTGCGGCAGAAAATGTTTTCTACAGAACATCTTCACGCCACCTTCCACACTGTATCTGGCGCCTGAGCCCGCTCCTTGAGCGAGAACCGCTTTCCTTGGGCGAATGCCCTCGCCGCCAGCAAGGCATCGTCGTTAAATAGGTTTCCTAGCTCGACTCCATTTCGAACTACGTCGACTTTCCCTGGGCGACGCCACGCCAGCTCAAGCGAATCCCAGCTTTTGTTGGGGCGCTGCCGGTACAAGATAATCCGCTCATTGCTTGGGCATAGCATCCTGATACGTGGCCCGAGATCCCCCATCTCTTGGTTGATGAGTGAGCGCAGCTTCGTGAAGGAGACGAAGGCCTTCCCCTCCGGTATGGCGACCTGTGTCAAAACCTTTGGGGTTTGCGGATTGGCCACAAAGGTTCGTCCCCGGAACTGGCGCCGAACGGCGCGCTCCTCATCCCTGATAAAACGGGCGTGAATCTCTTTCACTGCCTTGACGCGGCTTGAGATCGCCTGCTGTACAGCCTCGTGCTCGGCACGCTCTGAAGCTGACCCGAATCCTAGCGCCCGACCGATGAGCCGCAGGGCTTTCGTCGCCACCTCCCGCACCGGAAATGGGGCGAATGTTGAGAGCTGTGCATACAGCATCGAAAGCCGAGAGCGCGCGCCGTCTTGAGCGGAGTAGGCGGCTTCAAGCCGCTGGTCGACTCGGCTTAGGTGCGCAAGCTCTTTCGGGGAGAATCCCTGCACAGGTTCCGCGGAAGAGTGAGCACTCGGGAGAGATGGCTTTTGCTGGTGCGCTGCGGCTCTTTCCGAGGAGCGCAAATCAGCGAGGTTAGCCGGGATGTTGTGCTGGGATGGGCGATTAGTAGCTGCGCGGGATGAACGCGCGGCGTTGGGTGTAGCTGTCGGCATGAAGAGTCCTACGAAAA
>CAYPUA010000020.1:0-60239 GCA_964413875.1 uncultured Bdellovibrionales bacterium
GCTCTGCTTCCATGCGCTCTGGGCTGGTTACGAAGTACGGAGAGAGGTAGCCGCGGTCAAACTGCATGCCTTCGACGACCTCAAGCGTGGTCTCAAGGCCCTTAGCCTCTTCAACCGTGATAACGCCTTCCTTGCCCACCTTCTCCATCGCCTCAGCGATGATGCCGCCGATCTCGGCGTCAGCGTTGGCCGAGATCGTGCCAACCTGCGCGATCTCCTCCTTGCCCTTGGTCGAGCGGCTCATGCCCTTGAGGGTCTCAACGGCAGTCTTCACTGCAGCGTCGATACCGCGCTTGAGTGACATCGGGTCGTGGCCAGCGGCGACGAGCTTCAGTCCCTCGCGGTAGATTGCGTCAGCGAGGACCGTTGCGGTCGTCGTGCCGTCTCCGGCGATATCAGAAGTTTTGGAGGCAACCTCCTTAACCATCTGCGCGCCCATGTCCTCGAAGCCCTCAAGCTCGATCTCCTTCGCTACCGTTACGCCGTCCTTGGTGACGGTCGGAGCGCCGAAGCTCTTCTTGATGACAACAACGCGGCCCTTGGGGCCCATCGTTACGCGAACTGCATCTGCCAGCTTCTTAACGCCCTTGAGGATCTCCTCGCGAGCCTCGAAGCCGAACTCTAGAATCTTAGCCATGTTCTCTTCCTTTGTTTTGCTAGTTTAAAAGTTACAGTACCACTCCAAGCACGTCGTCCTCACGCATGATGAGGAGCTCAGCGCCTTCTACCTTAACCTCAACGCCGCTGTACTTGCCGAAGAGGATCTCGTCGCCCTCTTTGACATCAACGGGAACGAGGGAGCCGTCCTCACGGACCTTGCCCTTGCCAACGGCAACAACGCGGCCGCGTTGCGGACGCTCTTGAGCGTTATCTGGGAGGATGATGCCTCCGGCTGACTTCTCCTCAGGAGCGAGGCGCTCTACGATGATGCGGTCTTGCAACGGGCGGATCTTGCTCTTCTTGCTGCTCATTACTCTTTTACCTCCGAATGTAGAAAGGGGCGGGGCCCTGAGTGACACAGTGTCCGGCACAGTGCCGTCCAGAGCCTCCAGTTCCTGCCTTACCTAACGGTTTGTGTGTGCACCTTGAGGGGAGGTCTCCTGGCGCAAACCCGGACCCCCCGAACGCGCCGCCGGAGCTTACCCCAAGAGCGGAAGTAAGCAAAACGACAGCGGTGCGCCAGGTATATGGGCACTGTGCTAGCTCATTTCAAGGGCTCTAGAAGGATTTTTCTCGTCTAACTCCCGGGAAGCTCCCGGTCGGTAGATTCCTGGGGGAATGCAGGGTATAGTGCGCCACCGCAGCCCTAGACATTCTAGGTGCTTACGCAGCCTAAAGGCATGGCGCGGGTGCAGCCAAGCGGCGCTGGCCGCTTACGAGAGACGAGT
The DNA here is from genome assembly GCA_964413875.1 of uncultured Bdellovibrionales bacterium. Taxonomy (GTDB): domain Bacteria; phylum Bdellovibrionota_C; class UBA2361; order UBA2361; family OMII01; genus OMII01. The sequence continues at coordinate 1,389 of CAYPUA010000020.1, forward strand.
TAGCAGTATGTGGCATAAGCTTAAAGAGGTCGAAGAGCGCTACGAGTCGTTGGCGCAGCAGCTATCGAAGCCAGAGATCATCTCTGACCGCGATCTCTTCCAGAAGTACTCCAAGGAGTACAAGTCGCTGACCGACCTAGTCACCACCTTCCGCGCGTTGGTCAAGGCACAAGAGGAGCTCTCGGGCAGCAAAGAGCTGGCAGCGTCGACTTCTGACTCAGACATGAAAGCGATGGCTGACGATGAGGTAAAAGTTCTCGCCAAGGTCGTCGAAGACTTGGAGCAGCAGCTCAAAGTCCTCCTCCTGCCGAAAGATCCAAATGACGAGAAGAACGTCATCCTCGAAATTCGTGCGGGTGCCGGAGGTGACGAAGCAGCCATCTTCGCGTACGAGCTCTTCCGCATGTACACCAGGTACGCCGAGGGGCGTAACTGGCGTGTAGAGACTATGAGCTACAGCGATGCCGGTCCAAAGGGGCTGAAGGAAGTGATCGCGATGGTTCACGGTGATGGGGCCTTCAGCCGGCTCAAGTACGAGCGTGGCGTGCACCGCGTTCAGCGTGTGCCAGAGACCGAAGCCGCGGGGCGAATTCACACATCTACCGTGACCGTGGCTGTTCTCCCAGAAGCAGAGGACGTGGAGGTTGAGCTTCACGAGAAGGATCTGCGTGTAGACGTGTATCGCTCGAGCGGTCCAGGCGGACAGTCGGTCAACACCACCGATTCGGCCGTTCGAATCACCCACATTCCGACCGGGCTCGTTGTTGCGATGCAAGACGAGAAGTCCCAGCACAAGAACCGCGAGAAGGCGATGCGGGTTCTCAAAGCCCGGCTGTACGAGCTCAAGCTTGAGGAGGCCGAGAAGGAACGGCGAGAAGATCGCCGCAGCCAGGTTGGCACAGGCGATCGCTCTGAAAAGATCCGTACCTACAACTTTCCGCAGTCGCGCATCACAGACCACCGTATCAAGCTCTCCGTGAGCGACGTCGACGGCGTGTTGGGCGGCGACCTCGACCAGCTGATCGATCCAGTAGTCGCCTACTACCAAGCCGAGGCTCTCCGCGGAGAGTCAACGGTACAGTAGCCATGGGCTCAATCGGCGAAGCGCTTCGAGATGGCGAAAAAGCCCTCGAAGCTACCTCGACATCGGCTCGTCTCGACGCTGAGCTGCTGCTCAGCCGTGCGCTCTCGCTCAGCCGCACGCAGCTCCTGTCACGATTGCGTGATGATTGCCCCACGGACCTCCTCCACGCGTACCGAACGCTCGTTGAGCGGCGCAGGGCAGGGGAGCCGGTCGCGTACATCGTCGGCGAGCGTGAGTTTTTCGGCCGGAGATTCTTGGTGACACCTAGCGTGCTCATTCCGCGCCCCGAGAGCGAGCTGCTCGTTGAAGAAGCGCTGCGCGCGGCCGCAGGCAAGTCACGGGTGTCATTCTTGGACCTCGGCACCGGCTCAGGGTGCCTGGCGGTGACGCTCGGGCTTGAGCTTGCTCGGCGAGGTGTCGCAGCGCAAGGAGTGGCGGTGGACATTAGCCGTGATGCGCTTGCAGTGGCACGGGGCAATGCTCAAGCGCTGGGGGCTGCGGAGCGGATCTCATTTGTTGAGAGCAGTTGGCTCTCCCAGCCCGAGAGGCTCTCGCCCCCTTTTGACATCATTCTGGCCAATCCTCCGTACGTCGACCCTGCCGAGCCGTCGCCGCCAGAGCTTGCGTTCGAGCCGCGAGGCGCGCTCTACAGCGAGGATAATGGGCTGCGCGATACGCGTGAGATCCTGCGAACGGCGCCGCCGCTTCTCGCTGCTGGCGGCGTGCTGCTGCTTGAAGTCGGAGCTGGAAAAAGAGAGCAACTAAGCCGTTGTCTCGAGATTGCCGCACTTGGGGCCCGTGCGAGCCTCCTCGGTGACGATTCTCCTCAGGATCGCTTCACCGTCGTGAAAGTGACAGCCTGATTTTCTCCTCGTCCAGGACATGACTCTCTGGTACTCTCCGCCTGCATCATGACCACCCCTCAAGAAATCATCTCGTACCTCCTGCCATTCGTTGCCACTGCGGGCTCCTACAGCGCCCAGATACAGAAAGAGGTCGGAATGCACGACGCCAAGCCAGGCGAGACGATCTTCCACTCGGCGCTCTCTGATGCAGACGTGACAATTCAGGCCTACATCGAAGTGGCTTTGCTGGCGAGGTTTCCGCACGTGAGCTTCTTCTCGGAGGAGCAGGAGCAGTCGCTCAATCGCAAATACTTCGCGGACGACTACGAGCTTGAGGTGCTTCTCGACCCGATCGATGGCACTCGCTCGTACGTAGATTCGCGGGAGCAGTACCAAGTTATCGTCACCATCCACGACCGCACCCAGATAGTTGGTGCCATTTGCCACATGCCGAGGCGTGGGCACTGCTACACCGCTGTGCGCGGTGGCGGAGCATTCATCCTCACGGAGGAGGAGGTGCGGCGTGCGGCTCAAGGGAAGCGACACTCAGTCGCAGGATGTTCAGGACCAGTGCTGGTGTTTAACCGTCCAGACCTCTTAGCGAAGCTCGCTCCACACGTGGAGGTGGTTGACCTGCTAACGTCGTATCTCCAGACGCCGGGGAAGCACAATATGACGGATCTGATGGAAGGGCGTGCGGCGGCAACTCTGCACGCACCGTGCCAGGGGATCGACGGAGGAGCCATTGCTCTCATAGCTGCGGAGGCTGGGGCGACCGTATCTGACTTCGACGGCCGCCCACTCGGAAACTTTCGGGAGTGTGCGAAGCGAACCGTCCCGAATGCTCTGGTGACTTCTTCTCTTGAGATGCACGAAAGAATTCTTTCGGCACTGAAGCAGTAGTCTCCAAGAACACGAGGGCGTCTGCGCTCCCGTTACCTCAGTTTTACAGCTAGTTGGCAAACTTGCTGATGATGCGCTGCTTCATCTGGTCAACCTTGTCGAGCAAGCCAGTAAACATCGTCATCACGTGCGAAGCGCGTTGGTAGCGCTGCTCAGCGACGAGCTGTACTGCCCGCAGCTTGTACGATTTCCCGTCGGTTGATGTAACACCGAGCTTGCGGGCTAGCTCTGAGAGCTCCTTATTGTTGGTCGTGGTGTCATTTTCCGGGAGCGAGTACGCCTTGAACAGCACGTCCTCCGCTTCACTAAATGTTGACGCTACTTGCTTGGCGGCTTTCTCTGCTTGGGTCGGTCCCACGGTGTACGGGCTAGCCATAATGCTTCTCCTCTTGCTCTTTGTGCAGTTCTTCGCCTCGCCAGAGCCAAACAGCTGCGCCAGATGGCTCCGAGGCACACTCAAGGTACCGTTCGAAGATGGCAGGCCTGAGTTGTGCGCTAGCGGAGACATTCTTCGGCGTGGTCGGCCGCAGTTTGCCGAGAGGCCCCGGGCAGTCTGCGAATTTGAAAGCTCACATCCACGAGGCGAGTAGTTGAACAGATGGGGAGTTAGGCGCACCCCGTCTACACTGCTTCCCTGAAACTAGCCGCCCTCGCCGCTCTCTTCGTGAGCTTTTTCTCTCGGATATCTCGACCTTCTGGGGCGCCAGGAAGCTCGTTCGCGAGCAAAAGAGTTATCCCCGCAAAGAGAGCAGCGAGACCAGCGAGCGGTAAAGACTTGGTCTAGCTGGATTATCCAGATTCACCTCCGCTCATTGTTAAGGCCGGGAATACGCTCCGAAGGCATATCAAAGCGTGACGGTCCGGGTAGGCTACGCCCGATTCCCCGCAGCACCCCTATTGTTTTAGTGTGCCAACCTGCCATAACTTACTCCTCCCGATAATGAGCCAGGTAAACAATTACGATGTCTGAGTTTTTCGAAATAGTTGGTGGCACCCCGCTGCGTGGAAAAGTCAAAGTTGGTGGGGCCAAGAACGCTGGGTTGCCGTTACTGATTGCCACGCTGCTCACGGGGGAAGAGTGCACTATTACAAACGTCCCCAACCTCACTGACACCAGTCTCGTGTTGCACCTGCTGGAGCAGTTCGGTGCGCAGCTTGAGTACGACGGCGACACGGTAAAAGTTGAGACTCCGAAGCTTGTCGCGACCGAAGCTAGCTACTCTTTGGTTAAAGCGCTGCGTGCGTCGTTCTGGGTGCTTGCTCCTCTTCTCGCGCGCGGCGGTGCCGCCAGAGTCGCGTTGCCAGGCGGGGACCTCATCGGCGCTCGGCCGGTCGATCTTCACCTGGAAGGGCTCTCAAAAATGGGAGCCGAGATATCTCTCAAGCACGGCGTAGTCCATGCAGTTGCCCAAAAGGGATTGAGGCCGGCGCAGATAGATCTCTCGTTCCCTTCGGTCGGAGCTACCCACCAGCTCGTTATGGCGGCGAGCCTGACGCCTGGGCGCACAGTCATTACCGGATGCGCCCGAGAGCCGGAGATCGTAGCTCTCGCCGATCTACTCAACCTGATGGGGGCCGATGTGCAGGGAGCGGGAACCTCGGTTGTCGAGATCCGAGGCGAGAGCGCGCTGCATGGTGCGAAGTACGACTTGATTGGTGATCGAATTGAAGCGGGAACGTACCTGCTCGCGGGCGCAATCTCCGGTGGAGAAGTTACTGCCGAAGGCATCCGGCCGGAGTTTTTCGGCGCATTCCTCGATGTGCTACGCGAGATGGGGCTTGAAGTAAGCTCGACTGAAAATTCTGTATCCGTGAAGAGCAACGGGCGGCTCAAGGCCGTGAATGTGAAGACCATGCCTTTCCCTGGTGTGGCGACTGACCTCCAAGCGCCGCTTATGGCCGCCCTCACCGTGGCAGAGGGAACGAGCACCATTGAAGAGACTATCTACGAAGGCCGGTTCGGCCACGCATCAGAGCTTGCGCGCATGGGCGCCAGGATAAAGATCGCCGATCGCACAGCAACGATCGACGGGGTCGAGCGGCTCGCTGGCGCGCCAGTCGATGGGCTCGACATTCGAGCCGCCGCAGCGCTCGTGCTCGCTGCGCTTGCAGCAGAAGGGCGCAGTGAAATTCATGAGCTGCATCATTTACGGCGTGGCTACGAGCACGTAGAGAAGAAGCTTGGGGCTCTCGGTGCCCGAGTATGGGCGCGCGTGAGTGACCCAGACGACTTCCTCTTCGCTGGCTGTTAGAGACCTAAGCTGTTTGAGTATGGTAGCTCAGCTCTCGTTAAGCATGTCCCAGTCCCTCCGCTACTCGTCGGCGGCATTCATCGAGCACGCCGGAGTGCGTGAGGCGATCGAGGCGGTCGAGAAGCTCGCGCCGTCTCGCGGCTTCTCATTGATCTACATCGTCGGAGCGAAAGGCTCCGGCAAAACGCACCTGGCGGTCTACCTCGTTGGCAAGCTCATGGCTGAGCGTGCGGCTCGTCTAGTGGCTGGAGGGGATTTCCTGGGCTGGGCTGCTAACGAGCTCCCAGAGTCGCCGTTTGCAGGAGGGGAGGTGCTGGTAATCGATGACGCCGATCGGCTCCTTGAAACCAGTGGAGCGAGTGGTCCTTTCGTGGACGTTGTCGAGCGGCTTGCCAATGCCGACGGAACTCTCGTGCTGCTCGGTGCCAAGATTCCCGAACAGATTGCGTGTGCCCCGCAGTGCAAGAGCCGACTCTCTGCTGGACTGCACGTTGCGATTGGGAGCCCGCAAGACGCCGACCTCGACAAGCTCCTTGACCTCATCACAAAGCAGCGCGGCTTGCAGCTCAAAGAGAGCAAGCGTTCCTACATCCTCCGGCGTGTCACCCGCACGCTTCCGGCCTTGGTTGAGTGTGTCGATAAGCTCGATGAGGGCACAGAGCTTGGCAGCTCCAGCACCTCATTCCAGGCGCTCTCCGGAGCACTAGGATCCCTCTCGTAGGGGCGTTCCCGGCAGCTAGTGAGAGGGCCGGTCGGTGTGGTCTCAAACGAATGCCACCGTATCCATAGCTGCCCCTGGGCTCACAAAAAGCATTTTCAGAAGCGTTTTGGTGGGCAAAAAGGTCGTGGTAACAGGTGGTTGGGGTTGCTAGCTCGGTCCTGGCTGGTGTGCTAGAAATACGCCTCGCGGCGCGGCGTGCCCCACCCGAAGAGGTCCGGGGAGTGAGCCGGAAAATTGTTTAGGGATTACCAGATGCAGAAGCGTAGAGTTGTCGTAACCGGTATCGGAATCGTGAGCCCCCTTGGGAACACCCGCGAAGAGACGTGGGCAGCAGCCAAAGAGGGTCGCTCAGGAGTCGGTCCCATCACCCGTTTCGACGCTAGCGCTTTTCCGACGAAGTTCGCGGCCGAGATCAAGAACTTCAGCGCAGACCCATTCATCGAGTTCAAGGACCAGAAGAAGCAGGACCTGTTCTCCCAGTACGCTGTGGCCGGTTCGCACGAAGCTCTGACGGATGCGAAGCTGCTTGAGGACACTGCCGGATACGATCGCGCAAAGATCGGCTGTGTTCTCGGAGTCGGTATCGGTGGTCTCGTAATGCTTGAGAAGTACCACCAGGCGTACCTTGAGGGTGGCCCGAAGAAGATCTCGCCGTTCCTCATTCCAGGGATGATCAGCAACCTCGGCCCGGGCAACGTCGCAATCAAGTACGGATTAAAAGGCGTGAACTACACGGTCACTAGTGCTTGCACATCCTCAACTCACGCAATCGGCGAGGCTTTCCGCATGATTGCCGATGGCCTGCAGGACGTGATGGTTACTGGAGGCTCTGAGAGCACGGTTAGCCCGATCGGAATCGGCGGCTTTAATGCGCTCAAGGCGCTCTCGACACGCAACGACGACCCACAGCGCGCCTCACGTCCGTTCGATAAGGACCGTGACGGCTTCGTGCTCGGCGAGGGCTGCGCGATCCTTGTGCTTGAGGCGCTCGACACCGCAGTTAAGCGCGGCGCTAAGATCTACGGCGAAGTCCTTGGATACGGCACCTCGTGCGATGCGTACCACATGACCGCTCCGTGTGTAGATGGCGAGGGAGCTGTCAACTGCATGCGCAATGCGCTCACTTGGGCGGGCATCAAGCCAAGCCAGGTGAACTACCTCAACGCTCACGGAACGTCGACTCCGGCTAACGACGCTTCGGAGACAGCGGCTATCAAGACCGTTTTCGGCGAGTACGCCAAGAACGGGCTGCTTGTCAGCTCGACGAAGTCGATGACGGGGCACCTGCTCGGTGCTGCGGGAGCGATCGAGGCTGCGTTCTCGGTGCTCTCGATCCGTGACGGGATCGTTCCTCCGACCATCAACCTGGACAATCCGGATGAGGCCTGCGACCTCGACTACGTGCCTCACAAGGCCCGCAAGGCGAACGTACAGATCGCGATGTCGAACAGCTTCGGCTTCGGCGGCACCAACGCATCTCTCGTGTTCAGCGCATATCGCGCATGAGCAGAAACGGCGACGACCTCTCACCACAGGTAAGAGCAGAGGATATCCTGCTCGGTTCCCTGGGGTTCGGTGAGGATGCCCGCATCGTTTCGATTGAACGAACAGATAGTGGCTACAAAGGAACCGGGCTGTGGGGCGACGGCTCTGAGTTCTCATTCGAGAGCGATGACGAGCTGGATGAGCTGCAGCTCTGGGCTCTTGAGTTCGTCCTCAGCGAGAGGCTCGGAAATACTGCGTAGCGCCTTGCGGTAGTTACTGCCCTTCAGCAGGAGAGTGCGGTAGATGTGGGGAATCCATCGGCCAAGCGGAGACTGCCATGACTGACTGCAAGACTTGTAATCTCGCCCAGCGAGCCCAAGCGGCGCTAGTAAAGTATTCGACACTGCTGCTCGCCCCGGTTTTGCTGCTCGCATTCCGTGTGCACTGGGGGCTCGCGTTCCTTCGTGACGGGAAAGGAAAGCTGCTTAACCACGAAGCGGTGGCGCAGTTTTTTGCTGAGAGCGTGCAGCTTCCTTTTCCAGAGCTTAACGCATGGCTTGTTGGCGGCGTGGAGCTTGTGGGCGGGCTGCTCATCTTGCTTGGGCTCCTCGCGCGCCCCGTCGCGCTTGTGCTCACGATCAACATGCTCGTGGCGTATCTCTCGGTAGAGTCTGATCGGGCGGCTATCCTGGGAGTCCTCTCAGATGCGCAGCCGTTTATCGATGCCGATCCGTTCTTTTACCTCCTCACATCAGCCCTCGTTCTCGCTTTCGGCCCAGGAGCGATCTCGCTTGACGCGCTGGCGTGCAAGCTTTGGCGTAAGAAGCAAGGCGCCAGTGGCTGCTGTAAGGCTTGCTAACGTGCCGATGGACTTCTCGACCAGCACAGCACTTATCACGGGCGGTGGCTCAGGGATTGGCTTTGCGCTGGCGCGGCGCCTCAAATTGCTCGGTGCAACGGTAGTGGTGTGCGGCAGGCGGCGCGAGCAACTAGAGTGGGCGGCGCGCGAAGCGCCGGGCATTCACACACTACGGTGTGATGTTGCGCTTCAGGACGAGCGAGAGAGGCTCTGCTCCGAGGTGGTAACCCGATTTCCAGCCCTCAACGTATTGGTTAACAACGCCGGGATCCAGCATCGGCCGCCTTCCGTTCTTGAGCGGCAGGACTGGGGACTCTGGCAACGCGAGATAGCCACCAACCTTGAGGCGCCGATGCACCTGTCGAGCCTCTTGGCGCCGCACCTTTCCCAAGCCCGGCAAGCGGCGATTGTAAACGTCTCCTCCGGTCTCGCCTTCTCGCCGATCTCGTTTATGCCGGGTTACTGCGCGACGAAGGCGGCGCTGCACTCGTTTACCTTAAGCCTTCGTCACCAGCTTCGTCACACATCGGTGTCCGTGGTTGAGGTCATTCCTCCAAAAACCAACACTGACCTGGGGGGAAAGGGGCTGCACAACGACGGAGTGCCGCTCGAAGAGTATGCTGACGCGACCTTTGCGCGCCTCTTGGCCGGCGAAGAGGAGATCGGGTTTGGATTCTCGGAGTTTAATCGCAGAGCATCGCGCGAGGAGCTCGACCAGATCTTTTCGCGCATTAACCCGACCTGAGCCGTGCGCGCGATGCCCTAAGCGGAATCAAGGTGAAAAAAACTTTTTGGAATCAGCACTAGCGCTTCTGTAGCCGCCTAAGCTGTCGTCTGAGCTCACGGTTCTTTTTGGCAAGCTTCGCTACCATGCTCTTTTCACCGTTACAGTCCATTCCCGGCGAGCCATCTTGAGTTGCTATCGGCAACACACTTCGGGAGGGGGAAGTTTCAGCGAGAAAATTTACGCACGTTTCCCGCATTTGGATTGTGGTGGCAGCACCAAAACATCGGTCGGTGCCGTTGATCGCATCGAAGCGGCTAAAGGAGAATCTCTCTTGGGGATCGCCTGAGCTGCCCAACTGCATGCCGAGCACTCCATCGGAAGTGAGCGCTACTGCATGCGGAACGACCATGACGCAGATGCCGGGCTCCAGAGAGTCTGTTTGGGCGGCTACCGGGCTGGCGGTTGCCGTGAGAACGATGAGGGCTAGGAGCTGCTTGTGGCAGAGACGCATGGGGAAACCTCCAAAAAACCTTAAACCGGGAACTTGCTAGGTATATGGAAGCTAGGGGGAGATCTGTGCTCTAACAGTTGAATAACCCTAGGCTAATTAGTCGGTTTAGCTGTTTTAAGACAGTTCGTGTCACCTCCTGAACTGGTCCTGCGCGATGGAGCCGGCTCCGGGCGATAATTTTCCTCTTGGATCTCGCCCAAAATCGGCTAAATACCGTCAGGTGTTCGGTGCAGCACTGGAGGAAGTCCGATGATCAGCCACGATAGGGGTTGCGGGGGAGATCCGTTCGAGCAGCAGCGGTTTAGTCAGATCCGGCTCCGCGTAGAGATGCAGAGCTCACCTGGCTCCGTCGAAGAGTTAATCGTGGCGATGCGCGGGCAGGGTCACGAGGTGGAGCTTGTCTCGATGAAGAACGCCGGGGTCCGGCCGTTCGGAGTTATTGGCCACATCCGTGTGGACGGATTTGAGTGCGTAGCGAAGCTTGCCGGTGAGCATCTTCCGGAAGACCACCCTGATTACTTCGAGGCCTTCGTGCGCCAGGGGGCGATCGAGCAGGAGTACGAAGGGCTAAAAGCTGCTACGGGTCTTACACCCAGGCTGATCGGTGAGATAGTTGCAGAGGGCCAGACGGTGGGCGTGCTGCGGCAATTTATCGATGGAACACCGCTTGCTGATGCAGTAAAGGGTGGCCAAATCGAGCCGAGAGAGGCGCTGAGGAAGGCGATCGAGTTAGCGCAGGCTATCAACGATCGCGGCTACCGCTTGTGGGACTGTGAGCCGAATAATCTCTGGCTCAAGCCTGATGGGGAGGTGATCTTGATTGAGGGACAGTGCCTCACTCCGCACACAGAAAAAGACCGCTCAAATCCTCACCAACGCGATGATCAGCGCAAGTTTGTTGAGGAGATGCTCGAGCCCGTCCTGACCCAGTAGCCCGGCTCAAAGCGAAATGTCAAAAGCCGATTTAGGCGACTTTGCCGGCCGACGGGCAGATCTTGCGCAGCGAGCACGCAGAGCACTCCGGGTTTCTCGCTTTGCACACCCTACGTCCGTGAAAGATAAGTCGGTGGTGTAGATTCCTCCACTCAGAAGATGGAAAAGCTTTACGCAGGTCCTTCTCGACGGCGTCAGGGTTCTTTCCCTCCGAGAGGCCAAGCCGATGAGAGAGGCGGAAGATGTGCGTGTCAACCGGGAAGGCCGGGACGATACCGCGCTCGCTTAAGATCACGTTCGCGGTCTTGTTTCCGACACCGGGCAGGGAGGTGAGCTCCTCGTGTGTCTCAGGCACCTCACCGTCGAAGCGCTCCATAACCTCCTCGGCGGTCGCAATCAGGTTCTTCGCCTTAGTCTTGTAGTAGTTTATCGGCCGGATGATGCGCTCAACGTCCTTAAGCTTCGCTTTCGAGAGAGCGGCGAACGAGCTGTACGAGCGAAAGAGCTCGGGGGTGACCTGGTTTACCTTCTTGTCGGTGCACTGCGCTGAGAGCATCACGGAGATGAGGAGCTGGTAGTGGTTGGCAAAATCGAGCTCTGATTGTGGCTCGGGGTAGAGGGCAGCCAGGGTCGAAATGAGGGTTTTCTTCTTCTGTGGTCCCATCGCTCCCCAACCGTAGCGCGGAAGGCGAGACCGGGTCAAAGAGAGCCGCCAGGAAGCGAGGTAGAGGCGTAGGGGCTCCCGTGGTAGGCTCACGCCCGAGGGGCTAGATGTCAGAGGGAATCAAAATAGTCACAGAGAACCGCAAGGCGCGGTTTAACTACCACATCCTTGAGACCTTCGAGGCTGGTCTCGTTCTGACCGGGGCCGAGATTAAGTCTATCCGGACGAGTGAGGTGACGATCAACGAGGCCTACGTGCGCCCCGAGCGAGGTGAGCTCTACCTCCTGAACGCCTACTTCAAGCCGTACTCGCACAGCGGCGACAAAGAGTACGACCCACGCCGTCCGCGCAAGCTTCTCATGCACAAGCGCGAAATAGCGAAGCTGATCCGCGAGCTTGAGACGAAGGGCACCACGATTGTTCCGCTCAACATCCACCTCAAAGGCGGGCGAGCGAAGCTGGAGATTGCGCTCGGGAAAGGAAAGTCTGCGCCTGACAAGCGCCAGGATATAAAGAAGCGAGAGAGTGACAGGGAGATCGCCAGGGAGTTGGCGAGGAGCAAGTAGCGGCCTTTTTGGCGCGAACCTGAGCGTTGAGAAAGATGCATGCAACACGAAATCGATCCGCGCGTCACCATCGGGCACGTCCACCTCAAGGTTGCAGAGATCGAGCGCAGCCTTGCCTTCTTCTGCGGGGTGCTCGGCTTTAAGGTTGTTGAGCGCTGGGGTTCAGACGCCGCATTTATAGCGGCCGGGGACTACCACCACCATATCGGATTAAACACCTGGGAGAGCCGCGGAGGGAAGCCGCCCGCGGCCGGAACCACCGGGCTCTACCATGCGGCGATCCTGTATCCGACACGGGCGGCTCTTGCAGACGCTCTCCGAAGGCTGGTCAAGGCGGGCATTGCGCTTGAGGGCGCTGCTGACCACGGCGTGAGCGAGGCTCTCTACCTAAGCGACCCAGATGGCAACGGACTTGAGCTTTACTGGGACAAGCCGCGCGATGCGTGGCCGAGGAACAGCAAGGGCGAGATATCGATGTACAGCCATGCGCTGGATCTTGAGGAGTTGGCGGGGGAGGGGGCTTCGTAGCAAGAGAGCTGTTTGAGTTGGTCCGGATTGCTTTTGTTGCTTGGTTCGGCTCGCTACGCTCGCTCCCTTCGACTCACTTCGTTCGCTCCCTTCGACTCGCCGATGAGGCGGCCTGCCATGAGCGAGCGGTGAGCTTGTCGAGCCGAGCGAGCCCACCCGCCCCGTCACCTGAAGGTGACGAGGTCGAGGTCCACATCGCCCCCTTCAGGGGGCGTGTGGAGGTGGGGGGAATCGAACCCCCGTCCTTGAAGCGTCACAGTACATCCACTACATGTTTAGTGTGTTGAGAGTCTCATCGGAGGGAATTCAACACACACAATCCTCTCCGACCAGCTCCTGTTTGTTTCGGAATGCCGCCGCAGCGCGCGCCATTCCAGAGCCCGAGAAGTTTAAGCCTTTATGAGATTACGGGCGCGTCTCATATTAGCCGACCCGGCGCTTGTGGCGGCGAGTCATTTGCTAACTTACGCAGCCAAAGCGTACTGAGGCCGTGAGAAGTCAGCGTGAATAACGTTTTTAGCAGTTATTCGTTTCCGCTTTTTTACCAGGCCAGCGGACCCTGGACATGCAGACGTATCGATCCTGAATCAAGTCGAAACCTTTACACCCCCGAAAAAGAGTTAGCTCACTACCGTTCAGCCCAGTGATTGGGCATCCCGGCAGTATAGCGCGACTTCCGTGTTTTTTCTACGAGATAGGGGCAAGGCCCCGCAAAGCTGGGTAAAAAGGGGGCCGACAGGCTCTACAGAAAACATGCGGAGTCTGAAATCAGGTTGTATTTGCCCCCGGCATTCCTCATCCTAATCTTTCTCTTCATCCTGCACCTGCACCGACTCCTGCCCATAATCGAGACATTTCCGTGGATTGCCGACGATATGTATGTCGCGAGACCTCGATGAGGACGAGGAATCTAGTGCAAGTGCAGGAGAAGGAAGAAGACAAGGAAAAAGATTAGGGAAAGAGTGGTCGGCTATTAGCCCCCTCGGGACAGAACACGTTTTCTACAGGGCAGGGCGGACACCCTTACCCATGCAGCGAAGCCGCGGATAAAGGTGTCCGTCCTTTTTTACAGCACTCTTTCGCCCTAGTGCGCCGCAGCTCCCGCTCCCGCCGATTTGCTGGCGTAGCGTAGCACCTCGCGCGCGTACTGTTCAGGCGCGCGCTCGACGAGGTCAGCGAGCGAGACTATTCCCACCACGTGGCTCTTTGAGTCAATCACAGGAAGGCGCCGAACCTCTTTCTCCTCGAACATCTTGCATGCCTGCCCGAGCTCGGTCTCAGGGGTAACAGTGAACACTGGTGAAGTCATGCACTCATTGGCAGTCATCGTCGCAGTGCTCTTGCCTTTTGCCACAGCGCGGCAGCAGATATCCCGGTCAGTGATTACGCCGACTAGTTCGGGCTTCTCTTTTGACCGAATTACCGGAATCTCTCCGCAGTCGTTGTCAACCATCATGCGGGCAACCTCATCGAGCTTGGTTGTAGGCAGGCAGCAGGTGGGGCTCTTCGTCATTACTTCTTTTACGTTCATTGTGTCTCTCCTTGGTAAAGGCACTGGTTGGACGGAGCAGGGTAGGCGGGGTTTGCCCGAGAGAGGAGTGACGGGCGTTAGGGGCAGCAAGTGATGGAAAGGGTGGCAGGACGCGGAACAGGCCGCAAACAGCCTGGTTTCTGCTCGACAAGCCTTCGGCATGACGCCACTTTACGTCCACTGGGGCGCGCAGCGGCGGATTGCGTTTGCCACCAAAATACGCCGTTGGTATACCTTCCGTGTTTTCAGTCGGCCGCTCCCGGCCGCTTCGGGACTCGTAGGTATGTCAGCCATCTCCGCCAGACGCTCGCTCGCTCTTCTTGTGTTCTCTTCCCTCGTAGCCCTGCCACTGCTCGGAGCGGGAGGATCTCCGCAGTTTGAGACGCCGCCGGTGCTGTCGGCCGCCGCAATCCTTCCCAAAGCGTATCTCTCCGGGCCCTACCACAAGCTCAACAACAAGGTGACGAGTGACGGGTACTTCAACAACTACACGATCGAGTCGAAGTTCGGTAACGAGACTGTCGAAGGGCAGCAGCTCCTAGAGATTCGTATCGGGGAGCTTATCGCCCTCGCGGAGCTCGAGAAGATGTCCAGCTCAAAGGTTCTCGGCGACTCGGCGTATGAGGGGGGAAAGGCGGTTGTCACAGCTCCGGTTAAAGCAGTCGGGAAGGTCGTCGACACCGTATCTGACCCGAAGAAAGTTCAGGACACCGTTGCCGGCATCCCAGATGGGGCAGAGCGCCTCTTTTCGTGGGCGTACAAGCAGGCGAAGAGCGGAGTCCAAGTCGTGGGCGACCAGTTCTCGTCAAGCTCCACACCGGCTCCTGACGACGGCTACTCGAGCGGTAGCACGCTCCAGGCCGGAAAGAAGCTCGGTTTGGACTATCTCGGATACTCTAAGAAGGAGCGGGAGCTGTTTAGGAAGCTGGAGTGCAACCCCTACACTTCAAACAAGCAGGTGCAGAGCGAGGTTAGTCGCGTCGTGAGTATTGAAACGACCGTGGGCGTAGCCTTTAAGTTCGTGCCATCTGTCGCGCTCCTGAGCCAGCTCAACACCTTCAACACATGGTACGACAGGGCCAACAAGCTCTCCCTGTACGAGGAGCCGGAGGGCATCTTTAAGAAGAACAAAGCTGACCTGATTAGCCTTGGGGTGACCGAGGAGCATGCGCTCGCGTTTCTGAAGAACGAGTCGTACAACCCATGGACGCAGCGCTTTGTTGCGAACTCCCTGCATGAGATCGGCCCGAAGGTTGATGGACACGACAAATTCATCGTGCTCGCAAGCAAAGCCGACAATGAGCCCACGACCCTCTATTTTGTGTCTGTGGCTGATGCGCTGCAAAAGCTCCACAGCAAGCGGCCGCTCAAAAAGATAGTGAGCGGGCTGCACCTGCCGGCTGCGGTGACAAAAGACGGGATGCTCTACCTTCCGCTCTCAGTCGATTACCTCTTCTGGACTGAGGAGGTTGCGGGAATTCTAAGCGACTTTAAGGCCCGCGTAATGACCGAAGAGAAGTTCACTACAGCGGAGGTCCGAATACGCGGAAGGGTCAGCCCAATGGCGCGCCAAAAAATCGAAGCTATGGGCATCAAGGTTACCGAAGGTCCGCTCTGATTCACTGCTACGCCGCTACGGCAGCGGCTGCTCGCCGGTAGGCGTTCCCTTCTGGCTGCGAGCTTCGCCGCCCAGCTTTCCGATCGCGGCCATGTGCTTCCGGTCCCTGCTGACTGACTGCCCGCCCTTGCGCCCCGCTTCGCGCGCCTCTTCGGGAGTAAACTCATGCGCGTGACCGCGCTGGTGAGCGATGCGCCCGCCTTTGCTCGCGATTAAGCGCTGCTTATCGGGATCCATCGCCGCGAATCCGCGTGGCTTCTTCGGCTGCTGCGTTTCTTGAGACTCTACCATCTTGTTTCCTCCGGATACTGTTCGCGGCGCGCTGTGTTGTGGAGCGCGCGCCGTGCAGCCAGAGTATGGAGCGAGTCTCTGTGTCGATATGATCAGGGCTACCCTGCATGGCGCGCAGAATTTTGCGCCGTGTTGTTGAAGAGCGTGAGGGGAATAAGGCGAGGCTTCGTGCGCATCACATCCCAGTAGCCAGGAACGTTGCGTAGGTGCTGCTCTTCGAGCCTGATTCGAAAGAAGAGTACGCCAGCATTCATCGCTGAGAAGATGAGCGATGAAAAGATCGCGCCACCAACGAGGGGCAGCGAGAAGATTTCGAGCATAACAACGAGGTAGTTGGGGTGACGAATAAAGCGGTACGGCCCATTTGAGACGAAGGCGCGAGGAGAGGAGGAGTCCGTCATCACGGAGATGTTCCAGTGCATGCCAAGGGTGCGGAGCGTCCAGAAGCGCAGGAGCTGTGTAGCGCAGAAGATAGCTGCTGCTGTGAGCGAGACCCAGGATGGAAGCTGCGTGGACAGGAGCGATGATTCGGTGAGCGTTGAGAGGAGCCAAGCCGTGTGCATAGCAGCCATGAAGCCGAGCGACGAGAGCGACTCACGTTGCGCAAAGCCACGGCTCGCCATGAGCGCCCGGTTGCGGCGAGAGAGGAAGAGCTCGCCGATCCGCTCGCCAACTGAGTACGCAAACAGCACGGTGAAGAGCAGGCTCATGCGGCGCACTCAAAGAGGTTGCACTGAAGCATCAGTCCGGGGCCTACCCCGAGCATGAAAGCTTTATCGCCGGGCGCATACGGCTTTTCATCGAGGAACTGCGCGAGCGCGAAGAGCACCGAAGCTGACGACATATTCCCGTGCTGTCGTAGCGCCTCCCAGCCCCAGCGGCACTGCTCTGGCCGAAGCTGGAGCGACTGCTCTAAGGCATGCAGGATCTTTGCTCCGCCCGGGTGAAAGATCCACCAGCGCACGTCGCTCGGCTTCAGGCCGTGCTGCGCCAAGAACGATGGGATGAGGTCTGGCGCATGTTGGGCGAGGCACTGTGGCACCTCGCGGTCGAGCCTCAGGTGCGTGCCGTCATCGAGGATGTCGTACCCCATCAGGTGATAGGTGTTCGGTATGAGGTGCGACGCAGTGGCGGTGATCCGCAGCTTGCCCGAGTCGCGCTTTAAAACAGCGCACGCAGCTCCATCGCCAAAGATGGCAGAGCCAACGAGGTTTCCGCCGGAGAGGTCGCTCGCCTGGTAGATCAGGGAGCACAGTTCAACGGAAGTGAGCAGCGTCACCTTCCCGGCCGGCGCCATCTGCGCGGCGAGGGAGAGCCCGACTGCGCCGCCGGCACATCCATGCTGAAAGATCGGAAGCCGCATCACTCCAGGCGAGAGCTTGAGGGCATCGATCGCCTTCACATCGATCGATGGGATTGCGGGCACGGTGCACGAAGTAAAGAGGAGCGCTCCGATGTCTGCTGCCGCGATGCCGGAAGCGGCGAAGCTCTTTGCGATGACATCCGTTAAGAGCTGAGAGCCAACGTCGGCAAAGATCTTGGCGCGTGTTCCAGGCCCGTTGAGAGAGAGGATCTGCTCAACGGGGATGGCGAACGAGCGGTTCTCAATCTGCGTTGAGTGAGAGAGGCGATCGAAGAGGGAGCGCTCTGATGGGGCAGCTTTGAGCCAGTCGGAGGCGGCACCGATAATGTCGTCGGTTGAGTAGCGAAACTTAGGCAGCTCGGTCACGACCGAGTCGATGTAGATCATCTGTTCACCGCAGCGGAACTTCCGTTGAGTAGGCGATAGTAACAGTAGGATCGAGCTTTGCTATGAGGATCGAGGGGTCTTCGACGTGGTAGTCGGCCCACTGGAGCGTTAGCTTGCCGGTGATGGTGTCGCTGCTTCCGGAGCGCACGATCTCGACTGAGAGAGAGACTGGCAGCGTTACATCACGAATAGTGAGAAAGCCTTGAAGGAGTCCGGAGCAGTGACTGTCGTTTCTTACTTTCAGCGGATGGCAGTCAGCAGATAGCTTCGTCGAGCGGAAACGCACCTGGGTGAATTGTTCGGCTGCCATGACGACAGCTACCTTTTCGTCCCGCGCCTCCCAGTTGGTGTTAAAGGAAGCCACTGGAATTGCGAGGTCAACTTCGATTGACAGCGGATCGGCGGGGTCTCGCTGACGGACGGTGCCGGACACTTTTGAGGTTGTGCCCTGAACGAGGTGCCAGGTTGAATCCACTTCAAATGAGACCGTTGTGTTCGAGTCGTTCAGCTCGGCGGGGAAGGACCATGATTGCGCGCTGGCTGCTCCGGCTGTGACGAAAGCCAGTGAGGTCGCCAAGAAAAGAGGAAGGTAGCGCATGTCCGAAAAGTCGCTTAGGTGATTCGCGGAGTAAACTATCCCCCAGCACAAAGGGCAATCTTTTGGGCACCAATTGTGGAGGGGAGGCCGTGGCAGTATCCTGCGACCGGCTTTTGTTTTTGCCTGTTGCATGGTTCGTTACGCCGCCCTAACTCTCGGAATTGCGATGTGGAACGCGGGGCTCGCTACGCAGATGGGGTACCTCGGCTGGTGGTCGGTTTGGCGCAGGCGAGATCAGCTTCGGTGAGTTTCCGACTCACGGGCTCTACAGAGTGTCTCGTCACCCAGTGTACTTCGGGATGACGCTTGTGTCGCTGACGGGCCCGGTTTGGACCTTAGGTCACCTTCTGATGGCAGCGTCCTTCTGTGCTTACTGCGTTGTCGGGCCCATGCGCAAGGGCGCCCGCTACCGGGAGCGCTTTGAGCTCTACCGCAGCTCGGTGCCGGCCTTCCCGTTGCTGCCTTTATCTCGCGGCAAGCGAGTCGATTGAAACGGCGTTAACACAGATCTCTCATCTTTTGTTTCAGCGGTATGACAACCGAAGTACCCACTAATAGTTGAAGAACTGGTTCTACTAAAGAGAGGAGAAACCGTAGTAATTGCGGGGTGAAAGCAGGTCTTTTTGATTTGATCCGGACCCGCCTTAACCCGATTTCGTCTGTATCACCATGTTTTTACTGGCAAAACACAAGTTGTGAGAGCTGTTTACCTTGTTGCCCCGATATTGCGCTCTTCATAAGAAGAGGATGGAGCTGAGCGGACTCGCCTTCTCGGTGGGTTGCAATCGTGACGTACAGCTCTGTTTGCAAACCAAAGAGAAAACATTTCGACGAGGTAAAATAGCCATATGGAATTATCGCTCGGTCAGTTTGACCTGATTTACAACGCGTTCTCATTCGCCATCGCGGTGATGGGAGCGGCTACTGTATTCCTGTTCTTGGG
Organism: uncultured Bdellovibrionales bacterium; assembly: GCA_964413875.1. Taxonomy (GTDB): domain Bacteria; phylum Bdellovibrionota_C; class UBA2361; order UBA2361; family OMII01; genus OMII01. The sequence goes on from CAYPUA010000020.1 coordinate 20,198, forward strand.
AAGGTCTCAGGTAGCTCACCAGTATAAGACGGCGGTAACGCTCAGCGGACTCGTGACGCTGATCGCGTTCTACCACTACTGGCGTATCTTCGACAGCTTCGAGGGTGCCTTCACGGTTTCCGCTACTGGCGCGAAGCTGACTGGCATGTTCAACGATGCGTACCGCTACGTTGACTGGCTCCTCACTGTTCCGCTCCTCCTCCTTGAGCTCATCCTCGTTATGAGGCTCTCGCGTGAGGAGACAGCTCAGAAGGGCTCGAACCTCGCATTCCTCGCTGCTGTAATGGTTGCACTCGGCTACCCAGGCGAGGTCTCCATGAACAATGACGTTCGTTGGCAGTGGTGGGTTCTCTCGATGATCCCATTCACGATGATCGTATTCAAGCTCGTAGTTGGCCTCTCGAAGTCCATCAACGCGCAGCCTGAGTCGGTTCGTGAGCTTGTTAGCAATGCTCGCTGGATCACGCTGCTCACGTGGAGCTTCTACCCGATCGTGTTCATGTTCCCCATGCTGGGTGTAACGGGCTCGAAGGCGTACGTATTCGTTCAGGTTGGCTACACGGTAGCTGACATCCTGGCGAAGGCTGCCTTCGGCATCTACATCTGGATGATTGCTGTTCGTAAGTCGGAGTCAAACGCGTAAGCGTTCCCTCCTGACTGCTGAATCAGCAGTGAAGCGGCGCCTTATGGGCGCCGCTTTTTTTTGCCCGCACATCGGTTCTTGAGACCCGGTGATAAGCCAGCAGGCACCGATGAGAGGTGTGAGGTATGTTCCGCACGGGAGGTGTGTTCACCAAGAGAGTGGAGAGGGTAATAAAGAGAATCCAGCCAGGCATCAAAGTATCGCCGATGGCTCTTACCGCGCTGGCCCTCTCCCGTTTGTGGTTTTGATTTTACAAAGAGAGCGGCGAGAGCAACGAGGGGGAGCTTGCGATGGTTCCACCTCGTTGCTCTCGCCGCACTCTTTGTTCTAATTCCCAGAAGGCAAGGCCATCGAGGGTTGTTCCCCGCACGTGGGCACTTACCCTCTTTGTAACGGTGATTTTCCAGATGCAGCAGCCAAAACCGGGCGGTTGCCTCGAGTCAATTATCCTCATTCCTCCAAACACCGGTTCCTGTTACGGTACCGGCCATGCAGGCAACAGTTATTGGGACCGGTTTCGGCGCGCTCGCGAGCGCGCTTCGGCTGCGAGCTCTTGGGCTCTCAGTAGACGTCCTAGAGGCCTGCCCTGACGCCGGAGGACGCGCTAGGACGCTTTCTCTTCACGGTGAGAGCTTCGATGCTGGGCCAACAGTAATCACTGCACCGTGGCTCTTTGATGAGCTCTTCGCCCTGTTCGGAGAGCGCCGTGAGGATGCCGTCGAGTTTCTCCCCTGTGATCCGTGGTACCGGCTTGAGTACGCGGACGGCTCGCGCCTTGATCTTGTTCCAGGTGCCGAGCGGCAGCGCCACGCGATAGCGGCGCTCTCGCCGCAGGATGCTGCTCGGTACGACGCCTACCTCGCTCATAGCGAGGAGCTGTACCGCGTTGGCTACGAGCAGCTCGGCGATGCGGACTTCTCAACGCTCGGGTCGATGGTCAAGGCTGTCCCACACCTTCTCCGACTCGGTGCTTTCCGCAGCCTCTGGTCTCACACCGCGCGCTACTTCTCGGATCGTCGAGTTCGCCAGGCGTTCTCGCTTCAGCCGCTCCTCGTTGGGGGCAATCCACTCAACACCACCGCGATCTACGGCCTCATTCATGCCATGGAGCGCAAGGGCGGGATCTGGTTCGCCAAGGGCGGCACAGGGGCCCTGGTTCAGGCGCTCGTTCGGCTTGCTGAGCGGCAGGGGGTGCGTTTCCACTACGACTCAAAGGTAACAGGTTTCGTGACTGACGAATCCGGCGCGATCACTTCCGTGCCAGTCGTTGGCCGCGGCATTCCGCGATCCTTTCCGTGTGATATCTGTGTGTGGGGCGGCGACCCAATTACAGCCTACCGAATGCTCGGAACGTCTCGTCTCTCGCTCGTAGAGCGGCTGCGGGCGCGAACGGTTGAGTCCTCGATGGGGCTGTACGTCCTGTACTTTAAGAGCAGCCGGCACTACCCGGATGTTGCCCACCACACGATCGTGCTCTCGAAACGCTGGGAGGAGCTCTTGCGTGAGATCTTCGGGGGCAAGAAGCTGCCGCCAGACCCGAGCCTCTATCTGCACCGTCCTGCCTCTACAGATCCGGGCTTCAGCCGCGAGGATGGAGACCTGTTCTACGTACTGGCACCAGTTCCGCACCTCGGAAACTTCTCTGAGTGGGAGACTCACGAGGAAGCCTTCAAGCAGGTCGTTCTCTCAACGCTCGGCGAGCGGGTATTGCCGGGGATAGAGAGCAACCTTGCGTTTGCGGAGTCGATTGACCCGCGCTACTTCAAGGGCACTCTCGGAAGCCACCTTGGAGCCGGCTTTTCGATTGCACCGCTCCTTCGCCAGTCCGCCTGGCTGCGATTCCACAACAAGGCCGACAGAGTTCCTAATCTCTACCTGTGCGGAGCGGGTGTGCATCCCGGTGGTGGGCTGCCAGGAGTTGTGACATCGGCAAAGGTCGTAGAGCGGATGGTGCGCAGCGATGCGGGTATCGTCGAGGCGCTCAATACTGCGCCGATCATCTCTGAGCAGCAGGTGGCATAATGCGAGAGCTGCGACAGATGAGCCGGGCTGGGAAGACCTTCTACTTCGCCTCGCTCTGGCTGGAGCGCTCTGTTCGGCAAGATGTAGCGATTGCCTACAGCTTCTGTCGCACCGTTGACGATATTGCGGATGACCAGCCACAGGGACTCGTGCGGAGCCAGCTGCTGGCTGGAATCGTTCAGGCGTTGCGAAGTGGTGACTCCCACCACCCTGTGGCCGGAGGTATGGTGTCACTGGTTGAGCGGTTCCCTCTGATCAAGGAGTCGACTGAGTCGCTGGTTGAGGCGTGTGCTGCAGATGGTCCAGGGCTCCTCATAGAGACGGAAGATGACCTGCTTCAGTACGCGCACGGAGTTGCGGGTAATGTGGGGCTCCTCATGTATCCGATCCTTGGGGGCACGGATCCTCGCGGGCTTGAGTTGGCAGACCAGCTTGGTATGGCGATGCAGTGCACTAACATTGCGCGAGATGTTCTTGCTGATCTGCGTGTAGGGCGAATCTACCTGCCGAGCGATTGGCTCGTACGGGATGACATCCGGGGGATTCTGCGCGGTGACGAGCAGCTTGAACGCTCGGTGGTTCAGGCTGTCGAGCGGGTGCTGGCTATTGGTGAGAGGCTCTACAGGTCTGGTATTCAGGGCCTAAGTTACCTGCCAGCTCGCTCAAGGCTTGCGATTCGGGTAGCGGCCGAGTGCTACGCAGCGATTGGAGCGCGTGTTATTCGCAACGGCAGGCTAGCTCGCAACCGCGCGGTGGTGCCTCTAACCGAGAAGATTCTCTTGGCGTTACGTGCGGCGCGCACACGCCAAGAGGCTCGCGCGTAGTGTAGGAGCGGAATGACTCCGTCAGTCGGAATTCGTGGTGCAGGAGTTGCGGGGTTGAGCCTCGCTCGGGCGCTGCTACGCCGCGCGCCGGACATCCGAATCGTGATCTTTGACCGGCGTCCGAGGCTGCCGCACCCAACCCGTACCTTCTGCTTCTTCGATGATGGGAGATTGCCGAGTGGCCTCGAGCCGAACCACGCCTGGGCGCGCGTGCGCTTCTCTGGTCGAGGCTTCTCGCGAGTCGTGAGCTGTGAACGGGCACCGTACTCGCTGGTGCGAGGAGAGAGCTTCTTCGGTGGAGCTTTGGCAGAGCTAGAGCAGCGTGGCGTTGAGCTGCGCTGGGAGTGTGGCTCAGTTGAGCTTGAGCCAGGGGCTGTTAGGGTCGGCGGTGAGCGCGAGGAATTTGACCTCGTAATCGACGCAGCGTTTGAGCCTGAAGACCAGCGACCGATCCTGTGGCAGTCGTTCGCTGGCCTATGGGTGCGGTCGCAGAGTGACTGCTTCGACCCACAGGAGGCGCTCCTGATGGATCTAGGAGAGAGCAGCAACGACGCCCCGGTAAGCTTTGTGTACGTGTTGCCAACGTCTAGTCGCTCCGCCCTGATTGAGCACACAACCTTTAGCCAAGAGCGGTTGCCGGTAGAGCGCCACCTTACGGCGGCTCATGCATGGGCAGTAGGGCGCGGCTTGCCACAGCTAGTGGTCGAGGAGACAGAGTCTGGCGCGATTCCGATGGGGCTGCCGTTCAAGATGAACCGGGCAGGGCCGCTTCAGATCGGGAGTGCCGCCGGCGCTATTCGGGCGGCAACCGGCTACGCCTTCCAGTCGATTTTGCGGCAAGCGGAGGGCGTTGCTGAGGAAGTTACGAGCAGAGTGGTGCGGGGAGGGGAGGGGGCTTTTGCGGCTCCGGAGATTACGCCGCGGTGGATGCGTTTCGGCGACACGATCTTCTTAAAGACCTTGGCGCGCGCACCCTTGCAGGGTAGCGTGCTGATGGAACGGCTCTTGAGCCGCGCTCCAGACCGGCAGCTTCTGTCATTCCTGGGCGGCAGCGCCAGTTTCCTCGATGCGCTACGCGTCATGCGCTGTGTGCCTAAGGGGCCTATGCTTCGAACTCTCTGCTTGGGGTGATTCCACTATGGGGTTTGCTTTCGTTGCTTCACTTGCAGTCACGCTCGGTGCCCTCAGAGCTGTGCAGCCTCTGTGGGCCGAATGGGTGGCACTCGTTCTGATCATCGTCGCGGGGATACCGCACGGCTCATTTGACCTGCGTGTTGCCGAGAGTTCGTGGCTGCCGGGCCGCTCGCGACTGATGGTCGCGGCTCTCTACGTGGCAGTTGGCGCGGCGATGAGCGCGTTCTGTCTCTTGTGGCCGGGTGTGGGTCTCGGTGCCTTCCTCGCCATCTCGGCGCTGCACTTCTCAGAGGGAGAAGAGGCTGGCGAGACCGGAGCGGGAAATTCCGGCTCTGGATGGCTTCCGCGAGCGACAGCAGTTGCATTCGGAATTGGGGCAATCATCTTTCCGATCGGATTCCACGTGCGTGAAGCTGGTCCGTACCTCTCGTTCTTCTGGGGCGCAGATGCTCTGGCGAGTGCAGGTCCCCTGGTGCTCTGGGCGGCACTCGGGCTCTTTTCGGTCTCTATCGGTCTAGTCGCGCTCGATGTGGCGCGTGGCGGACGCGAGCAGGCGCTTGAGCGGATGGTGTGCCTCCTGTCATGGCTCGTGCTCCCGCCCCTGGCTGGTTTCTGCGTCTGGTTCGTGGGGCGGCATTCGCGGCAGCATCTAGCGCTTTGCCGGTCGGTTGTGGCTCAGGGCTCACGAGCGCTTCCGGCGGATTTTGTCGTGATCTCGGTGCTGGCGATACTGCTGTTAGCTCCGCTTGCGGCGCGCTTTGATCTCTCAGACATCACGCAGCTCTTCGCTGCCAGCATAGTCCTGATCGCGGGCTTAACCCTTCCTCACATGATCGTTTCGCACGGGTTGGGCAGTGCGCCCACACAGCAGCCGAAACGGGAGCAACGGTAATGGCCGTTCCGTGTGACATGTGCGGAGCATGTTGCCGGACCTTCCCCGTCCTCGTCTCAATCGGCGACGCATTGCGCGAGCCGCGCATCCGGGCCGAAGCAGTGCAGGTTGAGGAGTGGCAGCGCAACGCAGAGTGGGAGTACCGGCTTCACCCTCTGCCGTTTCTGCGAGGTTGTGCTTTTCTGGCAGACGATAATCGGTGTTCAGTGTACGAGACTCGCCCCGCCGTGTGCCGAAGATTCGAGGCTGGAACCTCTGAGTGCTCTGAAGCGCGCGCAAGAGTTGGCCTCCCGCCGCTGTGAACTCGCCCCAGCCGCTGCCGTGATCGGCGCCGGGAACGGGAACGGCACCGGCTCCGGTCCCGGCGCCGTTCTGCTCACTGACTGAAAGAAATCGGTCCGCTGCGTGACGATTTCGGAGCCGGAGCCGAACTGCGCTGGAAAAAATGGCCGTTGCCTCAATCTGTACCGTGTCAGCGCCTCATATTCCTTGCCTTCATCTTTAACCTCATCTTCCCCCTGCACCTGCCCTAGCTCCTGCTCATAGTCGAGAGCTCTCTGTTGGTTGCCCGCGATAATCGTGTCGAGACCTCAAGAGGAGAACGAAGAACACGGTGCAAGTGCAGGAGAACGAGAAGGATCAAGATAAGGACGAGGATGAGGAAAAGAGCGAACGGTTATGCTCTGCTCCTCTCGCGTTTCCGGCGCCGTCACTGGCAAGGGTGGGTTTGGGGGTGAGGGGTTACACTCGTCCGGAGAAACCCTTTACTCCGTACGCCTTCTTTCGCAGCTCCTCAAGGCGCAGCTTTACGTCGTCAGGGACATCGGTGCCGGCTGTGCCGGTGTAGTCATCCAAAATGTGGTTTCGGAAAAGGATGAATGACTGCTTGGCATCTTTTGAGCCTGGGAACTCCGAGATGCACTGCTCAAGGTACATCTCAGCCCACGATTCTGCGAAGAAGAGTGGCATCTGAAGGTAGGCAAAGCCTAGAAGGTAGAGGGCGTGGGCGCGCTTCTCGCGCGGGACGCTTCCTTTGTCTAGCTGGTCCTGCACGAGCGCCGTTCCGCGCAACAGGGCGACGTCGTTCTGGTAGAAGTCTATGCCAGTGGTGGCTCCGGATACGATCAGCTTCTCGCCACGCGCCAGCTCGTCGGCTCCATTTCGCTGTTGCTCCTTGCTCCAAGCCTTAAGCTCTTTGACCCATAGGGAGACCAGGTGGGCGTCTTCCTCTGGCAGCTTTGTCGATGAGAGGATTTTTTCGAACATCTCCGCGCCCTCAGCCGGGGTCTGCTGGTTGCGGGTAGTGATGACGAGCAGGCTGCGCAAGACCTCATCGTAGTTGAAGGTGTAGTCAGGATCTTGAAGCACGGCGAGGAACGACTGCTTCGCCTCATTGAATTGCCGAGTAGCGAGGAGGAAGCGCCCCTTGTCGAGCGGGTCAAGCGATGGGTCGACTGCGTACTGGTTCGAGTAGGAGCTCTTCACGTTATAGGTGGCGTGGCAAGCGAAGCAGGTTGGGGGGAGCATCCGTAGCCGCCACCAGGCGTACGAGGTCTTGCCGTCCGAGAACCGGCGGCTGGCGTCGTTGAGCAGATCGATTACAAGCTGCAGGTTGGTGTCAAAGCCTGGGTACTGGTGGTAGCGGCTCGGGACGTCTTCCATGGTGTGGAAGTTCTTCCGTAGGCTCACGATGAGGCTCTCGACCTTTTCGTGGTTCTCTCTGTCCGAGAACGCCTCTTCGTCCACAAGGTAGGGCTGAATGCCGCGGAAGGGCCCGAGGAGCGAGTGCATCCTGTCCTTTACGTCATCAGCGGCGGCCGGAGAGGGGAGGAGGGCGACAGCGGCTAAGAGGATGGAGCAGAGTCGGGTCTTCATGGTGGCAGTCTCTTGGGTGTCCATGCGCCTTGTGGCCCGGTGCATGGCGTTTCTCATGCGGTAGAGATAGCCGACGAGGCATCTTCGCACCACAGCTTTTTCGGTGGAAGTCGCTCGGCGGCATGAGCGTAGTCACTCGGTGACACCGGCTCCCAAGGAGTGGTAGGCTCGCGCCTCGACGGAGCTTTTTGTTTAAGTAGGAGAAGAGGTACAGTGAGCGACTCAAAGGTGAAGATTACGATCAAGAATAACGGCCCGATCCGAGTTGAAGGTGGTTCCTTCGAGCTGTGCGATGCTGAGGGGAAGGTGTTTGCGCTCAACGGCCGAACAGCCGTGTCAATCTGCCGCTGCGGCCACTCCCAGAAGCAGCCCTTCTGTGACGGCAGCCACAGTGGGTGCGAGTTTAAGTCAGAGGTGAAGGCGTTCGACCTTCCGCCGAAGTAGAGGCTCTCCATGATTTTGCGCTGGATTATCCTTTCGCTCTCGGTTTGGGCGGCCGTTGAGCTCGTGCCGGGGATTGGCTACGACGAGTGGCAGTCGATTGTAATGGCGGCGCTGGTCTTGGGGGTACTAAACGTGCTGGTTAAGCCGCTCCTCACAATCGTCTCAATACCTTTTATCCTCTTATCCTTCGGGCTCTTTCTGCTCGTCATAAATGCGGCAGTCTTAAAGATGACGGCTTGGCTGGTTCCTGGCTTCACGGTGGCTGATTGGGGCTCTGCCTTCCTCGGCAGCGTCGTTATTAGCTTGGTGTCGATGCTGTGCGGCGGCAGCAATGTCCGCGTCACTGTTGAGCGCTTGTAGCTGCTGAAGCGAGCGGCAGCTCAAACAGCTCTCCCGTCTCGGTGGTCGCCAGGATAGAGCCAGCATCGGCAAGGCTGAGCGCAGTGATCTTTCCTTTTGTCAGTTGCGTCACCTCTCGACGAATGAGCTTTCCTCCATCCTCGTGCAGCGAAAAGATCTTGCCGCTGGCACTGTCAGCCAGAAGGTAGCCACCTTCGGCTGAAGGCAGGCCGCAGCCGCGGCACACAGCGCCTCCGACGAGCCGCTCGCCGCGCGCAGCGGTGTACGAGGGAGCCCCGGCAGGCGTTGCTCCGGCTGCAACGAGCGAGACCTTCGCCCCAGCCGAGTCCACGCGAGAGTCGAGCACGAAAATCTTGCCGCTTTCACCGAACGCAAAGTGCTCCGGGCTCGTGAAGCCCGAAGCCCAAACCTCGCGGCTCAGGCCAGGCTGGGCGCTGCGTGGGTTGTCGAGCGGCACTTTGTAGCCGCCGGTCTCTTGGGGCGAGATGCGAATAATCTTGCCGAGCAGGCTTGCTGCACGCAGGCCAGGCCCGCGCTCGCCGCCGTCAGCCGTGCTGATGTAGAGCTGCTTATCTGGACCGAATGTGAGCCACCCGCCGTTTTGGGTTGGCACTGGCTGCGCGAACTTGATGATGGCCACCAGCGAGTCGGCATCAGGGGTATCCTTTGGGCTGGCCCGGAACTGCCCCACCACCGCATCGCCCTGGACGTCGTTGTAGTAGGCGTAAAAGAGCTGGTTCGTCGCGAACTCAGGGTGCAGCGCGATAGCCATCAGGCGGTGTCGCTGGGAGCGATGGACTGACCCTGAGATGTCGAGCAGATCTTCACCCGTTAGCCCTCCGTGGCGCAGCTCTGGCACGGTGCCATCACGGTCGACAATGTAGCTGGCTTCTTTTGGCGTCGTGGCCGCAAGGATTGCTACGGGATGCTCCAGATCATCCGTAATGAGCTTAGCCAGCGCTCGGGGGCTTGGCTGAGCAAGACTCGGCGCAGCAGAGAAGAGAACCAGGGATGCTAGAACTGCTCCGATTCTTCCCGCTCGCGCCATCATCAGCCTTTGCCCTTGAGAGTTGTCGCAATCGCTCCACACACGAAGTCGATGTTCTTCTGGTTGAGCGCTGCGACACAGATACGCCCACTGTCTAAGGCGTAGATGTGGAAGCGCTCGCGTAGCTCGCGCACTACTTCAACGGAGAGCCCTGAGTACGAGAACATTCCGCGCTGCTTCAGCATGAACGAGAAGTCGTGTCCGGGAACAGCCTCAGCCAGCTTGCTTGCGAAGAGCTCGCGCATCTCAAGGATGCGGACACGCATCGCTTCGAGCTCCTGCTCCCAAAGCGCCCGAAGGTCGGGGGTAGTCAGCGCGATCGATATTAGGTGCGCGCCGTAGGCAGGGGGGCTTGAGTAGATCATGCGCACGATGCGCTTGAGCTGGCTCAAGACGTTTGTAGCCTCTTTCGCTGAGCCGGTCACCACAGAGAGAGCCCCGCAGCGCTCACGGTACATCGCGAAGGACTTCGAGTACGAGTTGCACACAAAGAAGGTTAGCCCCTTATCGGCGAAGAGCCGGATGGGGGCTGAGTCAGCTTGTAGGCCCTCGGCGAAGCCCTGGTAGGCAAAGTCAATGAGCGGAATAAGGTCGCGCTCGGCGCAGATCTCTGCGACCTCCTTCCAGGTGTCGATGTCGAGGTCAACGCCCGTGGGGTTGTGGCAGCAGGCGTGGAGCAAGACGGTGCTCTTGGGCTTTAGCTTGCGCAGCGCCGAGAGCATATCAGCGGCGCGCAGCCCGCCGGTCTTTGGGTCGTAGTACGGGTACGTCTCGACTTTTGCTCCGGCAGCCTCGAAGATCACCCGGTGGTTCTCCCAGCTCGGGTCACTAAGGTACACGGTCGTCTCTGGCAGGAAACGCAGGATGAACTCGATAGCGAGCTTGAGGGCTCCGCTTCCGCCAACAGACTGAATCGTCGCGACGCGCTTCTCTTTTAGGAGCGGTGAGTCTTTGCCGAACAGGAGCTCCTGCGTTGCTGTGTTGTACGGTGCAACTCCGTCGATCGGGAGGTAGGTCTTCGTGTCCTCAGTCTCGGCCCACTTCGCGCCAGCCCGCTTGATGCACTCAAGCATCGGGATCTTGCCGGCAGCATCTTGGTAGATGCCGACTCCGAGGTTCACCTTCTCAGGGTGAGAGTCGGCGCGGAAAGCCTCGGTCACACCGAGAATGGGATCAGGTATTCCAGCGGGTATTTCAGCGAAGAGGGAGACAGCCATACGGTCCTTTTTCGATGCCAAACAAACGGTCGAAAAAGTAGCACAATCTCAAGGGCGGGTGAAATACGTCTACCGGTACGCTTCCATCAGGGCATGGTTTCCGACACCGCTGCGGGTGGCGACCAGCTTTTCGAAGAGAGCAGCTGTTGTTGCCAGCCCTGGCAGCTCGCACCTGCCTGAGGCCGCCTGGAGGGCAATTTTGAGGTCTTTCAGCATGTGTGCCGCGTCAAATCCCGGCTTTAGGTCACCAGCCAAAAGCCGCGGGGCGTAGTTAGAGAGGGCCCACGAGCCAGCAGCGCCCCCTTGCAAGATATCGAGGGCCATCGACGGGTTGAGCCCACGGCTCTCTGCCAGCAGTAGCGCCTCGGTCATCGCCACTATGCCAAGCCCTATCGCGACCTGGTTGACTGCCTTCATCATCTGGCCCGAGCCAGACTCCCCGACATGCACGATCTTCTTTCCGAGGAGCTGCAGCACCGGCTGGGCTGCGGCGAAGCTCTCGGCGCTACCTCCGCACATAATGGTGAGCGTTGCGTTGCGCGCTCCGACGTCACCGCCGGTGACCGGCGCATCGAGAAAGCGCAGTCCCAGCTCTGCACAGCGGGCGGCGACGTTTGCTGCCTCGCTCGGTGCGATGGTGGTCGTGTCGATTATCAGGGAGTTTGGTCGCAGCTGATTCGCGATTCCATCATCACCGAAGAGCACGCCCTCAACAGCCGCCCCGTCTGTTACAGACAGCACAACCACCGAGCACTGAGATGCCAACTCTCTGGGTGAGCTTGCCACAACTCCATCGGCCTTGAGCGCTTCAGCTTTGGATTGTGTGCGCGAGCATGCCAGGACGCGAAAGCCGCCCTTGGCGAGATTACGCGCCATGCTGGAGCCCATGACGCCGAGGCCGATTACGCCGATAGTACTGTTTTCCTTGGTCATGCCACAGATGGTAGCCCGTGGGCGCACGGGAGGGAAGCTTACGGGAGCGGTATCGTGGCAGAAAAGCTCGTGATTCTAGCCAGTCATAGAATCCTGGCTTAGCCTTTCAGTTGGCGTTACCCTGGCGCTTCCATCGCGCCACAGCGCTTCATACGGGTAGTCCACCAAGAAGAGGGTTTTCTCGCAGAATCTCTGTTCCCGATCTCTGGATGCGTTTTCCGATGCGTGCAGGGATCGCGGAACTTTTCTGCGGTCTTTTTTTTCGGAGGAGAAAAAATGCAGAGTAAAGTGCATGTGTACGACGAGACGAGTCCTGCCAAATGGGAGCCCGAATGGGAATACTTGGCGGACCAAAAGTTCTGGTTGGACATGGTGTGGGCTTGGGCGTTCGCGCTCGTCTGCGTTCTGCCAACGCAACTTCTCTCTCAGTGCCTTGGGCAAGACCTGTTCATGCGAAATTTGATGTGGTCGACTTTTACGCTGTTTGTTTGTAGAAAACCGTTGGAGAAGATGGAGGGTGACACGGGGCGGGTCCGTCGTGGTTTGACGGTTATGTTCTGCACCTTGTCGGTCGCCGCCCTGTGGCTGTTCATCCTCACTCCTGTAATGTCAACGGCAATGGGCTTCTTCCTGTGTGCCTTTCTCCTCATCTTCGGGTCGGGGCCAACGGTGAGAAGAGAGAAGCTGACGCTAGCCGCGATTCTTTTCGCCTTTGGTGTGGCAGGATGTTATCCGGCTTCTCCATGGATGCACGAGTTGCTGAGCGACTTCGCTGCTTACACGCCGCCGATTCCCGTCTTCTAATGTCGTGACTGCACCGCGTGCTCATGCACCCGGCACAGTCAGAAGGCGCTTTCAAAAGGTTCTCGCAAGAACTTGGTGGACGCCCTTCTCTATCCACGCTCTTCTCGTTGTTCTCGCCGCTCTCTTTGTTAAAAGTGAGTATCCCGGCTCTCGGCGAAGCTGCTCGTTCGCGTACGTTGGGGTCATATAATTACAAAGAGAGCAGCGAGAGGGGAGAGAGTAGAGCTGTTTCAGCTCGGCACCTCCCGCGGTTCTCTTTGCTCACATCTCTTTTTCCCTGAATTTCTGATGAACCTGCATGCGCGGACGTGCGCGAATGACTACTCATCATGAGATCTTAATGTGGTTTTGGAGAAAGGTGATTCCGTTCTCGGGTACGTTCACGTTCACGTGTGCGTCTGGAGCGAAAGCCGAGCCCTTTGTTTTCTCCAGTTCGCTAGCTCCGCCACTCATCAATCAGCGTTGCCACGAGCCCGGTCCAGCCGGTCTGGTGCGACGCGCCGAGCCCAGCGCCGGTGTCGCCGTTAAAATACTCGTAGAAGGGGATGTAGTCTCTCCAGTGCGGGTCGTTTTGGAAGAGTTCGTTGTCGCCGAAAACGGCGCGCCGGCCGTTTTCGTCACGCGTGAAGATGGAGATGAGCCGCTCGGCTATCTCTCCGGCAAGGCCGCCGAATGTTAGGCAGCGGTCGGGGCGTTCCATTGCACAGTACTCGGGGCCGTACGCTTTGCTGAGCTTCTTGAGAGACTCGATGATCAGGAACGTGGTGGGGAACCAGATCGGCCCGCGCCAGTTGGAGTTCCCGCCCTTGAGCTTGCTGCTCGTCTCGGCCGGCTCGTAGCGCACCTCGCTGTCACCGAAGCGGAAGGGGTGCTTCTCATGGAACTTCGAGAGGCTGCGCACGCCGAACTCGGAGAGAAACTCATTCGAGTCGAAGATGCGCTCAAGCAGCCTGTTGAGCTGTGACTCGTCGAAGATTGCGCACACAAGCGATCTGCCGTCGAGATGCTGCACCGGGTGACACGAGTTGCGCAGGAACTCGTGGCGATTCTTCAGGGCCCACTCGAGCCTCTTGCGGAATTCAGGGAAGTTCTCAAGCCAGTTGAGCTCAAGCCGCTCGACTGCGTAGAGCGGGATGATTCCCACCAGCGAGCGAACGGCGAGGGTCTGGGTGGTGCCGTCTGGGTAGCGCAGCTTGTCGTGGAAGAAGCCGTTCTCCTCGCACCACAGCGAGAGGTGCTTGTGGCCCCCCATGTTCTTGATGGCGGCGCCGATGTAGGCGTAGTGCTGAAAGAACTTGGTGGCGAGGCGCTCGTACACCGGGTCTTCCTTGGCCAGCTCAAGCGCGATGCGCATCATCACGAGGCTGAAGGCGCCCATCCAGCCTGTGGCATCTGCCTGCTCAAGCTTTGCGCCCTCGGGCAGCTTCTGGCTTCGGTCAAGCACGGTGATGTTATCGAGCCCGAGGAATCCACCTTCGAACACGTTGTTGCCTTCCGAATCAACTTTGTTCACCCACCATGTGAAGTTCAGCATCAGCTTGTGGAAGCTCTGCTCAAGGAATGCCCGGTCACGGCGGCCGGTCTTGACGCGCTCTAGGTGGAAGATTCGCCACACCGCCCAAGCTTGCACGGGCGGGTTTAGGTCAGAAAACTCCCATTCGTAAGCTGGTATCTGTCCGTTTGGGTGCTGAAACTGCTCAAAAAGCATCAAGGAGAGCTGCTCTTTTGCAAACTCGAAATCGACAAGCGCCAAAGTCAGCCCTTGAAACGCCAAGTCCCAAGCCGCAAACCAGGGATACTCCCACTTGTCTGGCATGGAGAGGATTCGCATTGAGTTCAGGTGCCGCCAGTGAGTGTTGCGGATGCGCATCCGCTCGGGGGCAGGGGCAGCGTTCGGATCATCGCCGTCCATCCAGCGCTCAACGTCGAAGCAGTAGAACTGCTTGCTCCACAGCATTCCGGCTAAGGCTTGTCGCTGAATCAGCTTCTCGTCGTCTGAGGCTTTTGGCGGGTGCACAGAGCGGTAGAACTCGTCGGTGTCCGCGAGCCGTTCGACGACTACCCGCTCCCCAGCTGCAAGATGGGCGTGCGACGGCTCTTGCCCGAGGCGCAGCACAACACTCTGTGATCCTCCAGCGGGAATGTCGAAGGAGTAGAGAATGGCAGACTTGGTTCCGATGTTGCCGGGATTTGTGCACAGCTCGCCATCGACGATGGTGCGGTGGAAGGCATCTTTAACGTACGGTGTTGTGTTCGGCTGGCCGTAGAGCCGCTCACGGTTCGTTTCGTTGTTCGTGAAGAGAGGGGTTCCGCCCGCAGGCGCGTGGAGGAAGAAGCGGCCGAGTCGGTACTCGTGGATCAGCGAGGGTAGGAGATTCGTACCCTCGTCATCAGCCTGAATCGTGATACCGGCGCCGTCATTTTTGATCAGCTGGATGCGAGGCTCGCGAATCTCCTCTGATCCCCACGACCACACGTTTCGGAAGAAGAGCTGCGGGATAATGTGCAGAGGAGCGCGCTCAGGGCCGCGGTTGTGCGCAGTTATTTTTATTACCGTGTCATCGGGCGAGGACTTGGCGAACTCAACGAATACGTCGAAGTAGCGATTCTCGTTCAAGACACCCGTGTCGACTAGCTCGAACTCTGGGCCTTGGCCGTTGCGTCTCCGGTTTTCGTCGATCAGCTCCTGGTACGGGTACGCCGCCTGCGGGTACTTGTAGAGGTACTTCATGTAGCTGTGGGACGGAGAGCTATCGAGGTAGAAGTAGTACTCCTTCACGTCTTCGCCGTGGTTCCCTTCTGAAGGAACGAGTCCGAAGGCGCGCTCCTTAAGGATCGGATCTTTCCCGTTCCACAGCGCAAGCGAAAAGCAGAGCAGTTGGTAGCGGTCAGAGTAGCCAGCAAGTCCGTCCTCTCCCCAGCGAAAGGCTTTGCTTCGGGCGAGGTCGTGGGGCAGGAAGCCCCATGCGTCGCCGTTAGGGCTGTAGTCCTCGCGCACGGTTCCCCACGAGCGTTCGCTCAGGTACGGACCCCAGCGCTTCCAGAAGCGCTTCTTTTCGTGGTCCTCTTGGAGCCGTGTGTGCTCTGCAGTTGTGGTCATGTTGATACAACCGGAATCAATGGGGGAGGGCGGACAGCCCCTCCCGCGCGAGGGCGCGACG
This sequence comes from uncultured Bdellovibrionales bacterium, assembly GCA_964413875.1. Classification (GTDB taxonomy): domain Bacteria; phylum Bdellovibrionota_C; class UBA2361; order UBA2361; family OMII01; genus OMII01. The sequence goes on from CAYPUA010000020.1 coordinate 35,555, forward strand.
ATACCACAGCAAGAGGGGAGTCCACACGGCGGGGCGCGGATTAGCCTTGCCCGACTAGTTGGGGGCGATGGTAGAGCGTCGTTTTACGGCTGATTTGCAGGGCCGCCCGAAGGTTAACGCAGTTCTATTCAGCGTGGCGCAATCTGCTCATGCGATGAAATCGACATGGGCAGCCTCTCCCGCAGCGAGTCTGGGAGTGCGGCATGACCCGTGCGCCGGGCAGGTTGGCACAGGCAGCACACGACAGCCCTGGAATCGCGGCGCAACCGCGCATCCTAAAACGGCATCTTGTTAGGGAGAGATGGGCTTCGGCATACTTGTGAAGCTCGTGGTTTGTGCGTGAAGCGCGTGTTAGCTACATGCGGTCGCCCTGTGTGGCGCCCGACGTGCGTAGTCCTCAAGGGTTCTTTCATGTCAAAGAAGTTGGCAGGGTGGCTGCTCCTTTCGGTCGTTACATTCCTAAACCTGCGCCTCTTTCTCAGCAGGTGGGCGGAAGAGCCGCGCTCTGCCTTTGGCCTCATTATCTCTGACACTGAGCTCGCCTCAATCGCCATCGGCTTCGGCGCGCTCGTCGCGGCTCTGGCGATGCTCGACATCCTTCGCTCGATCCGATTCGTCGCGTTCTTTGCGCTTCCAGCCGTGTGTGCGGCGGTCGTGCTCGCCATGCCGAGCCTCGGTGTCTTCAAGAATCTAGAGTACCCGGTCACAAACTTTATGGTTGTGGGGGCGGTTATTGCCCTGACCTTCGTGCAGCTCAAGGACAGCGCGCCTGAGCAGGGCGAGACGAAGCTGTGGCGCTCTTTTGTGCTGATGACTCTCGCGTCCCTCAACGCGTTCTTCCTCATGGCGCCTTGGACGACGCACGTTCCGTCGTACGTGCAGGACACCGTCAGTGAAGTGCCGATGATGTCGGGCTTCTACTACGGCTCAGTGCACTCAGACATCAGCCCTGTCTCGATCGGGTTGCGCTGGATTATCAACCAGTTTTTCTCGCGGCCGAGCATTAACGCCACGGCTCTCAGCTCGATGCTGTACGTGGCTGTTGCGCTGGCGATGGCTGGCGTGTCGCTGGAGATGGTCTTCGGCCGACTCTGGGGGTGGGCGCTGCTCGTGCTGGCCTGGACCGACCGATGGCTCTTTGCGAGCGCGATATCTTCGGCAATCATCGGGCAGCCCGTTCTCTCGACAGCTTCCGTTCTGCTGCTCTGCACCTGGAGCTTGTGGCGCAAGCCTGTGCGGCTCTCGTGGCGAGAGGCGGTCATTTTGGGTGCTGCAAATGCAGCCGGGCTTCTCTACAACTTCTACGGCTACTCGGCAGCGCGGATGACGTGGCTCGTCGGCAGCGGGATCGCTGCGTTGATCCTGATCTTTCGCAGGGCAGTGTGGTTCAACTTCGACGGTTTAAGGAAAGTTGCCGTCGCTCTCCTTCCATCGGCAGCGATAGTGTTCCTGATCTGGGCGGTCATCTTCCAGATGGATTCGCAGCGTTTTGCGGGACAGCTCTTCATCTCGCCAAAAGCAGAGTTTCAGATTAAGGACGTTAACTCGTACAGGGTAAAGGTCATCTCGGTGCACGATCCAGACGTTCCGATCTGGTGGGGCACGGGGCGGCCGACCGATGGCACTAACGTGTCGCTGTACTGGAAGCGCACACCGCAGGAGCTGTTCGAGAAGATTAAGTGGTTCATGGAGCAGGTGTCGTCTGAGCCACCGATCTCGTTCGTGCTCCTGTTGCTGGGGGGGCTCGGAATGGCGCTGTGCCTGACGAGCCCGATACCGCTCCGGCGTTGGTTCGGCTTCTGCTTGATAGTGCTCACCCTGGTTTCCTTCTCGACCTTTGTGCTGGCGCAGGACCACTCTGCCTACCGGCGCGCGCTTGCGACCAACTTGCTGATCGTCGTCGGTGTTGTGTCAGTCTTCGCTGTTAAGTGCCGTAGCCGCGTCTTCAAATGGATCGCGCTTGGCCTGTGTGCTGCACTCTCGTTGCTGAAGGCTCCAACCGAGCTCAATGCGCTCTTCCACGAGGGCTTTTGGTCACCGGTGTGCGTCAACTGCCAGCCGATCATAAACGTGCGCGACTTCGTAAACGACCCGGCGCTTGCTCCGGTAGCGAACAAGCCACTGCGCTACTACATCCGTGGTGGCAGCCTGCCGCCACTCTACACCCGTTGCGCTTCGATCACCTTTGAGTCGAACGAGTTCAAGGAGCTCGCGCCGAACTCTTCAGAGATTACAGTGCAGCCCGGGCAGCTCGCGCAGAGCTTCAGCGTACTGCCAAAGGGCGAGATCCTTGTGGTCTCGTGCTTCCCCTCGTCGCTCAACGATCCAGAGCTTGCTGGAGTGTGTAGCGGCGCGCCGCCGTTTGGCAAGCTGCTCGCCATGGTGCCCGCTGACCGAAAAGAGCGCGTCAAGGTGTGGTGGGCGTTAGTCGAGAAAGAGTGAGGCTCCAATTGTCCTGTGCTGAGCTGCTCTCATGCTAAAGAAGCGATTGAATTGGCTACTGCTTGCACTCGTAACGTTCTTCAACCTGCGGCTATTTCTAGGCAGATGGGCCGAGGAGCCTCGGTCTAGTTTCGGCTTATTGGTGTCAGATCCAGAGCTAGCGTCCCTCGCGCTTGGTTTCGGTGCGTGCGTGGTGGCGGTAGCGCTGCTCGAAACCCTCCGAGCATGGCGGCTCGTGGCACTCATCTTGCTGCCGATGGGATGTGCCGCAGTTGCGGCTAGTGTGGCGGCTCTCGGTGTCAGCAAAAACATTCAGCTACTCACCCCCTCCTTCGCTGCAGCCGGGGCGCTCGCTGCCCTCTGTTGCGTGCAGCTGCGGGAAACCTCAAATCCCGTCGAGGGTGACGGCCAAAATCATCTCGCTTCCTTCGTAGCGATGACCCTTGCGACGTTCAACGCCTTCCTTCTCATGGCACCGTGGACTACTCACGTCCCTTCGTACGTGCAGGACGTGCTCGACGATGTGCCGCTCTCGAGCTTCTACTTCGGGTCCGTGCACTCCGATGTGAGTCCGGTGTCAGTTTGGCTGCGTGGGGTGGTTAATTCGCTCTTCACGAGCCCCAGCATTAACGCCACGGCTCTTAGCTCGATGGTGTACGCCTCGCTCGGCATCTCGATGGCAGGAGTAGCGCTTGAGATGGTCTTTGGCCGGATGTGGGGCTGGGGGCTCCTGGTGCTGGCATGGACTGACCGATGGCTTTTCGCCGGAGCCGTTTCTTCGGCGATCGTGGGGCAGCCGATCCTCTCCACCGGGGGCGTGCTCCTGCTGTGCACCTGGGCGGTGTGGCGCAAGCCCGGGCGCCTCTCGTGGCGAGAGGTCGGGGTGCTTAGCGCTGTGAATTCCGCCGGGCTCCTGTACAACCTCTACGGATACTCCGCGGCACGAATGCCGTGGCTTGTAGGCAGCGGGACAGCAGCCCTCATCCTCGTCGTTCGCCGCGCTGTGCGCTTTAACCGTGAAGGGCTCTGCAAGGTCGTTGCCGCGCTGCTTCCCTCAGCAGTCATACTGGGGCTCATCCTGGTGGCGGTCTTCGACATGAATGTGGAGCGATTCAAGGCGCAGATAGTTATTTCGCCGGAACCGATTCGGCAGATTAAGGATGCCAACTCGTATCGAGTGCCCGTAACGCCGGTTCACGACCCAGATATTCCGATCTGGTGGGGAACAGGGCTGCCCACAGACGGAGAGGGGGTGGTATTGTACTGGAAGCGCACTCCGCAGGAGCTTTACGACAAGGTCAAATGGTTCATGAATCAGCTCTCTATGGAGCCACCGATTCCATTTGTGCTCGTGCTTCTTGGCGGGCTCGGCATGGTTCTGTCGCTTGCGAGCCCGCTGCCTCTGCGGCGCTGGTTTGCAGCGCTCCTGATTGTGCTCACACTCGTTTCGTTTTCTACCTTCCTTCTGGCGCAAGATCACTCGGCGTACCGACGTGGGCTCGCCACGAATCTCCTGCTGTTGTGTGGAGTCGTCTCGCTCTTTGCTGTGAAGTGCCGCCAGCGCTACGGCAAAGCGCTTGCGCTCTCGCTGTGTGGTGCTTTAGCGGTGTTCAAGGCTCCAACCGAGCTCAATGCGCTGTTTAATGACAGCTTCTTAGTGCCTGTGTGTGCTAGCTGTCGGCCTACGTTTGACGTTCGCGACCTTGTGAATGACCCCTCGTTCGCTCCGCTCGCCGCCCGCTCGCTCCGCTTCGAGATGAGAAGCGGCAATCCAGAGAGCAACTACCTGCTGTGCGCTAAGAACACGATTGAGTCGAATGAATTTCGCAAGCGGGCGCCGCAATCAGCCTTGCTCCCTATGAAGATGGGTGAGCTTGCAGGAAGCTTCGGCACACTGACCAGCGGCGAGGTTCTCGTTGTGTCTTGCTTTCAGGCCTCGTCGAACGACCCGGAAGTTGCAGGGCTCTGCGCCGGAGATCCTCCCTTTGGAAGGCGTATCGCAACGATTCCGTCCGACCCAAAAGATCGCGGCTACGTGTGGTGGTCGTTCATTGAGAAGCCGTAGTGCTCAGGGGCGCTTAGCGCTTCGACAACACTGCCTGCATAATCGCGCCGCGGCCGCAGATCCAGCTCGCGACTGAGAGCGTAAATGCAATTGGAGTTAAAAGGCCCGCAAGCACGAGAGTCATGAGGTCACCGGCCCTCCACGGCTCTGCTCGCATCAGGAGCCTCGTCAGCCGATTGCGGTTGCCGAAGACGCGATTGAGGATGCTCTGTACCCAACCGTACGGGTCGTGCTCAATCGAGGTGAAGCTGATTGAGTCGACCTGCATCCCAGCGCGCTCTGCCGCCTCGCGCATCGAGCTTGGCGACCAATGGAACAGGTGCCTCGGAACGTCGAGGTGGAACCACCCGTCTCTGCCGAATTTCGCCTGCCAGCTAGCGAAGTTCGGCACACCGATAATCAGCTTTCCTCCAGGGGAGAGCAGCGAGGACGCACGCTTGAGCTGAGGCATAGGGTCTGCCAGGTGCTCAAGAACTTGGAACATGATCACGAGATCGTACGTCTCTCCGGCTGGTAGCGGCTGAGCGTTTTCAACGAAGACGGTCAGCCCGAAGTGCTCGCGAGCGAAAGTTGCCATCTCTTCGGTGCGCTCGGTGCCGTACACGCTCCAGCCGAGGGAGCGGAGTGCGTTAAGCATGAAGCCGTCGCCACAGCCAAGCTCAAGGGCCCGGCCAGGCTTGCTGAAGAGCCCGTTCCAGCGCGACACCCTCCGGCGGTAGAGGAATTTGAGGATAGCGATGATGACAGCGTTGTAGCGCCTGTACGAGCGCGGGTAGTACGGGTCGAGGTTGCCTGGGACGGGGTCAGTCCACGAAATTCGGCACCTTGCGCAGCCCAGGACTGAAAAAACATCCTTCGTTATATAATCGCGCGCCTCCGGGTAGAGCACCGCGACCTCTCCCGCATCGCACACAGGGCATGAAATCGAAACTTTACGCACAGATGCAGCATCTTCCACTGGTGGGACCTCGTATCTAGCAGCGTAGGAACGGCTAAAACGCGCCGCTACGCTTTGGCAATAGTAGGTCACTAGACGCCGTTCTGAAAATACAAAATGAGAGATCGCGGGTTGCAGTAAGCGGTTCTTTGAGGACCCAATTGAGAAGGGGATACGGTCATGAAAGTTGTCATTCTGGCAGGAGGTCTTGGCACACGGCTCGCCGAAGAGACCGTCGTCAAGCCGAAGCCCATGGTTGAGATAGGCGGCCGGCCGATCATCTGGCACATCATGAAGATCTACTCGTCGTACGGACTAAACGAGTTCGTGATCTGCACCGGCTACAAGGGGTACGTTATCAAGGAGTTCTTCGCCAACTACTTCATGCACACGACCGACGTCACCTTCGACATCTGCCAGGGGACGATGGAGGTGCACAACAGCAAGACAGAGCCGTGGAAGGTGACGCTGATCGACACCGGCGAGAACACGATGACGGGCGGGCGGTTGAAGCGCATCGTGCCGTACGTTAAGGACAGCCATTTCTGCATGACGTACGGCGACGGCGTCTCGAACGTCAACATCGGCAAGCTGATTGACTTCCACCGCGCTCACGGGAAGCTCTGCACCGTAACGGCTACGAAGCCGGCAGCGCGTTTCGGGGCGCTCGGGCTCAAAGATGACCAGGTGACGCACTTTAAGGAGAAACCGGCAGGCGAGGGCGGCTACATTAATGGCGGCTTCTTCGTGATGTCGCCGAAGTGCCTCGACTACATCGAGGGCGACGCAAGCACGTGGGAGAACGAGCCGATGTCGAAGCTGGCCGAGCAGGGACAGATGAAGGCGTTCCTGCACGATGACTTCTGGCAGCCGATGGACACCGTTCGCGATCGTAAGCAGCTTGAGAGCCTGTGGCAAACTGGAAAAGCCCCATGGAAGGTGTGGGAGTAATCGACAGAAAATTTTGGAAGGGGAAGCGCGTGTTCTTGACCGGCCACACCGGTTTTAAGGGCGCGTGGCTTTCGCTCTGGCTAGAGAAGCTCGGCGCGCAGGTAACAGGCTTCTCGAATGGCGTGCCGACCGAGCCTAGCTTGTGGAAAGCAGCCTCGGTTGGGCGCTCGATTGCGAGCGTAGAGGGCGACGTGCGTGACCTCGATAGGCTGGCCGGCGCGCTCAAGGAGGCACAACCTGAGGTGGTCTTCCACCTGGCAGCGCAGTCCCTGGTTCGGCTCTCCTACGACGACCCTGCAGGCACCTTCTCTACGAACGTCATCGGAACGGTACATCTCTTTGAGGCTGCGCGCCGGGCATCGAGCGTTCGCGCTGTGATTAATATCACCAGTGACAAGTGCTACGAGAACCGCGAGCTCGACTACGCTTACCGAGAAGGCGACCCGATGGGGGGCAGGGATCCGTACAGCGCAAGCAAGGGATGTGCGGAGCTTGTGACCTCAGCGTACCGTCAGTCGTTCTTCACAGGAAGCGGCGTTGGGTTAGCCTCCGTGAGAGCTGGCAACGTGATCGGAGGCGGCGACTGGTCAGCAGACCGGCTCGTTCCTGACTGTGTGCGCGCCTTTGCGGCGGGCGAGCACGTTATCATCCGCAATCCGCGCTCGATTCGCCCCTGGCAGCACGTTCTTGAAGCTTTGCGCGGCTACCTGCTCCTTGGGCAGAAGCTCAGTGCGGATCCAGTGACGTTTTCGCACGGCTACAATTTTGGCCCTGATAGCCAGGATGCGCAGCCTGTCTCGTACGTGGTAGAGAAGCTGCGAGCTGGTTGGGGCGAGGGAGCAGCCTACCGCATCGAGCAGCCGGGAGAGGTGAACAACCCGCATGAGGCGCACTTCCTGAAGCTCGACAGCTCGCAGGCGCGGGCGACGCTTTCGTGGCGCCCGCTGCTAGAGTTGCCGCAGGCCCTTGACTGGACGATCGAGTGGTACCGAGCCTTTTACAACGGGGCAGATGTGCGAGCCCTGAGCATGGCCCACCTGGAGAAGATTGAGACGATGGAGAGAGAGGCCCGATGACCCGCTGCTGCCGATTCTGCAAAGCTCCGCTGTCGATGACCTTCGTGGACCTCGGCATGAGCCCGCTTTCAAACGCGTTCCTCAAGCCGAAGCAGCTCTCTGGCATGGAGAAGTTCTACCCGCTGCATGCCTTCGTGTGCGAGGAGTGCTTCTTGGTTCAGCTCGAAGAGTTCGAGGCCCCTGACCACATCTTCTCAGACTACGTGTACTTCTCGTCGTACTCTGAGAGCTGGCTCAAGCACGCAGCGAACTACTGCGAGCAGATGACTACGAAGCTCTCGCTCGGAGCGTCATCTTTTGTGGTTGAGGTTGCGAGCAACGACGGCTACCTGCTCAAGAACTTCGTGCGGCGCAACATCCCGTGCCTCGGCATCGAGCCGGCGGAGAACGTTGCAAACGTCGCAATCGAGAAGGGCGTCCCAACGCGCTCCGTTTTCTTCGGCAAAGAAACTGCTCTGCAGCTCCGCTCTGAGGGGAAGGCCGCTGACTTGCTGCTCGGCAACAACGTCTACGCGCACGTTCCCGACATTAACGACTTCACCGCAGGAATGAAGGCGCTCCTCGCCCCGACAGGGGTGATAACCCTAGAGTTCCCGCACCTGCTTCAGCTCATCAAGAACAGCCAGTTCGACACGATCTACCACGAGCACTTCTCGTACCTCTCGCTCTTGGCGGTTGAGAAGATCTTTGCAGCGCATGGGCTCAAGGTGTTTGCTGCTGAGCAGCTCCCGACACACGGCGGCTCGCTGCGTGTGTACGGGCAGCACGCGGAGGGGCAAAGGCGCCCAGTGGAGCCCTCGCTTGAAGTTGTGCGCGGGTTAGAGCGAGAGGCGGGGCTCGGCTCGACGGCTGCCTACTCGCGCTTCAGGCCGCAAGTCGAGAAGATTAAGCGCGAGCTGCTCTCGTTCCTGATTGAGGCTAAGGCAGCACGGCGTACCGTTGCAGCCTACGGCGCCGCAGCCAAGGGCAACACGCTGTTAAACTTCTGCGGCATACGCCAAGACTTCATTGATTACGTTGTGGACAAGAACCCACACAAGCAGGGGCTCTTTACCCCTGGAACCCACATTCCGGTGCACAGTCCGGAGAAGATCCTCGAGACCAAGCCGGATTTCGTTCTGATCCTGCCCTGGAACCTGAAAGAAGAAGTAGCGGCGCAGCTTCAGGAGATCCGCTCTTGGGGCGGGAACTTCATCGTGCCGATCCCATCGCTGCAGGTGTTCTAATGAAGTTCACGGAGCTCGCCATCTCCGGAGTGTGGGTGGTAGAGCCAGAGGTCCGTGCTGATGAACGCGGCTTCTTCGCGCGGACGGTGTGCGCCGAGGAGTTCTCCAAGCAGGACCTACCAGCCAACTACTGCCAGAGCAGCATCTCGTACAATCACTGCCGCGGCACCTTGCGCGGCATGCACTACCAGGCAGCTCCGTCGCTGGAGCAGAAGCTTGTGCGCTGCACCCAGGGAGCTATCTACGATGTAGTTCTCGACCTCCGCCCTTCATCCCCTACCTTCAAGAAGTGGGTCGCAGCCGAACTGAGCGCCACGAACCGGCTTGCGCTTGCTGTTCCGCACGGCTGCGCACACGGCTTTATCACCCTGGCCGATGGCAGCGAGGTGCTCTACATGATGTCGGAGGCGCAGAATGCGGCGCTTGCAACGGGGGTTCGCTGGAACGACCCACAGTTTTCGATTTCGTGGCCCCTGCAGCCCGTTGTAATCTCAGAGCGCGACGCTCAGTACCCGGACTTCTCTGGGGTAGCTGCTGCGAAGTAGGGGAACTCAATGAGTGAGCGTTCAGTTATCGTTACGGGAGGGCGAGGCTTCGTCGGCAGACAGGCGTTGCCGAAGCTCCTGGCGCGTGGTTTCTCGGTGCACGTGCTCTCTCGCGCTGCCCAACAGGGTGATGCCCTGCCAAAGGGCGTGACCGCACACTCGATCGACTTGCACGACTCTGACCAGCTCGTTCCTCTGGTGCGCTCGCTTCGAGCAACTCACCTGCTGCACCTAGCGTGGGACACTCGCCACGGGATCTTCTGGTCATCTCCTGAAAACCTCGACTGGATAGTGAGCAGCAAGATGCTCATCAACGCATTCATCGAGGGTGGCGGTTCACGCATCGTGGCGGCTGGGACCTGCGCTGAGTACGACTGGGAGAGCGGAGATGATCTGCTGCGAGAAGGCGTATCTCGCTTGCAGCCCGCTACCCTCTACGGACAGAGCAAGCTTGCGGCGCGAAAAAGCCTCTTTACTCTGGCAGAGCACCACAAGGTGAGTGCGGCGTGGGGACGGATATTTTTCCTCTTCGGTCCGCATGAAGGGGAGCAGCGACTCGTTTCAGGAGCCACGATTTCACTGCTCAAGGGGGAGCCGTTTCCAGCGAGCATCGGTGATCAGGTTCGCGACTTCTCGCACGTTGAGGATGTGGCCGAAGGGTTCGTTGCGTTGCTCGACTCAAAAGTAGAGGGAGACGTGAACATCGCCAGTGGCGAACCCCGCTCGGTAGCCTCGATTCTGGAGTCTCTTGGCCAGATACTCGGCCGACCTGAGCTGATACAGCTTGGTGCCAGGCCTAAGGCGCCCAACGACCCGCCCCGTCTTGTGGCGGCAGTTGAGAGGCTTAGGCGCGAGGTGGGGGTCAAATTCCCGCGCTCGGTTGACGAGCGCCTGGCTGATACCGTCCAGTGGTGGCGCTCTCAAAACGCCGCTAAGTAGCTAAAAATACACGCAGTATGGGGATGTGACGAGCCTCCTGACCCAAGCTCCAAAAAAGCGGTCAGATTGGCACGCCCCACAGCATCTTACATGGGAGGGATCGTGGCGCTGTCTAGGGCGCCACTTGGAGGAGCTGTGGCTAAGCGTAAGCAAGTCGTTGCCATACTGGTGCCGGTGTTCAACGAAGAGAAGGTCATACCTCTCTTCTTCCAGCGCATTGCTCCAGTGATTGACCAGCTCGCTGTTGAGTTCACCCCGCACCTAGTCTTCCTAAACAATGCATCGACCGACGGCTCTGTTGAGGTCATCACCGAGATTCGCCGCAACCACCCCGATGTGTACCTGCTCTCGCTTGCGAAGAACGTAGGATACCAGCGATCGATTGAGTTCGGCTTGCGTCACTCAACGGCCGACATCTACATGTTCATCGACGTCGATTGCGAAGATCCGCCCGAGATGCTGCTGCAGTTTATCCAGCACTACAAGGAAGGGTACGATGTTGTATACGGAGAGCGAGTGGACCGGATTGAGGTCTCCTCGATTAAGTTCCTGCGAAAGGTTTTCTACCGCCTGATGCGGGCTCTCGCCGATGAAGACATAATCCTCGACATGGCGGAGTTCTCGCTCATGACTAAAGAGGTTCGTGAGGCGATCATCCAAGACTCTTCTTCGTTCCCGTTTATTCGCGCCTCGATCGGGCGCGTAGGTTTCAATCGCAAGGGGATCCCGTACCGGCGCGACAAGCGCATTGCGGGAGAGACGCACTACAACATCTGGGGAATGGTGATCTTTGCGATAGGCGGGATCCTCTCTTCAGGAACCTGGCTGCTGCGCTTGGCAACCTACTGCCTGCCGTTCTGGCTCCTGACGATGGTGACACTGGCTGGGCTTGCCAGCTTCGGCTCTTTCTCGTGGGCGTACACCTGGATGATCGTGCTGGGGTTTGCCTACTGCGGCTCGGTGCTGAGCTTTCTCTCGATCTACCTCGCGCGCACCTACAAAAACACGCTCGGACGCCCAAACGCCTTCCTCGACCGGAAGCACTCGTATCCGCAGGCGTTGGCGGCTGGAGAGGGTAGGAGTAGCTCGCACGCGGTTGAGTCGGACGACGCGAGCGCACGGTTCTAGTTGGGCAGCAGCTCCGACCGAGAGGGAAGGAGTGAGCCATCGTTACCATCCCAATTTTCTGCCCCTATCTCCTAATCCTCATCTTTGTCCTCCTCTTGCACCTGCACCTCTCTCCTTTTCCTAATCTTGCTCCCCCGAATTCCCGGGGGAGACTACCAGCGCGAACTGAGTTGAGGAGGATTAGGAGCAGGAGCGTAGTGCAGGTGCAGGAGAAGGAGGAGGATAGGGAGCAGGCCGAGGGACTGGGTTTTTACCTTTCTCCTCCTCTTGCACCTGCACCTCTCTCCTTTTCTTAATCTTGTTCCCCGAATTCCCGCGGCAGGCTACCAGCGCGAACTGAGTTGAAGGGGATTAGGAGCAGGAGAAAAGTGCAGGTGCAGGAGGAAGAGGAGCTTTTTGGACTAGGCGACTGCTACTCTAGCTTCTCAGGCGACACAAACAGCGACCGCCCGTCCTCTCGAACGATCCCTTTCTGCTCAAAGGTCTTTAGGCAGCGCGACACGACTTCGCGCGAAGTTCCGATCATCTCTGCGATCTCACGGTGTGTCGGCCGTTTCGAAATAAAGAGCTTTCCGGAGGACGGGTGAGGGCGCGCCATCTTCTGGAGCGTGCGAACGATTCGGTGCGGCACGTCGAGTAACGCAATGTCGGCCAGATTTCCCGAAGCAAGCCTAAGCCTGTTGGCGAGCGACTGAGCCAAGAAGAGCGTCAGCCCAGAGAAGCGCTTGGTGTGCTCGATGAAGCTCTCGCGGGAGAGCTCCCAAACCGTGGCGCGCGAGACTGCGAGCACATTCGCCGTGCGAGGAGCTCCAGTGAGAAGGGCTATCTCGCCGAAGAAGTCTCCAGGATCGAGGAACGCCAGCGTGAACTCCTTTCCGCGCTCCCCGGAGCGGTACACTCGGATACGGCCGCTGGCGATGAAGAACATTTCGCTGCCCTCCGTGTCGGCTCGCATGAAGAGCCCGTTCTTGCGGATGTCACGCACCCGTAGCCTCTGCCTGAGTGACTCTAGCTCTGCTGTCGAGAGCCGCGAGAAGATGGGGACTCGCCGCAACGAGTCGATATCGGGAGCTGAGGAGGAAGGTTTCTTTGTTTCTCGTGCGAGCATGTGCTGCCTAGGTTGTTGCTGCTAATTCAGCGTTAGCTTCCTGCAAAGCCCGAACCCCCCGCAAGGCTGCATTTTCGTCAGCTCCGAGCCGAGACAGCAGGGCAGGGTGCAGGGTTACCTGCAGCGAGTCAGCGCCACTGGCCTGGGTTGGAAGTGCGAGGCCGGATACGCTGGGCGCTAGGGCGCCGCGACCGAGAGCGATCGGGCAGGTAAAAACCCGTGCTTCGTCCCAAATTCCGGCCTCTACAAAGAGCGTAAGGGTCTCAGCCCCTCCTTCAACGATCAGCGACGTTACGCCGAGCTGCGCCGCTGCTTGCGCGACCTCTGCGGCGGAGAATCGGGGACTTGAGAGCCGCACGTGCTGCACGTTGCCTGAGCGCCCCTCGCGCTCGCAGTTTAAAACGACTGTCGGCACTGTGCCCGTAAAGAGGCTAAGCGACTCTGGCAGGCGCAGCATCGGGTCGAGAACGAAGCGCATCGGGCTCTCGCCTGCTACTAGCCGAGTGGTTAGCTGTGGGTTGTCGGACTCTGCTGTCGTGCGTCCCACGAGAATCCCCATCTCTTCCGCTCGCCAAGTGTGCGAGAGGCGCTGCGAGTCGCTGCCACTGAGCTGCTTTCTCGACCGATCCTCTGGAGCGATAAAGCCGTCTGAGCTCTGCGCCCACTTGAGGATGATGTAGGGGCGACCCTCTGTGTGGCGCGTTATGAAGCGTCGGTTGGCGAAGGCGCAGGCGCCTTGAGCTACTCCTTCTGTCACCTCGATGCCGGCCTCGCGCAGCTTGGCGATCCCTCTGCCAGCCACCTCGGGGAAGGGGTCTCTGCAGCCCACGACGACGTGGCGAATTCCCGATGCGATCACGAGGTCAGCGCATGGCGGAGTCTTGCCGAAGTGCGAGCACGGCTCAAGGGTGACGTAGAGAGTTGCGCTTGCCAGCAGCGAGCGGTCACTGACCGATGCAATTGCGTTTACTTCCGCGTGCGGTCCGCCGTAGCGCTCATGCCATCCCTCGCCGATGACTGTATCTCCGTGCACCAGAACTGCGCCGACGAGTGGGTTTGGGGCCACGGCACGCCCCCCTCGCAGGGCGAGTTGGAGGGCGCGGTGCATAAACTCGTCGTGGACCATAGTTCGCAAGGTCGAGTGTAGCCGATTACACGCAGATGTGCACCCCAAGTGCCCCGCCTCCTTGTGAGTCGATCCTTTTACGCATGACGGGCTTCGGGGACCTGGAGTATTGTGGAAGGTGGATGAATCACTTAGGCACCGATGCACAGCCAGTTTGGCAACCGTCCGACGAGCTGCGGCGCTCCTGCGCCATGTCTCGCTTCATGCGAGAGCTCGCTTCGGCCGAAGACGTCGCGTTGCCTGACTATGCGGCTCTGCACCGCTTCTCAGTAGCTGAACCGGAGAAATTTTGGAGCAGGGCGGTCGGTTTCCTCGGCATACTTCACACAGGCTCTCTTCCCCCGCTCTTTGGTCCAGGCGCTGGGCCGACTCCGCTCGCGAAGGAGTGGTTCCCGAATGCGCGGCTCAACTTCGTTGAGAACTTGCTGCGTGGTGCATCAGAGCGCCCGGCGATCGTGTCGTGGTCTGAGGCGCGCCTCAAGCGACGGCTCTCTCTAGGCGAGCTCCGAGGCGCCGCTGGCGCGGTGCAGCGGCATATAGCGTCACTCGGTGTTGGTGTCGGGTCCCGAGTCTTCGCGTACCTGCCGAACGTGCCGGAGTCAGTTGTTTGCATGTCGGCCGCTGCCTCACTCGGAGCTGCCTGGGCGAGCTGCGGAACCGATTACCAGCTTCAGGGGCTCCTCTCTCGCGCGGAGCGTATTCAGCCGAGCGTTTTGGTTGCAGCTCGCTCCTTCGTCTGGCGCGGTGGAGTGACGCACACTGACGAAGTGATCGAAGGGCTCGTGCGCCAGGTGCCATCTATCAAGCACGTCATACTGGTCGACTACGCTGGCCCCGCAACGCAGCCACTTCCGAAGCTGCCCGAAGGAGTCACTGCAAGCAGCTACGAGGAGATCGTCGCAGTCCCTCAAGCACTTGACCTCACGAAGCAGTTCCCGTTCAGCCAGCCGCTCTATCTTATGTTCTCATCCGGTACCACCGGGAAGCCGAAAGGGATCGTGCACGGAGCGGGTGGGACTCTGCTTGAGCACAAGAAGGAGATGATCCTGCACGCCGATGTGCGGCCAGGCGACCGGCTGTTCTACCAGACCTCGACGAGCTGGATGATGTGGAATTGGGCAGTGAGCGCGCTTGCGTGCGAGGCAACGCTTGTGATGTACGACGGCGATCCACTGCTCGAAGACGGGATGATCCTATGGCGTATGGCAGAGGAGGAGCGGGTCACGCACTTCGGAACAAGTGCTGCATTCTTGGGGGCACTTGAGAAGCAGGGGCGCTCGCCAGGTGAGAGGCACCAGCTCGGCGACTTGCGTGCCCTGATGTCGACTGGCTCAACGCTCTACCCGCAGCAGTTCGACTTTATTAAATCCAAGATTAAGCCACTCTGGATCCAGAGTATCTCGGGCGGAACCGACATTATCGGCTGCTTCGGTCTCGGCTGTCCGCTGAAGCCTGTTATCCGCGGCGAAGTTCAGTGCAAGAGTCTCGGTTACGATGTGCAGGTGTTCGACACAGACGGAAGGCCTGCCGCGGCAGGGGAGGAGGGAGAGCTCGTGTGCTGCAGCTCCGCGCCCTCAATGCCGGTTTCCTTCCTCGATGACCCTAGTGGTGAGCAGTACCGAAGCGCGTACTTCTCGGAGTACGGCTCGGTGTGGCGGCACGGAGACCTCGTGCGAGAGACTGCCGACGGCGGACTTCTCTTCCTGGGGCGCTCGGATGCCACGCTGAAGCCCTCTGGCGTGCGAGTCGCAACAGCCGACATCTACGCTGCCCTGCAGCATGTTCCGAAAGTCACGAGCGCGCTCGCTGTTGGCTACACCCCGCCCGGTGCCACGAGTGAGAAGATCGTGCTCTTCGTTGTGCTGAGCACAGGGGAGAAGCTCGGTGAAGCGCTATCGAAAGAGATCTCAAGTACGCTCAAGGCCTCCAACGCTTTCTTCGTCCCCGCAACGATCGTTCAGGCGCCGGATCTGCCGCGCACTGCCAACAACAAGCTGAGCGAACTCTCGGTCAAACGGATCCTGCGCGGCGACGAGCCAGGGAACCGCTCGGCACTTGCCAATCCGGAGTCGCTCGCCTTCTTTGAGGGGGAGGGGCGGGCGGCTGTTAGGGGGGTGCTGGGGTAGGTTTGTAGACCGGGTTCTGGGGTATTCCGAGAGGGTGGGAGGGATCCGGAGCCGGGGTCGGAGCCGTTCCCGTTCCCGGGGCCGGTGCCGACGGCGGATGAAGGGGTTGGCGAAAATAGAGGCTTTTTTCGGGGTTTTTGATGGGACTTGCGGGGGTTGCGCTGTCCTAAAGCGTTGACTAGCGGGCTCGGCGGTTGGATGCTTGCCGCCCTATGGCAAGAGCACGTCAAAACAGATCCACCAGCGGGGCTGCAGCAGCACCCCAAGTAGCAAACCAAGACGCTGTTATCCGCGGCGGAGCGACCATCGAGGAGTTCTCTAAGCAGGTGCGGACTCAGTCGGTCCAGGCACAGAAGGCGCTCTTCGAGCGGGTGCGCGGGGTGTCGTGGGATAGCTGCCACACACCGGTCTCGGAGCTCAAAGAGATAACGATGCAGCGCTCGGACCTGGCTGACAGGGTTCGAGCCGCTGCCGGGCCGTCGAAGAGCTTCGCGAAGGAGCTGCGTGACGCGGCTGACAGGGTAGTCAGGGCAGCGTACTACGATGGTGATTCCCACGGGTATCGGATCGGCCAGGAGCTCTTCGCTCATCCAGAAGACTTCGTAATTCCCGGAGATCTTCGAGCACAGGCCGCGAGAGAGAATCCACGCGTACTACAGAAAGCCGAGCGTCCTGAACTCTACTCTCAGCTTGGGCTACTCTACACCGACGTGCCGGAATTCCTCGCGGTAGCCCTTGGAGCGCTACCGGATGTGCCGAGGAGTGAGACGCAGCGGATCGTCGACTGCAGCAAGCCTGAAGTGATACTGACGGTGAAGTACTACATGGAGCGGCTGACAGCGCTCGGGTCTCGCTCGCTTCAGCGCACTGACGCAGGGTCTGGACGGATCTCTGGTGTCAGCAACCGTGAGCGGCCAAATCTGCTCATTCTTCCATTTGGACCAGCACAGGACAGGATCGACTCGATCTACCTTCCGCTCTTCAGGGAGCTCGGGTTCGAGCCACCGCGCGACAACACCGGCTCGCTTCTCTTCCTGCGGTCGAAGAAGCCGTGCGCCGACCCTGTAGAGACGCCATTCCCGCCGCAACGAATTTGTCAGTTCTTTCCGAGTGTGTTCCCGGCGCTCCGTAAGACGCTCCATGAGGACCGCGGCTACAGGGCCGAGAGTGATGCTATTCAGCGGTTGCGTACAGGCTGGGAGGCCTACCGGGCGACGGCGCTCGCTGGGTGGACCTCAGTTGAGGGATTCAGGCAGATTGAGGCGTCTCCGCTGAGCAGGGCAGACAAGGATCAGGCTGCTAGGAACGCCGAAGCTCGCAACGCGGAAATTATCGCCCACTACGGAGAGCTCCTCGACCAGTCTCTAGACCACTTCGCGGGTTCTCGACATAAAGAGCGCACTGAGATTTACGAGACGCTGCTTAAGATGAAGGAGAAGCTTGAAGAGAGCCGAACGCAGCGCATCAATCCGAATCCGATAATCTTGCAGATTCGTGGCAACGAGTCTCGGAGCGTAAAGCGCAACGTCGATATTCGGACTAAGAACGGGTACAACTCGAGCGATGAAAATCTACTGCGCGCAACGATTCGAGATGGCGGGGATCGCGTCCAAAAGCTCCGAGAGGCGCTCGATCGTAGCCCGGCGATTATGGGTCGTCCGGCCAGCATCTTCGACGACCGTCGGCTCTCTCGGGAGCAGGTCGAGACGCAGGCAGCTGCCATCCTAAAAGACCTCGGAATACCGGCCGGGCTGCTCAAGTACGACCACGCGGTAGAGTGCTCAAAGGTTCGGCCCTTCACGACGTTCCGGGAGGCATTGGTTCCGGCTTTCAACTCTGTGAAGCAGGAAGTGGCTAACGGTCGTCGCAGCGAGGCGAAAGCTGCCTTGGCCAGGATGCGGGTCGTGGTAGATGTGTGCCAGGCGGACCAGCTCGTCCAGAACCTGGCCTGCGATCTATCGGATGAGGGCCGCTCGGATAGCCTTGCATCTCTTGTAGACAAGGCCTGCACCGCATCGAATCAGCTTGCACAGCGTGGCCCACTATTCGGCACGGCGTGTGGTATCGAGAAGCTCGCAGCCGGGCGGGAGGCGAAGGCCCTGTTCGGCAGGCTCGCTGCGACGATGAAAGATCTTCAAGCGCAGCTCGTAGAGATGCGCAAGCAGGATGCGGAGAGGCCTGGGGCTGTGCCGGATCTGGAGCGAGAGAAGCAGTTCATTGAGAGCGCTAAGACGATACTCGAGGGCTTCGATTTTGAGCGGTTCCTGCGGCGCTTGGCTGTGGGGTAGTTGTTGCTGGCTGCTGATCGCGACGGTTTGCTGGAGCCGGAGCCGGAACGGTGACCGTTGCCGGCTCCGGTTTCCGATGGATGCAAAAACCTACGAGCGGGCGTCGGCGGGCCGGGCAGACCCTTCTTCTTGCTGCTCGTCTTTCTTTGGCTCAGCGACGGCTTCGCCGCTGAAGAACTCCGGAGTCTGCTCAGGAGTGATGCTTGAGCCGCCTTTGTTCAGCCACTCTATCCGTTGCTTGTCGGAGATAACTTTTCGCAATTCAGTCATTAGCTTGCCGCGCAGCTCGGTGGGAAGCGCCAGCCCAATACCAACCCACGCTGGAGCCGTTTGGGGAATCTCCTGTTTCTCCATGTAGGAGTCGATCACGGCTTCAGCCAAGCGGAACCGAACCCCGTAGAGCGGGTCTGGGGCCATGTTCGTGTCACGCTCCGCAGCGGCGAGGTACTGGATAGCGATCTTGCGGTTGAACCCCATGCGCTCAAGGATGATCGCCGAGACCTGCACGTTGTTGCATCCCCAGAGCCGCTCCTCGAAGTCCAGGTCGAAGGGCAGGTCGCTCGATTTTAGGTGCTGGCGATACTCCTTGAATGCGCGCCGATTCTCGCGCAGGAACGCCGCAAATGCGAGGTACCGGAGCCCTCGTCCGAGGAGTCCGAAGCCAAAGCCGATCTCAGGAACGTTGATTCCAGCGCAGGCGCCGACCGCGAGGGCTTCGTACAGAGGAGTCTGAACGTAGTCCCACTCGTCTTTCTCGATCTTTCTGCTCAGGTTACGGAAGAGGTAGCAGTAGGTGATGATCGCTGCATGGTCGATAGCTGAGTAGGACTGAAAGAGGTGCTCGATCGTCAGAGGCTCCTGTTGCTTGAGAACTTCCGGGCGGTACTGCTTCGTCATGAAGTAGTAGGTCGCCTTGACGGTGTTGTTCTTCATCAGGCGCAGGATGTGGTTCTGTCCTGGCGGAGGTATTATCTCCACGCCGTTCTCGTAGTGGTGAACGAGGAGGCGAATCGCTTCCGAAAAATTGCCGGCGACTGGGCCAAACGGCTGCAGCAGCTCCGTCGCGGCTCGCCAGCCGAGCTTCGCCTGGTCCTCAAGCGTTGCAATCAGATCGTCCTGCTCTGTCATGGTCCGGAAGGTGTATGGGCGAGAAGAGTTTTCTTCCCCCTTAGCTCCGATTGGAGTATCGGCACAAAGAGCCGCGACCCTTAACCTTTTGCGCTACTACTCGAAGTGGCTGAAAAAGCCAGCAATTCCAAGGGTTTTGCTGACCGTTGGTTATGACAGTCCGGCCCGCTCCAGCAGCGCTCCGGCATCGGGCTCACGCCCCATGAAGTTCTTAAAGAGCGTGTTCGGGTCCTCGGCGTCTCCGCGGCTAAGCACCTCGTCACGGAAAGCCTTCCCGGTAGTACCGTTCATAAAGCCCTCTTTGCGGAAGCGCGAGAAGGCGTCTGCGTCTAACACCTCTGCCCACTGGTACGAGTAGTAGCCCGCCGCGTAGCCGACTGCGGAGCTGAAGAGGTGAGTGAACGAGGCGATCATTGCGAAGTCTTGCGGCAGCGGCAGGGCCGATGACTGCTGAAGGATCTCGCGACAGAACGGAAGGATCTCTCCGTCTCGCTCCCGGTTGTACGAGCGGTGCAGAGCAAGGTCTACTGACGAGAAGCCGAGCTGCCGCATCAGGAACGAGGCGCTGCGGAAGTTTCGCGCGCGCTTCATCTTCTCGAAGAGCTCGTCTGGGATCCGCTCTCCGCTCTCGAAGTGCTGAGCGAACAGGTCAACCGACTCGCGCTCCCAACACCAGTTCTCCAAAATCTGGGAAGGCAGCTCGATGAAGTCCCAGGCAACGCCGTCCATCCCCTGGCTCCGGATCGAGACGTCTTGGCAGAGGAGGTGCATGAGGTGTCCGAACTCATGAAAGAGGGTTGTCACCTCGTCGTGCGTCAGGAGCGAGGGCTTTCCCTCCTGAGGCGGCGTGAAGTTGCCTGCCATCAGCCCAACGTGCGGCATCGAGTCGCCGTCGCTCGGAATGTGGCTCACAAAGCCGTTCATCCACGCACCACCGCGCTTCGTCTCGCGTGGATGCAGGTCGGCGTAGAAGTGGCCGATCAGGGCGCCGCTCTTTGCATCGTACGCTGAGTAAGCAGTGACACCATCACACCAGGCTTTTAGCTCTGGGTTCGGCTTGACCGAGACACCAAATACGCGCTCCGTGACCGTGAAGAGGCCTTGCAGCACCTGCGGCAGCGGGAAGTAGGGACGCAGCTCCTCCTCGTCGAAGTCGTAGAGCGCCTTGCGCATCTTCTCGGCATAGTAGGCGAGGTCCCAGGGCTTGAGCGATGCGGGATCGAGCCCGAGCTGGCTGCGCACGAACTCCTTGAGCTCTGCCTGCTCACGCTCGAAGTGCGAACTGATGCGCGTTTTAAGCCCCTCGACGAATGTTGCGGCGGCTTCTCCTCCCTTCGCCATGCGGTCAGCGAGAACCAGGTCT
This sequence comes from uncultured Bdellovibrionales bacterium, assembly GCA_964413875.1. Lineage (GTDB taxonomy): Bacteria > Bdellovibrionota_C > UBA2361 > UBA2361 > OMII01 > OMII01. The sequence continues at coordinate 56,003 of CAYPUA010000020.1, forward strand.
GAGAAGTCCTTGAATCCGAGCAGCTTCGCTTTCTCTGCACGAAGTTCAAGGATGCGGTACAGGAGCGCAACGTTGTCGTGCGGCGCTTTCGTGCCGCGCGCGTTGTAGGCGCGGTAGAACGCCTCGCGCAGCTCGCGGTTGTCAGCGTAGGTCATGACTGCCAAGAAGCTTGGCCCCTGCAGAGTGAAGCGCCAGCCATCGACCCCTTTGGCTGCTGCGGATGCTTTTCCCATCTCTTTAGCGCTCTCTGGCAGGCCGGCCAGCTCCGACTCGTTGGTTGTTACGTGCTCAAAGAGGTTTGTGGCATCGAGCGTGTTCTGGGAGAAGGTATTCGTAATCTGTGCGAGCTCGGTATTGATGCGCGCGAGCTGCTCCTTTTCTTCTGGCGGGAGGTCTGCTCCGTTGCGCCGGAAGTCGTCGAGGGTCTTTGTAAGAAACCGCAGCTTCTCGCCCGTAAGAGCTTTCGCCTCGTCGGTCGCGGCGTACTCCTTGAGCGCTTTCCATAGCCCTTCATCGAGCACAATCTTCGAGCGGAGTTCGCTCACACGAGGCAGCACCGTGTTGTACGCAGCGCGCCACTGTGGAGTCGTCGACACCGATTCGATGTGCGACACGAGCCCCATCGCGAAGTCGAGGGTGAGCCCGAGGCTGTCGAGGGCGAGCATCGTGTTCTCGAAAGTGCGCGGGCCCTTGAGTGATCTGATGTGCTCCAGCTCGCCCTCGGTTCGAACGAGTAGCTGGTCGATGGCGGGCTCGATCTGTGCCGCGTCGAGCGCATCAAAGGGGATGCGGGCGGTGCGAACGAGAAGCGGATTGCCAACGATGGCTTGCGAAGCTGATGTGTCGTTGCCGCTGGCCGGAGAAGGGGTAGAGTTGAGCATGTGTGAAGCCTCCGTGGTAAGGGTTCGATTCTACTGGGCGAGGGGGCTCCAAACAAGCGAATTGGTGCGGAGTGCAACTTCGATTCTGACTTGCTACACTGCGGCGACTCAAGCGGCGGGCTGAAGCGCTCACGGGGCAGCTGATGTTGAAAAAATACGATTTCCTGGTCATCGGCGGCGGCATCGCGGGGCTGACCTACGCCCTCAGGGTTGCTGAGCACGGCTCGTGCGCCATCCTCTTTAAGAAAGATCCCTCTTCATCCTCAACCCTCTGGGCGCAGGGCGGCATCGCCGCGGTTCACCAGCCCGACGACTCGTTTGAATTGCACGTGCAAGACACGCTGGAGTGCGGTGCCGGGCTCTGCAAGCCCGAGGTGGTTGAGCTGGTTGTGCGAGAAGGGCCGGAGCGTGTTCGGGAGCTAATCGAGCTTGGCGCAACCTTCGACAAGCAGTCTGGCGGCGAGTTCCACCTCAATCGCGAAGGGGGGCATTCCATTCGCCGCATCTTCCACGCTGGCGACGCCACGGGGCACGAGATTCAGCGCGCGCTGCTCCAGGCTGTTGAGCGCCATCCGAACATCGAGCTTGTCACCAACTCAAGCGCCATTGACCTCATCACCACCCAGAGGCTCGGGATAGGGCAGGCAGGGGCAAACAAAGTGCTCGGCGCCTACGTGCTGCACGGCAGCGGTGAGATTGAGGTCGTTCTGGCAGACAAGGTTCTGGTCGCTACTGGCGGGGCTGGAAAGATCTACCTCTACACCTCCAATCCGGACGTGGCGACCGGCGACGGTATCGCCATGTGCTACCGCGCCGGAGCGCGCGTGGCGAACATGGAGCTGTTCCAGTTTCACCCGACGTGCCTCTTTCACCCGCAGGCCAAGAGCTACCTGCTCTCGGAAGCGATGCGCGGCGAGGGAGCCAAGCTGCTGCGAGTCAACGGCGAACAGTTCATGCACCGCTACCACCCGATGAAGGAGCTTGCGCCTCGTGACGTGGTGGCGCGAGCCATCGACCACGAGATGAAGGTGCACGGCGATGAACACGTCCTGCTCGACATCTCGCACCGTGGTGCTCAGTTCGTCAAGGAGCACTTCCCGACGATCTACCAGCGCTGCCTCTCGTTTGGCTTTGATATTACGACTGGCCCTGTGCCGGTTGTTCCAGCGGCCCACTACCTGTGCGGTGGAGTCGTGAGCGACGATGTCGGCCGCACCGACATCGCGGATCTGTACGTGGCAGGCGAGTGCGCCTGTACCGGATTGCACGGGGCAAACCGGCTCGCCTCGAACTCGCTGCTCGAAGGGGTGGTGTTCGGGCACAGAGCGGCACTGCACGCGATTGAGACGAGGGGCAAGCATGCGGTTCTTGCGACACCACCAGCCTGGGATCCAGGCAACGCAGTGGACAGCGATGAGCAGGTGGTGATTACGCAGAATTGGGATGAGATACGCCGCACGATGTGGAACTACGTCGGGATCGTTCGCACCACCAAGCGGCTTGAGCGCGCACTGCACCGGATTGAGCTTATCCAGCGCGAGATTCAGGAGTACTACCGCCGCTGCATCGTTACCTCTGACCTGCTAGAGCTGCGCAACCTGAGCCTCGTTGCAGAGCTCGTGGTGCGTTGCGCCATGCAGCGCAAGGAGAGCCGCGGCCTTCACTACACCCTCGACTTCCCAGGCCAGCTATCGGAGGCGCAAGACACAGTGTTGCGCCGGGAATTACAGGCTTAGGAGAGCACATGAACAGCAGCTCGCAGAGTGAGAGGAAACCAGTGACGATCACCTCCCTGCAGAGTCGCCGGGAGAGCCTCGACCGGATCACGATGCTGACATGCTACGACGCCAGCTTCGCCTCAGTCCTGGACGATTGTGGGGTGGACGTCCTGCTGATCGGCGACTCTCTCGGGATGGTGCTTCAGGGCCACGACACAACGCTGCCCGTCACGATTCAAGATATCGCGTACCACACCGCCTGTGTTGCGCGCAGGAAGGTGAAGAGCTGGATCTTGGCGGATATGCCGTTTGGCTCATACCAAGAGTCGCCAGCGCAAGCCTACCGCAACGCTGCGACGCTCATGGCCGCAGGCGCTCAGATGGTGAAGCTCGAAGGTGGTGCCTGGCTCGCGCCGACAGTGAGGTTTCTCTGCGACCGAGGAATTCCGGTTTGCGCGCACCTAGGCCTCACGCCACAGTCAGTTCATGCCCTGGGTGGATACCGGGTGCAGGGCAGAGATGAGGGAAGCGCATCGAGGCTGATCGAGGATGCTCGCGCCCTTGAGGCAGCGGGAGCGCAGATGGTGCTCGTCGAGCTCATTCCGGCATCGCTCGGCAAGAAGCTTACTGAGGCGCTCTCTGTTCCAACGATCGGAATTGGGGCAGGTCCGCACCTAACCGGACAGGTGCTCGTGCTCTACGACATCCTCGATATTACGCCAGGTCGCCGCGCCCGTTTCGCCAAGAACTACATGCAGGGCTCACACAGCATCCGCGAGGCAGTCAGCCGCTTCGTTGCTGAGGTGAAGTCAGGAGAATATCCGGCGGCGGAGCATGCGTTTGAGCGCTGAGAGCGAGCTACGTTTGCGAAGATGCTGCTTGGCTGTCCGGTCAGCTCGGGTTGTTTAGGGTAATTTCCGTTCGTCTTTAGCCCAGCTCAAGGCGGCCCGTAGACGTAACTCACTAATAGACCAATGTCTTTTTAGGCTGGCACCAAGCTAGCCTTGTAACCCTTAAGGTAGTTTTGAAAGTGACCGATTCCTCTTATTGGGTCATCGGGCTCGGGGGGAGTCTGCACGTAGGTTTTTCAGGCATGGGAAGCAGCCTTAAACAGGGACGCTCAGGCAAAAGCGTTGGTTACATCGCCGCTACGCTTTTTCAGAGCTTTGCAATTGCACTTTGCGGAGCCGTCTTGCCAGTTCAAGCGCAGAGCGGCGGAGCTGCAGATGAGATCATCAGCATGCCCGAGGATCTAATCAGTAATTGCCTCCAGGAATATGCACAAATCGGGCTCGGACCCTGCGATGGGATACCCAATGACTACTGTCCGGAAACGCTCTTTCCCGGAATGTGCTGCCGTGAAGTGACCCAACCGGTCAGGGGTAGGTGCGAGCAGGAGTGTTCCCAGACGCACTACGAAATTTACCAGTGTCCACCCGATACATCGCTGGAGGGAGACGGCACTGCGACAGGAGCAGGCACCAGCACTGGCACTTCAACTGATACGTCAACGGCGACGGATACTGGATCTGGCACCGGCTCGGGCACCTCAACCGATACGTCAACAGCGACGGATACTGGTCCTGGCACTTCAACCGATACGTCAACAGCGACGGATACTGGTCCTGGCACTTCAAC
>CAYPUA010000021.1:0-59626 GCA_964413875.1 uncultured Bdellovibrionales bacterium
CGGGATAAGCAGCGCCCCTTGGCCGGAGCGCCGAGCGCGAAGAAAGCCGCGGGGTGAAGCCCCCGATCAGGGGGTGAGAGGGGCGGAGCCCCTTGGCCGGAGCGCCGAGCGCGAAGATCGAAGCCCCTTGGCAAAAGCGCCGAGCGGGATAAAAGGCCCGAGCCGGATTCGAACCGGCGATCACGGTTTTGCAAACCGTTGCCTTAGCCAACTTGGCTATCGGGCCGCATGAAGCCGGAAGGGTAGCTTGGGGACATGGAAATATCAACCGCCCATCCTGCGAGTTTTGCTTACCGTAGCGTGCGCCTTTTCCGCACCGTCCAGCTTGGCACAAACCCCCAAAATTCAGCCGATTAGGGGGTTACAAAAAAAACAGAAATTTTTGCCGGGAGCGCTCATGTTTTCCAGATTTCTGTCGAAAAAGTATTCATTGGCATGACACCATCCTTTCTGCCATGGGTGGTCCGGTTGGGGCTATTACCGGGCCACCCCTTTTTTTTCTGAGGCCCCGCAAACAAGCACGAAACCTGGCCCTAAATCATCAAAGTGGGAAACACCCGGATAGTACTGGTGCTCTGGAGCCATTGGCGCGAGGGGCGGTCGACACTCGCTCTTTTTACTTTCCCGTTAATTGTGTAATCTCCCCCCGTTAAACCAGTTTTTTCGGGATCTCGGGTATGTCTTACGTCGTTACTCTCAATTGCCTTGGCACCAAAGATCGCTCGTGCGTTGAGGTGTGCCCGGTTGATTGCTTCTACAACATCAAGAAGAAGGATTTTAACGACCGCTTCAGTCGCCCGGCGAAGGGAGACGATGTTGGAATGTTGATGATCCACCCCGATGAGTGCATCCACTGTGGTGCGTGCGAGACAGAATGCCCAGTTGAGGCGATCTTTGAAGACTCTGGCGTCCCCGACAACCTTAAGGAATTCGTTGCAATCAACGCCGAGGAGACCGGCGCCCTGAGTGACGACCAGCTCGATGAGGCGCGCTGCACCTCGAAGTAAGCGCGACAACTCGCAAAAAACTCTTCCGCATGTACGCTTTCCGTTGTGCGACCTGCGCCGGCGTGGCACCTTAGTTTTTAGGGCGGGTCGCCCTCGGCAGGGGTGGCTCCTGCAAACCGCATTTGCTCCTATGAATAACCGTCTTCTCGGCATCAGCTTGGCGCTATCTGCAGCGGCTCTCTTCGCTTGCGGTGACACTTTCGCCAGCCCAGGAATGGGAACAAACCTGGGCCTGCGCTCCCAGGCACCGAAGAGTGTACAGGGAAATCAGTTCAGGGTTCCCTCGGAGCTGCGCGGCCGCGTCGATTTCTGGAAGGATATCTTCGCCAAATATACCTCAGCCCAGGTGGTGGTCCACCACCGCAACTTCCCGCAGATTCGGTTTGGAGTTCTCGACTTCTCGACAGAGAAGGCCGCCATGAACCCGGTCGTTTTTGAAAAGTACAAGAAAGCGGCTGAGGGTGAGGCGGTTGCGGCAATTAAGCGGCAGCTTATCGAGCTTTCGCAGGGTGAAGACCCTTCTACGCCGTTCCAGCGCGATGCTGTTGAGCTTTTGAAGGATATCCCCGGTGGTCAGGAGAAGTACAAGACTTTGGTCGATGAAGACCTGGTTCGAACGCAGACCGGGATTCGAGAGCGTTACGCTGAGGCGATAAGGCGCTCTTGGAAGTACCTCCCGGTGATGGAGCAGATCTTCGTTTCAGAGTTCGGTCTTCCGAAGGAGTTGACCCGTATTCCCTTTATCGAGTCCTCATTCGACTACACCGCCTACAGCAGCGTTGGTGCTGCGGGGATCTGGCAATTTATGCCCCGCACGGCACGATCGCACAAATTGCTGGTTGGTCGTTACGTAGACGAGCGTCGAGACCCTTTGCGTGCCACGCGTGCTGCCGCTGAGTATCTTCGCGGAGCGTACAACTCGCTGGGCTCTTGGCCGCTTGCGATTACTTCGTACAACCACGGTATAGGGGGCGTTCGTTCAAAGGTGAATAAAGCCGGTACGAATGATCTCGCGGCGATCATCGAAGATCCCAAAGAGAGGTTCTTCGGCTTCGCCTCAACCAATTTTTATCCGGAGTTCCTCGCGGCTCTTGAGATTTACGAAGATCACGAGAGGTACTTTCCCGAAATCCCTGCGCAGCCCCCGCTGCGTGTTTACACAGTTGCGATGAAGGGCTCTGTGCCTGTGTCGCAGGCCGCCAAGCAGCTTGGTGTGCCCCTCGATGCGCTTAAAGAAGCGAACTACGCGCTGCTGGAGCCGGTCTGGCGAGGCACCGCTCGAATCCCAGCAGGGTATCAGCTCAGGGTGCCAGTGGAGTATCAAAACCGGGCGGTTAATCCATCTGCTGCCGGTAGCCTAGCGCAAACACCGCAGATCGTCGCAGTTTCTCAACCTGCCGCTCAGGGCACAAAGCACAGGGTTGCGCGTGGTGAAACCCTAGCGAGTATCGCAAAGCGCTACAACACGTCACCGGAAAAGCTAAAAGAGATCAACGGACTCGCGAGCCTTAGCGTAAAGTCGGGTCAGTTACTCACAGTTAATGGCACCGAAGGTGTAGAGCGCGCAGAGCCAAGGGCGCAGTACGAAACGGCGAAGCGGCAGCTTACGGGCGGGATGCCCTCAGCGATTCAACAGGCGGAGGCTTCTGAGCTGACTGGCGAAGAGAAGAAGCGCTACGTGGTTAAGGCTGGAGATACGCTTTCAGCAATTGCTAAGAAGACTGGCTCCTCAGTCGACAAGATTAAACGCGCCAATAAGCTCAAAGCCGGGCGCGTCGTCGTTGGCCAGACCCTAGTGATCCCGTAGCGAAGAAGCGGCTATCCGTCAGCAAGAGCCGACCCATCCTGGCCAATCTCAGCTTCAGCTCGAACGTGAGGCAGATACGGAATCTCGGCTGAAGCTGCAAAAACCTCCTTCTCGAGAGTAGGGGTGAGTCTACCGAGCTTCCTGGCCTCATTGACGAGAGCCCCAAGAGCTGCCGTTCTCACTTGTACGTCGACGTCATCAGCGTGAGGCGCGCGCACAATCTCGAGGAATGCCAAACGGGCCCAGTTGTCCGATATCGCTCGGGGTCGGATCTTCTCGAGCAGGGACCTGAATTGGCTCAGGGTCAACCCCTGAGCTTTCTTGAGGACCTCGAAGTCTCCGGCGACCAGTCGCGACACGAGAGTCGCACTACTGTCAGTCAGAAGCCGAGCGGTAAGATCGCTCGTACCGAGGTTAATCGCGCTGTTCCCCTTGGGTAGGGCGCTCGGACCTTCGGTTTCCCCGAGCACCAACTGGCTGAGGGATACCACCGATGGGTTGTGTATTAGGAACGTTGCGTCGAACAGTCGCTCGGCTTGCTCTTCGGCCACGGCTTCGAGTTGAGCCGCAGAGACCCCGATCGTTTCAGCAAATCGCTCGGCTTCACGCAACGCCTTACGCCGCGTTAAAGGGTCGAGCGCATCTGGCCGTTTGAAACTTACTCGGCTGTCAGATGGGTCCTCGACTTTGACCTTCGTTGCTAACAAACGGAGCAGCCCTAGTGCTGCCAAGGTGTCTCCTGCAAGCTCCTCCACCGCAAGTAATGAGAGGCGGTGTGCGGTGAGCCACTCATCACGACTGAACCAACGCTGATTTCCCGGTGAGGTTGCGCTGGTGCCGTGCTGAAATGTGATCGCAAGCTCATACTCAGTGATCGTCATCTGACGACCGATCAAGGTAGCAGCTTTGTGCAACTCGATTGCTGATGCTAAACCGAACTGGCGACGGCGTTCGGCATCCTGTGCCGTTACGAGGAAGAAGATGCGCTTCGGTTGCGATTCGGAAGATGCCGCTTGCCGTAGGGCCGCTGGTGCAGTTCCTGTCGCAAAGACTGCGGCGGCGAGACGTTTGAGATCTGTCAGGTGCACTGAGTCAATTCGAAGAGTGTTGGCGGCGGTGATGATGTGGCTTGCGAGATCTTTTCGTTCGGCAGTGAGTCGGGGATGGTCAGAGATGAGGATACGTCGAATTGACTCAGCAGCTGCATCGTGAAGTAGCTCACTCTCGAATGCGCGCACCAGTACGTACCGGATCTCTATCATTCGCCGACGTGAAAAATCCGTAGAGAAGGTAAACTCTCGAACCGCGATTTCAAGAGCCTCTCGAAGTCGAGTCGTATGTTCACGAAGAGCTTCGTCTCCTGACCAGGCCCGCAACACTTGGAGTCCGATAAACGTCGCTTCGGGGTTGGAGGCGTGAGCTACGATGAGCTCAGCGAGCGCGGCCGCTGCCGACGATTCATGTTCCTCCTGAAGGGCGGTAAAGAGAAAGTTTGAGAGCCGATGAAGTTCGGTTCTGTTGAGTTGCGCCGAAGATAGTGAACGAATAGCTGCATGCGGCGCGATGTGGGACCCAGTTTCGAGAGCTGAGAGAAGCTCTGTGGCGGAGATAGTTGTGGCGTTGATTACTAGGGACGATGAAGACGCGTCGTCTGTAGTGCCCGGAATCCGTACAAAGACGCGGGTGTGGTGGCCACCGTCGGCCGACGTTACACAGGAATCAACCATACAAACCTTCTTGTCGCCGGGCGACAGGCGAATCTTCAAAGGGTTATGTGGGGTTAGCTGGAACAGGTTGCATAGGCGCAGCGACTTAGCCGGCTTTCAGGTGGTTACTGAAGCTACAGGTTAGGTGGTAGAGCCCATACCAACAGAGGCGCTCGCATGTGAACGCCTCTTTTCTGCGCCAAAGGTCGCCGCGGTATGTCTCTTGATAAGTTTGTTTCACGCGGATTTACCGCCAGCACGGGGGGCGGTTTGGATAGCTGGGTGGCTAAGGCTTCCCCGACGCCGACATCAAGTACCACCGCGTCCGCGACGGCAGGCTCCGGGACAACCTTCGTATTGGGGGGAGGTTCTAGCTCACGCTCTGGTAGCTCTCGCGTTGCGGAGAATATGTGTAACCGGAATTCGGGTCATCAACCGCGTTCCAGCCTCTCGCGCAGTAGCTCGGAGGGGAAATTATCCGGAGACGCGTACGACCGCCGTAGCTTCTCGGAGGATCTGATAGTGTCACTCTTCCCGCAGTGTGACCCACGGCTCGTTCTATCCGTTCTAGTTGTGCTTGGCTTGAGCGCTGCGGGCTACCTCTTCATGCAGGTTGCCGGCCTGGCTCAAGACGACGACACCAGCGGGTACGGGCGCTCGGTACAATCTGAGATCTCTGACCGACGGAGCCGCCTGCGGTAGATACCGCGGATAGGCCGGACCCAGGGCTTTTTTACGGTGCAGAGCTTGTTGTTCCGGTGCATAGACTTAGCCACAAAATATCTCCAACAGGAACCGGAACGTCGCGCAAAACGCTAGCACCCCAGAAAGAGCGAGAGAGAATTTCGCAACGCCGTCCCACCGATGGCTACAGAATTCACGTGATTGGCGCCCTGTACGATCTCTAATTGTGTGCCGGCTTGAGCAAGGGAGAGAAGCTGGTGGGCCATCCTTACGGGTACAACACGGTCGGCGTCGCCGTGGAGCATGAATATGGGGAGTGTCAGGTTGCTGATCCTCTCATCATTTGGGAAACGCTTCGGAAGGAGCCTCCAAAACGGTAGGAACGGGTACAAGTGCCTCGCCATCTCCCACGAGTTCGTGAAGGTGCTCTCAGTCACGAGTGCCCTGGCGCGCTCGGACTGCAGCAGCTCGATAGCCACTGCACCCCCCATCGAGCAGCCGTAGACGATAATTTCATTCTCAGGGCAGCCTACGGTGTGTCGCAGATGCGATAGCGCAGCGCGCGCTGCTGCGTACACGCCTTGTTCGCTCGGGCTGCCAGAGCTCTGCCCGTAGCCTGGGTAGTCGAAAGTGAAGAATGAGAGCCCAAGCTCAGCGAAGAGTGCGTAGTGGTCACTGAAGCGCGTCAGGTTATGCTTGTTGCCGTGCAGGAAGAGCACAATCGACGATGAGCCGCGATCGACGAAGGCTCCGTCGAGGTCTAGGCCGAACTCGTGGCCGAAGCGGAAGCGCCGTGCACTGAAAGGGGCGAGCCCGCCGTACTCTTGGCGAGTCGGCTTGAAGGTCAGCTTCTGTTCGAGGATCTTGAGGAGCACAGCTATCAGCCGGTTGTAACGTCTTCTCGTTCCCCAAAAGGAGAGGGGGCTCGCGCATCGCGCGAACCCCCTCTGTATAGCTCACGTCGCACTGCGGCGAAACGTAAGTTATCCCTCGTGTGCGGCCTGAGGCTCCTGACCCTCTCGGGCTGCTGCTGTAAGCTCCTCAATGTTCTTCGGCCAGAGGCAGATCACATCCTCGCCTGGAATCTGGAACACAGCGAGCTCGTCGCCGTCGCGGCGAAAGCCGTAACGAACCGCGCCGCCGTTGTCACGCAGGAGGTCGCGGCAGGCCTTATCCTGGCCGCCGAACCAGAGCTGCTGGTAGCGCTCAAGAAGGGAGCTGTCATCAAGCAGCTCGCGGTCGAGCATGGCGAGGCAGCGTGTGTCGATGTTGAGCTCTCCGAGCTCATCGGTAGCGTCCTTAACCAGCTCAGCCGCTTCAACCGAGTCACCCTCTGGGTGAACGACGATTGTGTAAGCGAACGGATCGCGTTCGATGCGGTAGGTGCCTCGGGCAACCGAGATTACCTTGCCGCCGTACTCGCGGATGATGTCGTTTTTGACAGCAGTGTCTTCGTCGACAACCTTCGTTATCTTCTCGATGAACTGCGGGTTGGCGAGCATGAACTGGTCGATTAGCACTAGGTCGCCGCTCTCGATAGCGATGCGCTCACGCTGGTTGCCGCTCTCCGCGCTCTGACGCGGGTGGCGACGTGAATGTCCACGACCTCGGCCCGAGCGTCCTCCTCTGGAGCGTCCACCACGGTGTGAACGCCTCCCATTGCCTCTCTCTCTTCTCATATGAAACTACTTCCTAAGGTGAAAAACGTCTTTCGACGAAACATGTTAGCGCCGCTGTTGAGCCGAAGAATCGGGGCTCTCAAGCTGGCAGTAAGAATCGCGAGCATAGCAGAAGAGGGGTGGGGTGTCACACTCTCAGAGAAGGTGTTAAGCCAAGAAATTCCAGGTAGTTAGGGTCGCTTGCTTGGTCGGCAGTCGCGATACGGTCAAGAACCGTTAAGCCCACTAGCTGCTAGGTCGATAACTCCCTGTGGGAAAAGGAAAGCCGCTCGGGCGGTCCAAAGGGCACAGGTTTTTTCATGCAGCAGTCCGAATTCAACGTTCAGCAAGCAGGTTCTGAGATCGCAGTCGGTCTCGGCCTCTGGTACGACTCCGACCGCCTGATGCTTGAGGGGGTGTACCTCGACGAGGTGACCGCGTATCGAGCCAGGAAGGGCTGGATCGAGGCTTTCGAGGTGAACTTCCTTCTAGAAGACCGTCTCGACTTCCGCGTTCGGGTCGGTCCACAAGAGCAGGGGGGCTCCCGCTTCTGCGTCGTGTGCGAATTCCTGACCGCTTGCGGCCGCTACGCTTTCTGGCGGCTGACCCATCACCAGGCTCCGGAGGTTCAATTTATCCTTGAGACGGCGCACTTGCCGGCTTTCTCGATACCTGAGGTTCTCGAACGTCGCTTGGTGCAGGCTGCGGTCGAAGAGTCTCCGTGTCACGGAGTAGTGGCGCCTCAGCAACGGGAGCAGCGGGAGGTATGGTCGCGTATTCGGGATATCTGTTCGAACATCATAGCTGCCACCGGATCGCTGCTCAAAGCGCGGCAGAAGCGCTAACACCTCGGCCGTGGTACAAGCCGTGAAGGGGGCGAGGGGAATAACGTGGCAACCACAAGGCCAGACGGAAAGCATATCGTAGCGGCCGGCGAGGTCGGCGCCTTCTCGGTGTGCGCGCAGGCCTGGAAGCTCAAGTGGATCGACAAGCAGGGTGCTGCATTCGCGCTCGACGAGAAGACGCTGGGCAAGAAGCTACATCGCGATTGGTCTCGTGTGTTCGATGAGTCCCTTGAGCTCGGCCAGTGGATACGTTACGTGGCAGTGTTGATCTGCACTGCGCTCGTGGTTTTTATCTTGCTCAACCCGCAGGGCATCCCTTTTGAGAAGTTTTGGACCCTGTCGATCCGAAATCACGTGCTGCAGCTCGTCCTCCTGGTGGGTGCGGCGCTTCTCGTGATTCGCTCCTTTTCTCGTGCTGCTGGCAAGCGGCGCAGGGAGAGCGGCTTTGAGCCGGCTTCGGTCACCGTCTCGATTGAAGGCAGCACCTTTCTGGCGGAGCGGGAGTACATCTCAGAGGCTCAAGGGTTGGCCGGCAAGCCTGATGCGCTGATAGAAGAAGATGGCTTCATCATACCGGTGGAGCGGAAACCCCTCGCAAAGAAGCTGCGCGACCGCTACGTGGCGCAGCTGCTCGTCTACATGCGACTAGTCGAGGAGTTTGAGGGAAAGCGGCCGCCACACGGGTACCTGCTGATTGGCCCAACATGCCGGCGCATCCGGGTTGAAAACACAGAGGCGAAGCAGCGCTGGCTGCAGGCTATGATCGACCAGATGCGCTCGATGCTCGACGGAGGAGAGGTACGCGCCAGCCCTCATCCGATTAAGTGCGCTAAGTGTGACGTGAAGCACCGCTGTGCATTTCGTGCTGACGCACGTGCGCCTGCTCCGTCAGGAGAGGGCGAGGGTTCTTCCTAGCGAGCTCCTCAAGGCATCGGCGGATCTCCCACGGAGCGAGCTGAAAAAGCGGGCCTAGGCTCTCAACGGCATGATCAATGTCGGCCAAGTCGAGTAAATTTCTTTCGCCCTCCACGAGGCGCGGCAGAGGGCCGGAGACGATTGAGCTGGGCGAGGAGTGATTGTTCGGCATGTCGACAGAATCCACCGAGGGCGAGAGACGGGGCATGACCGCGGTAAGCTACCGCTGCCAGCACGCCACAGCGGGTGCGCAAGGATGCTAGGGCGTTACTGAAGAGTGGCGGAGAATCGCTCTCCCGGAACAACGCCGGTCCCACGCAGGAACTCTTCGGTCGACATCTGCCTCTTTCCAGCGAGCTGGAGCTGCGTTATCGACAGCTCACCTGAGCCGCACGCGACCGTTATGGCACTCCCTACTGCCGAGATCACCTCGCCCGGATGATGTCCTGATGCAGAGCTGCCATGCCTCGCTGCAACCGAGAGAATCTTCATGCGCTGGCCACGCCAGAACGTGTAGCAGCCTGGGTGCGGAGCAAGGGCGCGCACGCGGCGTGAGATTGTGCCGGCTTCGCTGCTCCAGTCAATCAGCCCCTCGTGCGCCTCGATCTTGTGGGCGTAGGTGACACCCGCCGTTTCCTGCGGCAGCGCAGCGAGGGAACCTTGGGCAATTGCCATTAGGTCTCGCTTGAGCAACGACGCGCCAAGACTTGCGAGTGAGTCGTGCAGGGCCTGGGCGTTGTCGCGCTCGCTAATCGGAGTCGAAGCGCGCGAGAACACCGCGCCGGTGTCGAGACCTTCGTCCATCTGCATCAGGCAAACACCAGTCTCAATGTCGCCTGCCTCGATTGCACGCTGAATCGGCGCTGCGCCGCGCCAGCGGGGCAAGAGGGACGCATGAACATTGATGCAGCCGGCACGCGGCATCTCAAGGACGTCTTTAGGGAGTATCTGCCCGAAAGCGATCACGACTCCGACGTCGAAGGGCCCTAGCTTGTCAGCGTCAGCCTTGAAAGAGGCAAGCTCCTTGCGGAGAGAGAGAGGCTGCAGTACGGGGATGCCGCGTTGGAGGGCAAGCTCCTTCACCGGAGAAGCGCGCAGCTCCCCGCCGCGGCCAGCCGGACGGTCCGGCTGAGTTACTACCGCCTTCACCGTTACGCTTGGCATCTCTAGCAGCGCTTCGAGGCATGGCAGCGAGAACGATGGGGTGCCGAAAAAGATTACGTTCATAGCTGCCGTTACGGTTCGAGCCCAAACTCGTTCTTGATGCACCACTTCTTAAAGAGCACCTTCTTGAGGCGGCTCAGGTGGTCGACGAACAGCACGCCGTCGAGGTGATCAATCTCGTGCTGCAGCGCAAACGACAGAAGCTCAACGGCTTCAAGCGAGAACTCTCGGCCATGCCGATCCTGTGCCTGCACGGCGATGTTCTCATGGCGCTTGATGGAGTCGCGGTATGAGGGAATGCTGAGGCAGCCCTCCTCTGAGCTGGCGACACGCTGCGACTTCGACGTGATGTGCGGATTGATCAGCTCAAGACGCCCTTCATGGATGTGCGCCTCTGCCGAGTGCCCACTGAGAGAGGTAATGAGCGGCTTCTGCATGTACTCGATAGTGACGTCGATAATCGCGAGCCGCTCTGAGCGGCCGACCTGCGGAGCCGCCAATCCAAGCCCGTCGGCGTGCACCATCGTCTCGTACATGTTGTCGAGAAGGGTGTGGAGAGTGGCGTTGAACGCCGACACCTTGTTGGTCGGAGCGCGCAAGATAGGGTCCGGAAAATACTTGATCGGGAGCCGTGCCATGGTCGCATTAGACCAAACTTGAGGCCTTCTGTCGACGTTGAGGGGGAGCCAGGGGCTCTGTATTTGTGGCAGGGGCGGCCATCTGCAATACTCGGCGCCATGATTGAGATGTCGCTCCCCGAGTCCCAGTTATTTCGCATGCTGGCGTCCTTCTTCGGACGGGACAACATTGTGTTCAATATGAGCGTTCGAGCAGTTTGCGGCGGGGAGTACCCCTCAGTTGCAGGGCAGACAGCGGCTGACGTTGCGCGCTGGGCGGAGAGCGCCCACTGTCTCTTCACCTTGGTAGACGGCAGCGACATGCCGAAGATGGTAGTCGAGATTGTGCCAGACTTCACAGCAGTGATCGAGCTCGACCGCCTTGAGCGGCACAAGAGGCTGCCGATAATGCTTGAGTCATGTGGCGTCCAGTATATCATGATAAGCCAAGCCGAGCTTGACGAGATGCTCGACCCTTCGAGCAGCCTAGACCTTGTGTCATTTCTTAAGGACAAGTTCGGTATCGACGAGAGCGAGGGCGGTGAGAGCGGAGGGGACGATGGGGCAGGCAGCTAGTCCGGCGCCTGTTCAGGCGCACCACTCTGAGGCTGTTGGCGGAGTGCTTCCGGGCTTCCGTGCACGAGTGCGTCCAGTCTTGCTCGCAGCAGCAGTGCTTGTAGCCGCTGTGCTCGGTGCCGTCGCGATAGCGCTTCTGGGTGGTGGAGCTTCTGTTCGCTCATGGGGACAGCTCGCGACGTTTGTGGTTATCATCTTGCTGTTCTTGCCGATGGCGCCGGGTGGAGTGCAGGTTCCTCGCTCTGTGCTTGCCTGTGCCGGAGCCGCGGCAGTGCTCGGGGTTGCTCTGCGGCTAACCGCGCTCGACATCTCGGGCAGCTCATTCATCGTGGCGCAGCTGAACGAGGACAAGCTCCAAGCAGACGCCAAGATCTTGCGCGATCGGATGCGCAGCGCATCTCCAGGCAAGTCTCCAGTGCACGTGGGGACGATCGCGCGCCAAGTGACGCGTGCCGAGGAGGCTCAAGAGATCCTAACGTCGGACCCTTCGGTGTGGGGCGTAGCCTGGGGCACTCCGCGCTGGACGAGCGTTTCACTGCGCAGCTCTCCTCCGCTCTCCACAGCTTCACTTCCGGAGGGAAGCTACGCGCGTCGTGCCCTTGAGCGTCGGGGCATCAAGCCGCAGCTCATTATCGTTGCGGTTCCGATGATCGGGCTCTCGAATGCAAAGCTTCCCGCAACGGGCCAGTTCCTTGGCCGCTTGGCGCAGGTGTGGCCAAGCTATCCAGGCGCTCTCGCGGCTGCTTCGAATACCGATGCCCTCGAGTTGGAGCTGCGCTCCCTAGGGACGCTGAAAGCTGCGTGGACATCCAACGCGCATCGTGCACTGCCGATGTGGATGACAGGGACGCTGCACCTTGTCCGTGCGATTTCTGGCCCAGGGCTTGAGGAGGGAGAGCTGCGCTGTGCTCTACGAGCCTTCGAGGCAGCGCTGGCGCAGCTCCGCCCAGGAGACAACCGGCCGCTTGAGGTAGCGATCCTCAACAACATGGCGGTGGCGACGTTGTATCGCGGCGGCGTAGACCTCGGCGGCAAGCAAGCTCGGCGGCAGGCACAGGCGAACTTCGCTCGTGTTACCGGGAAGGGGCGAGGGAAGAGAAATAATGGCTGGGAGGGCGGCCGCGTGGCAGCAGCTAACCTCAGGGCTTCAAAAGGCTTGCCCCCACCGAAGCGACGCCCATAACGGCGTTTTCCAGAAGCTGCTCAACTTTTCATTCAGCTACTGCCGATACTTTGCCCTGATTAGGGAATAGCCTCTGCCGTGCCGTGTCGGGCAAGCCGAGCTGTGCTACCTCTCTTGCTACGCATTCTTTATGAAACAGCTGCTCTGGATATTTCTCGCGATTTTTTTTGGGCTCTACATATGCCAGTCGGTGGCTGATCCCGACCTGTGGTGGCACATAGCAGTGGGCCGCTGGATCATCGCTCACGGCGAAGTGCCGCAGGTTGATCTTTGGAACATGTTCAGCAACGGTGAGCTTTGGCGGGCTTACTCTTGGAGCGTTGAGATCCTCTTCGCGTGGGTCGAGAGAATGTGGCAGGGAAGGGGGCTCATGGTGCTTCAGGTGCTATTCGCTTGCGCAGTCTCTATTAGCCTCTTTGCGGTGTTTGGGCGCATGGCCCGTGATTACTTTGTCGGGGCGTTGCTCGGAGCGTACACGGCTGTGGCCTGCTACAACCACTTTACGCTGCGGCCGCAATCGTTAGTGTGGATCCTCTTCGCAGGATGCCTGGCGTCAGCAGATGCCGTTGTGGATCGTGGCGTGACGCCACGTCGACTCCTGTCACTGGTTGTTCTCGGGTGCTTGTGGGGTAACATTCACTTAACAGCGATACTTGGGCTGGGCGCAGTCTTCCTCTGGACCCTTCAGGATCCCAGCCACCGCTTCGTTCCGAAGCGAGCGTTCGTAGCGAGTGTGGCTTTTTTCATCGGGACACTCTTCACACCCTACTTCGGTGGCGAGTGGTTAACCTTCCTCAGCAAGGGTGGGCATCCACTACAGTACAACTCTATATCGGAGTTTCAGCCGGCGACGATCTTGCAGTACTCGACAGTGTTCGTGGTTTTGATGGGTGCGATACTCATTGCGGCCTTCCAGGCGGAGCGTGCCGCTCCGCCAGCCAGTAGGCTCGTGCTTGGGGCCGGCATGACACTCGCCGGCCTGACGGCTGTAAAATTTCTACCGTTCGCCTCGATCGCCCTTGGAGCGCTGTGTGCTGCTTGGTGGCGACAGAGTGGCCACGTCCCGCAGTCGCGCGGCGGTGATCACTTGGCTGAAGGAGTGAGGCAACTCAAGAGGGGGTTCTGTTCTCTTGAGCAGGGGACGCTAGTCGCCTTCGGAGTCCTGCTGGTTGGAATGCTCGCGGCCCAATCGGCAAACCTCTATCGCCGTCCTGCAGTAAACACGGAGCTTATTCCCGAGAGTGCTGTTGATTTTATCGAAGAGAAGGGGCTTGGCTTCCCCGTATTGAATGAGTTTTCGGCCGGTGGATACCTGATATACCGCTTCAGCGATCCAGTTACCGGGGAGCCGCGCCACAAGGTTCCGATCGACGGTAGGACCAACGTCAACTCGCCAGAGATTTGGGAGCTCTATCGCGCCAGCTTTGTCGGGAAGTCGAATTGGGAGGCATACATCGAAAAGGTTCAGCCGCAGACGATTGTGTGGCGACACGGAAGCACAATGTCGACCCTGCTCGATCTCTCTCCTGAGTGGTGTCGGGTCTTCGCCTCGGGAGACGGGGACGACAGCTCTGTTGTGTTTATCAAACGCGAGGAGTTCGAGAAACGTCGCGGACAGCTCGCATCCGCAGATTGCACTTAGCCACGATTCAACAAGTTGCATTGCTTCGGCGCTAAATTTTTTTCTCTGTGTATCTAGCTTCTTGGATCGCGTCAGCCACAAAGAGGGACTCTCGTCTAAAGGTCCGCTCGGTATAGGCCGTAACAATCTTTGAAAGGAGTGAGGGTGTTAACCCTCGTATCGCCTCTGAGGGGGGCTGGGAAGCTCGGGTTCACGGCCGGAAACGACAGAGGTTGTTCGTCGGTCTGGCGCAAAGTTGAAGCAACATAGGGCGTCGCGTGTTCCATACCCCGCACATACACATTTGCGGGGAAAGCGGTGCCTGTAGAGCTGACGTGGAGGCCTTGGAATGAAGAAGCGAACCGTACTCGTAGCTGCCGTTGCGGCGTCTCTAGCCGCCGTTACGACCCTAGCTCAAGCGTCTGAAGCGCGTGCACCGTGGGAGCGTTCGTGCAAATCGTTCCAAACGCCGCGCCAGTTTGTTGTAGAGTCGACCCTCTTCTGCCTTAAGAATCCCACCACGAAAGAATGCCACGACCAGGCAGCGAAGCGTTTTAAGGGCTGTCGCTTTTCAGGTGACTATAAAAAGATGAGCGGTAAGATCCAGGCCAAGATGTTAGTGGTCTTGGCGCTCTCAGGAGGAGCCTCCTGGAGACAGGGCGACTCGATGTAGGGTTGCCTCATCCTGAGCCAGAGTTGCTGGGACCGCCCGCTAACTGCTCTTTCCTTACCAGATAGGTGTTTCATGAGGCTTTCGTTGCTCACAGTTGTATCGCTTGCGCTGCTCGCGGTGGCTGGTTCTAGCGCTTGTGCACAAGTTGCTGAGAAGCTTGCTCAGCCCACTACTTTTGAGGAGTGTGTGGCCCAGACAGGCAAGGTGATGAAAAGCTACCCGCCACGGTGTGTGAGCGAAGGCGGGATCGTCTTCGTCGATCAGCGTCAGGAGCTTTCTGCAGGAAAAGCGTGCAAAGACCTCTGCGGCGACGGCATTTGCCAAGAGATCGTGTGCATGGCGATTGGATGCCCCTGTGCAGAGAGCCCCACTAGCTGCCCTAAAGACTGCACCAAGTAGGGTTTTGGAAGAGGCATTCAGGAGAGCTACGAGGAGTTAGTTCCAAATGGCGCTTATGCGTGCGCCACCAGAGCGTGCCCCCCGCAGGTCACGCAGCGCATCGTCGGCGACCGCCTTTACCTCTTCGACCGTCATTCCGAGCCGGACGGCCAACTTGTCAAGGCTTTCTGGCTCGCTGCCTGTGGATGGGAATAGAGCTGCAATCACTTCAGCCTCAAGCTTTCCGAGGGACTGAATCGCTCTCTCGACTTTTACAGATGCAGTTGCTGCCGCATCAGTATCCGTTGAGCCGTTCGATGCGGTGTTTTTAATCGGGCACTTCAGGAACTGGGTGAGTGTTGGATCTGAAGAAGCGACCTGCACCGCAACACGTGTAAGGTTAGCCCGGCGGGTTGGGCGACTGGGCTTTGACCGGGTAGTGCTCTTTGTTGACGGCTCCTCTGTCGGTGTCTTGAGAGAAGCTCTGTTTCTCGCAGCCATCGTTACCTCCGGGCGGTTTTTCGCCCCTCTTTCGACTGTATAACCGGGCATGGGTCAAGTCAAACGACCCATCGGCGGCCGAACGGGCATCGGGGAGACTGAATATCCCCGGGACTTTTCAGGCGTTAGGAGGCAAATCGACTTCCCGTGGGTATGTAGCCTATGGCCACTCTGAAATCTCCTCGGTAGCAGGTTTCCGCGCTAGGTCGGCTCTAAGAGCGTGGAGCCTCTTGCTACGTGTAGGGGAAGCGTTGCTCCACACGTGTCTAGGTTTGGGATAGAAACGGGTTTCTGCGCTGCCGTTTAACGCTTACACTTTCGCCGATATCTATTGCTGCTGCGAAGGTTTCCTTCATGCCCCACTCCTCACAATTTTTTCGCTTTATTCGGGCGCAGCGGCGTTCGCTCGGTAGTTGTGCACGAGACATACTCTTCTCAGCGCTACTTCGTGCAGCGTGTCCCGGCTCGGAGGCTGCACTTGAGTCGGGCGCTGTGGCAGATCCGAAGCACGTGCGAGGCATACAATTGCCGGATGCGATTCTACAGGAGCTGAAAGATGAACCTCTGCTCATCGGATGGGCGTACCAGCTCTGGAATGAACCGGAACGCCGAACGAGTACCTGGGGTGTCAGCCGTCGGCTTGAGCAGCAGCCAGAGCGCCTCAAACTAACGGCAGCAACGCAGATCTTTACTGATGAACAGATGGCAGCGTTCCTGGGAGAGAGGGCTGCACAGCTCGGGAAGCTATCCCAGAGCGTGTGTGATCCCGCCTGTGGGACGGGGCACCTGTTAGTGCAAGCGCTCCGTACTCGTCGCACGCACCAGGCTTCTGCTCCTGTTGATGAACTGCTCAAGCAGCTCTTCGGATTTGATATTGATCCCTTCGCGGTGGAGTTGTGCCGCGGTGTGCTTGTTGCTGAGGCTGTTCGACATGGAGCCGGAGACATCTCGCGTGCTCTGGCGACGGTGCGGGATAGGATCGTGCTGATTGCGGGGCCTTTCGGAACTCTCAATCGAGCGGCCGAGGCACCGCTAGCCCGCCGCACCTATGGGTGTATCTTGATGAATCCGCCGTACCTCGGTCGTCGCAAGCTAACTGCAGAGACAAGGGAATTCCTTGACCGGGAGTATCCCGACTCCGCGCTCGACCTCTGTTCGGCATTTATCCAGCGAGCTCTCGAGTTGCTCGAACCCGGTGGATTCATCGGGTTGGTGACGCATGATAAGTGGCTGCGGCTCAAAGGATACCGCAGGCTACGCAATGGGGGAGCTAGCTTCGGTGGGATGTACCGCGAGCTTACGATCGATGCGGTGTGCGAATTGGGTAAGCGCGCATTCGACCGTCAGCTTGCTCTGCACGACGGCCTTGGGGTGGTTCTTCTGTCCGCCACCAAGGAACAGCCGAGAGCTAGGCATGAGTTGATACTCATCTCCCTAGCTGCGGTGACGGAGTATGAGGAGAAGAGTGCACGGCTGCGCGACTTGACTGGCGCGTGGCGTGGAGGAACGGGCGAGGGTCAACGATTTCCGCAAGAGCGTTTCATGCAGGAGCCGCACGATCGGATCTTCTTAGAGGGGTCCGCGATTCCGCCTCCGTTGCTCCTTTCTGCACGGCGGCTAGAGAGCGATGCCACAATAATTGTCGGGCTTCAAACTAACGATGATAGGCGATTCGTGCGCAATCACTGGGAGGTTGCTCCTGACCTAGCTCGCTGGCGCGTTCATTGTAAGGGTGGTGGATACGGGCGTTGGTACGGACTTAACCGAACCGTTCTCGATTGGGGGGAGGGGCGGCGAATCTTCGAGCGCTCATCGCGAGCCGGCCTCTCGGCAGAGCCATGGTTTCAGAAGAGCGGTTGGGTGTACTCATGGTTCGCTAACGGCGCCCTTGGGCTGCGGGTAAAAGAGGTCGGGTGGAGCTTCGGCCGAGCAGCGTCGTCAGGTCTCTTCTGTGATGATGAGCGGGTTGTGGCCTTCCTGAACTCGCGCTACGGCTCGCTCTGTGTGCGCGGTCTGGGGGGGAAGGTGCAGCTCCCTGAAGGAGTCGTGCGAAGACTTCCGCTTCCGGATTCCCTCAACGGTATCGAGGCGCCGCTGGTGCGCTCTGCGGTAGAGCTCAAGCGAGAGCTTATTCGCGGTGATGTACTTGAGGTTAGCTTCGATCCAGAAAGGAGAATTGATGCGATCGAGCGCGTAGCTGTGGAGGCCGCTCTTCGCACAGTGGAGGCGCAACTGGAGCTACAGGTAGCGCACGTCATGGGAGAAAAAATTGACTGTAGCACCGCAACAGAGTGTGGGCCGATTGGTCTCCTGCCGATAGCCGATGATATCTCGCTTGATGAGTTCTGGAGCCTCGTGCCAGAGCGCTTCCGAAATTTGCGCACAGCACTGGAAGGGGCGATGCAGATCGCTGGTGGTTTCCGTGTTGCAAGAAGTAGTAGCAAGAATGACCTTCTTGTATCAGCGATTGTCGAGAAAATGCCACCGATAGACTGTAAGCTGATCCTACCAGCTGATGGATGGCTTGAACGACTGTGTGCGGCCCTTCGCCTGAATCCTATCGAGGCAGCGGTGCGCATAGCTCGACTCAAGCTTCAGCATGCTGAGGTTCAGCGAGCCCTAGAGCGACCGATAGCCGAGCAGGAGCTTTTTGTCAGTGTCCTTGGGTTGCTGGGACACCGCTTCTGGCGTGACGCGGATGGTAGTGATTCGGGGCGCCCAGCCTCTCTTCCCCTGCAGGGTGTCACTTCCCTCTTGGAAGGTACGCCACAAGCCGCTCGTTTAGAAATAGCGGCTGGTATCTCTGCAGGAGTATGGCTGTCGGAGTCTCTGGAAGGTTGGCAGCGAGCTGTTTTCGGTAGCAGAGGGCCAGTTTCGGTCTCGCGGGGTACGAGAGTAGCTCTCACGTCAGTGCAGCGGGCAGCTGCGCTTAGGCGATCGGCGGATCTCCGCGGTGATAGACCCGCGACTGCGGAGGTACGCTAGTGGTGAGCCACACGTTTCCCCCGATGATACTTCCTTCTCCTACTACCGTGTCCCCGCCGAGAATCGTTGCATTTGCGTAGATCACCACATTCCGTTCGATGGTTGGATGCCGTTTGGCGTTCGCCATCGATTTATCGACACTGAGGGCCCCGAGAGTGACACCTTGGTAGATCTTTACATTGTCGGCGATCACTGTGGTTTCACCGATCACGATACCGGTGCCGTGATCGATAACGAAAGAGCGACCGATAGTCGCACCTGGATGAATGTCGATCCCCGTCACTCGGTGTGCGTATTCAGTCAGCATCCGCGGGACAGTTGGGATCTTCCGGCTGTTGAGCCAATTCGCTAGTCGGTACACTGCGATCGCATAGAAGCCGGGGTAGGCTAGGATCACCTCATCAATACTCGCGGCCGCTGGGTCTCCCGCAAGAATTGCCTTGGCGTCGTCAAGGATGGCAGAGTGCAGCGATGGGAGCATCTCGACGAACGTGTCACAGGCAACCGATGTATCCTGCTGGTTGAGCACAGGGACGAGAAGCTCATGCAGAGTGCTGCGCGTCCGGTGGACTAGCGCAGTTAGCGTCTCCGGGGATAGCCCGGTTGTGGGCGAGAGTTGAGGGAAAAGAGAGCCCAGCGCCTGTTCGATAAATGGGGCAACAGCACCAAAGGGCGGGACAGCTGCTGAGCAGCTACGGCGCAGCTCAAAGAGCTTCTGGATGCATGTATTCAGGTTGCTGCTCATAGCGGGGCTCCGGGAAAGTGGCGCGTTCGTTTACTCTTGGCGGTAATCTGTTTACCATGATGCGCCATGAACTCTCTTATCATCCTGCCAGAAGAGTGTGTAGATGCTTCCTGCGCAGTGCTGTCAGGCGCCCGTGCAGGGTACGCCTATGAGACTCACGGACTACGGGCTGGTCAACGAGTAAAAGCGGCGGTGTTGGGCGGACTTCGAGGAGAAGCCTTCGCGAGAGAGAGCGCGCCAGACAGGGTGGTGCTGGACCTCTTACTCTCCACTCCAGCGCGAGAGCCTCGGCCATTCGATCTCATTGTTGGGGTCAGTCGGCCTCAAACCATCAAGAAATGCGTGCAGGCAGCGGTTATGCTCGGGGTTCGCTCGCTCCATTTTGTCCGCAGCGAGAAGGGCGATAAGAGCTACCTGCAATCGACGGCGCTACTCGAAGAGAATCTGCGGGAAGAATCGATCAAGGCACTTGAGCAGGTTTGGGACAGTCGACCACCGCAGATTGTTGTGCATAGGTCGTTTCGGTATTTCTGCGAGAACAAGCTCGCGCCACTAGTCGCATCGCCGGAAGTGGCGAAGATCGTTGCGCACCCCTGTGGTCAGGGCTTGCGCGCCGCGCTTGAGGGATCGAATCCTGAGGATGATTCGCGACACGTAGGCGCTGTTGTAGCGATCGGCCCTGAGCGTGGATGGAGCGAAGCTGAACTGGCATTGCTGCAGACGCTTGGTTTCCGCGTGGTCGACCTTGGCGAGCGGGTGCTGCGCGTCGAAATCGCTATTACGTTCCTGCTTGGGCAGCTGGAAGCACTCTTGGGGTAGCTTCCTATCTAGCTGAATCTACTGAACCCCATGGGTTTTTCGTAATTCGATCGAAAAAAACTGATAGAAAATCATCTCCTCAGCCGATTAGACAGATGGGTAACTGGGTCTTGCATAGGGCCTCTGGCCCGGGTCGCAGACCGAACAACTGAGGGTTTTTCTAGGCATGTTCCAGAAGCGGGGAAGTTTTGTACAGATGAAGCGTAGGCGTGGCGCCTTGCTGCTTCCCCAGATCATAATCCTGGCCTCGGTATTTTTCGTAACGGTCGTCGGAGTGGCGGTCTTCCTCCACTACTCCAGCCAGCCAAGCTCTGCGGCCACCATTGCAACTCAGCCGGAAGTGCTTCCTCAAGAAGGTACTGTTGAGGTGATCGTGCCCGTCTCAAATATTCAACCGGGCTCGGCGTTCCAGCCTCACATGTTTAAGCGTGAGCGGAAGCCTGAGGTCGTAGTCAGCCCTGATACGGTGCGTTCCTTCGATGAACTCAAGGGGATGTACGCACGCGGAGTGTTGGTCGCCAACCGTCTTGTGAATCGTGAGTTCCTCACGAGTCTTCAGCCAGTCAATGCACTCACGGCTAGCATTCCTCCAGGCTACCGAGCGATCGCGATCTCTGTTGATGCGACGAGTAGCGTCGAGGGATGGGCTCAGCCGGGGGCTCGTGTCGATGTGGTATGGGTAACCGAGTACACCGGCCGTAACACGGCGTCAGTAATCGCGCACAACGCGAAAGTGCTTTCCGCCAATCGTCGGACTGAGGGGGCACCAGGGGCACAACGCGCCAAGAGTAAAAGCGCTACGGCGTCCGTGGCCGCCGTTTCGGAAGCCATCCCGCCGACTGTCACGCTACTACTTTCGGTTCAAGACGCGATGAAGGTTCGCTTAGCCACTCAGCACGGCAAGCTCGGCCTGGTGCTGCGAGGAGCGGAGGACACCGGCGGCGTTTCAATTACCGGCGCAATCAGCGAAGCATCACTCTTTGGCGAGACCTTTAAGGCTACTCAGATTGCGCAGCGGCGTATCACCGTGGTTCGGATAAAGGATCCGAAAACGGGCGCCGAAGAGATTATGAAGTTCGAGCTCGGGCGCCGGCTGCCGAATTAGATTTCTCTGCCACGTACAGGTTTGTTGTCGGTTCGTTAGTCAGCGCAGATTGTGCGGGTAACAATGCTGCTGGATGACGATTAGAGGAGGGGACTGCTCTCGATAATTAGGTCACCCGCACTGGCATCGAGCGAAGCTTTTGCTCCGAGCGGCAGGGTCGCGTTGTATAAGCCATGGCCGAATGGCAAGCCCATGACGATTGGCTTTCCGAGAGGTGCGAGCCGCTCAAGCAGCACGTCTCGCGCCGTTTGTTTTCCTTTTGCATCTTCAGGCTTGTACTCACAATGAATAAGCTGACCGACAGCGAAGCCCTTTACGCCTGCGAGCGCCCCGATCGAAAGCAGCTGCGTTAGAGCGCGGTCGAGTCGGAATGGTGTTGAGCCGATCTCTTCGATGCAGAGGATTGAGCCTCTGAGGTCAGGAAACCACGGTGTGCCAATCAGTGAGAGAAGCATCGATAAGTTGGTCGAGAAGAGAGATCCGTTGGCGCGGCCGCTGCGGAGAGTTTCCACCTTCGCGCCCGGCTCGCGGTATCCTTTGAGAATCGATCCAGTTGCTAGCGGTCCACCAGTGAGGGCATCGAGAAGGCGTGTCCAGGTGTAAGTTGGAGATTTAGGGTCGCAGAGCGACTGGGGCATCGGCCCATGAAGACCGGGCACCCCGGCCTGCGTCAGGGCCCCAGCAAGGAGCGCTGAGATGTCGCTACACCCAACGATAATCTTCGGGTCACGGCGCAGTGCCTCGAAGTCGATCAGGTTGGCCAGTCGCGTGGTGCCGTATCCCCCACGCAGGCACACCAAGGCGCGGACTCTCTTTGCACGAAGCGCCGCGTTGACGTCCGCTGCTCTTGCCTTGTCGGAGCCCGCGATGAAGCCCTTCTGGTCATTGGTGTGCTTTCCGACCACAACACGGAAACCAGCCCCTTCGAACAGCTTTTTTGCGAGAGGAACTATTTTTGGTGAGAGCGGGGGGCTGGCCGGAGCCACCAGCGCAATCGTGTCGCCGGCCTCAAGACGGCTCGGCTTGCGGAGCTTTGGGGCTTTTTTGGGTTGAGAGAGATTCATGAAGGTGTATTGTGCTTGGGGCGGCCGAGATCGGCAACCCAGCAACCTAAAAAACCGCAGGGCCGACAATCCTCTTTCTGGCCGCTTTCAAGGCACCGGAGAGAGTCATGCAGGAGAGCAGAGTATGTGGCTTCGACACCTTTCAATGATCGTATGCAGCATCGTGTTGCTGGCCGGGTGCAGCATGCAGCGCAGGGATCGGGGAGTCAGGCCCGAAGATCTTACCCCTTCTGAGTGGGCGGCGCTCAGCAAGCCGGGCGAATCTCACAAGCTGTTGCAAAACTTCGCTGGGAGCTGGGATGTTCGCATCACATTTTGGAGCTCGCCGGGCGCTGCCCCACAGGATTCTCACGGCACTTCAACCCTCTCCTGGATTCTCGGAGATCGTTTTCTCAAGGAGGATTTTCACGGTGATGTGCTCGGGGAGAGCTACCAGGGGCTTGGCCTGATGGGCTACGATGCCGCCGCTCGTCGATTCATGACGGTCTGGCTCGACTCGCTCAACACCGCGATAGCTGTTCAGCAGGGGTGGTACTCGCCGGACGCCAGCACCTTTGAGCTCGCGGGCGAAGTGTACGACCCTCTCGTTGGCCGCAACAAGAAGACCCGCTCTGAGATCAAGGTCTTCTCTCCTGATCAGTACTCAGTGACGATGACCGACACGGCTCCGAACGGCGCATCGTTTAAGTCTCTTGAGATCGTCTACACTCGGCGCGGCTAACCTGGCGGGCTGAAGTGAAGAGATGCTAGGCGTAGATGTCCAGCACTGAGCCGATGAGCTGCCGGCCTGTCTCGACAATGCGTGCAGAAGCCTCCACCTGCTGCTGGTCGAGCCGCAGCCCGATCAGAGCGCTCACCGCATCATCGGTCTCGCCGTCTTGAAAGGAACGGACTACCCGTTCAGCGTTCTCCGCGGCGCTTTGAAAGCCAGAGTGCATCCCGCGAAGCCCGATTGAAAGCACCTCGTCCATGCTTGAGGGAGCGGCGGGATACGGAAAAAACTAAAGCTTCTGCAGCACGTTTGTTTACTCCCTGCCTGTCGCTTCGAGCCCTAGCGGAAACTCGGGCTGGTGGGCTACGAAAACACCTGGTAATTGAGACAGAGCTTATGAGTTCTCGATTCACGCTAACAGCGCTTCTGTGCGCCTCTGTTGTTTTCGCTCCAGCCGTGCAGCTTCTCGCCGAGCCTCCGGCTGCAAGCAAGCCACAGCAGGGGGAGATGGTGCTTGAAGACACGACCCAACGCGCGCTCTCTGCCTCGCAGCGCGGAAAAGCGGAAGTGACGGGCTGGCTGAATTCTCTAGACCAGGTGTTCAAGGATGGGGCGGTGCGTGTGCCCACGGAGCTGGGCGACGCTGGCATCAACTATCTCGCGTCTTTCTACTTCTTCTGTGCTGTGCGGGGTGGGGGATGCCCATTCATCCTCGACACTATTCTTGAGAGCGACGTGGTTCGCTCAAAAGAGGAGAAGAGCGTGAGCTGCCCGACGATGAGCCGTTTTTGGAAGGCGTGGCTTGCAGCCGACTACGACGAGCGGGCCAAGTACTCGCTCTCCCCAGCAGTTGCAGAGAAGTTCGATGACTTCAACGCCACGCAGCGTCCGCGCTACGTGCGTTGCAAAGAGACAGTGGCTCTCGTGCTAGCCGAACGCTCAGCCCTTGAGGCACGCTACGTCCCAGCCGGAGATGCCCGCCTCAGTCTCGACCGCACCCGCAAACTACTAGAAGAGATCTGGCAGAAGGGAATCGATATCTCTCCCCAATCCGCCACAACTACTCGCTAGCTCCCTCTGTCTCATGCGAAACCGGGAACGGCACCGGTTACGGGAACGGAAGCAACCCGAAGGGCCGCGCCATTTCCTTGGCGCCCCCCAAACCCCACACAGCGCTCGAGCCGCACGCCGCGGGCCCGACTCAGCCCCGCTAACCATTTGAACAAAAAGCCGAATCGTTTCCCCATCTCAGGGTCATCTCAACTCCTGGTGGCTTCTGTGTGCCCGTTTTCTTGGCACGCTGATTGCTGACCTTCCCTTTGGGGAGCCAGCAAGCTGACAGTGCAAGCTCAGCCAAGATGTTGAAGTTGCTTGCTCGTAGGGGGTAGCTGCCAGGATTTTTTCGCTGTGTGTGACGAGGTTTGAATGAGAGAGAGACTGTACCTTAAGCCGGAGTGGGCGCGCGGTTCTGTGCCACGGGAGGAGCGCCCTCAGGTCAACCGCTCACTGGTGATAGGGCTTGTTGGCTCTGTGCTGCTGGTGGTCTTTGGCGCCGTGATCGGCGGCCGGCCGTTAACCTTCCTCAGCTTGGAGGGGATGCTGCTCGTGCTTGGCGGAACGGTGTGCTCGACGCTTGTTCAGTTCTCTGCCCGCGACCTACGCTCAGCGATGAAAGCTGCGCGTGGTGCTCTCTTCCAGCGCCAGGAGTCTCCGGTAGACCGGATTCAGGCGTTGGTGCGCCTCTCGCGCCGCGTGAAAGAGAACGGGGTGCTCGTCCTTGAGGATGAGGCCTCAAGCACCACTGACTCGTTCCTCAGGCTCGGCTTGCAGCTTACCGTGGATGGCCAGAACCCAGAGGAGATATCACGAATTCTTCAGACCGAGATGCGCTCTGCGAATGAGCAGGCGTGGCGCTCAGTTCAAGTGTTTGAGACGATGGGCAACTTCGCTCCAGCGATGGGCCTGATCGGCACCCTGATCGGGCTGATCCAGATGCTCGGCTCGCTGCAGGATGCCGCAACGATCGGGCCTGCAATGTCGCTCGCGCTTGTGGCAACCCTGTACGGCTCAGTGTCTGCAAACCTCTTCTTCTTCCCGATAGCAGGCAAGCTGCGCGTTATTGCCCAGGAGCGTGAGCAGACGAAGGATATCACGGCCGAGGGGCTGCTGAGCATTGCGCGGCTTGAGAGCCCGATCATGCTTGAGCAGCGGCTCCAGAGCTTCATCTCGTGCGCGTCGAACCAGTAAGCAAAAGCGGAGCACGTAGCCATGTCGAGTGTTGGGTGTGACAGGCGAATTCTCAAAGCGTTCTACACCCAATACGTTGCGGTGCTGCTTATCGTTTTGACGTTCTGCATCGGTGCCTACCAGCGGGCTTCCGTGCGCGGCAACTTTCCAAAGATGCCTGCAGTTGTGGTGGCGCCGCCCGACGTGCAGCTGACAGAGCTGAAGATTGAGCGACTCTTCGCTGAGAGCGGGGAACTCCGCGACTCCGAGGCGCGCTTGGAAGCAGTTGCATCGCTCCTCAAGAGCCACGACGTAAACGCTACCATTATCCTCTCCGCGGCGCGTTCCGAGCTTGGCGAGAATAGCCGTGACCTTACTCGCAAGCTTCACGAGATTGAGCAGTTTCTGATCGCTCGGAGCGTGCCGCGCGAGGCCTTCGTGTTGAGGGTGCGGGCGGAGAACGGACGCGGCGACCAGCTCTCTGTCTCGTTCGCCCGCCTGGGGGAGGTGCCGAATGAAGGCCGCTAGCTTTCGGGGCGCTCCGCAGCAGGGGCGCGCAGAGTCGCCAGGTTCGGTGGTCTGGTTCATCAGCTTTGGCGATCTTTTGACACTCCTGCTCTGTTTCTTCTTAGTTCTGACACCCTGGGACCAGCTCTCCGGGTTTGTAGGAGGAGAGAAAATTCAGGTGGTTGAGGCCAAATCCCAGCCGATCCAGGAGTCTGGCACTAGCCTTGCTCAACACTCCGCGAGGAAGGAGCCCGAGCTTCTAGCCGAGATCCCGCTGCGCGCAGAGTTAGCGTCGTCGCAGGACGGGGTTGCCGAGGCGAGGTTCTTGGCGGCGCTCGAAGATGCGCTGCATGAGCACCGCGGAGCTGCCGGAATCTCCCTGCAGGTGGCGGTTTGTGCACCGCACGGGGCGCCGGCTGAGGCGCTAGCACGGGTGCTCCCGTTGGTGGCGGCGAGACAGTTCTCGCACCTCCCTCTGGAAGTCGAAGCGGGAGCAGGGTGCAAAGAGTTGAATGGCAGCGAGCGCAGTGAGCCAAGTGCAGTGGGAAGCCTGAAGATTTCACGGATGTAATCGAACGATGGACGAGAGAGAGAACAACGAAGAGAAGACGGTATCCGCGAATGTGGCGGCTCCGGCGAAGTCCAAGCGCTCGCTCTTTACGGCGTCTGGAATCGGGGCGCTCATGCTCGTAACCGGAGTGTCGGCAGGCTACTCAGCGTTCGGCCGCATCTCCGAAACGGCTGCTGAGCTTCGCGATGAGGCTTCAGCAGAGAGCGGAACAGAGGCTGAAGAAGCGGCTGCTGAGGAAGGTTCCTTCCAGGATCGTCCAGATGCGGTTGACGCCGAAGAGGGTGAAGAGGCTCTCGGGGCGATTATGCCGCTCGACACATTCCTGCTCAATTTGCCCGACGGCAAGTACATCCGTGTCCAGATGCAGCTTGAGTTCATCGGCATGGATGTCCCAACACGCTTCTACGGACGGGTTGTTCCGATTCGTGACGCAATTATTACCCTCGTCAGCAACCAGAAGGCCGGAGACCTCCAGACGCAGAAGGGGAAGGAAGAGCTGAAGGAGAATGTGCGCAAGATTGTAAACGAGCAGCTTCGCAAGGAGCTCGTTCGTCGGGTGTACTTTACTCAGTTTGTGATCCAGTAGGACGGCTATGTCTCAGGTGCTATCACAAGACGAAATCAACTCCCTGCTTCGCGGGCTCTCCGAGGGAGAAATTGAAGAGGAGAGTGTTGCGCAGCAGGCGCAGCAGAAAGCCAAGAAGTTCGACCTGGCGAGCCAGGAGCGAATTATTCGCGGCCGCATGCCGACACTCGAGCTGGTGTACGACCGCTTCGCGCGCCAGTTCCGCACGAGCCTCGCTAAGTTCCTCGGCCGCACCTGTTTCGCCAACATCGGCGGCATTGAGATGGTCAAGTTCGGCTCTTTCATGAAGAAGCTCTCGCTTCCATCCTCGCTGCACATCGTTCGCATGCCGCCGCTGCACGGACAGGCACTGGTGGTCGTTTCAGCGCCGCTCGTATTCGGTATCATCGACGGACTGTTCGGCGGCAGGGGACAGAGTCGAGTCAAGGTTGAGGGCAGGGAGTACACGCCGATTGAGACGAAGCTCATCTCGAAGGTAGTCGACCTGGCGCTTGAGAATCTGACAGATGCTTGGGCGCCTGTTCATCCAATCGTGTTTGAGTACGTGCGATCAGAGGTTAATCCGTTCGCCGTCACGATAGCTCCGCCGTCGGACATCGTTATTGCTGTTTCGCTCGAAATTGAGCTTGAGCAGGAGTGCACGCAGCTCACTATCTGCATGCCGTACGCGACCCTTGAGCCGCTCAAGTCAAAGCTCTCCACCGGATTCCAGAGCACTCGGCTTGAGGCCGATGCTGAGTCTCTCAAGCGTATGCGTGAGAATATCATGCAGAGCTTCTGCGCAGTGAGCGTGCAGCTCGCCCGAGGTAGCATGAAGACTCGCCAGCTGCTCGATCTCAGCGTCGGGGACATTATCACCCTCGACACGAACCCGGCCGAAGAGGCGCACGTGCTCGTTGAGGGGCAGCCAAAGTTTTACGGCTTCGTCGGAAGCTGTCGGGGCAGTCGCGCAATCCGAATTACGCGCGACATTCCCCGCAACGACCTGATTAACATTCGTAACAAAGAGGAGATGATACGAAATGGCGGATAATGAGAAAGACGTAGAACAGGGGCTGGAAGATGTAGCCAAGGCTGCTTCCGAGGTTGCTGAGGCGGCTGCAGATGCTGCGTCGGCTGCTGCGGTGCCGGTTAAGAAAAACCCGGGCAGAACGCTCGAGTTCATTCTCGACGTGGCGCTCCAGGTGACGGTTGAGGTGGGGCGCTCGCGCATGACCATCAACGACTTGCTGCAGCTTGGGCAGGGCTCGGTTGTGGAGCTTGAGAAGCTCGCTGGAGAGCCGCTCGACATCTTCATCAACGGCAAGCCAGTCGCGCGCGGCGAGGCGGTTATCGTGAACGAGAAGTTCGGCGTTCGACTCACCGACATCATCTCGCCGGAGGACCGAATCGAAGGGCTGCAGCAGCAGCAGCAGGCAGCGAGCTAGCTATGAAGTGTCTCAGGCCATCGTTCAGGTTCGTCGCGGCAGTTGCGGCTGTGCTCCTCTGCACCGGGGCAGCCGCGGCCGAGCCAGGACAGATCGGGCTGAGCGCCATTCCGACCGCTGAGCCTATTAGCGTTTCGGGCTCGGTAGTCAGAATGCTTGGGGGCCTCTTCCTCTGTATCGGCGCCTTCACTGGGGGAATTCACCTCTACAGGAAGTTCCTTCTCAAGGGCCCGATCGGTGGCGGCAGGAGGCTCACCATCCTTGAGCGCGTTTCGGTCAGCCAGAAGGGGTCGGTAGCCCTGGTATCGCTCGATGGCAGGGAATTCCTCGTCACGGTTGGGCCGGACTCCCCACGCATCGTTCCAGTGAGCGACGCTCGGGGGGAAACCTTCGCGGAGTCACTTGGGGCTGAGTGCCCGGATCAGGAGCTGTTCAATGCGTAGCCGAGCAGTGGCAGGCATAGCTCTCTTCGCAGCGGCTACTGCCGCTTTCTTGCCGTCAGTAGCGGCAGCGCAGCAGGCGAACCTGCCGGACCTTTCAATCTCAGTTGGCGGAAACGAACTCGCTGGAGGCGGCACGGTGTCGAGCAGCCTCAAGATCATGCTGCTCCTGACGCTGCTCTCCTTCGCCCCGGCGATGGTGCTGTGCATGACCTGTTTTACCCGCATCGCGGTCGTGCTCGGCATGACCCGCACGGCGCTCGGCACGCAGGCGCTCCCGCCCAATACGGTCATCACTGGACTGGCGCTGTTCCTCACCATCTCGATTATGTCGCCGGTGTTTGAGAAGAGCTACCACGCCGGAATCAAGCCGTACCTCGATGGGCAGATGGCCCAGGACGAGGCGCTGAGCAAGGCATCTGCGCCACTCAAGGAGTTCCTGGTGCGGCACTCACGCGAGAAAGACTTGGCACTTTTCGTGGACATCACCCGTGCAGAGCAGCCGAAGGGCCCAGAGGATGTCCCATTTTTCGTCGCAGTACCGGCGTTCGTGCTGAGCGAGCTCAATACTGCTTTCCAGATCGGGTTCCTAATCGCTCTGCCGTTCCTCGTGCTCGACATGGTGGTCTCGTCAGTTCTCACCTCGATGAGCATGATTACGCTCCCGCCGGTCGTTATCTCGCTCCCGCTCAAGCTGATGCTGTTCGTGATAGTTGACGGCTGGCACCTTATCATCAGCTCCCTCGTCAAGACCTACAACGTGAGTTGAAGCCATGAACATTGACGACTACTTGAGGCTCGGACAGCTTTCGATTGAAACGGCGCTCTACACCTGTGCTCCGATCCTCGTATTCGGGCTTGTGGCGGGCTTCCTCGTGAGCGTATTTCAGGCTGCAACGCAGATTAATGATCCAGCACTAGCGTTCATTCCCAAGATTGCGGCAGCAATCGTCGGCATGTTGCTCTTCGGGCACTTCATGATCAACCGCATCTCGGCGTTTACCATCTTCGTCATCAGCCAGATTGCAAACCTCTCGGCGCGCTAGGTGACGCGATGGGAGATGCTCTTATCCTCTCAGTTCCCCAGCTCATTTTAGAGCGGCTCGACGTGGGCTGGAGCTTCTTGCTGCTTCTGACGCGCTACACGGCGTTTATGATGTTGGCCCCAGGATTAGGCGGCGGCATCGGAGGAATTCTTATCCGGTATCCGGCTGCCGTTGTCTTGGCGCTGGTGAGTGTGCGCCCCGATGTTACAACAGCGGTTCCGACAGATATGGCGCTCATGGCCGCTCAGGTGGCCTCAGAGATGGTGTTGGGAGCGATAGTTGCGATTATTCCGCTCACGATCGTTGCTGGCGCCCAGACTGCTGGGCACCTCGCCAGTGGCACCATGGGGTTGAATGCGGCGCAGCTTATCGATCCCTCAACCCAAGCGGCGCTGCCAGACCTGGCGCGCATCTACTCAGACTTCGCAATTGTGGCGTTCCTCCTCGTTGGCGGGCACTACGTCGCGGTCTCTGAGCTAGCGGGGCTCAACGAGGTTATCCGGCCAGGCTCATTCATCCTTTCAGCAACAGGGCTCGACACCCTGATCAACCAGACAGCACGCATCTTCCAGATCGGCTGCCTGATTGCAGCCCCAGCGATCGTTGCACTGCTCCTTACGAACTTCGTCATGGGCATCATCTCGAAAGCCGTTCCGACGATTAACATCTTCATCATCAGCTTCCCCCTCACGATCGGTGTGGGGCTGGTAATCTCCATCATCGCCATGCCCGAGGTGATGCACTTCTTGGGGCGGGAGTTCACCCGCCTGGGCGACGTAATCAGTGTCGCGATCCGGTAGCGATACCGGCTTTTTGACACGCAAGCCGCCCTAACTTGCTGAAACAACTGCCTCCAAATCGGGCATAGCTCTTGCTGCCAAACCCTTGGATCCACAGGTGTGCCACCACTCTGACAGGGAAGGGGCACTCCGAGAGGTTTTAAAGAGTTATCGATGGCCAAAGAGAGCTTACCCGAACAGAGGACCGAACTGCCCACCGAGCGGCGGATCGCTGAGCTGCGCCGCACGGGAGCGATCTTTCACTCGATCGACCTTGAGCAGCTGCTCGTTCTCATCACGGGCTTCCTGGTCGTCAGCATGCTGTGGAACGTGCTGTATCGCGACATGAAGTACGTGCTCGTGCGCTCGTTCCTCATGATCGGCGAGCGCCAGGAGATGCAGGTCGAGGACTACATCAATGGCTTCTTGCGGCTAACGCTCCTGCTGGCCCCTGACCTTCTAATCATCACTGGCTGTGTTGCGGCCGTGGCCACTCTGTCCGTCATGCTCCAGACCAACTGGAACAGGCGCGACAAGTGGATCAAGCTTCGCTGGGACTTCGTCAATCCAATTAAGGGCATCAAGCGAATCTTCTCAATCACAGGAATCACAAACCTCCTCAAAGCTGTCTTCAAGCTCGCACTCGTTCTGCCGATCGGCTACTGGGCGCTGCAGGGCTTCGCGCCCGAGATGGTCCGTCTCATCCACATGTCGATACCTGACGTGCTGCACCTGACAGGCTCAGCAATCGGCGCTGTCTTCTGGAAGATCATCTGGGTGCTCGCCATCCTAACCGGAATCGACATCGCCTGGGGGAAGTACCAGTGGCTGCGCCAGAACAAGATGACGAAGGAAGAGGTCAAAGACGAGCGCAAGGCTGTGGAAGGAGACGAGACGATGCGCCGCAAGATGATTGCGAAAGGAATGTCGCGCATCGTGCAGAAGCTCAAGACCACGGTGCCGAAAGCGGATGTGGTTATCACCAACCCGACGCACTACGCGGTAGCGCTGAAGTACGATCGGAAGAAGTCAGCAGCCCCGGTTGTCGTAGCGAAGGGCACTGACTTTATCGCGCTGAGAATCAGGGAGATTGCAAAAGAGAGCGGGGTGCCGATCCTTGAGCGCAAGGCGCTCGCTCGCGCTCTCTACTCATCAACAGAAGTGGGCAGTGAAGTTCCACGAGACCTCTTTAGGGCAGTAGCAGAGGTGCTCGCGTTCGTGTACCGCCAGAAGCGTGGCGGCGGCAGGCAGCAGGCTCAACGGTAGGAGATCGCTAGGCTATGGCAACAGCAGCAGCAAGCACAGGGTTCAGGAGGGGAGGGTTCAATAACCTCTTCATCCCAGTGGCCCTCGTTGGAATCCTCGCAATCCTCATCTTCCCGCTGCCGACAGCGCTGCTCGACGTCTGTATCGCGATTAACATAACACTCTCCCTCATAGTTCTCTTCACCTCCCTGTACATCGACAAGCCCCTGATGTTCTCCTCGTTCCCAGCCGTCCTGCTCGTGACGACCCTGTTCCGGCTCTCCATGAACGTGGCGTCTACCCGCCTCATCCTTCTCAATGGCAACAGCGGCATGGACGCCGCCGGGCACGTCATCGAGGCGTTTGGCCAGTTCGTCGTGGGCGGAAACTACATCATCGGAATCGTGATGTTTATCTGTATCAACCTGGTGAACCTCAAAGTTCTCACGAAAGGTTCGTCGCGTATCGCTGAGGTGGCAGCACGCTTCACCCTCGACGCCATGCCAGGAAAGCAGATGGCGATCGATTCCGACCTCAATATCGGGCTCATCACCGACAAAGAGGCGCGGACTCGGCGCAAGGAGCTCTCTCAGGAAGCTGAGTTCTACGGAGCGATGGACGGAGCCGCGAAGTTCGTGGCCGGAGACGCGGTAGCGGCGCTCTTCCTGGTTGGCATCAACATCGTCGGCGGTCTCTTGATTGGGATGATCCAGCACGGCATGGACTGGAAAGACGCGGCTCAAACCTACACCATCCTGACGATCGGTGAAGGTCTCGTTGCCCAGCTTCCGTCGATTATTATCTCTGCCGCCTCCGGTCTCATCGTGGCTCGCGCAGCATCAGGCGACGATCTCGGCAGTGAGGTTCTTTCGCAGCTTGGACAGAGCGCTCGCCCGCTCTTCCTGACGTCAGCGGTTGCATTCGCGATGGCTGTGCTGCCGGGCCTGCCGTTCCTGCCCTTTATGCTGCTCAGCATCGGGGCTGGAACGCTCGGAGTGCTGAAGCGCAAAGCCGCAGAGGAGCTTAAGCGCAAGACCGCCGCAGAGGAGAAGCTCAAGGCCACGGAGGGAACAGGACCGAAGCCAGGCAGCACCGAAGAGGTCACAGGGCTGCTCGCTGTTGATACCCTTGAGCTCGAGGTGGGGTATGAGCTGGTGCAGATCGTTGAGGCCGGAGATCTTGTTGAGCGCATCCGCTCGATTCGGCGCCAGTTTGCCATCGACTACGGCTTCATCGTTCCCCCGATCCACATCCGTGACAACGTGCGGATCAAGTCCAACGAGTACCGCTTCATGCTCAAGGGCACCACTGTTGGCACCGGGACGCTCAAGCCGCACTACCTCTTGGCGATGGACCCTGGCAATGTGGCTAATCCGGTGCAAGGCATTCCGACGAAGGAGCCGGCGTTTGGTCTCGATGCCCTCTGGATTCCTGACGTCGAGAAGGAGCGCGCTCAGTTCTCAGGCTACACCGTTGTTGACCTCTCGACGGTCATCACGACGCACGTCACTGAGATGGTCAGGGCTCACATGCACGAGCTGCTCGGCCGGCAAGAGGTTCAGCATCTCCTCGACAACCTGCAGAAAGTCGCGCCGAAGGCAGTAGAGGAGCTGATTCCAAATGTGCTCTCGATCGGCGGTGTCCAGCAGGTGCTCGGGCTTCTGCTGCGCGAGCAGGTCAGTATCCGTGACCTTAAGACAATTATCGAGACGCTGGCCGACTGGGCCCCGAACGTTAAGAGCCCCGAGAAGCTTGCCGAGTTTGTGCGCCGCAGGTTCGCACGAGCCATCACCGCCAAGCACTCGACACCGGATGGCGTTCTGCCCCTGGTGAGCCTAACACCGCAGCTTGAGCGCACATTAGCCGAGTCGCTGCAGCAGACAGACGAAGGCTCGTTCCTGGCGCTCGAGCCCGGGACCGCACAGGTGCTTATCAACAAGCTCGCAAAGGGCGCCGAGAAGTTCGGCGAGATAGGGCAGACGCCGGTGTTGCTCGCGCCTGGCCACCTGCGCGCCGCGATGTTCAATTTTGTTGATCGCTTTGCCCCAGGCTATGCGGTCATCAGTCACCACGAGATAGCGGCCAGCACACGGGTGCAGTCGCTCGGCGTAATTGGTTTGTCTGAGTAAGGGAGGCCGTATGAGAACGAGAACGTTTCGGGGCGAATCGGTGCAGGCAATCATGCAGCAGGTACGTGACGAGCTTGGCGGGCAGGGGCTAATCCTCAACACCCTCCGGAAAGAGGAGTCGGTGATTGAGATCGAAGTTGAGCTCGTGTCGCTCGACAGCGAGGGGTGCGCAACTGAAGCCGAGGAGCCATCCCTGGCAGATATAGCCGACTTGGCCCGCGATACAGATGCTGCGTCGGCTCTGGTGCTTAACCGTGTCGGCCGAGATATCCAGATCATCTGTCGCCGTTACCTGACCGGTGGCGAGAGTGACGCGGAGATGCTCGCTAAAGGGCTCGGTGAGGCTCTCTCGTTTGACGCATCGATGCCGCCGAAAGCGCGCGCGATCGCGCTCGTTGGTCCCTCAGGAGCCGGCAAGACCACAACCATCGCGAAGCTGATAGCGCACATCCAAGCCGCTTTCGACACCTCAATCGGCGTTATCCTTGCTGACCAGAGCCAGAGTGCCCAGGAGATGAGCCTTGAGATCTTTGCCCAGATCGTTGGCGTGCCGGCAGTAAGCGTCGACTGCGGGCTCGATGTGCGCCAGCAGATTCCAGAAGCGCTGGCGCGCCTGCGCGACTGTGAGCTGGTATTCATCGACACGCCGGGCGTTGGAGCAAGAGAAGAGAATCGGCTGAAGTACGTCGAGCGTCTGCTCGACGGCTGTCACGACCTTGAGACGATGTGCGTGCTGCCTGCTCCGAGCGAGGCAAAGGAGCTTAGCTCGCTCGCACAGGCGTACCGTCGCTTCGATTGCTCGCGCTTGATTATCACAAAGGTCGATCAGACTGGATTCCTTGGGCCGGCGCTCAACGAGGCGCACCGTTCCGGGATGCCGCTCGGCTTCGTGACCGGTGGAGCGCGAGTGTCTGATGAAGTCGAGCCAGCGTCAGCTCGACGTTTGGCCTGGTTGCTGCTGCGCCAAATGCACTAACTAGCTGAAACAACGGGTCTAAGTAGGTCAGAGCAGCAGCCACAGAAGATTAGAGAGCCTGAACCGGAGGAACATGAATCAAAACAAGGAACGTACGGGGGCAGAGCGCCCCGAGCAACAGAAGGGCCTTTCCGTGAACGATGTCAACGTGCAGCGCATGAACCAGGGTGTGACGCGAGTCTTGAGCTTTACCAGCGGGAAGGGTGGAGTTGGGAAAACCCACTCTGTGACTAACGTCGCGGTTGCGCTCGCAAATCAGGGGCTCTCAGTGTTGCTCCTCGATGCTGACATGGGGCTCGCTAACGTAGACGTGCTGCTTGGCCTGCAAGCGAAGGGCACCCTGCACGATGTGCTCAAGGGAAACATGTCGCTTGACGATATTCTCCTCACGGGGCCAGGGGGCATTACCATCATTCCAGCCGCCAGCGGCGTGGAAGAGATCCAAGCGCTTCGTCCTGAAGAGAAGATGTTCCTGCTCGAAGAGATCGAGAGAGTCGCGCACCGGTTCGACTACCTTCTGATCGACACGCCAGCGGGCATTGGCTCGGACGTGATGTACTTTAACAGTGCGGCAGCCGAAGTGGTGTGCATTATCACCGGCGAGCCCACATCGCTCACAGACACGTACGCGCTCATCAAAGTTCTGAGCACGACGTACGGTGAGAAGCGGTTCTCAGTTGTTGTGAACAACGTTGCCTCCGAGAAGGAAGCAACGGCGGCGTTCACGAAGTTGTCTCGCGCAGTAGAGAGATTTTTGCAGGTAGATGTGCGGAGCCTCGGGTGGGTCCCGGCCGATTCGACCGTTCGCGACTGTGTCATGCAGCAGCGTCCGATCGCCGCCGAGTTCCCGTCGAGCCCCGCGGGACTCGCGCTCGCCGCGGTTGCCCGCAGGATTGATGACGAGCTTCCGCAGCGTCAGGCCAAAGGCGGCATGCAGTTCTTCTTTCGTCAGTTGCTGGAGATGAACTCGTATGGCGAAGAAGCAGGCTTCTAAGCGCAAAGGCCGAAAAGCCCGCGTTGCGTTTGCCAAGACGCTCTGTTGTCTCACCATCTTGACGTCAGTTGCGGTGCTGTTCGCCGGGGGAGTCGACGAAGGAGTGAGGACGAGCAAGATCGTCTACACCTGCATCGCAGTTTCAACGGCATTAGGTTTCGCTTTCTGGGCAGTGATTCAAGCGGTTGCGAGCTATGAGGAGATAGACGGTGGTTAAGCCAAAACGTTCAGCCGTAGAAGCATACAAGAGCATCGACGACTTTGAGAAAGAGGAGCTCATCAAGAGCTACCTGCCGCTCGTGAAGAAGGTAGTGCACCGGCTCTCCGGCCGGCTGCCTAAGGACGTCGACATGCAGGAGATGCTCAACTCAGGCATCATTGGCCTGGTCGACGCACTGGAAAAGTACGATCCGAAGCACGAGACCAACTTCAGCACCTACGCGCAGTTCCGTATTCGCGGCGCGATTCTCGACAGCTTCCGCTCGCAAGACTGGCTGCCGCGCTCGCTGCGCTTCAAGTCCCACAAGATTGAGCTCGCCTACCACCGTATCGAGCAGAAGCTCGGCCGGCCAGCCTCGGACGAAGAGGTGGCTGCGGAGCTAGGAGTGCCGATGGATGAGCTCCAGCGGCTGCTGGGAGAGGTAGGCAGCATCGTGATGCTCAGCTTCGAGGAGCTCGGATTCGGCCACGGAGAGGAGCGCTTCCACGCCGAGGATTGGCTTGCGAGCAAGGGACAGGACCCGCTGCACCGGCTCCTTGGCCACGAAAAGGTGAGCGTCATCGCTCGCGCTCTCGATCGGCTCCCCGAGAAGGAGCGCCTCGTTATCAGCTTGTACTTTTACGAAGAGCTCAACCTTAAGGAGATCGGAGAGATCCTGGGCGTGACAGAGTCGCGTGCGTCCCAGATCCGGTCACGGGCCCTTATTCGGCTCAAGAACTACCTGCGCAAGGCGATGTAGCCATACAGCGCCGCGCGCCCTAGAGGAGCACACGGTGGGTTTCGACCGCACACCTGACCGCGTCCTAATCGTTCACGACCCCGCCACAGCGGGTTCTTCCAAGCTGCCACTCGCCATCCCTGGAGCTGAAGTCGTCGAGGCACGCTCGTTCACCTGTTATCAGGAGGAGCTGTCCAAGAGCGACTTCGACGTGGTCGTGATTGACTACGATCTGCCAGGCACCCAGCGCCCGGAGGTGCTGGCTGAGCTAAAGGTGCGTGACAACGAGCCTGACGTCCTTCTGCTTTCAGCATGCACCGATACCGACACCATCCGCCGCATTTCGCGTTCTCAGAAACGCTACGTTGTGCGCGACGAGCTGTGGGTCGAGTCAATCGGCCGAGCAGTGCGCGACATGCTCCGTATTCGCAAGCTTGAGGCCGAAAATGCCCAGATTCGGGCGCGGCTGACAGAAAGCAACCGGCAGCTTGAGGAGCGCAACGAGCGCCTCGACGAGTTCTGTGCCACGATCGCGCACGACATTCGTGGGCCGCTCGCGGGACTCATTCTAAAAATCGACTACATCGTTGAGCGCTTCGGCGAGGGGCTCGATCCGAAGTGCGTTGAGATGCTTGGGCGTTCCATGGAATCTGCG
This sequence comes from uncultured Bdellovibrionales bacterium, assembly GCA_964413875.1. GTDB lineage: Bacteria > Bdellovibrionota_C > UBA2361 > UBA2361 > OMII01 > OMII01. Next base: position 37,285 of record CAYPUA010000021.1, read on the forward strand.
CAGCGGCTGGTTGGGGTAGTTCAGTCGATGTACGAGTTCGCAAAACTTGGGCGCGACGGAACCGAGTTCGCTAGTGTCGAGCTGGCACCGATGGCGCGCGAAGTCGTAGCTGACCTGCGAGGCAGCGCGAAGTGCCAGGTAACCCTCGAGGCGGCAACGCTTCCGGCTGTGCGTGGCAACCCAGACCTGCTGCGGCGCGTCTTGATCAACCTCTTTGGCAACTCAATTAAGTACGGCGACCAGGAGTGGGTTATTATCTCAGTCACATCGCCGGGCACTATTGCCCGGGGAGACGCAACCCTGCTTGAGCTTCGCGTGCGGGACAACGGGCCTGGAATCGACCCGAAGCAGGCGAAAGGGGTCTTTGATATGTTCGCTCGCGGCTCGCACGGCTCCAGTGGGCCAGAAGGGCTCGGTGTTGGCCTCGCCGTCGTTCAGCGGATCTTGGAGCTGCACGGAGGAGCGATCGAGTTGCTGCAAGACGGCCAGCCCGGCTGCTGCTTCAGACTGCTTCTGCCCTTAGCCTAGTCGAATCTTGAACTTTGTGTAGCCTAGCGCCGAACTCGGCCGCGGGAACGGCTCCGGCTCCGAAGATTAAGCGAGAATACCCTTTATCTGACAACGCTACACGTTGCACGCTGTCCCGTTCCCGTTCAAGTCTCTTTAAGGGGGAGGGCAGGTAGAGTCTGGGCAGTGCGGCGCCGGCTGGTCCCCCGGATCAGGGCGGAATCCTGGATCGACAGGAGCCTCTGCTGGTGGACGATCGGTGTCGGGCTTAGACGGTGCTGGTGGAGCGACCGGCGCCTCCGGGGGCGCCTCGGTTGGCGCTGCGGAGGAGTGCGCCCGTTGCGGAAACGAGAAATCTGAAAGGTTTGCAACATTACTGAAGGGCTGTATACGGTTTGGCATGCTAGTTCCTCTCACTTCTCCTTAAGATCTTGATCGCCGATAATCGCGAGTTCATAGCGCCCCTCCCGGACTCTGCCCCCATCCTCGGTTTCCACGAGGTAAGGGGCAATGTGTTTTCTCCATAAGTTCAGCTCCTGATTCTCCGATCCGTTGCCCAAAGCCGGCAGCTTGATCGACTTGCCATTCCTCTGAATGATTTCCAGTTTGAAGCAGTCAATCCACGGCACTGGCTTCTCCCCGGGGCTCTCAACGTTGTATGCGCCGATGTACAGCGTTTCGTTCTTTGGCACAGAAGGATGCCCAGCCTTAAAGGCGCGGTGAATTCTGTACGCCTCAGTCAGCATGCGCGGTGCAGACTTCAATCCGGGCGTGAAGTTGCTCTTCCAGGCGTTGTAGCGGTCTAACACTGCTGCGAGGAGCTGCTGGCCAGTGGTCGCAAACTGCCGCAGCTCTTTGTCCTTGCGCATCATCGGCATGGCATCGCGGTCAACTTTCGGGTGGTGCTCGCGGTACTGCCACACCAGCCACGACCAGTGCACATGATTGTACGCGTCTCTCCAGGGGCCACCCTGCCGTGAGGTCTCCCAGCTAAGAGTGGGCGAAAATCCGACCGGAAGGGCGTTCCCCATACCCCCAAAAAGCTGCGACATAGTGCCGAAAACCAGCGGTGGAAGCCCCATTTGGTTTGTTGCCTTGATGAGACCGGGAACTGACGCATCTTGCTGCGCTAGATCCTGGGCTTCAGCTGGATTGCCGAAGTCAAGATCGTGGAGGCACGGGCTGACCTTGCGAGTGACGACCGACTGTGGAAACCCGAAGGTCAGCCCGTACAGCGGGCTCAGGTGGTGGTTGTCAACAAGGAAGCAGTAGCGCGTGCCAAACTGCTCAAACTCCTGGCACGGGCTCATAACGGCAATCCAGCCGCGCAGGGCGAGCACCGAAACTTCTTCGAGCAGCGGGAGAGCCGGCTGGAACCATGAAGTGAAGGAATCCCTGTAGAGCGCTAGCGCATCGTGAGGCTCAGCCGGATTGGCATGGAAGAGCTTGTCGAGGCGAGGGCCCGAGAAGAAAATACCCCTGCCTGGAGGCATATTCAGGTCGGAGCCATGCACTCCGAGACAGTTGTCGTGGTTTTCACGGGCAAAGCGCGTTAGCAGAGCGTCCTCGCCGCCGATGCGCTTTGTCTCTAATCGGAGCTTGCGAAAGGCAAGGTACGACAATTGCCGAGACCTGATCACTATTTTACGGCTTTCCTCGCGGCACTCCGACTTTTCCTCATGCCTCCAGCTGGGGTACGGAGGTGGGCAGTAGTTTCCGCCATCTATTTTTTGTAGCCACTTCTCCGCTGCGTGGTATCTCGCGCTTCTCGGATCTTCGCGGAGGTAGATGTCGAGCTTATGCTCAGCTTCAATCTCTCGGTAGCGCTGTTGGAGGTGCTCACGGGTTGGGTCGATCGAGTCGGTCGTTACTCCGAGGTATAACTTGCGGAAGTGAAGCTCGGGCTCAGGCAGCCGCCCCAGTAACGTAATGTGCCGGAAGAGATCTCCCCAGTATATGCGGTTTAAGGCGGCTTTCTCTCCAAACCGTAGGACAGTTTTCACGATCAGGAGCGAAGCCTCCTCGCTCTGCTTAAACATCAAATCAGCGAAGCTTTTGCCGAGCTTTGTGAGGCGCAAGAAGCCTCCCGACGTTTCGACGTTGTGGAAAAGGGTCCGCTTCTCGAGCTGGTCATGCAGCTCGGCTAGCTTTTCCCGTTTCGCTAGAAGCTCGTTTTCAGCCAGTGTTGGCTCGGGGTTTTTTCGGGGGCGACCAGGACCACGCTTTGGGGGCTTGTCGTTAAGAAGTTGGGAGAGGACAGAGAGGGATGCCTGTTCCCCATCGATCTTTTTGTGCAGGTCATAATCGCTTCTGAAGTACGGTGCTGCTTTTGACGTGACACCTTGTGGATAGTCGGAGCTCCACTCGAGGATCTCGAGATCCTCAAAGTGCGCCCTTGCAGCAGCAGGAACCGAGAAGGGGATCTGGTTCCTCGCATTCTGAAGCACCGTCAGCATCGAGGAGTAGTACTCAGGTGCTCCGATCCCATTCCTCAATGGATCGATTGACCGCGTGATGGCTGGGCTCGAAAGGTTCTCTAAGCCCTCTGGTCTCTGAGTGGGACCACCATTTCTGTCAGGGAATGGGTTTCGGCGGTTCGGATCTTGGTTCGGTTGCGGGATCGTCATTTACAGAAAGTTCTTTACACCGACGTTCGAGTTGTTGCCACGGGGAAGCTCGACGGAAGTCGAAAATTTTTGCTGCTCGAATTAGTCGGTTTTAGTCGGGCGAGTAGAGCGTCACCGACAGGCAGCAGCAGTTGATCAGAACGTCAGCTTGGCGACTTACTCTGCAGAGAGTCGCGCCTTCACGTAGGAAATAAACAGCAAGACTCCGAAAGCCGCCGCGATTGCAAGGAAGAGTCCGCCCGAGATCATATTCAGGCTGCCGGCGACAACGGCTTTGAGGGTTACAACGAAGTCGATCAAGTTCCCCACAGCCAGGGTGAGGAGCAGTGGCCTGCGAGTGCTCGGAGAGATCGCGCCCAGGGTCGCGGCGAAGGCCATCGTAAGAAGGTAAACGCCGGCAACGCCGAACACGAGCCACAACACTGACTGCGCCTCTGGAGTAAGTTCGGTACGCAGCCCTGCGGCGAGCAGCCAGAGTGAGGGCGTAAAGATCGCCGAGAGGCCGCAAGCGAGATAGTAGAGAGCAGTTACCCAAAGAAGAGTGGTGGTGAATTGGTGCTGTTTCTCGCTCATGGCTCTTCCCCTCTAAAGTTGCCTAACTGAGAAGGCTGACAGGTGTTTTTGTGACCTACCGCAAGCCTTTCCCCTCGGTACTGTACGGGGTAAGCTCCCCGTCGCGAAAGGTACTATCACGGAGCACATCGAGATGCCGGGACTGAACTTGCAGGGAAAGAACGTCTGGCTCACTGGAGCCAGCAGCGGCATCGGGGAGGCTCTCGCCTACGAGCTGGCGCGTCGGGGGGCCCGGGTAGCCATAACTGCCCGGAGGGCAGAAGTCCTAGAAAAAATAGTTTCCGAGATCCGGGCTCAGGGCGGCCAGGCGTGGAGCTTCCCAGGCGATGTTACGGACCTGGAAGAGATGAAGCGGGTAGTCGCAGATATAGAACAGACAGTCGGTCCGCTAGACCTCGCCATTCCGAATGCGGGCACCCACATCTTCACGGTTCCAGAGCAGTTTAACAGCGCCGAGTACCTCTCAATTATGCAGCTTAATTTCGGCGGGATCCTCTTCTGCATCGAAGCGGTGCTGCCGCGCATGCTCGAACGAGGGAAGGGGTACCTCGCCCCCGTGGCGAGCCTGGCTGGCTACCGCGGGCTCCCGCGTGCCGCTGCGTACGGCGCGAGCAAGTCTGCCGCAATCCACTTCCTTGAGAGCATCCGCTTCCACCTAGTGCGCCGCAACATCACCGTCTCGATAGTGAATCCCGGCTTCGTCAAAACCCCGCTCACTGACAAGAACGACTTCCAAATGCCCTTCCTGATCGATGCAGACCGAGCGGCCAAGATAATTTGCCGCGGGATTGAGCGGGGCAAGCGCGAGATAGCCTTCCCGTGGCCGTTCACCTGGGTGTTGAAGATCGCTCGCATGCTTCCTGACCCGATATACGAGCTGTTGGTGAATCGGTGCTGGTAAACGGAAGCAAGAAGAGGATACTAGTAGTTGGTGGCGGGATCGCCGGCATCACTTCCGCGTACGTGCTCTCAAGGCAGCACGAGGTGACGCTGCTTGAGCGGAACGAGTACCTCGGCGGACACACCAATACCCGAGTGGTTAACGACCCACGCAACCCGGAGCTCTCGGTCGACACGGGCTTCATCGTTTGCAATCCGCGCAACTACACAAATTTTTACCGCTTCCTCGACCAGCTCGGCATCAAGCGCCAAGACTCCGACATGTCGTTCGGCTTCTCGTGCGAGCGCACTGGCCTGCAGTACATGGGCCCCTCGGTGAAAGAGTTCTTGGCAGCGCCCGGCAACCTCCTCAACCGAAAGTTTCTCGGAATGGTCTTTGAGCAGTTTCGCTTCAACAGGAGTGCCTTGCGCGACCTGCGTGCAGGCACCCTCGGAGAACAGCCACTCGGCGAGTACCTGCAGAAGCTCGGCACGAGCGAGTTCTTCTTCGATCACTACCTGGCGCCGCTCATCGGCTCAATCTGGTCGGCTCCGGACTCAAACGCGCTTGAGTTCCCGGCACTCTCGTTTTTCTCGTTCTTCAACAATCACGGGATGCTTGAGCTTCACAAGCGCCCGCAGTGGCAGACCGTTGTGGGAGGTAGCCACGCCTACGTGCGCGCATTCCGCGCGGCGTTCCCAGGAGAGATTCGGCTCGCGGCGCCAGCACGTGCCATCTCTCGCGATGCTCAGGGAGTAACACTGACGCTGGACGGGGCTGCCCCGGAGCGCTACGACGCAGTAGTTGTCGCAACGCACGCCGACGAGGCTCTGCGGCTTCTCGCTGACCCGAGTGACGAAGAGCGCGCCGCGCTCGGCTCGTGGAGGTACAGCACGAACCGCACCGTGCTGCACACAGATGCCTCGGTGCTCGGGTCCAAGCGTCGCCTCTGGGCGGCATGGAACTACCGTCGCCGCGCTTCATCGAATCGGAGCTCGCCGGTCGCCATCACCTACTACATGAACAAGCTGCAGCGCCTGAACGCAGAGCGAGACTACTTCGTCACCCTCAACTGCCAGAACATGATCGATCCGACGAAGGTGCTGTACGAAGTTGAGTACACGCACCCGATCTACACACCGGATTCTCCGATTAGCCAGGCCAGGGTGCGTGCGATGAACGGTTCGCGGAACACCTATTTCTGTGGGGCGTACATGTACCACGGCTTTCACGAGGATGCCGTGCGCTCGGCGCTCGACGTCACATCTGCCCTGGGGCTCTCCCTATGAGGTCGAAGATCTCGTGGGGCGAGGTGGCGCACTGGCGGGCGAGCCCCAAGCCACACTCCTTCTCGTACCCGATCTTCACCTTTGAGCTGGACCTTGACGAACTCCAGAGCTTGGCAGTCTCTCCGCGTATCTTCGCGCAGGACCGGTTCGCGCTCTTCAGCATCCGCACCAACGACTACCTCGAAGGAAGTGGCACGCTGCGCGAGCGGGTTGAGCAGGTGCTGCGCGAGCATGGCCAGCTCTCGCGCCCACACCGCATAACGCTCATCACCATGCCGCGCTACTTCGGGTACGTGTTCAACCCTGTGAGCTTCTTCGCCTGCTTCGACGCCGATGACAAAGCGATCGGCTTCGTGACGCAGGTCAACAACACCTTCGGCGAGACACACATCTACCCCCTGGTGTGTGAGCCAGCGAGCCTCCCAGTTGAGTGGCGCTTTCCGAAGGAGTTCTTCGTGTCGCCCTTCTACGATGTGAGCGGGGAGTACTCGGTCCGGCTTGAGCGGGAAGGGGAATCGCTCTCGGTGCGGGTTGACCTACACCGAGAAGGGGCTTTGGAATTCAGCGCTACGCTGCGCGGCGAGGCGCTCGATGCGACACCGCAGCGCGTGCGCGCAACTATCTGGAAATACCCGGTAACCTCGCTACTGACGATGCCTCGCATCCACCTGCAGGCGATCAAGATCTACTTCGGAGCTGAGGCCACTCCCGAACCCAGGCCATGCCCGTTGAGCCGCTATACTATCCGTTCCCGGCAGACTATTATCCACCGCGCCCGACTCGGGCTGCTGTGGCTCCTGCGCCTCGTCCGGCGCAGAAGAGGAGGCCCAGCAGGAGCGGCGCCACCAGAGGAGAAGACTTATGCAAACGGCTGAAGTGATCGTGCAGGCCGCGACTAGCCCCGACAAGATTGAGGTGCCCCAAGCAGTTCTCGACATCGTTCGCCGAGGCGGTCTCTACGCGCTTGGCGAATCGTACATGCGCGGCGAGTGGACGACTCCGGACCTGGTTGGCGTTATGTACCGCCTCGTCACGCAGGACCCGCAGCTCGCTCCGTCGTTCAAGAAGCTCAGCCCACGTTTCATCAAGTACGTCGTGATGGACCGTCTGGTGAACAGCCAGGTCGGCCGCAAGGCGTTTGAGGTAGCAGAACGGCACTACGACCTCGGAAACGACCTCTTCGCGCTCATGCTCGACAAGGCATCGATGTCCTACACGTGCGGATACTGGCGCACGGCAAAGACGCTCGAAGACGCGCAGATCGACAAGCTCGATATCCTGTGCCGCAAGCTCGGGCTAAGGCCTGGCATGCGTGTGCTCGACATCGGCTGCGGCTGGGGCAACTTTGCGGCGTATGCGGCCTCGCGCTACGGGGTCTCTGTCGTGGGGCTTACCGTATCGAAGGAGCAGGCTGCGCTCGCTCGCCAGCGATGTGCCGGCCTCGACGTTGAGATCGTGCTTGAGGATTACCAGAAGTACTCCGGTGAGTTTGACCGTATCGTGTCGATTGAGATGATCGAGGCGGTTGGCCGCAAGAACATCCCGACCTTCTTCTCGATGGTGGAGCGCTGCCTCAAGCCGGGCGGCCTCTTCGCGCTGCAGGTGATCTCAGCAGAGATCTTCTCGCGCCACTCCGCAACTCCGCTCGACCAGTACATCCTCTGGCTGCAGCGCCGAATCTTCCCGAATGGCTGGCTCCCGACGCTTCCGCAGCTAATCGACCCCGCGCGGAAGGGGCTCGTTATCGAGGATCTCCATAACTTCTCAGCCGACTACGCCAAGACTCTCTCCGCATGGTGCAAGAACTTCAACGCCGCTTGGCCGAGCCTGAAAGAGAAGTACGGAGAGGAGTTCTACCGGATGTGGACCTACTACCTGAATGGCTGCGAGGCGCTCTTCCATGCCCGAATGGTGCAGCTCTACCAGGTTGTGTACTCAAAAGGCGGCGTCCCCGGCGGCTACGTCGCAGCGCGCTAAGCAGAGCGGCCCATGAGCAGCTCACATTCACGCAATGAGCAGTTCGAGAAGCTCTTCGGGGCAGTGTCTGGAAAGAGAGTGGCGGTGCTGGGCATCGGCGGCGGCGGGGACGCTGTGTCGACGGTCCCGCTCGTGCATGAGCTTGAGCGACGAGGAGCCACGGCGATTCCGGGGGGTCTGACCTGGAAGAGGCGCGAGCACGACCCAGAGCGACGGCCGAGAGCCGTACACGAGTTTCGTAATCTGCGGCAGCTCGCGCCAGTCGTGGGAATCGGGCGAGGCGGGATGGTCACGATCGATGGTGTGCGCCACGTCGAAGCCCACATTGCGCAGGCCCTCGGAGACCGCGAGGTGCTAGTAATCGACCCCTCTCAGGGCAGTGCTGCCGTGGCGCGTGACCTGAACGTAGCATCGCAGCAGCTAGGCCTAGATCTCGTGATCGGTGTGGATGTGGGTGGGGATGTGCTCTGTATGGGGCACGAGGCATCCCTCGAAAGCCCGCTCTGTGACCAGACATTGCTGCATGCGCTCACAGGGCTCAATTCTCTGCTAGTGCTTGCGAGCCTCGGCACAGATGGCGAGATTCAGCCCGATGATTTTGTCGCGCGCTTCAAGCATCTCTGTGCAACGGGCGCTTTTATTGGGGCGCTCGACCCTGCGGACGATGACCTCGACCCCTGGGAAGCTGTGCTGCAGGGTGCCAACACCGAGAGCTCCCGCTTCGCTGTCGTTGTTCGGCGTGGGCTGCATCCTGCGCGGCTAGCGGAGCTTCGCGCGCGCCTTGAATCAGAGCCGGTTGCTGCAGCGCAAGAGATTCTGGCGCGGGCCTCAACGCTCCCGCTGCGCGGCGGAGGCCGAACTGGGCACCTCTCAGAGCTAACGGCATTCTTCCTCGTGTTCGACTCGCGCGCTGTCTGGGAGAGCGGCGGCTTCTCCAAGTTCTGGCGACCAGATGCGACGATTCGTGAGATGCACCGAGAGCTGGTGGAGCGCGGCATTAAGACTGAGTTCGGTGAATCCGACGGCACGTGCACCCAAGCGCATCCGTGCCTCGGGGGTGATATTTGAACAAAGAGAACGGCGAGAACAACGAGGGGTAGGAGAAGGAGCGGTCCGGCTCTCTGCCCTCTTTGTGCCAATCATCCGCCTCCCCCCTTTGATGTAATCACCCGTGCACGTGCACGTACACGTGAACATGCCCGAATCCCAGATTTTTTGTTTCGGACCCATGTGCGTTCAGGTGATCAAGCGGGCTCACGCCGCGGTGGGCCGGGTTTTGCATCGCTTCCCTGCACCTCGCCGACTAGATGCCCTCTGCCCCAGCTAAACCACCTGGCGGCAGCACGAAGGAGTGTGGTTGAATTATCGGGGAAAGCGGAGGGGGCATGGAAGCAGCACGGCAATACTTCGGACTAAACGACCTCGACAAGAAAATGGAGCAGTTCCTCAACTACGATGGGGGCTTCTTCGTTGAGATCGGCGCAAACGACGGCGTGACGCAATCGAACACGTTGTACTATGAGCGTTACCGCGGCTGGCGAGGCGTCTTGGTTGAGCCGTCGCAGATGAATTTCTTTAAGTGCCGAGCTAATCGCGCCCCTCAGGCCAAGGTCTACTGTGCGGCGTGCGTTCCGTTTGGCTACACCGAGCGCTTTGTGCCGATCAGGTACTCAAACCTGATGTCCGTTTCCGAGCTCCCGGGCTCAGACCTCCCCGATATCGCCCAGCACCTTGAGAAGTCGCGGCAGTTTCTCCAGCCGTACGAGGACCTCTTCACCTTCGGCGCCGAGGCCAAGACATTGAACGATATCCTCATCGGCGCTGAGGCGCCGAGCTCGATTGACTTCTTCTCTCTCGACGTTGAGGGAGTGGAGCTGCCAGTGCTGCAGGGAGTCGACCACGAGCGCTTCAGGTTCAAGCACCTGCTGATTGAGTGCCGCGCGCCTCAGCGCATGAATGAGTACCTAGAGTCGCACGGCTACCGCTTCGACCAAGCGCTCTCGCAGCACGATTACCTCTTCAGGGATGCGCGCTGATTGGCGAGTGCGTGGCAGTGGCACCGCAGAAGCCCCAAGAATATCGCTTGCCGGACGAGGGGTGCGCTGACGGCTAGCTCTTCATGTTTTGGCTGAGAGCCGCGAACACCTGCTGCTGCAGATCTCGAGCTGAGTTGTTTTCCGGGAAGAGGGCGATCTCTTGGGCGAGATCCTCTAGCGCCTCGGCAACCTTGTCGAGCCTAAGCAAGCAGCACGCCCGGAGGTAGTGGAGCCACGGATAATTGCCTCCCTGCGCTTGTGCTTCAAGGACCAGCTTGTAGCTCTCGTCGATGCGGTTCTCTTGCAGCTCGCGAAATGCTTGGACGAGCAGGTTAGCCGGGTCTGGCGAGGCCGCGGGGGCCGACCGGGTTACTTCTATCTTCAGGGATGAGTAGCGGCTCTGTCGCTTGGGCGGATTACGGAGCCCGTTCTCCAGCAGCTCAAGCATCTCGCGGGAACGCCGGCCCATGCCGTGCTCAGACATGCAGCGCGCCTGTCCGCGGCGCGCAATCGCTTCGCGAGCCTCATCATGCTCCAGGTAGTACACGGTCTTCTCCACCAGCTCTTCGAATGAGCTGTAGGTCTCAACTTCCTTCCCGGGCTCGAAGTGGCGATCAAGGCCGACTGACTGCTCAGCCAGCAGGAAGCCGCCGGTGCCGGTTACTTCGAACTGCCTCATGTTTCCGGCACCGCTCTCGAACAGGTCGATGCCAACGTTGAGGTTTACCTTGCCACGCTTAATCGCACGGTGCATCTTCAAGCCCCACAGTGAGGGCTCAGCGAATCGAGGGGCGCAGGGTGGCTCCTCGCCAGTGCATACGAAGAAGTGAGGGGTGAAGGCCCTGGTTTGCTCCGCGTGCGCCGTCAAGCGGTTGAGCAGGTCGCGGCGGCGGGTGTGGTGGCGGGTGATCTGCCCGCAGAAGACCATGTCGAACATCTTCGGCTCGTTCGCCACTCGCTGCGCTATCCACTCCGGGAACCCTGGCAGGAAGAACTGGGTCGACTTCGCTCCGTGCTCCTCAGCTTGCTTGCGGGAGATCTCTTCGTGCGAAAGGATGATGTCGAAGGACGTTAGGTCTACCCAGCGCGGTATCTCAGCAGCTCGCCAGCCGGCGACCAGGCTTGGCGTGTAGGAGAGGCTCCGAACAAACCTTGAGTCGTACGTGATCGGATCCGAGATGTAGAGCACATCCGGGCGAAAGCTCTCTACCTGCTTGCGTGCGATCTCGTACAGCCAGTGGGTGCGTCCGGCAGGAGTAAAGCCCGCTTCCTGGCACCAACGCCGCTGCAACTGCTGGCAGTTCCCGATCACGAGCTGCGTCTCAACTCCGAGCCGGGCCAGGGCTGGGGCGAAGAGGTGCGAGCCCGAGAAGCCGTCCTCAAGCAGCGCGGCAAGCTGCACCGACTCGGGCTCACGCGTGAGTGTCGGCCGAGCTCCGTAGAAGGCATCGAGATAGCGATCGTAAAACGAGTGAATTTGCAGGAATTTCATTGGTGTCTCGTCGAAGATTTAGACCAGTAAAATGCGATCCAACAGATTAAGATGCGCACCAAACGGAACCTGGAGCTTCGAAAAAACGAGGCTAAAACAGGACGTTAACATGCCTCCGGGGGTGTCAAAGGCAATCCATCCTGTGGTATCTGACCCAACATGAGAGAGAGTACGACAGTGAGCCGCTTGGCGCTGAACGTAGCGCTCGCCGTGCTGCTCACGTTTGTGGCGCTGCGCGCCCTGCGCGCGCCACCCTCCGAGTTCGGCGATGGCAGGGAGTACGTGCTGCAGACGCAGGCGATCCTCTTTGACCGCTCGCTCGCTGTCGACCCGGTGCGCTGTGCGCCGTACTTCAACGAGAGCAATCCGTACGGGCTCCAGCTCGATGCGACTCAATTGGCTCCTCCTGATCCGGAGGCAGAGGGGGAAGACCGGCAGTTCGGCGGCTCCCTCGGATCGCTCTACCTCTCGTCTGATGGGAGCTACCGCTACATCCACCCCTGGGTGTACTCGCTCGCAGTATCTCCGGTCTACGCAGCGCTGCACCTGGTTGCACCTGGGCCGAGCGAGTACCTGGCGTTTCGCATCACAAACGTGCTGGTGCTCTTTGTGCCGCTGCTCCTGCTCTGGCGCATGAGGCCATCGTGGCAGACTCTGATTTTTGCGGTGGTGCTGTTCGCTTCTCCGATCTCGCCACATCTGCAGTTCGCTCATCCTGAAGCGTTCTGCCTGGGGCTCGTGCTGGCGAGTTTCGCGCTCGTAAAGCCGGGTCGCTTTAGGGCTCTTTCGCCGTTTCTCTTGGGCATCGCTGCGGCGCAGAATGTGCCGATAGCCCTCTTTTTCCCCCTGCACCTCTGGCTGCTGTGGCGAGAGTCGGGCCTTCGGAGAGACGGCCTCTCAGCAAGCATACTGTTTCGAGCTGCCCTGTTGTACGCAGGAGCGGCGCTGCTTCCGGCAGCGCTCCTGCTCTACAGCCGCTATTACTTTGGCGCTTTCAGCCTGATAGCGCACCTTGGGCAAGCGGACCTCGCGTACCTCTCGGCGCGCAAGCTCTTCGCGGTGTTTGTTAGCCCCATCATTGGGTGCCTGTGGTACATGCCGGCAAGCTGGCTCGCTGTCGTCGTTGCCTGTGGAAGAGGGCAGCTTCGCACAGCAGCGATCTTCGTCGGATCAGTCGTGCTTGTTGCGGCGCTTAGCTCCACAACAGCCAACATTAACTCGGCCCAGCTCTCAGCGTGCCGCTACGCCGTTTGGTACCTGGGGCCGTTGTACGTGCTGCCGTTCCTGTTGCGCGAAGAGAGAAGCGCGGCTGGGCGACAACGAGAGGCTCTCTCTTTCGCTCTCGGCCTCGCTGTAGTGGGCTTGATCTGGCTCCAGCTTGGCACATGGCGATTCCTGCTCGGAGAGAGCTTCCGCTTCTTCTCGTCGCAACGTGCCGTCCCTGAGGTCGCAGCCCTGTACCGCCTTACGCACCTTCACGACGACGTGGAGCCGATGGTTGAGAACATTAGGCAACGGGAGATCCCGGTGGCGCATCGCTTTCGTGGCATCTACATCTGGAACCTCGGAGAAGGCGAGTCCGTATGGATAGTAACCCAGAGAGCGATGAACACCTCGCCCTTGATGGAGGTGCGGGTGAGCGGTGACCTTGCGTCTGCCCCTGATGTCACGTCAGCCTTTGAGATCTCTCAGAGGTCCGGAGACCTCTTCCGCCTAACGCTGCGCTCTGGAACTTCTTTCCATCGCCACCCGTACCTCGGCGGATACCTCCTGCTGTGGGTGCCGGTGCGCGTCGAGGGGGTGCGGTCGGAGGCGCCAGTTTCCGTGGCGCCAGTGGTCAAGAAGCCTTGATTGGCTTGAGTCGCTACAAGATCTCGCCTCGATCGGCCCCAAAGCGACTATTTCTGCCAGTAAACGCCGAAAAAACGGCCCAAGCGTTGACCGCTTGATTACGGCTTGAGATACCCGCGCTCGGGTAGATGTTTCGGACCGGTTTTCCATTTTACAGGAGGTTTTCCCATGTTTGCTGCACTATTGTTGGTTGCGTTCGGGCAGGCTCCGGTGGCTTTGCCTCCAGAGGTGAGCTGCTGCCGCATCTTGGTCGACATCGAGTTCTTGCTCGATCTCGATGCATCATCGCGTGCGACTAAGTCTTTGGCGCTCGACACCAAAGCGCCCGAGTACAACGACTCGCTCGCCAAGCGCTTGGCGCAGGCGAAGCAGGAAGCTGCCAAGCTGCAGGACTCGGCAAGCAAGCTGCTCGAAGGGCAGAAGAAAGCCCTGAAAGCAGAGTTTGGCAAGATACCTGAGCGGGTGTACCGGGAGCACTTTCTCGACAAAGTGCACACCGTGATGCTCAACAGCGAGCCGCACTACGCAGCACTCAAGCCGCTCTACGATGAGCTTGAGAAGAGCGTTGAGCCTCGCGCACCAGCAGCGAAGTAGTAAGACACTAGCTCGCTACCACGTCACTAGGGGTGTTTTTTGCGCAGGTTTGTTCCGAGCATCACCCCTCTACACCAAGACTCAGCCGTGACTCCCTGGCGTCCAGGGACAGCTCATCATGAGGAGGTCGCGCCGCTCACGAGCGCCAGGCCAGGGTCGGCCGACGCTTGAAGCTCGGCAAGTGCTGTAAAAGCCTTCTTCCTGTCGCGGTAGCCGCGAATGTTGTAGAGCTGCCCATCGGTGACTCCGAACTTCTCGCTGACGCCGAGGCTCTTGACCAAGAGCTCTGGAGTGCTTTCGCCGCGCAGCAGCGCTGCGTACGCCTCAACCTTGCGGCGCAGGGTCGACGCGTCCTCAAAGAGCCCCTCGACTCGGAAGTGGGAAACACCCAGCTCACGCAGCGATGGCACGAGCTTCGCAGCCGACTGTGGGGCGCCGTTGAACATCGTGTTGCGGCACTCGGCATCGGCCTTGAGGGGATGGAGCGCGCCGTTTCTGTCGCGCAGCTCGACCCGGTGCTTCTCGCACGGGCGTCCACAGTCGCGGTAGCTTGAGCCGCTGCTCAAGAAAGCAGCGAAGACGCAGTGCTCCATGTGGAACGCGGGGATGTAGTGGTGAGCGGTGACTTCGAGCCGCGAGGCGTCTGTTGAACGGGCGAGCTCTAGGAGCTGCTCGGCGCTCAGGTCGTAGCTCGGAGTGATGCGCGCCAGCCCCTTCTCAGCGAGCCACGCGGCGGTGAGGGAGTTGCTGGCGTTAAGGCTGAAGTCGCCAACGAGGGTGAGCCCCTTGCCGCTTAAGTACTGCAGCGCTCCGAGGTTGCGCACGAGCACTTCATCCGGCCGGATGCGCTCGATAACCTTCAGGTGCGCAAGCTCACCAGGCTTAAGAATGCGGGTTGTTGCGATTCCGACACGGTATCCCATGCCGCGAACCCGTTCTGCCGCCGGCCCGTACTCTTTGCCGAACTCAAAGTCGAGGTAGACGGTGTCTATCGGGAGCCCAGAGAGCCCATCGAGCTGCCCCGCATCGCGCACGAGCACGGAGAGCTTCGTTGTAGCTGTGACCTGAGCTGCTGCGAGCTTCTGTTCTGAGTGCCAGCGCAGCACTTCGCCCTTTGGACGCACCGCGATAGGGGGTCGGCGCCGCCTGAGCTCTGCCAGCTCTGCCGTCAGCTTCCGGCGCAGCTCCTTTAGCTCGCGGTTGTGGATAAAGCACTCGCCAGTAACACCGAACTCAAAGCCAGCGAGCGAAAAGACCGTGCCACTGAGCGCACCAAGCTCGTCTTGAACGCTCTGCGCCGAGAGGGGAGCACGCTGCGCCGGCTCAAGAACAGCTTCGGTTTCGGCTCGCGCAACATTCCCGTTGGGGTCGCGCGCCTCGGCTCGTAGGGGAGACCCAACGCTGCCCGTGACTGAGACCGTAATCGGCACACGCTTGAAGCGGTGCTTGTCTGAAAAGGAGCCCTTCAGCTCGCCCTCAAGGTGCGGGGATGAGTTTAGGAAGGCCTGCATACCGGGCGCCGCGTCTTTGAGCGACACTGAGCGCCCAAACGATACGCGCCACCCCGCGCGCTCACGCTTCGCCGAGAACACGGTCGCTCCCAGGGTTGTGCCGCGCGAGAAGTCCTTGAGCACAACGCCGTCGCCAGCAGTGATCTGCTCATCAGCCTGAATAACGAGAGAATCTCGCTGCACCTCAACGACCGGACCCAGGGCGATTCCGTGGTGGCTGCTGATTACAGGGTTAACGAGCTTTTGGTGGTTGACGCCGTCGAACCAGCCGTTAAAGAATCCGCGCGAGTAGATGCGAGCAAGCTGCTGCGCGCGCTCTCTTGCCGTGCTGTCTGTCAGGGCCCCAATCGAGCGCTCTTTGTAGGCGCGCGTGGTGCTCGCAACGTACTCTGGCGACTTGAGGCGCCCCTCAATCTTAAACGACTCAATGCCGATCTTGGTGAGCTTCGGAATGTCTTGCAGCCCGCACAGGTCCTGCGGCGAGACGAGAAACTGCCGCGCTCCCATCGGGCGCGCTTCGCCGTCCACGACCAGGTCGTACCCGAGCCGGCACGACTGCGCGCACTGGCCACGGTTCGCCGAGCGGCCACCGAGGCTCTCAGAGGTCAGGCATTGCCCGGAGTAGGAGACGCACAGCGCCCCGTGCACGAACACCTCAAGCTCCTTGGCGGTGCTGCCGCGAATCTTCTCCATCTCAGGGATTGAAACTTCGCGTCCCAAGACGTAGCGCGTCATTCCGAGGTCTTCAGTCGCCTCAATCGCTTCGACACTCGTGACCGTCATCTGGGTCGATGCGTGAACCTCCTGTTCAGGGGCCATGAAGCGGATCAGCCGAACGAGCCCAATGTCCTGAACGATGAAGGCATCCGGGCGCAGGGGGAGAACCTCGTGCAGCGCGTCCACGACGTCCTCGATCTCACGCTCGAAGATTAAGATGTTGAAGGCGAGAAAGACCTTGACCCCGTACAGGTGCGCGTACTCGACCATGGCCCGAAGCTCATCGAGCTCAAGGGTAGCAGCGCGCCCTCGGGCGTTGAATCCCGGCATGCCGATGTAGACCGCGTCCGCGCCGTTGTGAACGGCAGCGCGCAGCATGTCCCAAGTGCCCACAGGGGCTAGGATCTCTGGGTGATTCATGCTGGGTATTCTCTATTGTTCGTGGGCGCAAAGCAAAGAGTGGTCGCGAAAAAGGGGTTGCCATGCCCTAGAGAGAACCTGTGGAGTCTCGAGGCAGATTACAGCGGAGCCTGAAATTCCTGATCTTTTTCTTTATCCTCCTCCTGCACTTGCACTGACTCCTGGTCATAATCAAGACATTTCCATCGATTGCCTGCGATATCCGTGTCGGGATACCCGGATGGAGACGAGGTGAAGGAACTCTAATACAGGTCTCTAGCAACACGGCATGGGGCTAAAAATGAACCGAAGGATCGGATGTATCTAGGCTCGGCTCTCGCCCCCGCACCTCCCATGTGACGACTGTTTTAGGCATAAGTTGTGAGGGGAGATTATGAGCAGGAGTCGGTGCAGGTGCAGGAGGAAGAGAAGGGTAAGGAAGAAGATTTGGACTGGTGTGCCCCACTAACCGGGAGCGGCTACGGAAACGGCTCCGGTTCCGGCTGCGGCTCCGCAGCGCTTAGCGGAACTCTCTGCCGCGTACGTGAACGTAATAGAAAAATGAGCGGAGAGGGCAGATGACTGCTAGGTGCTGCGCTTAGCCCCCGGCACACTACGCAGCGTAGGTGACCCGACAGAGGTGGCAGGAGAGCTCGCCCCAGCCCCATTCTCGCGCACCGTATCGTCATTCGTCGCGCCATTCGCAGCTGCCGCTAGCTTGCCCGGAATCTTTACCTCCGGCGGCTCGACGCACCGCTGCGCATCGGCGTGCGCCCGGTGGTAGTGCGCTGCCATCACGTCCCAGGTGAAGCGCTCTGTGATGCGCTCCGCACGGTTGCGCAGCGAGATGCGCTCGCGGCGGTTTAGCTCGCAGAACTTAAAGAGGAAGTTTGTGAGGTTCTCGATGCAGGCGTCTGCAGAGCTCTTTGAGCGGTTGAGCACCAGGACGCCATTCTGCAGGGCATCCGGAACGTGCCGCTCGACGTACGCGCCGAAGCCGCTTAAGTCAGTCGTGACAGTCGGCAGACCGAGCGCCAAGCACTCAAGCGGGGTGTAGCCCCACGGCTCGTAGTAGCTCGGGAAGATTCCCATGTGGCAGCCGCGCACGAATTGGTCGTAGTCGAGGCTAAAGAGGCTCGTGAGCGAGATGAAGTCGGGGTGGAACACCACCTTCACCGGGTCGTTCGGCGAGTTAAAGAGGTTGCGGTGGCGCAGGTGGTTCAGCACCGGGTCGTTGCCGTCGTCGCACATGTCGTGCGTGACGACGGGCGGCCACTGCGAGGTTTTGCGGGCGAGGATAGAGCGCTTAAGCTTCAGCTCAAGGTCGCCCGTGAAGATATCCTCGTAGCTCGGCATGCGCCCACGCGCCGCAGCGTCGAGGATGCGCTGGCTCAGGGTGTGCTCCATGTCGCGGCAGGTGGCTTTGAGGTCTTCAAAGCGCAGGTGGTTCTGCAGCGCTGTGACGTTTAGGTTCTTGGTCGGGGCACGCGTCACGATGAAGGCGACGATCGTTGGCGGCTTCGGGAGCTGCTTGAGCCGCTCGTTTAAGCGGTGCAGGGACTCGATGAAGAAGTCCATCCCCTTGTTGAGGTACTCGTAACGGCCGCTCGTGAAGAAGTACAGGGTGCGGTCGAGGTCGAACGAGTAGCTCGGGAAGAAGTGTCCCATCACGAACTCGTGAATGCGCTCCTTGTACTTTAGGTGCAGGTTTTGGAACTCGTGCAGCGCGGTGAAGTGGTGCGCGTTGAGCCCGTTGGGCAGAACAAAATTGGGCTTCCTGCCGAGCAGGTGCTCAGCCTCGCGCGCAGTCACCTCGCTCACGGTGGTGAAGACGTGCGAGGAGTGGGCGGCAGCGCGCTCAATCGCGTACTTGCTCCAGATCATGTACTTGCGCGCGGCTTCGTCGGCGTTAATCCACGGCAGGTTCGAGTAGAAGTTCGGGTCGTTCGATGCGATGTAGCGCCCGAGCATCGTGGCGTGGGTGGTGAACACCGTAGCGATCGGCAGGTTTAAGAAGCGCAGTCGCGGCAGCGCCACGCCGGCCATCCACTCGTGGAAGTGGGCGGTGATGGTCGCCGAAGGGAGCTCTTCACGCACGAGCCTGAGCAGTTCAGTGACCGCGAAGCCGAACGCTACTACTGCGTCCACTTCTCCGTCGTCGCCTTCAAGCGAGATGCCGTTGTCACGCCACAGGAAGTACTTGTCGTCACCGAGCTGCGCGTACCGGCCGCGGTAATCTACGAGGATGACCGATGGGCGGCCATCAGTCAGCCAGTGTCCGAAGCGGCACGGTGTTCCTGCCGCAGCCATCGCCTCAAACACCGGGCGCAGATGGTCCGGGACAGGGGACTCCTCAAACTCAAGGGCGCTCGTGTGCTGGTGATCGGGGCCAACGAGGTAGTAGCCGCTGCCCCAACGCTCGACCATGTTGGGGGCCTTAGTCTTGATGACTGTGTAGATTCCGCCGATCTGGCTGCACGTTTCCCAGGCAACTTCGAAGAGCATCGATCCTTGTGCGGCTGGGGCTGACGTCATGGCGCGGGATACTACCTTACTTTAGTGATTACGAGAACGTATCTGCCGTAGGAAACACTCCTCAAGCCAGTGAAAGTTCCGTTAGGGGGCTACTGCGAGCGGTGTGGAGCTAAATCGGCGTTTGAACTGAGCGTTTCGTCACGACTCAAGCGACACGAGCCGCGCCTCGCCCGGGTTGAGTATCCGCCCGATCCGCTCAAGGAGCAGGGTGCAGCGCCGCCGTGTCTGGGCCCGCTTCGCTGCGATCGCCAGGGCGCGCTTTGAGCCAACGATGATCAGGAGCTTCTTCGCCCGCGTCACCCCGGTGTAGACGAGCTGCCGCTCAAGGAGGGTAAAGTGCGAGTCGTCGAGCGCCAGCACGACACACGGCACCTCCATCCCCTGCGACCTGTGCACCGTCACAGAGTAGGCGAGAGAGAGCTGCCCGACTTCGCCGCGTGGGTACTCTAGGAGCCTGCCATCCCATAGCTCGACCGAGAGCTTCTGCTCCTCGCGGTCAACTGCGACCACCGTCCCCATGTCGCCGTTGTACACCCCGGCCAGGTCTATCTTGTAGTTGTTGACCCGTTGGCAGACCCGGTCACCGACTCGGAACTCAGTTTCGCCAACCATCAAGATCTCGTCTTCGGAGTGCGAGGCGCGCGCATTGAGCCGCTCCTGAATCCGCTTGTTGAGCTCAATCGTGCCGAGCGGTCCTCGGTTCGACGGGGTAAGCACCGCAATGTCAGAGCCAGAGAAGCCAAACTTTCGCGGGATCTGCTCAGAGACCAGGCTCTCAATCAGCTTGCTCGATTCCTCCGCGCTCTCGCGCTGGATGAAGTAGGCGTCGGACTTCGTCACTCCGTCTGGGGTAGGGATGGTCGGGACCTCACCAGAGTTGATCATGTGGGCGACCGTGTTGATCGCCGACTCGTGAGCGCGCCGGAAGAGGCGCGACAGCCCAACTACCCGCACGTCGCGGCAGCCGACAAGGTCGCCGAAGACCCGCCCCGGGCCGACTGACGGGAGCTGATCCTTGTCACCCACCAGGATCACCGTGCACTTTGGCGAGATCGCCGCGAAGAGGTCGCGCGCCAAGAGCACATCGACCATCGAGGCCTCGTCGATGATAAGCGCCTCGTGCGGAAGCTGGTTGCGGGCGTTAAAGATAAAGTTGCTGGTCGAAGGATCGTACTTGAGCAGCCGGTGGATGGTGCTTGCAGGGGCTCCGCACACCTGCGACATGCGCTGAGCGGCGCGTCCGGTCGGGGCAGCGAGAGCGAAGGAGACGCCGCTGCGCTCGAAGAGCAGGGTCAGTGCCTTGATCACGGTTGTTTTGCCGCAGCCGGGGCCGCCGGTGATGATCAGAAGGGGCAGCGCCGCTGCAGACTCGACCGCCACACGCTGCTCCGGCGAAAGTTCAACACCGAGCGTCTCCTCGGCCTGAGCGATAGCCTCATGCACCACCTCGGGCCGAAGCGCCTGAGCCTCGCGCGGTCTTGAGCGCTGTGCGATGAAGCGCGCGACCGAGTCCTCTGCGCGATCGAAGCGCTCCAGGAAGATTCCGCCCTCAAAAAGAACCAAGAGCCCCTGGCGAATGAGCTGGTCAAGGTGCTCGCCCAGGTCGACGCTCTCCTCAAGCCCCAGGAGGTGCGTGGCGCGCTCAAGCAGCGACTGCCGCGAGAGGTAGCAGTGCCCCTCGTCGGCGGCGGCGTCGAGCGCGAAGTAGATGCCCGCCTGGAGCCGCTTCGGAGAATCGGGGCGGATGCCTAGGTTGAGCGCAATCGTGTCGGCGGTGTGGAATCCCACGCCACGAATCTCGCGCGCAAGCACGTACGGGTCGGCCTGAATCACGTCGAGCGTCTTGCCCTTGAAGCGCTCGTAGATCTTCGCCGAGAGGTTAGGGGAGATCTGGTGCTCAACTAGGAAGCGCAGAATCTGGTCGAACTCTCCCTGCTGAATGAGAGCCGCGTTTAGGATCTCTGCGCGCTTCTTCCCGACCCCTGAGAGCTGCGCGACTTTCTCCGGGTCGCTGCGGATAACTTCGAGCGCCTGCGCCCCGAACTCCTTCACGATCCGCTCAGCGGTTTTCTTCCCGACGCCCGAGATCAGGCCCGAAGAGAGGTAGCGCTCGATGCCGTCAGCGGTCGAGGGTTGGGTCTCTTTCAGGGAGTGGAGCGTGAACTGTTTGCCGAACTTGGGGTGAGTGATGAAAGCGCCCGTCATCGTGACGTACGAGCCGACACCTGCTGAGGGAACGGTGCCGACAGCGGTGATGCGGTCTTGGGAGCCCTCGAGGACGACCTGCAGCACCGAGTAGCCGTTTGAGGCGTTGCGGAACGTGACACGGTCGATCGTGCCGCGCAGCACCTCCGCTTCTCCGCTAACCTCTTCCTTCATCAGTCCATCTTCTTCAGGCCGTGCCACCAGCTCGTGCTCGGCACGTGCGGGAGCTGCTCAATCAGCTCCTTGGCCGACTTCGTCTGCACGCGCGCCTTGGCCGCCTCAAACCACTCTGCAGCGTCTGGGAATCCGCGCTCGATCAGCTCTCTCGCCTGCACCGCGAGCTCAAGCAGGTCCGCGTCTTTGGCTATGATGCCGGCCTGCGTCTTCTGGCTCTCGATGCCGTGCCAGAGCGCAAGAACATCCTTGCCGGCCTCGCCCAGCCGGCTGACCTGCTCCTCGACCGCGCGCTCTTCGTCTGCGGAGACGTACCGGTTTGCGAGCTTGTGAATGTCCCCGATCCGGCACTCGCCGATGTCGTGGAAGATCAGCATCGCAGCGACCTCGTGCGGGTTTGAGTAGCCCTCGAGCTTCGCCAGAACCCAGCCGATCTGCGCAGCGCGCAGGGAGTGCTCCGCAACGCTCTCCGGCTCTTGAATTCCGAGCAGCCGCCAGCCCTCGCGCTTGACACGAGAGAGCTGCCCCATCTCGAAGAAAAACTTAAGAATCTCTTTGGATTGCATACAGTTTGTGGAAACTACCAGAAGGCTTGGGCGAACACCAAGCTCTTCTTTTTGCCGGACGGAGGAGTAGGGTGCCGATCGCTTGATCTGTGTCCGCGTTTTGGCTTAGTATCCGCCGGTCCTTAAGGATATGCGCTAGTAGCTCAGCTGGTAGAGCAGGAGACTCTTAATCTCTTGGTCCGGGGTTCGAATCCCTGCTGGCGCAGTTTTTTTTCTATTTGCACTTGGCTGCGCCAAGATGCAAATGACGACCAGGGGGTGCCCCCCTGGACCCCCGAATTACCTGAGATGTTGAAGCGGAGTTGCGAACTGCGCTGTATCGGCTATCGCCGATAAGCGCTTGTTCCGCAGGCAGCACTTGGCTGCGCCAAGATGCAAATGACGACCAGGGGGTGCCCCCCTGGACCCC